>JBEKWB010000139.1:0-9485 GCA_049513455.1 Acidimicrobiales bacterium
CTTGGTCATCGACGCCCTCAACATGGCGGCGTGGACTCGCCGGCACACCACCCTCGATGGCCTCATCTGCCACACCGACGCCGGAAGTCAGTACACTTCGATTGCCTACACCGAACGGCTCGGCGACGTCGGCGCGGCACCTTCCATCGGCACCGTCGGCGACAGTTTTGACAACGCGATGGCCGAATCGGTGATGGGATTGTACAAAACCGAATTACACCGCAACCCCGCCGCGCTCAGTGCCAACGGTGGGCCCTGGAAGGGGCTCGACGACCTGGAAATCGCCACCTGCGCCTGGGTGCCCTGGTTCAACGAGGAACGGCTCCACGGAGAACTCGACGATCGCACACCGGCAGAAGTTGAACTCGACGATCGCACACCGGCAGAAGTTGAAGCCGACTACGGTCATAGGTCTCAGCCCAACGTGGCATGAGAAATCAAAGCAAACGAGCCTCCGTCAAACCCAGGCCGGTTCAAATCAAACGGGTGCGGCTCCGCTGGAGGGACTTGTCACCAGGACTTTCCCTGCAACTGAGGCGCTGAGCCGGCCGTAGGGGGCGCCCAATCTGTGCACCATCCACCTTCGACGGTGCGCGGTCCTCCACTCTGTTTGATTCGCCCTGGGTTCGTTCTTGGGCACACAAGAGGCCATGGCACTCGAGCACGGAGCGCTCGAAGACCGTCTCGAGCGAGAGAGCCGAGAGGTGTTCCGGCGGCTCTTCCATGACCATCTCATCGTGCGGGTGGAGCGCGAGGAGCGCATCGAGGTGGTCGGCGCAGCCGGCAACGCGCACAGAAGCGTCGAAGCAGGGCACCGACGCACCCTGGCGCGACGGTCTTCGGCCAGGCGGAGGTCGAGCGACTCGCCTACCGCAAACGCGGCGAGGAGAACCTCCACCCCGCCGACGCCTCGTTGAATCTGCCACAAGAGAAGCACTCCCACGGGCTGAGGCGCTGGTCGGCCATCGAGGCGTCGCGCGGGTCCTATGACGGGGCCACCGACGCCATCGAACGGGCGACCGGCCAAAAGGTGGGCAAACGCCAGGTGGAGTCCCTCGTCGCGCGCGCCGCCGTCGATGTCGAGGGCTTCTACGCCGAGCGCTCCGGGCCCGAGGCCGACCCCGAAGACGCCCTGGTCCTCTCGGTCGACGGCAAGGGCATCGTGATGCGCCCCGAGGCACTGCGCGAGGCGACCAGGAAGGCGGCCGAATCCTCCACCCCCAAGATCAGGACCGTCTGTCCAAGGTCGAGAAGCACGGGCGCAAGCGCATGGCTGAGCTGGGGACGGTCTATGACGTAACGCCAGTCCCGCGCCGCGCCACCGACATCTTGGCCGGCAAGGACGAAGAACCGGTCAAGGGACCCGGGGCCAAGAACAAGTGGCTGACGGCCAGCGTGGTCGAAGACGCAGCCGAGGTGATCGCAGACGTCTTCGACGAGGCAGAGCGAAGAGACAGCCAGCACCAACGAACCTGGGTCGCCCTCGTCGACGGCAACAGCCACCAGATCGACCGGATCGAGAACGAAGCCGCCAGTCGCAAGTTGAAGATCACCATCATCATCGATTTCATTCATGTACTCGAGTACCTGTGGGTCCACGCGCTGGTGTGGTCGACCCGAGTGCTGTGGTACTCGGTGGACAAGAAGCGACTGGTCACCTTGGTCATCGTGAGGGACCCCGACGGCATCATGCGCGACGACTTCTTTGTCACCGATGACCCCGAGGCGACAGACGCCGAGATCGTGGCGCGCTACGCCGGGCGCTGGGCAATAGAGGTGACCTTTCGAGAAGTGAAGCAGTGCCTGGGCGGAGAAGACCCCCAGTCATGGAAGCGCCAAGGACCTGAACGCGCGGCCAACTTGTCGTTGTGGCTCTACAGCGCCATCTGGATATGGCACATCACCACGAACGGCTGCCAACGCATGTGGACGGTGCGCCCGTGGTATCAGAACAAGAAGACCCCGTCGTTCCTCGACGCACTCGCCGCGCTCAGACGCTCACTGTGGGCTGAACGAATTACTCCGTTGTCATTCAGCGGGCGGGACCACACGAAAATCATCGACGGCATGCTCGATGTTCTGGCGACTGCTGCATAGCCGCTGGGGGTTCATGCCGTCTTGAGTCGCACAAGATGGGATCAACTATGCGAAAGTCCACTTCTTCTGATATCTACGAATTGCTTCCGTCATTGCTGGTCTCCAGGCATATCTGAAGTTACCTCTCAGCAGTGATGGCTCAATACACCCTGAACCTTCTTATCCAATCACTACCGGAGTGACCGGACTCCCCGTGGCGCCAGTCATGTTCAGTGGGCCTACGACGAAAAGCCCTTCGTACACACGATCGGAAGCAAGCTCGTCCAGACGCACATGCTCCAGGAGGTGAACTCCGAGCTGGACCAGGAGGGCAAGGTGTCCGCTCATATAAGTAGTATCGAACGGCACTACTTCAACAGCAGAATTGTCCGCACCTACGATTGCTACATCGTGTTCGCGGATGTAGTCGACGGCGTTCAGACCCACGCCGGGCTGCGCGAAAGGCAGGTCCTTGCCATCGCGGTCGAACCAGTACTTCATGTACCCGGTCCGGATCAGCAGGGCATCTCCTGATTGGACGGAAACACCCTCATGCAGAGCGCAGTCCTCGAGTTCGGACCCGGTAATGTTGTGCCCCGGCTCGAGCCATGGCACTCCCTGGTGCCCGGGAAGGTCGAGCAGTATCGATCGAGCTGCCACCGCCCCCACCTTGTCGATGCCGCACTTCCCGGCGCCTGCGTAGGTCCTGAACGAATTGACAGGGAAACCGTTGTAGATGCGTCCCTCGTTGTAGACGTGACACAACGCGTCCATGTGGGTGACCGAATGCGACGGAACCACCAGTACGTCCTCGTTGGCTCCGATCTCGGGACCGCCACCCCAAGCCTCGAACTGTCCGGGATCCGCCTGGTTCATTAAGCTAAGGCGCTGCGGAGCTCCCCGATACTCGACGATGGGCACCCCGTCACGTTGCAACGGATAGGCAAGACTGTAGGCCTTCCCAGTCCGGCAGGCCCTTACACCGCTCAACGTTCGTTCCGGTGTCACCAGGTTGAGCGCACCTCGCTCATCGTCATCTCCCCACCGACCCCAATTGCTATGGCTCACGTCAACCACGGTCCACCCACTTCCTTGTCATCGCTGATTGGCTCATTGTTCGGACGCCGCCGTCTTGGGGGGGCGCTGACTGAATTTACGGTTGGGCATCAGTTGGCTGGCGATGGTGTTGCGAACCATGTGAGGTGACCCTCCGGCGATCCGGTAGACCAGGCAATCTCTATGGATCCGCTGCATCGCACACCCCAGCGTCGTTCCGACGCCCATGCAGCAGAACCCCGCTGCTCGTGACGTCGACGGCGGGTCATCAGCACAGCTTAGGTGATAATTCGAAATCCATGGATTGGGTGCCTTTCTTGAATCATGTACGCAAGAGGGAAGACCGGAGCATCGAACGATCGATGTCAATCTTCGCGGCTACCTACTCGCATGCCGGGCCGTGCTCCCGATCACCTCGAGAAGCCGGCGGACGATGAGCGGTGCCAACCCAAGCGATAGCTCGTCGGCCATGAGTAGCAGTGGGTCCGTGGCCAGCGAGCGCCCAAGAGCGAGCATCCGTTGCTCACCCCCCGAGAGCATCCCGGCCTTCCTCGTCGAGGATCCGAGATTTCTCGCACCTCGATCCCCGCCTGTAGCTCGTTGCCAGCTTCTTGGTCACTGCCTGGCGTTGCCCCATCGAAAGCTCCATGACGTAGGGCGTAACCCATGCCGTCGGAGGCCTCTGGGATCCCCCCGAAGCGGAGGTTTCTCCATGAGGCAACGTATAGGGCTACGCGGAGGTTTCTACTGAGTCAATGCGGTTTCAAGCATCTTCTTTCAGCTTCGCCTACCATGTGCCGACCGACCCCCGCTGCGGTCGGCGTGCTGATTTAATTGTCCGATTGCAAACGACTCTGGGGAGGGTATGAGGATGTTCTGCAAAGGGCTGATCCAGCTTCGAAAGTCCGCGCTGCCGCTGGCAATGGCGACGCTAATTCTCGCCGGGACATCCGTCGCGCTCTCATCGACGACGGCCGGCGCTTCGACGTCGGCGTCGAGTTCGAGTGGCGTCTGGCCCGGGGTCGGCAAAATATGCGAACCGGGATCCGGCGGTGCCTCGACGGTCCGCGGTGTGAGCTCCAAGACCATCAACATCGCGGTGTTCAACGACGCCGCCAACACCATTGACCCGGGACTCGAGGTGGAGTTCCCCCAGCAGGCCACTGCGTTCGCAGACTGGTGCAACGCCGCGGGGGGCATCAACGGGCGCAAGATCGTGATCGATAACCGAGACGCTGCGCTGTTCAACGCGGCGCAGCAAGCGACGGCGGCCTGCCAGAGCGACTTCATGGCGGTCGGCGGCGGCATGGCCCTCGACCAGCCATCCGTCCCGATCCGCGAGAAGTGCGGGCTGGGACAGATCAGCGGCTACCTCGTCTCGAACGTTTCTGATCTTGCCACCCTGCAGGTCGATCCGAGCGGCATCAATACGAGCTCGATTTCCTCGGGGTGGTTCGGGGCGCTGGCCAAGGCCTACCCGAAGGCGGTCAAGGTGGCCGGCATGGGTGCGGCCGACACTCCCTCGGTCCTTCAGGCCGAAACAAAGTACGAGTTCGGCGCCGAGGCGCAGGGCTGGAAAGTCGTCGACTTCCTCGAACCCCCGACTTCGGTGGAGAACTGGGCGCCCTACGTCGAGGACTACCAGAGCAAGGGGGTCGAGGCCCTGTGGCCCGCGGACAACTCCAACTTCACCCCCTTCGCCCAAGCGATGACGACCGCCGGCTACCACCCCGCCTTCGTATTACTAACGCCTCAGTTCGCCAACTCCCAGACGCAGCAAGCCGTGGTAGACAACCCCAGTCTGCCGCCCGTCTACGTCGAGTCGTCCTTTTGGCCACTCTCGATGGCCTCGCAAAACCCCTCGACCGAGGAGCTCGTCACCACCCTGCACAAATACGCCAAGGGCGACACCATCGACTTCGACGACGAAGAGGGGGCCGAGTCGTGGCTCCTGTGGGCGAAGTCGGCCTCGGCCTGCGGGATCAGCCTCACGGTGACCTGCGTATTGAGCCACGCAGCAGCCACGAAGAACTGGGACGCTGGAGGCATTCAGGCCCCCATCGCAAAATTGACGCTGTCGAACGAGAACCCCCAGCCCTCCCCATGCTTCACCATCATGAAGGGCGGACCCAAGGGGTGGATCTACGATAAGGCAATCACAAAGCCCACGCAGTCCATCTGGAACTGCAACCCCAAGAACGTCGTCCAGCTGACCGCGGCGCAGCAGGCGCAGCTGAACGCCCTGTGAGCATGGGTTCGGCCGGCCGCACCGACGGGTGCAAATTGCCCAATCTTGCCGAGTCGGGCGCTTGATCATCCTGTCGGGGGGCGGCAGATCGTCGCCGGTGGGGTAACCGGGCCTACGGCTTTCGCACAGCCAATGCCCCGAAGGTGAGCATGATGAGGACAAGAATCTCCCGTAGCCTGTTAGATCACAGCTGGGCCACCGGGGCCGGAAGGACGATCCGCTCTATCGGGCCCGCCGGGTGCTCCTACGCGGCGAAGAGAGGCTGGACGAAAAGGCCGCCACCCGCCTGGCCTCGTTGCTCGAGCTGGGCGACCCAGACGGCGAGGTGGCCATCGCCTATCGGATCAAAGAGAGGCTCCGTGACTTCTACGGCACCTACGACCCCGCCGAAGCCCGTGCCATGCTCGAAGAACTCCAGAGGCACTGCGTCAAGCGAGCCATGCCGCCCGAGATCCAAAAGCTCGGCCGCACCATCCGCCAGTGGTTCGACAAGATCTGCAACTTCCACGTGGCCCGGGTGAGCAACGCGTGCGCCTCATACTGCACCTCTTCCTGAGGTTCTGGTGGTCTTGTCTTCGGCGGTCCGACTCACTGCATCATGACGGGGGGTTGTGACACGCTCCTGATCTCGTTGCCAGTGATTCCGTCGATGGTAGGTAGGGCGGGACTGCCCGGGGAAGTAGAGGTGCTCGCGGCGACCGTCGACCCGTCTGCCGGTGATGGCTCCTCGGCGCTGCCAGACCTTGATTGTCTGATTCGTGACGCCGAGCTCGGTCGCCATCTGCTCCGCCGTCAACATGCCGACGGCCAGGAGCCGGTCGCGCAGGCTGGGGATGCCCCGGAGCCGACACAGTTGCGTGAGCGATGGCACGTTGAAGGGCTTGCCCCATCCGCCCGTCAGACCCCGTTCGTTGAGGATCTTCACCGCTTCGCCATAGGTGTGGTCGGCGAGCAGCTCGTCGATGACCGAGATCGTGTCGGCCGGGGTGGTGTGAGCCTCCCAGGCCGACAGTGGCCGGGGCACGCTGAGTGTATGGGTGGTGCCGCCAGAGAGGCGGACGTGCGCGGTGATGTGCTCATCACCCCTGATGAGGGTGACGTCGGTGACGAGGAGGCGGATGAGTCGTTTGCGCTCGCGCATCGGGGTGTCGGGGTCGTGCCACAAAGCGGGTAGGTCCTCGGCCAGTGCCCGGACATGGTCCCGGTGCTCGTGGTCGAGCACGTGGGCAACCGAGTTGCGAGACCGTTCGTAGTCGTCCTCGGCGTCGACCACTTCGCGCAGCTTGTGGTTCCAGTCCGCCTCCAAGGTGTCCGCCACGAGTCGGTTGGCCGGGTCCACGGCCAGATAGCGGCGGCGAGCGGCATCGGCTGCGTAGCGGGCGCGCTCGACGCCTTTCATTCGGATGCGGTCGGCTTCGGCCGACCGTCTCGCGAGCTCTTCTGAGACTTGGAACGCCGCCTCGATGGCGAGCGGGGTGAGTTGCTCGAGGACCAGAGCGCCGACGGCGGCATCGACACCCGATCCGCACACGTTCTGGCACGCCGGGGTTCCAGTCGAGATGCCTTCGCCCTGACAGGCGTAGTCGGGAACCGAGCTGCCGTTGCAGCGCTGGTGGTAGCCGACGGTCATTCGCTTGCCGCACTTGCCGCAGACGACCAGGCCCTGGAGGAGCGCGGGACCCTCGCGCGCCGGCCCGGCCCGGCGATCCTCACCGTGGGCCGCCGCGTTGGCTGCGAGGATTACCTGGTTGGCCTCGAAGGTTGCGAAGCTGATGTAGCCGTCGTGGGCGCCGGGGAGAAAGACGGTCCACTCGTCGCGTGGCTTCATCTCCGTGCGGTGCCGCCCCTCGGCGTCGGTGACCCGGCGTCGGCGCCCATAGAAGTAAACGCCGGCATAGCGAGGGTTGTGCAAGATGAAGAGGGTGTGTTCGTGGCGTAACGGCACCCAGCACAGCTCGCCGGCATGCGGGCCGCTGAGGTGGCGAGCGGGGAACCTGAGGCCCTCCTTGGCGAACGCCTTGACGACCGCGCTCGCCGAACCGGTCGCCTCGAACGTGGAAAAGAAGTGTTCGATCGCTTCTCGGACGCCGGCGTCGGGGTCCTTCGTGACCGCACCGGCGGCGTCATAGACCAGGCCGATGGGTAGGCGCAGCGCCAGCTCCCCTCTCGCCGCCTTGGCCAGGATCCCGCCCTGGAGTCGGGCCCGGATGAAGTGCAGCTCGGCCTCGGACATCGCGCCCTTTAATCCCAGTAGGAGGCGGTCGTTGATGGTGGAGGGGTCGTAGAGACCGTCCTCGTCGCAGATGAGCGTGTTGGCAAAGGCGCAGAGTTGCAGGAGTCGGTGCCAATCGGCGTTGTTGCGTGCGAGACGCGAGCACTCGAGGCCGAGCACGATGCCCGCCTTGTTGAGCGAGACGTCGGCCACGAGACGCTGGAAGCCTTCCCGATCGGCGGCCGACGCCCCGGACTGGCCCTGATCGACGTCGATCACGACGACTCGGTCGGCCGGCCACCCCAGTGCGATCGCCCGGCCCCGCAGGTCGTATTGGCGACGGGTCGATTCGGTGTTGTTGGCCACCTGGTAGAGGCTGGACTGGCGGACATAGAGGTAGGCGTCACGCCGGAGATGCTCTGCGGTCACCTTGGTCGAGACATCGGTCATCGGAGTTCCTTTCGTCTTGAGCGCGCGGGCGCGCGCATTCAGCTGTGGGCAAGTGCCATCTGGGCGAGCACGGCGACGATCTGTGCGGCACCGGGCAGGGACGACAGCGCTTCGGTATTTCGATAGGGGGACGGGGACTGGGTAAGAGGGGCGGATGGGTCGGCTGTCGTCCCGGGCTCGGGTGCCGCTGAACCGGCGGCCCACGCGGCCATCCAGGCCGCCATGCCGCGCCCGGCGAGCACCCCGTGGCCGAGACGCCATCCGCAGGGCTGCGCACCAAGGACCGCGTCGCGCAGAGCTTCGTAACCCACGGCCAGTTCGCCAGCGGCCCGATCGCCAGCAGGCTCAGGGACTTTTGGGACTCCGGGCGGCCTCCCGGCGGGCGAGGGCTCGCTCGACCGAGCGAGGATGGACCTCGATCCCGAAGCGCTGTCCCACCGCGTCGGCCAGGGCGGTCGAACCCAGCGCCGGATCGGCGGCCAAGAGCGTTTGGGCATGATCGAGCACCTCGTCGGTGAGCTTGTGCGCTCGACGCGGCCCCGGCTTGGCCGGGAGCAGTCCGGCCAGCCCACCCTCGGCCAAGGCGCTCGCCGCGGTGTAGTAGGTCTGACGGGAGAGCCCAAAGGCGTTCGCGGCGCCACGCACCGAGGCGTCGCCGGTCTCGACCTTGCGCACCATCTCGTACTTGACCTGGACAAGGTCGCGAGCGTCGAAGAACTCCGAGGAGACGAACGCCTCGTCGCGCACCGCTTCTGGGTGCGCGTTGAGGGTCCTCGAACGGGCCAACTCGGCCACCTTCGGATCGGATTGACCTCTGGCCATGGCACCTCCCCGGAAGTAGTGTCCAGTCTATTATGCTGAATATCCCCGAGGACCGGGTGGATGATCGGTCGATCTTCCCTGGTTTGATCTCTATTCTAGGAACTTCATGTCGAGCCGGGGGCGTGGCCCAGGACAGGAGCCGTCGCAGTCCTCGCAAAATCGACTGGACATTCACGGCGAATTCCGCTTGACACTCGGCGGGCGGCCGGCGGCAAGCTGGGCCACCAGGTCGGCCAAGGCCACGAGACCCGCGAGGTGGAACGGCGAGCGACCGGCCGAGACCACCACGAAGGGATCTGGCGCCACCGCATCGGTCCACTCCGCGGGCAGCGACACCAGCTCACCAGCGGGGTCATACACGTAGACCCGGTCGGCCTGCCAGTTCTTGCGCCGCTTGACAAACTCGAGCTCCCGCCCGGCGAGGGGGTGGAACGGGTGGGTTACGCGGACCAGCTCCCGACTAGCCACATCCTTGGCATCGGGTGCATTTGACGGTGTGGTCCAACGCGTTGATCGAGAGCACCAACACCAAGCTGCGGGTGCTGCACCGCATGGCCTTTGGGTTCCGCCAGCCCGAGCATCTGATCGCCCTCGCGCTCCTCGACCGCGGTGGCTACTGCC
>JBEKWB010000140.1:0-9010 GCA_049513455.1 Acidimicrobiales bacterium
GGACGACCCCACGACGGTGGACGTGGTCCGCGCCTACCTCGAGCACGAGGGACACACCACCGCGGTGTGCCGCTCCGGGGGGCAGGCGCTCGACGTCCTGCGCCAGGTGTCTCCAAGGTGCGTCGTCCTCGACGTGATGCTCCCCGAGCGCGACGGGTTCGAGATCTGCGCCGAGATCCGGCGCCGCGGGTTGACCGTCCCGATCCTGATCCTGAGCGCCAGGGCCGACGAGGTCGACCGCATCTCGGGTCTCGGCCTCGGAGCGGACGACTACCTGATCAAGCCGTTCAGCCCCCGAGAGCTGGTCGCCCGGGTGGCTGCGCTGCTCCGGCGCGCGGAGATCGGACCACGGCCCCCCGAGGTCCTGCGCCTGGGCAACCTCGAGCTGCTCCTCGACGGGCACGAGGTGCGGGTGGCCGGCTCCCGCATCGGTGTCCCGCGGCGCGAATTCGCCCTGCTGGCAGCCATGCTGGGAGAACCGGGTCGGGTCTTCAACCGCGCCCAGCTGCTGACGCGCCTGCACGACACCGACGAGCCCGTCTCGGGGGAGCGGACCGTCGACGTGCACGTCACCCGCCTCCGCGACAAGCTGCGCGCGACCGCTGCCTCGGTGAGGATCACCACCGTGCGCGGGGTCGGTTACAAGCTGGAAGGCCTCGCTCCCCCATGACACGCATCGGCGCAGCCTCTGCCCGCCTGCGCCGCGGCTGGGGTCGCATGGGCCTCCGCTGGCAGCTGGTGAGCCTCAACGCCGTGGTGATCGCGGCGACGGTCGCCACCATCATCCTGCTGATGGACTACATCGCCGAACCCAGCTTCATGAGCATCGTGCATGCCGCCGGACAGCCGGTCGACCCGGCGGCTGGGCAGCGCGCCTACGACGCCGCCGTCGCGTCGGAGGTGTATCCACCCGTAGCCATCGGAGCGGCTTTGGCGGTTCTGCTCAACTTCCTCTTCGTGACGCTGGCGCTTCGCCCGCTGCGCGCCGTCCGCGCCGCGACCCGGAGCATGGCATCAGGTGCCGCGCCCTCTCCGATCGAGAGCCGGAGCCACGATGAGATCGGCGACGTCGCCGAGTCCGTCAACGAGCTGGCCCGCTCGCTGAAGCACCTCGAGGATCTGCGCCGTCAGGTGACCAACGACGTGGCGCACGAGCTGCGCACCCCGCTTCACAACCTGCTCGGCCTGCTCGAGGGTATGCGCGACGGGGTCATGCCGGCATCTCCGCAGCAGCTGGAACGCGCGCACCAGGAGCTCCGCCGCTTGATTGCCCTGGTGGAGGACCTCCGGGCCCTCAGCGACGCCCAGCTGGCCCGAGACCGCATGGAGCTGCGCCGTCTCGATCTCGTCGGCCTAGTCCGGGACACCGCGGGGGGCTTCGCCGCCGCGATGGTGGAGCGGAGGCTGACCTCGACTGTCGAGCACGACGGATGGATGCCCACAGTCATGGGCGATCGGGTCCGGCTCGCCCAGGTGGTGGGAAACATGATGGACAACGCCATCCGGCACGCCGCCCCCGGCACCGTCATCACCGTGCGCGTCTCCCCGTCCGCGAACTCCGTGGCCAGGGTCTCCGTCACCGACGCCGGTGACGTGATCCCACCGGACGCCCTGCCCTACATCTTCGAGCGCTTCTTCCGGGTCGACCCCAGTCGCGCTCGCGACAGTGGCGGTGCGGGGATCGGTCTGGCCATCGTGCGCGAGCTGGTGGACGCTCACGGCGGCACCGTCGGCGCCGGGTCCGACGATGATGGGGTCACGGTGTGGTTCGAGATCCCGCTCGCCGACGCCGTGGTCGGGGCGGTCGAGCCGCGGCCACGGGATCAACGCCGCGGGGACCCCGCGCACGCGGGGTGAGATCGGGCCGGAGAGGCCGCGACTCAGCTCGAGGAGCAGCGCCGCCTTTCCAGGGCAGCGGGGATGCCGGAATCCTCCTTCACGAGCAGGGCGGGGTCTCTGCCGCCCCTGTGTCCCGCGAGGTGTTGGCTGAACTCGTGGGTGTGGTGACCGCTGCTCGCCAACCCCAGGCCCTGCTGGCCGACGAGACGTCGGAGCAGGCGCTGCGTCAGCTCACGCTCTACGGCGGTGACGGGTTGCCGGTGCTGTCATCCGACCGTGAGCATCTCATCGGTTGGATCACCCGTCGGAGTGTGCTTCAAGCTATCTCGGGACGCCTCAGCTCTTCGATCCGCGACGTGGCGCGGGGAGTCCTGACTGCGGAGTCCGGCGCCGACGATGCCGACTCGCGCCTTCACACACCCAGCAACCCGCTGCGCGGGTACGAGATCGTCGAGATCGCCATCAGCCGGGAGTCGCCCGCGCTGGGCCAGCGGGTCAGCGACGTCCCCTGGCCGCCGGGGTACCTCGTGGTCGCCGTCACTGAGCGGCGCGAGATCGGCGCCCCGCAAAGCGATTCCGAGCTCCGCGTGGGCGAGAGGGTGATTTTCCTGGCCCCCGCCGCGGCGATGAGCTAGCAAGCTTCGCCGGGGCGAGAGCCTGAACCTCAGCGCGAAGCCCGGGCCCGCCGGCGAGAGGTGCGACCCGCGTGCGAACGAGCCAGCGTTACGTTCCGGTCCGTGCAGACCGTACGCCTCGTCTCTCCTTCGTCGGGTCAGGGCGGCGCGCCTCGAGCGCCGCCTCGTTGCTGAGCTGAGCCACCTTGTCGATACGCGCGTCCGACAAAAGGCAAGGAACCGGCCACCAGCGACGCAATGGCGGGCATCGGCTCGCGTCGTCTCCACCCACTGGTTGCGCACTGGGCTCGGGCGCTGGAGGCAGGCGATGCGCTGATCCTGCCTCGCCATCGACCCTCAGACGGAACGGCAAGTCGCGGGCATCCCCCGAGGGTCATGCGTCCGCTCACCTGGTACGGCGGCACAGACGCGCAACGCGGCCGGTATCACTGGTCGGCTCGGACCTCCAGCGCGGCGGCGTACACCCTCCCAGGGCACACACCTGACGAGGTCGATCCGATCCACCGCTGAGCCAAGACGGGGGTTGAGTAAGGGCTGCTCATCCAGGAACCGGCGCTGGGCTCAGCCACGGCCTGCCCTCGTCTCCTCGTTCCGAAGCGCACGGGCAATCCGCCCGGCCTCGCGCAGGGGTTCCGGGGTGCGGTGGTGAAGGAGCGCCAGACGCGCCACGGTGAGGGCTACCTCCGGTGACGTCCTCCAGCCGGCGTGGACTGCGATGGGGCGCGCCCCGACAGCGCTCCGGAGCTGGTGGCCGACGAGGGCGCTTCAGGGGTGAAATTGACATACTGGGGTGTCCCAGTGTGTTTGGGACGCGAAGGTGGTCACCAGGATCATCGCCCCGAGCGGCGCCGTAGGCCTCCAGCATGACGAGCGACAAGGCGGGCCCCCAGGAGTTTGTCCAGACGCCAGCCCGAGCGAGATCGGCGCATGCCGGTCTGTGCGCGTTCCGGAAGGTATCGAGCCATTCGCTGCCGATCTCGCCTGTATCCTGCTTCCCCGGCCCTACCGTCGGTGGATCGATTGCCCCAGTGGCCAGAACCGGCTCATCGTCGCCCTTCATCATCAGCTCGCGCCGTGCGCCCTGACGCCAGGTGCCCTCAGGTCGGCCCTAATCTCGCCGCCAACTGACATCCGAATGACCGTGGCGGTGACGGTCGCACTGGTGTCAGGCGTCGGTCCCGGTCCAGATCTCGCCGGTCGCGTCGCTGGCCAAATGGGCGAGGAGAGATCGCGCGGACTGTTCCGGAGTGAGCAGCGAACCCTCTTCATACGATCTGGTGAACGACTGGTGCAGTGCCAGGCCAATCCTGTCCGGCGATTGACTCCGGATCCACCCTTGCATCGCGGTGTCCACCGAGCCTGGGCGGAAGACGTTGACCGTGACACCGGTGCCGGTCAGTTCGGCGGACAGGTTGAGCGTGTGTGCCTCCAAGGCTGCCTTGGAGGTGGCATAGGCGTTGCCGCCGATCATGAATGCGGGACGGGCGGCGATCGCGCTCGAGACGTTGACGATCCGTCCCCAGCCATGGTCGATCATCGCTGGCAGGAGCGCCGAGGTGAGGATGAACGGCCCGACGACATTGATGGCTATGGCAGCGGCCCACTCGGCGGGATCGACGGTGGTGGTCGGTGCCAGCGGCCAGACAACAGCAGCGTTGTTGACGAGGATATCGACGGTGCCCAACTCGGCGAGAGTGTGGGCAGCGGCGCGCTCGGCCTGGTCTGGGTCTCCGACGTCGGCCCTGACGACCAGCGCGAGGCCACCTTGATCATGGACGCTCTTGGCAACCTCGTCGAGCTCTCCCTGTGAGCGGGCGAGGAGGGCTACCCTCGCCCCGTCAGCGGCGAGTCCGAGCGCGATCGCCCGACCGATCCCTCGGCCCGCCCCGGTGACCAAGGCGACTCTGTCCTTCCATGGCTGCGACCCGCTTTCTTCGTTCGGCTTGCCTATGGTCATTTCGCTTCTCACTTGCATAATGGACTGATCAGTCCATTATGGCAGGACGAGGTGGCGCTCCGGACGACACGAGGCAACACCGTCAAGCGACGCTCAAGAGCGGCAGACGCCACCCAGCCCCCGGTTCGAAGCGGACCAGGCCGCGCGACCTGTTCTGCATCGGGCCTCTTGGATAGTGGCGAGCTCGCGCTGGCTCTTTGGCTCTAAACAGAATCTGACGAGACGCCAGCCTCGCTGGCCCGTCCCCTCACGCGGGTGGAGCTGCGACCTGGTCCGAAAAGGGCCAGGTCTCCCTCTCCCCGAGGGTCCCACCATCTCGCATCTTGAGTCTCATCGGGACGGCGGAGACTGCCGCGACCGAGTTCGGACTGAAGGAGCTGACCCAGGTCCGGTGCCCGGAGTTTTCGCGTGACTGCGGACATGGGCGATGGCCATGTCCAGCGCCAATTCCAGAGGCCGCGTGGACCGGGTGGTTTGGGTCAGCAGTAGGCCACCCTCGATCGCGGTCATGACGGCGGTGGCAAGGTCGGTGGGACTGGCGCTCCGGCGCAGCGTGCCACGCTGGCGCATCGCCGAGAAGCCGGCGATCAGGTAGCTCTCCCAGCGGCTGAAGGAGGAGGCGAGGTCCTGCCGTGCGCGCTCGTCACTGTCGACCAACTCGGAGGCGAGCGAACCGATGGGGCAGCCTCCCACGCACCCGGAAGCGCGCTGCAAATCGATCAACCGCCTCCGCCAGCGAGCCAGGGCGGCGAAGGAGTCGAGCGCCTCCAGCTCCGGCCGCTGGGAGTCGAGCACGCGTTCCGTCTGGCGGGTGATGACGGCGCGGACGAGGTCCTGCTTGTCGTGGAAGTGGTGGTAGAGCTGCGACTTGCTGGTTCCCGTGGCTGCCCGTATGTCGTCCATGCTGGTACCCGAGACACCCCGGGTAAACACCAGATCGGCGGCGGCCTCAACGATGCGGGCGCGCGTCGCCGCACCGCGGCGCGTCTTCGGCCGTGCTGGCGTTCCGACCTGGGTTATGGCTTCGCTCAGGGTCCACAGTATAGCACCGTACTGGACTTGACAGTCCAGCACGAGCTCTGGTAACTTCTGGACTGAGTAGTCCAGTAGTCGCGGACGCGTTCAGATTGTTACGGAGGCGAGCAGATGAGCGGACTGGCCAACGGCACCGAGTTTCCCGCCCTCGAGCTTCCGGCCGTCGGGGGCGGGATGCTGCGTCTGCCCCAGGCCCTGGAAGGCGCTTGGGGGGTGGTCCTCGTCTATCGAGGCCACTGGTGCCCATACTGCAACGCTCAGCTCAACGCCTTCCAGCGGGCGCTTCCTGCGCTCCAGGACGAGGGAATCCAGGTGGCCGCCCTGTCAGTCGACAGCGAGGACCGGGCGGCGGAGGTGGTGCACCGCTACAACATCGGCTTCCCTATTGGCTACGGTGCCGACGCTGACGTCGTCAGCCGGACCCTGCAGTCCTATGCTGACGAGGATCCGGTTTACCTCGAGTCGAGCGGCTTCCTCCTGGACCCTTCGGGCCGGATCGTGGTGGCGGTGTACTCGTCCAACGCGATCGGTCGGCTGCTTCCAGAGGATGTTCGCAGTATGGTTCGGTACCTTCGCCAGCCGAAGGCTGCATGACGACGACCATGTCAGAGACGTCGCGCAGACGTATGCGGACCGAGACAGGGCATAAGCGGGTCCGGCCCCTTGCTGGCCGGCAAGCTGGTCGCCGATTGCCTTTGGGATCGAGGCATCTACACCACAGCGGCTCCTCTGGCATGCCGCTTTCACGCGTCTTCATTGACGGTCTCCACGCGGTTGGTGGATGACCCGTCAGGTGCGATCAGAGAATGTTGAGGTGGCGGGTCTCGACGAGTTTCACCTGGCCACTGACCCCCCGGGTCACGCGGGGGACCTCCAGAGCCTCCTGACAGTCGCCGGTGACAAGCCCCAGGTGGAGAGTGTCGCCTCGCTTCGGCCGGCCATCTGCTCACGTTCCGGCCACCAAGGCGAAGGGCCGGGCTCCGCCGAGGGCCCGCTCCGGCCACGGCAATCCTCGCCGGGCCGCCCAGCCCACATCCGTCAGAAGCTGTGCCCCCGCCGATCGTCAGCAAAACGGCACCCTCGTCAATCGCCTCAAGGTGGTGCGGCGGGCCCGGATGACACAGTCCCCACCAAGCCCGGGGTCAAACGGACGGTCTGCAGCCGTCCACCCCCGACTAAAGGCTTGGCAGCGGGCGGATGATCGTTCGCGTGGACGATTCGGGTGTTTGGGGCGTAGTCGCGGCGGTCGGTGGTGCACTCGCCTGTCGGGCTAGCCATTCAAGGGGCGGCCAGAACGCCACCGCTGGCCGCGCCACCTTCGCCCGTCACTTCCAGAGGCGACGGGCTCTCCTTCTCGGCTCTGCCCGCTGCCCCGCGTGCTCCTTGTTGGGTGGACCGCCCCTCCCCTAAGCTCAAACCCTCACCCTAGGGACATCCAGGAGAAAGAAAGATGCGACGCAGGACCCTCGACGGCCTCCTCAGTGCGGTGGGAGTGGTGCTGACACTGACCCTGATTGTGGCCGGTGCGCTTCTGATGTGGGGGGCCGTATTTACCAACAGCGAGGTGCAGAGTCAACTGTCGGCTCAGAAGATCGTCTTCCCCGCCAAGTCCGCACTCGAGGGCCCCGCCTATGCCCTCGCGCGCCCGTACGCTGGCGAGCAGCTTCTGACCGGCGCTCAAGCTGAGGCCTATGCCAATGGCAAGATCCTCCCGGACCTGAACCAGATCGCCGGCGGCAAGACGTACTCTCAGTTGAGTGCCGAGTCCCTGGCCCAGCCGAAGAACACCACGCTCTCGGGCTTGGTCGCTACCGTCTTCAAAGGCACAACGCTGCGGTCGGAGCTCCTGGAGGCCTACGGTTTCTCGGTGTTCGGGCAAATCGCACTCATCTCATCCATCGTGTCCTTCGTGCTGGCAGCGGTAATGTTGGTGCTCAGTCTGCTCGGGCTGGCGCACTTCCGCCGTACGCCCCCGACAGTGGAGATCTAGATGTGAGCGTCCGGGACATGGATGACACTCACGCCGCCTGGAGCTGAGCCAAGGCGAGCGCTGGGGCGGGGGCCCGAGCCGCATCTGCAAGGAGTCACTCGAGCAGCCAAGCGCCAACCGTTGCCGTGCAGGGCAGCCCCTTTGGCGTGGTACCCATAGTGGGCACCGACGCTGTCGTCACGGGTCTCGTTTCGCTTGCCGGGAGGATTCAGGAGCCGAACGCCCGGGAGGCACGGAAGCTTAGCGCGGTGGTCGTCCCGTAGAGAAGGTGGGCGGCAAGATCGGGCGCCAGCTCAACGGGGCGGCACTTCCAGAGTGGCTTGTAGAGACCCGGCGGCGGGCAGGAGGACGTAGCTGCTTCCCCAGACGGCGGCGCCGAAGAGCGGTCCTGCGGCACCGTTGACCTTCGGCACCGCTGCCAGCTGGCGCCGTCGAGAACGGCGGCGATGGCGTTCTTGAGGCCCTCGTGGGCGTCGGAGATCACCAGCCGGACCCCCCGCAGCCCCCGGGCCACCAGACCCCGCAGGAAGGCCGTCCAGGCGGCCCCGTCCTCGGCGCTGACCACGTCGACACCGAGGATCTCCCGCTTCCCGTCGGCAGTCACCCCGGTCGCCACCACCGCGCAGACGTTGACGATCCGGCCGTCCTCGCGGACCCGCTGGGTCAGGGCGTCAACCCAGAGGTAGGGGTAGCCGGCGGGGTCCAGGGGGCGATTGCGGAAGCTCGCCATCATCGGGTCCAACTCCTGGGCCATGGCGCTGACCTGGGACTTGCTCAACCGTTCGATGCCCAGGGTCCGGACCAGCCCCTCGACTCGGCGAGTGGAGACGCCGCGGACATAGCACTCGGCCACCACCGCCACCAGGGCCCGCTCCGATCGGCGGCGCTGCTCCAAGAGCCAGTCCGGGAAGTCTGCCCGACCGCAGCTTGGGAATGGCCAGGTCGATCGTGCCCGTCCGCGTGTCCCAGGTCCGCTCCCGGTACCCGTTGCGGGAGTTCACCCGCTCTGGGGTCCGCTCGCCATAGCCGGCGCCGCAGAGGGCGTCCGCCTCCGCGCTCATCAGCGTGCCGGCGAAGGTCGTGATCATCTCCCGGAGCAGGTCGGCGTCAGCCGCCTCCACCTGCTTGCGGAACCAGGTCAGGGCATCCATGCTGGGTGTGGCCACCGTCATCTCCTCGAGGTTGGTGATGCTTCCTCAAAGGATGGCGTTGGTCACTCTCTTTGTGGAGACCCTCAGGCTCCTCGTACACCACGTCCCTGGACGCTAACATTGTGCGACTGCCGGCGTGATCGCCGTCACAGCGGGCGTTGACCGAGATCTGGCGATTAGTTGGTTCGCGCGATTTGTTCCAGTGACAGTGACAACACACTGCGCTGGCCCAGGCTGCTCTCACGGGAGGCTGCCGAAGCGGCCTGAGTTGGCACCAAGTGCGTGACCGGACCCCGTTCCCTGGTCCACCCTCTATGAGGGTTCCGGGATGGTGATGCAGCCACCGGGGGTGACCGCGTTCGCTGATGGTATCGGGTCTGAGCCCGCCTTTCGCGAGTTCCAC
>JBEKWB010000141.1:0-10234 GCA_049513455.1 Acidimicrobiales bacterium
TGGTGTCGTTGTGGTTGGTGTCGTTGTGGTTGGTGTCGTTGTGGTTGGTGTCGTTGTGGTTGGTGTCGTTGTGGTTGGTGTCGTTGTGGTTGGTGTCGTTGTGGTTGGTGTCGTTGTGGTTGAGGTCGTTGTTGTCGGTGCGGTATTGGGTAGGGTGGTGACGCCAGCCACGGCCGAACCGAAGAACGCCGAGGACCCGAAATCGAAGATTCCCCCGTCGGATGCGACAAATCGATACCCCCTCCCTGTACCGATTGCCTCCATCCCGACGATGGGCTTATCAAGGACAATGGCTCCCGTCGATCCATCGAAGGGTGCACCGAACGAGAAGATTCCACCGTCCGCCGCCACCAACCAATACCCACCGGTGCCAATATCTGGCGCCATCCCGACGATGGGCTTGTTGAGCGTGACGGCGCCCATGGATCCTTCGAACGGCGCGTTGAACGAGAAGATGCCACCGTCAGAGGCCACGAGCCAGTACCCACCAGTGGCAGGGTCGGTCGCCATCCCGACGATGGGCTTGTTCAAGATTATTGCACCCGTCGATCCGTAGAACGGAGCGTTGAAGGAGAAGATCCCTCCATCGGACGCTACCAACCAATAGCCACCGGTGGTCGAATCAACCGCCATACCCACCACCGGTTTGTTGAGCCTAAGAGCCCCGGTCGATCCCTGATATACCGCGTCACCGAACGTGAATATCCCGCCATCGGAAGCGATCAGGTAATAGCCACCCCCGTCCGGTGTAGCCGCGATGCCGACGATGGGACTGTTGAGAACCGTGGTCAGACCGCCGAAGTCCTGCGCATCCCCACAGGCCACGACCAGGCCCTGGTTGTTGGTTACCCAGTAGCCCTCGTCATCCTTCGTGGACGCGAGGCCGACAACGGTTCCCGCCTGAAGCGATCCACTACAGGTAGGGCTCGACGCGTGGCCACTCGAGTAATCCGCCGCCAGCACCGTGTCCAGGGGCGCGACCCTCAGTGAGAAGATCGACAGGGCGGCAATGACAAGACAGATCACGATCGCCATACGTCTCACAAAACGATGCTGTGCGCTCTGGCCTCTGATTGATAGGGCACAAGGTCCCTACGCGGATTCGGACCGCCTCGACAGCAGGAATGAAGGATTTGACGACTCACTCCTGCGAGGAGGGCAGCCTGGGCGACGGACCCCATCCTCCTACCCAGCGCCCGACAGTCTGGCCCATTTGGGTTCCATATCGCGCCTGTAGGGGCGCTTACCGCGCCCTACGGCGAGTGTTCAGGCGGAAAGCATTTTCTTTCATCGCGAGGAGGTCTGGTAGGCAAAACAGGAACTGCGAAGTCAGTTCTTCAAAGTTCGTGTTTGGAGCGCAGATAATCTCATGGCAGCGTTGATGAGAACGTATGACAATCTCGATGCGGATATGCGTTCAGAGCTGCCACTGAAACAAATCTGGTCACTAGTCGAGGAAGTCGAGTAGCAGATGGACGTTCCTCCATTACTCAGTTTCAGAAGATGGTGACCAAGGAACGGCGGAAGCTGGCCTAGGCGATCTCGTTGCGTGCGTTGAACGTGAGACGGCCGTCTGCGTGCTTCGGGCAGTAGTCGTGGTCCTCGTCATCGTTTCGCCATCCTCGACCTTCTGACCAGTTGCGGGCAGTGCGCTCTGGCCAGGTTGGGACAGGCAACACCAGCGGAGATATGTCGCACATCTCTTTGTCACAGACCATGAGGTGTCCAGACATCGTTAGGGTCATTGGCCTGGACCTTAGCCGTTTCTTCAGGTCAAACCAGACGACTACCCCACATCGACTCCGTGAGCACGCCCCGTCGAGTTCGCGATCGCCCGGTTCAATACCGAAGCTGCCGCAGACGGACATGCCGTCGCTGCTCTCGTACAGCCGCCACGATCAACGCATGGATCTTGGAACCGGTCGGCCTATGAGGGAAATGGAAAGCGGGTGGTCGGGTACCCGCGGCCATTCCGTAGGCCGATATCGATGTGCGGCGCGCTGGGCCTGTGGCGAGTGAAGGGTTGACACTTCCCAACTAGTCTCTGTTTCGGCGCGATCAAACAGCCATTACGCGACCAGGGGGACCCGCCACGTCAACACGGTCCCGCCGACTTGGCTATCCACGTCGAGGTGACCGTGCAGCTTTTCGGCCCGCCGGCGCAGGTTGGCCAATCCCAGGCCGCCTTCCGTGGTCTTGGTCCCGTCCATACCTTTGCCATTGTCGGTGACCTGAAGCTGGCAGTGCGTGCCGTCTACGCCGAGCCGGACCGTGCCTTGGGTGGCTCGGGCGTGGCGCCCAATGTTGGTGACCGCCTCGCGAACAGTGGCCAAGAGATGTTCGGCGATCACCGCAGAGATGGCGGTGTCCACCGCTCCGTCGAATGCGCAATGGAGCTTGAAGCCGACGATGAAATGGAGATCGCGCAGCAGCGAGACGATCTGGGCCCGGATTCCTCGCTCATGGTCGATCAGGCCCAGCTCATAGATGGTGGAACGGAGCTGGCGGATGGAGACTTCCATGTCGGAGACCACAGCATGCAGCCTGTCCGCCACGTCGGCGGCCTGGGCAGAGTCGGCAATGCCTTGGACCACCATGCCCGTCGCAAAGAGGCGCTGGATCACCGTATCGTGCAGATCGCGGGCGAATCGTTCCCGTTCGTCAGAGATGGCAACCTCCTTCGCTTTGCCATGCAGCCGCGTGTTCTCGATAGCGATCCCTGCGGCGACCGCAAGAGCGCTCACCACGGCCTCGTCGTCACGGGTGAACTCTGACCACCCGACCTTGTCGGTCAGATAGAGGTTGCCGTAGACCTCATCACGCACCTTGATCGGAACACCCAGGAACGAGGTCATAGGAGGATGGCCTGGCGGGAAGCCATAGCTATCGCCGTGCGTGCCGAGATGCGCCAGGCGGAGAGGGGCGGGCTCGGCGATGAGGACGCCGAGTACCCCTAGCCCCGTTGGAAGTGGACCGACGTGTGCGACCTCGTCGGATCCGAGGCCAACGGTGATGAACTCGACCAGTTCGGTGTGCTCGTCGTTCAGAACTCCGAGCGCACCGTAACGAGCACCGGTCATAGAACGGGCTTCCTCGACGACGTGGCGAAGGAGGACCGGTAGTTCGAGATCGGCCTCGATAAGCAGCGTGGCGTCGAGTATCCGCCGCAGTGTGGCGGGGTCTTCAATCAAGCCGTAGGGCATGGTTCAGCGACCCTCAATTAGGGAATGGTGGGAAGCAACGAGGACATGCGCTCGTATACGGCCACCCGCAGGTGGCGACGTGGTCGATGCGACTTTCGATATCGTCTGATGAGCCAGCTCCCTCCGCTTGAGCTGAACTCATCAACAGGATTTGAGACTTCACAACAGTTCCTAACATTTCGATGGAGCAACCGCTATTGAGCTAATGGCGGCAGATCTCAGAGATGGCCGGTTGCGCCAGAGCCTGGGGCAACCGCCGGACACATCGAAGGTCTCACCGTCAGCGTACAGCATTGGTCTGCTTCCCCGCTCGCGTTCTGGAAGACACGCGCTTCTGACCCGCCATGCGGGCGAGATTCGGCTCCGGTGGAGTGACTGGGTCTCTTGTGTGGGCGCTCAGGGAATCTCGCGTTTCGCGATCAGTGAAAGTCGCGGTTCGTTAGAACCTGTTGCACTCTCCTCGGATAGTTGTAATCGGTCTGTCGTCGTCGGTCAAGGATCTCGGTCGGGTGCTGCCCGGCCGACGGGTCTTCTATGAAACGGGACTGCGATTTCTGCGGTGATCGTGCGGACAAGGTCGGAGCTGCAACCGTCGGCCGGGCGTGGTGCACCGCGTTCGTCCGGTGGTCCCCGGGTGCGCGGAGTGGGTCGATCGGGATCGACGCCGTTGCGAGCGTCGGTTTCGAGCGATGTGCCCGCGATGCCGCCGTCGAGTAGTGAACGTTGGGTGACGAGCAAGATCAGCCAGAACGCGCTCATTGTGTCAGGGCCTGGTGCTCACGGAGGCGCCACGACGGACCTTTGATGTTGAACACCACGGCCCGGTGCATGAGGCGATCCAAAATTGCCCCGGCGACAACGGCGTCGCCCAGGACGTCGCCCCACGCCGGCAGGCCCCGATTGGTCGTAACCAGCGTGGGGTGGCCGTTTTGGTAGCGGGTGTTGACCACGTTGAAGAACACCCCGGCCCCCTCGGCGTCGATGGGCAACAGTCCCACGTCATCGATCACGAGGACGCTCGGCGCGGTGAAGGCGCGCAGCTTGGTGGAAAAGGTCCCCTCGCGCCGCGCCGCCACCAAGGTGCGCACCATGTCGTCCGCCGTCGAGAAGTAACCCCGGTAGCCGGCCTCGACCGCCGCGATGGCCAAGGCGACGGCCAGGTGCGTCTTGCCGCACCCGGGCTGGCCCAAAAAGACCACCGGGCGGTTCTCCCCGATGAAGCGCAGGCTGGCCAGGTCATCGACCAACTTGCGGTCGATGCTCGGCTGGAACTCGAAGTCGAAGTCCGCGAGCGTGCGGTAGTAGGGGAAGCGGGCGTAGCGCAGCCGGGCCAAGAGCCGGCGGTTGATGGTGGCCGCCGCCTGCTCGGCCACCACTCGGGCCAGGTACTCGACGTGGCTCCAGTCCTCGACCTTGGCTTCTTCGGCCAAGGGGGCGAAGCACTCCTGGGCTCGGGTGAGCTGGAGGTAGCCGAGATCGTCTTTGAGCCGTTCGTAAGGAGCGCTCATTGCGCCTCCCCGTAACGGGCTTGGAGGTCGGGGGCGTCCACGTCGTAGTCGGCCAAGGGTGTGGCCGGACGCGGCAGGGGGGAACCGGGCACCAGGCGCAGCGGCGTGCGAGTGCGCCCGAGCGCGGCCGCCTCGGCGTCGCGGCGGTGGATTGGGTCCCACACGTCGTCGTGCGGTGCGGCGACGAGGCCGTGGGTGCCGACAACCGTCCCGCCCCAGGTGATCTCGAGGAGGCCCGAGTCCACCTCGACCCGACAACCGACCTTTTGTCCGAGGCACGCCGGCGGCACCGAGTAGCGCACGGCGTCCCACTCGATCAAGGGCACGGCGATGTGGACCCGTCGCGGCTCGGCATACGCGGTGTCAAAGCGCCGGGCGGGTAGGGGCAACAAGAAGCGCTGCTCGCTGGCCAGGCGATCGAGGGGACGCTCCTTGGTCACCGAGTGCACCCGGCCGTTCACCCGCTCGGTCAACCACCGCTGGCCCACCGCGTTGAGCTCGGCGATGCTCTGGGGCGGGCCGAGGACGGCCAGCTCTTCGAGGAACGACGCCTCGAGTCCCCGGAAGGGGCGCTCGATCCTGCCCTTTCGTTTGGCGTCGCGGGCCTGGCAGGCCTTGACCTCGGTGCCGACCGAGGTGGCGAACTCGAGCGTCGGCGGGTGCAAGGAGAACCGGCGGCCCTGGGAGGTCCCGAGTGCTCCCATGCGGTCCGTGCGCGAGACCCGTGTCACCCCGCCCAGGGCCTCGAAGGTGCGCAGGAGCCCCTCGAAGGTGTGCTGACGGTCGACCGAGGTGGTGAACCACCAGAACAGATAGCGGCTCCAGCACGCCACGGCCCCGAAGCACCACAGCGTGTCGGAGAGGCCCCAGGCTTGGCCGCGGGCCGAGCAGTCCGAGAAGTCGAACTGGCACTCCTATGGGGCTCCCGTGACTATGCGGCGCGGCGTTCGGGCTGGGAGTACTCATGCCTGCTGAGGGGTGATGCCCGGCTTCCTTGACGCCGCATAGTCACAGTCCCTCGAGGAACGCGAGCAGTTCGTCGTTCGGTCGATAGCGTCCAGGTTGCGTATTGGGCGGAGCCGTTCGGGCCAGGGCCTGCTCCTTGAGGGCGAGATCAGCGTGCAGGTAGGTCCCATGGGTTGTCCTGACGTCTTCATGCCCGAGCCAGAGCGCGATGGTCGCGAGGTCGATACCGTGACGCCGCATTCTCATGGCGCAGCTGTGACGTAGCGTGTGAGGTGACACGTCCTTGGTCGCAAGCGACGGACAGCTTCGGCTGGCAGCGCGGACGTGGCGTTCGACCAGTCGGCGGACGCCGTCGCGGCTGAGACGGACTCCCCGTGGCCCAGGAAACAGCGCGTCATTGGGACCACCAGCGCGTTCATCGAACCAGGCTTGCAGGATGATCTTGGTCTCTCGCCGCAGCGGCGTGATCCGCTCCTTGCGTCCCTTGCCCGTGCAGTGCACGTGGGCGCCGGCCCCGAGCCTGATGTCGGCGCACGTGAGACTCGTGAGCTCGCTCACCCGCAGGCCCGTTTCGAGCGCAAGGAGGAGCAGAGCATGATCTCGTCGGCCGATCCATCTGGAGCGATCGGGAGCGGCCAAGAGAGCGTCCATCTCGTCCTCGGCGAGGTAGCTGACAAGGCTCTTGCGCGTGCGTTTGGGCGGGATGGCCAGCACGCGCTGGATCATCGCCGCCTGCTCGGGATGGGAAAAGGCCGCGAACTGGAAGAGCGAGCGGATCGCCGTCAACCGTAGGTTGCGGGTCCGGATGCTTGCGCCCCGTTCGGTTTCGAGGTGATCGAGGAACGCTCCGACGAGCGGGGCATCGATCTCCTCGATGGCCATTTCGTGTGGAGAGTGTCCGCTGCGCTGGTGCGCGAAGCGCAAGAGCAGGCACCACGTGTCCCGATACGACGCCACGGTGTGCGGACTCGCCCGCCGTTGGCCGATGAGCCGGTCGGTGAAGAACGCTTGTAAGAGGGGGGCCAGGGTGCTCATGACACGACCTCGGGTGCAACGTCCATCCGCTCCACCACGAGCTCGAGCAGTTCGGGTACGCCAGTGAGATACCAGTAGGTCTCACGCGGCGAGGTGTGTCCGAGATACGTCGAGAGCAAGGGGAGCCGGGCGTCCACGTCGACCCCCGCCCGGTACCAGCCGATGACGCAGCGAACCGCGAAGGTGTGGCGCAGATCATGAAGCCGAGGAAGACGGCCGCCCGGGCCGGGGCGAAGCCCGGCGTCGCGCACCAAGCGCGGAAACACCGTGCTCACGTTGTCTCGAAGCAGGCGTGTCCCGGTCGTCGACGTGAAGAAGCTCTTCGACTTGGACTTTTGGCGTCGATGATCTCGTCGCTGCGCGTAGGCGCCCAACGCCTCGACCGTGCTCGGATGAACCGGCACTTGTCGGGATTTTCCAAACTTCGAGTCGCGGATCGTGAGGATGCCTTGGCCAAGATCGACGTCGCCGTGATCGAGCCGTACTGCCTCCCCATTTCTCATGCCGGTTGCCGCCACGAGGGCGATCAGCGTGCGGTAGGTGTCGGCCCGGTGCTCAGTCGGGAGCCGGGCGGCCGCGTCGAGGACCCTGGTGAGGTCATCCTCGGAGTAGATGTAAGGCACGATCCGGTGACTGGGCTCGGGGAACATCCCGGTCGGCGGGACCTCGGTGAGCGGGTCCAGGGTGCACAGGTAGCGCGCGAACTGTCGGCAGATTCCGATCCTGAACGCCCACCATGTCATCGCGCCGTCCACCGGCTGCGTGGCCCACGACACGGCGTGGGCGATTGTCACGTGTTCGGCACCCACCGCTTCGAGGTGGGTCACGAACTGTCGGAGGAGCCGGCCCTGCTCACCAAGCTTGTGGCCCATGGCCCGACGTGTAGCCAGGTAGTCGTCGGCGACGAGGGAAAGGTTCGTCGTCATCGTGCACCCTCCGGCCACGCCAGGGCCAGCTCGCGGAGCGCACGGTGGTCGACCTTTGCATACTGGGCGGTCACGGCGATGCTTCGGTGCCGCAGGACCTGGGCCACCTCGGAGAGCGAAGCCCCCGCTCGGAGCATCTCCGTGGCGCACGTATGGCGGAGCCGGTGGGGACCGAAGCTGCCCACCCCGGCGCGTTCGCTCGCAGTTCTCACCACCTCTGCCACGCCTCCCGTGCTGAGTCCGCGCAGGGGAGCGACCGTCCGCAGGAACACCTCGCGATCTGGGCGCCGCGATCGCCCCCTTCTCAGGTAGGCGGCGATCGCCTCTCCGACGTCGGTGGGAAGCGGCAGGCGCTCCACCACCCCGCCCTTGCCTCGGATCACAACCTCGCCGGTGCGCCAGCCGATGTCGTCGAGTTGCAACCCGGCGACCTCAGCACTTCGCAGGCCGAGCCTGGTGAACAGCACCAAGATCGCGTAATTGCGCCGACCGATTCCCCGCCGACGATCACACGTCTTGAGCATGGCCGTCACCTGGTGGGGGGACAGGAACCGGGGCAGCGTGGCGTCATTCCAGCGAGCCACCGAGGGCACCGCCGATGCCAATGGCTTGTCGGTCAGACCCTCGAGCAGCGCAAAGCCGAGGAACGATCGCAGTCCACCCACGCAGTGCGACGCCCACGCATAGCTCAGGGTCCGGCATCGATTGGTCACGAACTTGGTGACGTCGGCCACACTCAGCGTGTCGATGTCGCGACCTCGGTGCGCCTCCATGAACGGCAACACCGCCGCCCGCACGTACAACTCCACGGTGTCCTCGGTCACGCCGCGCTCTTCGAGCAGATACGTCCGGAACCGTTCGACGAGCTCTTCGCCTCTCCACCAGGGCAGCTCCGGCACGGCGGCCGGCATCACGCCCAGTGCCGTCAGATAGTCGACCAGCCACGGCAGCGCCTTCGGCCGCTCCCCCCAGACTCCGCCCTGCACCCGCAGGGCGGAGAGGGACTCGCCAATGACGACAGCACTGAGCTCCTCTACCCCCACCCCCCGCTTTTGTAGATGGTCGCTCAGGCGGCGAGTCATGGCCATCATCCGGACAACCGTCCGTTCGGCGTAACCCTGCTCCGCTAACGCCTCAGCGAGCCCGGCGGCCCACGGAGCCAGCGGACCCTCCCATTCCAGTGCCATTGCCTTCTCCTCTCAATCATCGAGGGAGAAAGCTTGTGCGCCGACGTAGGTCGAGGAATTATGCGGCGTGGATCAGCCCCCTCACCCCTCCGACCAGCACGGATGCAGACCAAGTCCGAACCGCGCCGCATAGTCACGGTCGCCCCATAGGAACTCCAGGTCGACTTCGGTCGGCTCGGACTCGTCTCTGACGGAGAGAAGCGCCGGGTGTGCCAAGGGCTCATCTTCACCGCGTGCTTCAGCCGCCACCAGTTCGTGTGGCCGACATTTCTTCAGACCACCGAAGAGGTGATCAGAGGCTTCGAAGCGGCCTGGGGCTACTTCGGCGGCGTCTTCCCCGTCGTCATTCCCGACAACATGAAGTCGATCGTGATTGTCGCCGAGCACACCGCACCGCGCCTGAACGACACCTTCATGGAGTACGCGCAGTCCCGGGGCTTCGTCATCGACGCCGCTCGGGTGCGAACCCCGACCGATAAGCCGAGAGTGGAGCGCGTCGTGCACTACACACAGAACAACTTCTTCGCCGGGGAGGAGTTCATCGACCTGGCCGACATACGGGTCAAGGCCGAGACCTGGTGCAGCCACACTGCCGGGGTGCGCATCCACGGCACGACGCAGTGCCGGCCCATCGAGGCGTTCCGCACCGAGGAGCTGCCGCTCCTGCTCGCCCTGCCGTGCGCGCCGTTCGACACGCCCAAGTGGTCAGATCCGAAAGTCCACCGAGATTTCCACTGTGAGGTGGCCAAGGCGATCTACTCGGTCCACCACCACCTGGTCGGCCGCACGCTGCGGGCCAGGCTCGATTCGTCCAGCGTCAAGTTCTACCTAAAGGGCGAACTGGTCAAGGTCCATCCCCGCAAACCCCCTGGTGGGAGGAGTACCGATCCCGCTGATATGCCGAGCGGCACCGAGATCTACGCCACCCGCGACGTCGAGCGGCTTCAACGCATGGCGGCCGACCACGGTGAGGCCATCGGCCTCTATGCCAAAGCACTGCTCGACACACCGCTGCCGTGGACCAAGATGCGCCAGGTCTACAGACTGCTCGGACTGGTCAAGAAGTGGGGAGAGGGCCGGGTCGAAGAGGCCTGCCAGCGTGCCCTCGACGCCGAAGCGGTCGACGTCAACCTGGTCTCTCGGATGATCGAGCGGGCCAGAGAGTCCAGCGAGCCCGATGTCCGCCCGGACCCGGTCGTCATCCAAGGGCGCTTTGCCCGTGACCCCTCAGAGTTCTCTTCGACCAAGGAGGCGGGACGATGAACACACTGACCCCGTCCGTCCCTCCCGAGCTGAAAGTCCTCATGCGCAAGTTGAAACTCGGCCGGCTGCTCGACACCTTGCCCGAGCGCCTGGCGTTGGCCCGAAGTGGCGACCTGACCCACACCGAGTTCTTGGAGCAACTGTTC
>JBEKWB010000142.1:0-12868 GCA_049513455.1 Acidimicrobiales bacterium
CGGGCCGCCTTCCAACCGACCAGGCGCCGCGAGTAGACGTCGATGATGAAGGCGACGTAGACGATGCCCGACCACGTCGAGCAGTAGGTGAAGTCCGCCACCCACAAGGCATCGGGGCGCGCTGCGGTGAAGTTGCGATTGACGAGATCGGGAGCCCGAACGTGTGAGGCGTCGGACTTGGTGGTGAAGCGTTTCTTCGCCCGAGAAGCTCCGCGTATGCCCAGGGTACGCATGAGACGGGCCACCTGGTCCCGGCCGACATCGTAGCCCGCCCGCTGCGCCGCCTTGGCGAGCTTGCGGCGCCCGTAGACCGAGTAGTTCTTCTCCCAGAGCCCCTTGAGCTCGGGTCCGAGGGCGGCGTCGCTGATCGCCCGGGCCGACGGTGGACGGGACTTGGCGTCGTAGTAGGTGGAAGGGGCGACCTGAAGCTCCGCACAGATCGGCTCGACTCCCCATCGACGCCCAGCGGACTCGTTGTCGCGGTGGGCGTCGATGAAGGTGACTACTTGGTGCGTCGGCGGTCGAGCTCCGCCCCGAAGAAACTGGTTATGCGGAATTCGTCATAACAGCTGTTATGGAGAACCCGCGGTTATGCGCAGACGGGCTGGGGCGGGAGGCCGTCCGTGCTGGTCAGGCGGGGCGACGGCGGCCGGGCCGTTCGGCATAATCGCCTGCTTTGGGCTGATGCTTCCTCCTTCGATACTTCGAAGAGAGGAGTCATTTCATGTCGAGACGTTGGAGAGCCACGGTCAGCGGTCCGCTTGCCCCGTACGCGGCCGGGTTCGCCGAGGAACTGGTTGCCCTTGGGTACTCGAAGTCCGCGGCGAAAAAGCAGATGATTTTGCTGGCCCATCTGGACGGTTGGCTCAAAGCCCGAGGTCATGAAGCTGGAGAGGTGACCGCGGACTTGGTTGAGCCGCTCTTTGCGGCCCGACGTCACGAGGGTCGCTCGAACCTGTTGACGACGAAATCCCTCAAGCCGTTTCTCGGATTCCTCCGTCGCGCCGGTGTTGCCGAACCACCACGTGTGGTTTCAGTGGACCCCCTGGAGCTGATGATTGACCGTTATCAGCTCTACCTGGCCCAAGAGCGGGGTCTTGTCGAAGGCAGCGTCCACTTCTACGTGCTTGTGGCCAGGCTCTTTCTCTCGGAAAGGCGGGTGATAGCCGACCTCGTCGACCTTGGCGCCGCCGACGTCATTCAGCTCACGGGCCGGGTGTGCGAGGGCCGTGGGCTCTCATCGGCCCGACAGGCGGTCTCGGCGCTGCGTTCGCTCCTGCGCTGGCTGCAGATGGAGGGCTGGACCGGGCCGGGTCTGGACCAGGCCGTTCTGTCGGTCGCGGGATGGAGTCCGAATCTGCCGCGGGCGATCGGAGCCGGTCAGGCGGCACAACTGCTCAGGAGCTGCGATCGGCGCCGGGCACTCGGGCGCCGTGACTACGCCATCTTGACCCTGCTGGTCCGCCTCGGGCTGCGGGGCGGTGAGGTCGTCGGGCTCGAGCTTGACGATCTCGATTGGCGGCGCGGTGAGATCCTTGTGCGCGGGAAGGGCCGCCGTCAGGACCGCCTGCCCCTTCCCTCCGACGTCGGCGAGGCGCTGGCCGGCTACCTGCAAAGGGGCCGGCCCCAGAGCACCAGCCGCCGTTTCTTCCTGCGGCATCAGGCACCGTTCGTCGGGTTTTCCGACACCGGCGCCATCCGCGGGGTGCTCGGGCGCGCCTGCGCCAGAGCCGGACTTGCCTATGCCTCACCGCACCGCCTGCGTCACACGACAGCAACCGAGATGCTGCGGGCCGGAGCGCCGTTGTCGGAGATCGCCCAGGTCCTTCGCCATCGCAGTCCGACGACGACATCGCTCTATGCGAAGGTCGATAACGTCCGACTCGCTGAGCTTGCCCGGCCTTGGCCCGGTGCGGTATGAGCGAACTTCGAAACTCCCTCGACGACTACCTGCGACTACGCCGCTCGCTCGGCTACAAGCTCGAGCGCCCTGGCGAGCTTCTCGCCGACTTCGTCACCTACATGGATAGCGCCGGCGAAGGCACGGTCACGACCACGCGGGCACTGGAGTGGGCCACGCTGTCCGTTGACGCTGGATCAAGGTGGAGAGCGCAGCGACTCGGTGTGGTGCGCGAATTCACCCGTTACCTGTTGGCATTCGATCCAAAGACCGAGGTCCCGCCCGCCGGACTGCTTCCATCGGGCCGGCACCGGCCGGCGCCGTTCTTGTACTCCGAAGCCGACATCTGTGCGCTCATGGCCGCGGCCAGAGGTGTCGGCCTGCCGCTGCGTTCGGCCACCCTCGAGGCCGTCATCGGGCTGCTGGCCACGACAGGGCTCCGGGTCGGAGAGGCGATCCGCCTCGATTGCCAGGACGTCGACCTCCCGCGGGGAATCCTGCAGGTGCGCAACTCGAAACAGGGCAGATCGCGCCTGGTCCCGCTGCACCCGAGCACCGTCGAGGCGCTCGAGGCCTACTTGTCGCGGCGGTCTGCACTGCTGACGCGGCAAGACTCGGGCAGCTTCTTCGTCTCGAGGAGAGGCACCCGTCTCGGCACCGGAAGCCTGAGAGAGGCGTTCAACCTGGCGCTCGATCAGACGGGCCTCCCGTCCCGAACCCGAAATGCCGGTCCGCGGCTGGGCGACCTGCGACACACTTTCGCCGTGACGACCCTGCTCGGTTGGTATCGAAACGGAGCCGACGTCATGGCCCAGCTTCCCCTGCTCTCGACGTTCATGGGACATGTGAGTCCTGCCTCGACGTATTGGTATCTCTCCGCCTCCCCCGAACTCCTTGCCGCGGCAGCGGCTCGTCTCGACCCATCGTTCGGGAGCCTGTCATGACCGCGTTGGCGCCGACCCTTGAGGCCTTCTTCACGGAACGGCTCATGGCGCAGCGGCGAGCGAGCCCACACACGGTGGCCTCCTATCGCGACACCTTCCGCCTCCTGCTGAAATACGTCCACGAAACCGCTGGCACCCAGCCGGCGCGCCTGTGCATCGAGGATCTCGACGCGCCGCACATCGGTTCATTTCTCGACTACCTGGAGCAGGAACGGAAAGTCTCGATCTCGACTCGCAACACGAGGCTGGCGGCGATCCACTCGCTGTATCGGTTCGCAGCGCTCCGCCACCCCGAGCATGCCGCTCTCATTCAGCGTGTGCTCGCCATTCCGTCCAAACGGGCTGACAAGGTCATCGTCAGCTATCTGACTCGACCCGAGATCGACGCGCTTCTCGCGGCCCCCGATCTCTCGACGTCGATTGGTCGGCGGGACCGGGCGATCCTGCTCGTCCTCGTCCAGACCGGCCTGCGGGTATCCGAGCTCGCCGCCCTGCGAGGCCGGGATCTGACGCTCGGAGTGGGAGCCAATGTCCGCTGCATGGGTAAGGGCCGCAAGCAACGCTCTACGCCGTTGCTGGCGAACACCGTCGCCGTGCTGCGCGATTGGCTAGAGGAACGGAGCGGCACTCTTGACGATCCGCTCTTTCCGGGGCCGAGCGGCAAACCTCTCACTCGAGGGGCCATCGCGTGCCTCGTGGCCAGGCACACTCGGACCGCAGCGGCCAACTGCCCGTCGATCGCGGCGAAAACAGTGGCGCCCCACACCCTTCGCCACACCTGCGCCATGGAACTCCTGCACGCGGGGGTCGACATTGCCACGATCGCCTTGTGGCTCGGTCACGAGTCCATCCGAACGACCGACATCTACCAGCACGCCGACCTCAAGCTCAAAGAAAGGGCGCTGGATCGGACCACGCCCCCGTCGGCTCCCCGCGGTCGCTACCGACCTGACGACGCACTGCTCGCGTTCTTGGAGGATCTGTGATTATGCCGAAGGGCCGGACCGCCCTCGCCCCGCCCGACCTGCACGGACGGCCTCCCGCCCCAGCCCGTCTGCGCATAACCGCGCGTTCTCCATAAAACTGGCTGCCGCCTGGAGGATGTCGTTGGAACGGCGCAGCTCCTTCACCTCCTTGCGCAGCTCGACCAGCTCGTCGTGCTCGGCCGTCGTGACGCCCGGGCGGGTGCCGGCGTCAACGGAGGCCTGCTTGACCCAGGTCCGACGGTGTTGTCGCCGGGATCCTGACGCTGCAGGTCCAGGACCATGCGAACGGCCCGCTCCTTCAGCTCAGGCGGATACCGCTTTGTGGACGGATTCTTTGCTTCCATGACTCCAACCTTTCCAAGGATTGGAGCCTCCGGGAAACCCAGGCCGATTCAATTTGGCTCTTTCGGTTTACTTGGTGGGGTGCGCTCGACGGTTGATCGAACAGGGAGCCGAGCACGCCCGAACCGCTCGCAGTTCGGGCGCGTCATTGGTGAATTTCAGGCCGTCGCCCATCCGCTCGCCATCGCCTTCGGCCAAACGAATGCTGCCAGGGAACTGGTCCGACTTGCCGCGTTCCAGATGAGCCACGACCGCTGGGACGTGGCCCGCGCGCACCTGGTGAGGATGGCTGCGACCAAGGCCTGCCTGCTGACCGCCGCGACGGTGCATCAGGCCATGGGAGCTGTGGGGTTCGCCGTGGAGACAGGGGTTGGCATGGTCAGCTCTCGAATACGGCAGTGGTCGTTGCTGCGGCCGGTGACCTATCTACCTGCCGAAGTATCGACGCCCGGTTAACGGCAAAACGTGGCGAGACCGATCGCAATCGGAGTCGAGGGTGGGGCTTAACCTGTTGTCCGATATGAATAAAACTCAGTGGGTTTGAGGGTAGAGGTCGAGACCGACGAGGTGAAAGTAGATGGCGGTCTTGAATTGGTGGCGGTTGAACCAAGGTCTGCCCCTCCGGTGGAGGTGAGGTGGTCAGGCGCCAGTCGCGACCGACTGGCCTCGATCGATGATGATGGTCTGCCCATTGATCGCTTCTGCGTCATCGGACAGCAGAAAGGCCACGGCGGCGGCCACATCCTCCGGCGTGCAGGCACGAGGTGAGGGGATCTGCGCCGTGTACTGTTCGATGACTTCGGCAGGTAGGCCAACCCTGAGTTTCTCCGTCAGCACCATGCCGAGTGAGACGACATTGCAGCGCACTCCCTGCTTGCCGTAAGTCACGGCGACGTGCCGCGAGAGGGCATTGACCCCGCTCTTCGAGATGCCGTAGGCCATGCGCAGGCCACGCTCAGCCACCTGGCTAGCCAGCGACGACGTATTGACGATGGCGCCGCCACCTGCTTCCAACATGTGCGGGATGGCACTGCGGCAGGTCAGCAGGTAACCGCGCAGGTTGACCGCGAGCGCCCGATCGTACACGTCGAGCGGCGTCCTGACCGCGTCCGTGTCGTTGAACAGCATCGAGTCCGAAAAATCCGCTGCGCAATTGTGAAGGAGGTTGATCTGTCCATACGCGTCCATCGCGTGCTGCATCAGGGACTCGACCGCGGCTTCGTCGCTTATGTCGAAACCGAACCACGTAGCGCTGCCACCTTCACCTGTGATTTGCTCCGCACCCATCCTCGCGCCGTCCGCATTGATATCACCGAGTACGACTTTGGCGCCGTCGCGCGCTAAACGTTTGGCCGTCGCCGCTCCCACTCCAGTGGCCGATCCGGCTACAACAGCGACTTTACCCGTCAGATCTGGCATGGTGCGATTCCTCCCTTGGGGTGTGTCCTCGAACGTCGATACCCGACTGGTCTAGGGCGAGCACAAACCACGTCAGTCCGTGGCGTCCCGAGCTTGACGGATCGGTCCGGGCAAGGAGCATGCCGTAGTGCTAAGTGGCCGTTGACTATGCCCGGGCGCAGACCTGACCGCTGTCGTCCGAGCCGTGTGACAACCGCGTTGGACCCGCGGGCATCATTCCGAGCCACGCTGGCGGCCCGGGCCCGGCAGCATCGCGAATCGCCTCCCGCATGGTTGCCGCGCCGCTCGGCTCGGTGCCCAGACCAAACCACGATGTGGGCCATTGGGGCGTCACATGACCCGTCTCGGCGAGTCGATCCCACCACCAGCCGAGGCATGTCAGCCTGATCCAATTGTCGATCCCCCCACGCAGATCAGCGACATCCCGGAACTACGACCGGCCGAGGTTCGCCTTGACCACCTTGGTCCTCAGCACAGTACACTCGTTGATTAATCGTAACTGGTCAGGTGGGCCGAACCTCAGAGAGCCACCCGAGGGAGGGTCGATCGTTCCAGGTGACGGACCTCTGGTGGTTCAGGGACTGACGCCGGGTGTTGCCGGCATCCATGTGTCCCCGTTGAACAGTCGCTGCAGAGCTTCGAGTCGGTTCATGCCTTGTTTGGCGGCAGTCGAGAGGTAGCTGCGCAAGGCCAGGAACGCTTCTGCACCTTCGGTGCTGCGGAAGCCGCCGGAGATCTTCTGGGCGATCTTGACCATCCTGACGTCTCTCTCGCAAAGGTTGTTGTCGAATGGAACGGCGAAGTCGGTGGCGAAGCGCAGCACGTCGTCTTCGTAGGCGTCGAATCGCAGCAAGAGGTTGTGGGCCTTGCTCCGTTTGGTCCGTCCCCGCTTTCCGCTCGGTGCCACTGCCGGGTTCGCCACATGGCAGGTGGCGATGATGCTCTTGTAGTTCTCGCACACCTCGGCGAGCACCTCGTCGCTGAGAGAGCGCTGGCCGGCTGCGGTGGCTTCGAGTACCAGTTGCCAGGTGGCGCTGAGCAGTGTGGCCATATCGGTGGCCCAACCCTGCCCCTCGGTGCTCCCCGCCGCCTTGAGCTCGCGTAAATGGTGGGCGATATGCAGAATTCTCCATAATGCACATTCTCTTGAGCGCCTATGAAGGTGTCTTCGATGTCGCTTTCATTGGTTCGAGCACCTGTCGGCGACACGTTCTCTTGAGCGTCTACAACGTTGGTCGGACTGCACTGGCGGTGCTCTCTTCCCATCCCTCGGCGTCTCCGACGACTTGGACCGAGAGGGCCTGGAGTTCGCTGACCAGTTCCCTGAGGCGGCGGTTGTTCTCAATCCACGGCCGGTAGCGCTCCGCCTGGTTCGCGCTGAGCGTGTGGGTGACGGTCTTTGCCCCGACCTTGCGGATCCACGACATGTAGGGACCGTGGCGGCGTTCGGGGTCGCTGTGACAGCGACAACTCGGGGTGCTGCAGCGCGTCGTTCGCTCAACCAGGCTGCCGGGGAGACAGAAGTCCAGCCGGGCGATCTCGTCGAGGATCTGGCGTTTGCGGGCGCGAGCTTGCCGGGATGTCATGCCGCCTTGCTAGCGCCTCGGAGGTATCCCCCTGTCGATACCTTGCATCCCATAGGTTTCAAGCTATGGGATGCGGCGGCGGTTGATGCGAGTCCAGCAGGTGCTCATGGCAGACGGGGCCGAATCCTGGACGGTCCTTGGCGCTGCCGGCGAGTTCGTGACGCCGATCGAGGCCTACCTGGCCCACCTCCAAGCCCTCGACCACTCGCCCACCACCATACGCACCTACGCCACCAGCCTCAAGCTGTGGTTCGAGTTCTTGGCCCTGGTGCAGCTGGGCTGGGACGAGGTGAGAGCAGAGCACGTCTCTCGGTTCGTGGCCTGGCTGCGGGCGCCCGCCGACAACGTGGTGGTGCTCGAAGGCGGCAGCGCCCGCCGGAGCGCGGCGACGGTGAACAAGCACCTGGCCGCCCTCTTCTCCTTTTACGACTACCACGCCCGCAACGGCGTCACGCTGGCGCAGGCGTTGATCACGTGGCGACGCTCGAACCGGGGCGGCTATGTCGTGCTGCGACCGGGCGACCGGGGGCGGACAAACCCTGATCCCGATCGCGAGGGCCGGGGCTTGCCCCAGGTCGTCCTTGACCAACTCCTTGCGCCTGCTGCACTCAGGGCTCTCGAGACCACCCACGGGCCGGACGTGCGGACCATGGTGGAGCTCCAGGCCGACGTCGGTCGGCGCACCGGGGAGCTCTGTGAACTGCGCTACGACTGTTTGGTCTTCGACGAGGTGCCCGACGAGAGCGGACAGATGCGCCCCGCGCCGGTGCTGGTCCATGACATGCCCAAGATCGGCGTGACGAACTATCGACTGCCCATCGACGCGCACTGTGCCGAGATCATCCAGGCCCAACAAGCGCGCGTGCGATTGCGTTACCCCGACACCGCCACCTCGGCCCTCGCATTGTTCCCTGCCGTGAGCAAGAACCCGCGTGGCGTCAGGGCGTGCGGCGTCGACTTGTTCCAAAGGCACCTCAACACCTGGATAGGAGGCTTGGCCGAACTCCTCGGCCCCGCCGGCGAGCCCTACCGCCGTTGTGGGATCACCCCCTACTCATTTCGTCACAGTTTTGCGCAACGTCACGCCGATTCGGGCACGCCCATCGAGGTGCTGGCCGAGCTCATGGGACATAGCCGACTCAGCACGACCCAGGTGTACTTCACCGTCACCAACAAGCGAAAACGAAAGGCTGTCGACCTGCTGGCCGCGCTGCAGGTGGACCGTGATGGCCAACGCAGTCGCCCGGTGCTCGAGCGACTCCTCCAATCCGACGTGACCCGTGACGCCATCGGTCAGGTCGCCGTGCCGTTCGGCATCTGCACCGAGCCGACCAACGTCAAGGCGCACGGGCAGGCCTGCCCGTTCCGCCACCAGTGCTTTCGGTGTACCTACCTGCGGAGCGATCCGAGTTTCTTGCCAGAGCTGCGCGCCCATCTCACCCGGTTGCTCGCTGACAAAGAGCGCCTCCGAGCGGCCGTTCCTGAGCTCGAAGAGTGGGCGCGCAACACGGCCGATCCCTCGGCCGAAGAGGTCGCATCGGTCCGGCGGATCATCAGCCGCTGCGAGGACCTCGTCGCCACCCTTGGGGACGGCGAACGAGCAGAGGTTGAAGAGGCCATCACAGTTCTCCGGCGCGTCAGGGCACAGCTGGACACCTCGGTGCCGGTGCGGTTCCGAGGTGTCATTGGCCAGCCCTCGCCGAGGCTCTTCCCCCACGTCGAGCGGGACCGGGGAGCCGATGATGACGGCTGACGGGGTCGGAGCGATGTGCCAAAGCCGCAGACGTGACGGCGAACACAAACGACTACTCGTGCTGGCGGCAACCGACGCCCTGCTCGAGGCCGGGCGGGCTCCAACGATCGCCGCCATCGCCCGGCAGGCCCGAGTCGGGCGCAAATTCATCTACGATCATCTTGACCTCAGAGCCGCCATCGACCTCAAGATCGCCCAATCCAGCAAGCGCCTCGCCGACGACCTCACTGCCTCGGCCCGAGTGACGGGGGCCTCGCTGCGGGCTGAACTCGAGAACGCCAGGGCTCAGAATCACCGTCTCGTCCGCCAGGTCCTGGCGCTCGAGAACCGCCTATCCAAGGCCGAAGGCGTTCACCTCATTGCCGACGAACTCCTTCCCCAGAGCATTGTGTCTGAGCTCGCGGACCGCCAGCTCGCCGGTCGGGTCGAAGAGCTTGCCCAACAGCTCTTCGAGACCAAGGAGGCCTTGCGTTCCTCCGTCGACGAACTCGATGCCGCGCGGATGATCAACCGCGAACTCATGCAAAAAGCCAATCGTCCCTCGCCCGACGGCCCACGTGGCTGACGCCGCGCGAAACGATCTGGAGAGTCGCACGGGAGGAGGCTGACGATGCTCGGTGGCTACGTGCAACACAGCCGTATCCCATGGTCGCCACGCGTAACCACCCGGTCGAAGTCCACCTCAACGGCGAATTTCAGATTGCCAACTCATGTCCTTCCGACCTCGTACTGCAGAAAACCGGCGGGTACCGCTTTTGGGAAGGCTTCTGTTCTGTCACGCTCCATCCTCACTTCCAAGGTATGGAGCCTCCAGGGATACCAGGCCGGTTCAATCAACGCCCAGGTCAGAGGCTGGGTCAACTATTACGGGCCTTCTATCGCTCCGAGTTGTACTCCCTGGCATTGCGCATCGACCAACACCTGGTCCGATGGGCGATGCAGAAGTTCAAACGACTGCGGAACAAACCGACCAAGGCCGGAGCCTGGCTGGCTGCTGTGCGACAGCACCATCCCCGTCTCTTCGCCCACTGGTACTTGCTCCCACACACCAACGGCCGACCTGTGGGGGCCGGATGAGGCGAGAGTCTCACGTCCGGTCCTGCGAGAGCGGGAGGGGGAGGTTCCCTCCCGCCACTCACCAGTGCCGCACGCTGGGATCTGTGCGGGGGGCCGCCCGAGAGGGCGGTCCCTACCGCAATCGATTAATCTGGGTCTAAAGCGTTCCGAGGGGATGTTGAGGCCCCGGTTGATTGGACGGGTTCCATAACTATTACGCTGTCAGCGCCCGGAGGCCGTCGCAGAGGTCGTCGAGCTTGTCGGGTGTGAGCTGGGCGTTGGGCATTGGGCGGCTCCCAGTGGGGAAAGGCCGAGCGCAGCTCGGCAAACTGGTAACGCTGGATCTCGTCGGTGCCGCCGTATATCCACACCGGCGGGCTGAAGAGGGTCGGCTGGGAAGGCGACGGCCGGAACCCACGCGGTCGCTGCAAACGGGGGCCTACCTCAAGGACCCATCCGGCCCGATCCGGTTCTTCGGCGAATCGGCCTGCGACATCTCCGCCCACGTCGGACCGTGTGCGAAGAACCCCCCATCGAGCGTGATGGATTGGCCGGTCATGTAGCCCGACTCGTCAGAGGCGAGGTACACCACGAGCATCGCGATGTCGTCGCCGTTGCCCAGCCGCGGGACGAGCGTGTGGCGTGCCATCACTGTCTCGCCGTACTCCTTTGGGATGTGACGGGTCTCGATGTAGCCCGGGTTGATCGTGTTACAGCGGATACCCTGGCGGCCGTACTGGGTAGCGATCACCTTCGAGAGGGTGTTCACGCCAGCCTTGGAGACCGAGTAGGCGCCTGACTTCGGCATGATGGCCTCCGCTGCCAGCGAACCCGTGTTGATGATCGAGCCCCCGCCGTTTCGGACCATGTACGGGATGGCGTACTTGCTGACGAGCCAGGGCCCCCGCAGGTTCACCTTCATGGTGACGTCCCAGACGTCAGCGGAGATCGCCATGACCGGGTTCATCGAGTCGTCAAAGGTCGCCGGCGTACCCACGGCCGCGGCATTGTTGAAGACCACGTCGATGCCGCCCAGCCGCTCCGCCGTCGCATCGACGAGCTCCCGGATGGCATCCTCCTCCCCGATGTCCACCCAGTGCGACGTCCCCTGCCCCCCGGCCTGCGTGATGTCCTGCGCTACCTGCCCCGTCTTGTCGGCGTCGATGTCGGCCACCATCACGCTTGCCCCTTCGGCAGCCAACGCATGCGCCGTCACGGCGCCAAAACCTTGGCCGCAGCCAATGGCGAGCGCCCGCTTCCCGGCCAGCCTCGTTCCCATGCGCTCCTTCCTCCTACCCCTCGCCCTGGGGGTCAGCCTTCGGATCACCGACGGTCCATGCCGGCTCGTCGGGTCGAAGAGTCATCTGTTGCTCGAAGCCCGTCGCCGAGCCCTCCCAGTGGTCAATCGATTCCGCCATCCAGGAGTAGTCGAGCGTCAGGTTCATCTGCTCGATAAGGCGCTTATTTGCGGCGCGCTTGGTACGGATCAGCGCGAGCGGTGGGCGCGCGAGGAAGGCCTGGACGAACTCGTCGACCTTGGCGTCGAGTTCATCGGCCGGCACCGCGTAGTTGATGAGCCCGAGTTCGGCCATCTGCTTGGCCGTCCACCTCGGCCCCAACATGAGGAACTCTTTCATCTTGGTCGGCGTCATGAACAGCGGCAGAAACGCGAATGCGCCGTCGCCGGCCGCCATGCCGAAAGGGAGCACCGGATGCATCGACAGGTGGTTGTCGCTGACCAACACGTCCTCCCGTGCGATGATGATGTCGCACCCCCACATCGCGTGTAGGGCGAACCCGTAGGCATCGCCGTTCAAGCGCCCGATGACCGGCTTTTCCATCAGGGCGAGCGTGGCGAACGTTCGTTCGATTCCTTGCGAAAGACTCCACGGGCCCCTTAGCGAACCGGGGCCGCCCGGCCGGGTCGTCGGATTCAGCACGTCGAGAGCCCAGGGCTCCGTCTCTTCGCGCATCGGACCCAACTCGAACAAGCCGTCGTCGCGCCCGGTGATTATCACCACACGAATCGAGTCGTCGAAGCGCACCTTCTCCAATGCGAGCCCTAGCGAGGTGTGATGATCGATGAACTCTTCAGGCGGCTTGCTAACTTTCTCGAACTTGATGGTCGCCACCGGGCCTTCTTGGTGGACGACCCACTCCATCAAGTTGGCATAGTGGTCAGCCATCACCGGCTCCTAGTCTCGCGTGGATTGGCACGGACGATAGCAGGATGGTAAGGACATATCGAAAGGGCGGATGGCGACCCGCCTGGCGCCACTTCTACGTCCCCCGGGGGAGGTTGCGTGCGCAAGGCGCAATGAACGAGGTGCAGGACATTCAGGGTTTCACCACCCTGGATGTCCGTTCATCGGCGGCGTGGAATACCATGGGCCACTTCGTGGCTGATTCGCTCCACTTGCCGCCGCCGACCACCATGTGCAGGCCGTAGGCGGGGTCATCGCGTCTCGACGATCACCTCGGCGACGTTCTGGTGGTTCGTGAAGCGTGGTGACATCCCATCCATCACAGGGGCCGCCGATCCATGACGATCTCATCTGCGACGAGCTCTCTGATCGCGGACCGATCGAACCCCAGTTCCGTCAGGATCTCCTCCGAGTGGTCGCCCAACCTGAAGGGTCCATAAACGTGCCCGGCAGCTGCGTGAGCAGAAAGGACGGAGGGTACCGGGTCAGAGGAAGGGTCGCCGGGCGCGGGCGGAGGTCCTGATTCCTGCTCGAGAGCGGAGCGCTTGACTTCATCGCCGGAGCCGTGTCGTCAGGACTTCTTGCGGCAATCTGTATTCAGGCAGCGCGGTCGTACTCGTGAATGATGCCGCCAGGATGTCACGACGAGCAATGGCACCGTCGGGAGCGGGGACCGGG
>JBEKWB010000143.1:0-8778 GCA_049513455.1 Acidimicrobiales bacterium
GAGTTGGAGTAGACGTTGTAGGTCACGGTCCCCGTGGCCGTGGCGGCGTTGGTGCCGCTGAGCGTGGCCGTGTCGGTCACTGCCGTCCCCGTCGGCACGCTGATGCTCGTCCCGCTCTGCCCACCCCCCGACAGCGAGGTCGACAACGTGGTGGGCTGCGTCGTCGTCGTTGCCGGAGCGGAGCCGTCGCCGCCAGGCGTTCCACTGTCGGTTGCGTTGGGCGCGATGTAGAAGGGCTGGGAGAAGACGTGGGGCTGGGTGAAGTCACCCTGATTGTCTCCGATGTAGAGCACGCACTCGGTAGCGGCTGTGTCGCCACATGTGACCTGATTGCTCGAACTCTCACCCAGCGAGATGGAGTCGGGCAAGGCGTAAAGGGTGTAGAGCCCATACCCCTGTGTCTGGAAGTTGATCGAACCGTCGGCGTTGGGAAGGATCGTCGGGCCCTGGATGGTGTTGCCATCGCAATTAATCGGCTGCGTGGGCGGGACGCCGTTGGGGGCGGCGCACTCGACGACGTTCACCGATGAGGTGGCAACAAAAAGGCTGTTGGCCGGTATGACGATGTTGATCTGCTGCCCGCTGGAGAACGGGGTTCCGGCTGTGAACGGTGCCACCGGCGCCGCGGAGTCGGGCACTGTGGATCCTTCCGTCGGGGCGGCGGCACTCGAGATGGTGATGGCGCCCAGCGCCGCCCCTACGGTAACGAGCAGCCCGACTGCACCGGCCAGCCGCTTCTTGGTCTTGGACATTCGATTCGTACCCTTCCTGCGACGAGCTCGTTCACCTCAGCATGCCCGATTACAGCGTCTTCTCGAGCGGTGTGTCGCGTTGTGATCGCGGAGATTTCATTGTTCAGTCGCGTAATCGACAACTGCGACCGGCCCACCTTCGAATTTCTTCGGTGGGACCCTACGACGGATAAACAACGTTGAAGGCCCCTTCGCCGGATTGAACCTTTGACAGTCTCCGCCGAGACAGCCTGCCCGCATCAACCTTCGTGATGGGCGCCCAGCCGAGGAGGGCCTCGTGGGTGACCCATATGTCCTTCTTGGATGATGCTGATGAGTAGGGCCTCAAACCACCTATTACCGCAGACAGACGACGTCATGATTTGTCTTATATGGCCACGGACCTTCGCCTAAGGGATTCTTCTTGGATTCCCCACCTTCCCCAAAGGGTGTCCGGACTTGTCTGAGTCCTTACCCCTTGATACACGGGAGTGGCGGCGTCTCATGGGTGGATGTGCAATCGCTACATGCCACCACTTCGAAACCCTATTGACACCAGAAAACCACTCGAGATATTTACTCTCGTCAGTCGGGATTATCCGTTACTTGAACATCAGTTCATAGCAGCAATAGGCATATCGTTCTTAGAAAGCAGCTGATCAAACACTTCCTCACTTAGAAGTAGGTAAGGAGGTCTAGTGCCTCTATGTGAGGGGAGTGCTGTGGACACGATGATTTCTGAGGCGACCCAGCCGGAAGCGCGCAAGGCGTCACCCAACGCATGGCGCTGGTTTCTCGGGTTCGAGGCCATCCTCGCCATGATCTACTTCCCCTTCGGGGTTACGCCCGGCAAGCCCTTGATCTTTGGTGTGCTTCCTTGGATGGAATGGCCGGGCCAGGTCCCCGCGTGGGCCCTGTTGGGGCTCTCCGCAGTGGCGGCAATCGTCTATGGCGTTCGGCGTAACCGTCCGAACTCGCCGATCGCCTGGTGGTTCATCGGCGGCGGTGTGCTCCTCTTCATCACGGGTGACACGACGTACAAGTTCTGGCACCAAATTATTGGACAGCAGAACATTCCCTTTCCATCCTTCATCGATGCGATCTACATCACCATGTACCCTGTCCTGGCGATTGGCCTTCTCCTTCTCGCCCGGAAGCGAGTTCCGGGAGGTGATCAAGCCAGCCTGATCGACGCGCTCACCGTCACCCTCGGCGTGGGATTGCTGTCGTGGATCTTCCTGATCGGTCCCAACGTACGTGGACCGGGAACGCTCCTCGTGCGCTTGACTGCAGCCGCATACCCGTTGGGCGACGTCCTTGTCCTGGCGATGTTGGCCCACCTGTGGAGCAATGGCGGCTTTCGGCACACGGCCGGGCGCCTGCTGGCCATCGGGACGGTCGGAACACTCGTCTCTGATTCGCTCTACGGGTTGGCCAACTTGCATAGCAACGCCAACTGGAGTGACGGCAACGTGATCGACCTGGGCTGGATCATCTTCTACTCCTGCTGGGGGGCAGCGGCGCTACACCCCAGCATGAAGGCGCTCTCGGAGCCGAGGGCACAGGCGATGCCCCGTACCAGCCGGTCCCGCCTGATGCTCCTGGCCGGCGTGTCACTCATCGCCCCTGTGGTGCTGCTGGTCGAAGCCGAGCTCGGTAATGCTGTCGACGCTCCAGTCATCGCTGTTGTCGCCGGTCTGATGTTCCTACTTGTGCTCTTGCGCATGGGCGGTCTGGTGCGTGCGCACGAGCAGTCCGTGACCCGGGAAATGGTCTTGCGGAACTCCGCCGCAGAACTCGTAGCCGCCGCCGGCCGCGAGGGGATCCATACAGCAGCGTTCGCCGGATTCGACGCATTGATGTCCGGACATGGCGGCATCACAAGAGTGACCCTGGTGGCGGCCAATCAAGCAGGCGAACCATCGGTCGTCGGACAGTCGGGGGCGTCGGCCGACGAGGCGCACGATTCATTGTCAGATTGGGCCGTGTTTCAGGACGGACTGGGGCAGGGAAGGTTTCAAAGTTGCACCGTCGTCCCCCGCTCCACGCTCAACGGATCGGGGACAAGCGAGGTCTCGGGAGAGCACCTCGTATGTGGTCTGGTCTCACAAGGCAAGCTCCACGGTTTCATCACTGTCACCAGTGACACCAAGATCTCAATCGAGTTCAAGAACTCGATTGAGATACTCGCAGCGCAGGTGGAGCTCGCGCTCGATAGAGAAGCCATGACGGAGGTCATTCATGTTCGTCGTAGCGAAGCACGCTTCCAGACACTGGTGCAGAACGCATCCGATGTAATTCTCATCGTGCGACCCGACACCACAATCATCTATCAGTCGCCGTCTGCGCAGAAGATCCTTGGTTATGCCGCCAGCACGCTCGAAGGCAGGGAGTTCACCAGCCTGATCCATCCGGACGATGTCGAGCAGGCCCTCGCCGGCTATACCGCAGTTGCTCTCGGATCCGGCACGTCCGTCACCGCTCTGTGGCGGGTGAAGCACTTCGACGATTCCTGGCGTCACATCGAAGTAATCACTACGAATCTTCTCGGAGATCTCACCGTGGAAGGCATGGTCCTGACCATGCGGGACGTCACGGAGCGCATGGGCCTTGAGGAGGAGCTCAAGCACCAGGCATTCCACGATTCCCTAAGCGGACTCGCGAACCGCGCCCTGTTCCGCGATCGTCTCGAGCACGCACTCCTACGAGCGGCCCGTTCCGGTGCGTCCCTGGCTGTCCTGTTCATCGATCTTGACGATTTCAAGCTGGTGAACGACAGCTTGGGCCACGGTGCTGGGGACGAGCTACTGGTCAAGGTTGCCGAAAGAATCGGAGCCGCCCTGCGGGCGGGTGATACGGCGGCCCGTTTCGGCGGCGATGAGTTCGCGGTCTTGTTAGAGCAGACGGTCAGCCCCGAGGAAGCCTATGAGGTCGCAAACAACATTATTTCGGCGCTAAATGTGCCGGTGCACATCGGGGACCACGACATTGTGCCTCGTGCGAGCATCGGTGTCGTCCTCAGCTCGTCGGGGGCCGAGGATCCCGCCGACCTAATGCAGGCGGCGGATGTGGCCATGTATGCGGCAAAGGCCGGTGGCAAAGGGCGCTACGCGGTGTACGAGCCGGCCCTCCAGTCGGCCATTTTGGATCGTCTCGAGCGGACGGCCGACCTGCAGCGGGCCATGGCTTCGCACGAATTCGAGTTGTACTACCAGCCGATCATCAGCCTCGAGGACAGCAAACTGGTCGGGCATGAGGCGCTCATCCGGTGGAACCACCCCAGGCAGGGGCTGCTGCTGCCGGGGGACTTCATTCCGTTGGCCGAGGATACCGGCCTCATCATCGCCCTCGGGCGCTGGGCGCTGCGGGAGGCCTGCCGACAGGCACGGTTGTGGCAACTCGAGCACCCCGAGGTGGGAGGCATGCGGATGAGCGTCAACATGTCGGCGAGGCAGTTTCACCACGTCGACCTGGTGCACGACGTATCGACGATCCTGCAGGAGACGGGACTTGATCCCCACTGCCTAGTACTCGAGCTCACTGAGAGCATGCTCATCCAGAACATTGAGGTCATCATCACCCGGATGTGGGAACTCAAAGAGCTTGGCGTCGCCTTTGCGATCGACGATTTCGGTACGGGTTACTCCTCGCTCAGCTATCTGAAGGACTTCCCGATCGACATCTTGAAGGTGGACAAGTCCTTTGTCGACGAGGTCGGTGATCCCGCCCAGACGGGGGCCCTCGCCGAGACCATCGTGATGCTCGGCCGGAACCTGAATCTCCAGACGGTGGCGGAAGGGATCGAAGCGACAGGTCAGCTCGACGCCCTGCGAGCTTTCGGGTGCCAGTTCGGGCAGGGTTTCTACCTCGCCCAGCCGCTCACTTCGCGGGAAGTTGACAAAATTCTATTCAACACCTTCGACGGCAACGCCGAGCACCCCCGCCCCGAGAACCCATGGGTCAAAGAGGAGGTCGTTCGATGACGGCGCCCACGACATCGGCCATACGTTCGCTGAACGGCAAGAGCCAGAGCCAGCTGTCGAGTTCACATATCGTGCGGCGAGACGCGCGATGGGAAGATCTGGAGAGGTTGCGCATCTCGCATCCGATGATGGATGCCGTGATCGACGAGGTACGCGGTCGCCGGATCCGCGTCGGGAGCCAGTGGCTCAGCGACTTCGCGTCCTGCAACTACTTGGGATTCGACCTCCACCCGGCGATCATCGACTCGGTAGCGCCTGAGCTAGAACGCTGGGGAACGCACCCGAGTTGGTCGCGTTTGCTTGGGAGCCCGCGCCTGTACGTTGACATCGAGGACGAATTGACTGCCCTCTTGGGATCCCCCGATACCCTCGTGCTCCCGACGATAACGCTCATTCACACCTCGGTGATCCCCGTGTTGGCCGGACAAGGTGCTGTGCTGGTCGACTCCCAGGCCCACAAGACGATCTATGACGGGGCGGCAATCGCGCGTGGCAACGGCGCGACCCTGCGTCGTGTCCGCCCCAACGACCCTGAGCACCTCGAGGAGGTCCTTCGTTCACTGCCCGCGCAAATGACCCGCATGTTCTGCATCGACGGGGTGAACAGCATGTCCGGCAATGCTCCCGACCTTCCCGAATACGCTCGAATCTGCCGAGAGTACGATGCGCTGTTGTACGTCGACGACGCGCACGGGTTCGGGGTGATTGGCGAGTCACCGACGCCGGAGATGCCCTACGGGCGGCGGGGGAACAGCATCGTTCGCTACTTTGACGAGTCCTACGACAACATTGTGCTGGTCGGTGGCTTTTCAAAAGCGTACTCCTCTCTGCTGGCCTTCATGGCGCTGCCCACCTCAATGAAGAATCGCCTGAAAGTCGAAGCCGCCCCTTATCTCTATTCGGGGCCTTCACCCACCGCGTCGCTTGCCACCGTGCTCGCCGGATTCAAGGTCAATCAAGCCGAAGGCGAAGCGCTCCGGCGCGACTTGTACCACAAGACGCGCTCGGTTCTCCTCCGCATCGCGCAACTTGGTCTGTTTACCCTCAATACCTCGGGGCTGCCCATCATCGAACTCCCGCTCGGTCCGGGCGACGACATCGACAAGGTTGGCCGGTTCCTCTTCGATCGAGGGATCTATGTGACACTCGCTGCGTATCCTCTGGTGCCGAGGGCACAGGTGGGCTTTCGGATCCAGCTGTCGGCGGTCAATACCGACGATGAGGTCACTCAGCTCAATGACGTCCTCGGCGAGCTGGCAGAGCGTTTCGCTATGCAGCGGATCACGCCGCAGGGCTAAACCGAGCGTCGGCGCATGGCGCTCGTGACACCGTTGTACCGGCGGGATTTCCGGTTGCTGTGGATGGGCATGTCCGTCTCGTTGATCGGCGACGGAATATTTGTCGTCGCCATTGCCTGGCAGGCCTACGCCGTCTCGAATCAGCCGTCCGCTCTTGCCTATGTCGGTCTGGCCAACGCCCTGCCGCAGATAGCGCTGCTCCTCGTCGGCGGCGCAGTGTCCGACCGGTCGGATCGGCGACGGGTACTGGCGATGGCTGACATCGTCCGTGCCGCAGCGGTGGGCATACTCGCCCTGGTGACCGCAGTCGCCACGCCGCGGCTCTGGGATCTCATCGCGATCGCCGGGATCATCGGGACAGCGACCGCGTTCGCCTCACCATCGCTCGATGCCTTGGTACCGCAACTCCTTCCACCCGACGAGCTCACCCAGGCCAATGCGCTCGACCAGGTCGTGCGTCCGCTGGCGGTGCAGCTTGCGGGCCCCGCGCTGGGCGGATTGGCGGTTGCCGTCGTGCGGCCCGCCGGTGCCTTCGCCTTCGACGCCGTGACATTCCTGCTCTCGGCGGTGAGCATCCTTCGCATGACCCCTCGGCAGCTGTCAGTCGACGTCGCACAGATAGGCAGCCTGCGTCACGAAGTCCGCGAGGGCTTGCGATATGTACGAGGTCAGGTGTGGCTCTGGGGAACCTTCCTTTCGGCGACCTTCGCGTACTTGCTGTTTATCGGGCCCACGCAGGTCTTGCTTCCCTACATCGTGCGGAACTCACTTCACGCGGGCGCGTCCACCTATGGCACCGTGCTGGCGGCCGGCGGGGTGGGTGCCCTTCTGGGTGGCCTACTCATGGGTCGCGGGCGGAATCCTCGCCGACCGGTCACGTGGATCTATTTGTGGTGGTCAATCGCGACACTGGCCGTTGCGGGCTTTGGGCTCGCCACCAATGAGTGGGGTCTGGTGGTTGCGGCCTTCGTGATCAACGGGGCCGAGGCACTCGGAGCAGTCGTCTGGTCCACACTCAAACAGCGGCGTGTGCCCAATTCAATGCTTGGCCGAGTGTCGAGTATTGACTGGTGTCTTTCGAGCGCGTTGTTGCCTTTGAGCTATGCATTGACCGTTCCCGTGGCCCACTTTCTCGGTGTGCGTACCACGCTTGTGGTTGCCGGAACCGCGGGCGCCTCCATCACGCTTGGGTTCCTCTTCTTCCCCGGCTTGCGGGCGGGCGAGGAGGCGGTGTCTACGCCCGTCGTTCTCCAGGGCGCACAGTCCCCCCCCGGGGGCTGAAGCCTGCGGCCATGGCCGCCCCGGTCCGACCGCACGCCCCCTCCGCAGGAGGGTAGCCGCAGGCTGTCACGGTGGACGCTGTCAAGGGTTCAACCCCACTTTCAAGGTTTTGGCGATCGCCTTCTCTACGTGATTCCTCGGCCCACCGAGACGCGATTCGTCTCCCTGGTAGCAGCCGGCGTACACGACGGATAACCTACGTACACTCCCTACACCATCACCCTTGATACTTCGCGAAAGAGGCCTTGGGTTCACCGACATGCCACCAGATGATGCGATCGACGCTCTCAACGGGGTCTTGAGTGAAGTCATCGACGTGGTGCAGGATGTCAAGCAGGCCTACCGAAAAGTTCCCTATAGCCATGAGATGCACGGGGAACTCGACAGGCTTTTTGAGGGCCTCAGGAGCTGGGCGAGCCTTCTGATGGAAGAAGATGAAAAACTTGGTGCCTCCCCTCTCGGGAACATGGTCAGCGTTGCCGGCCGAATACCCCCGAACCTTTGGCCGGGAAGCCCCAGTGACGAAGAGGTTCGGCGAACCATCCTCGATCATCTCGATCAACTTTCAGCTCACCTCAAAGCCGCTCAAGGAGAGCAAGACGACGAGGACGCCCGGGCCCTCCTGGACAAAATCCAACAGGAGTTGATGAGCCACGTGCGAACGATGCACGACCTCTGTACCTGACACCCGTCAGCCTCGGTGATCCAGGGGGGCGCCAGGCCGTGTCCGACACGGACCCCGTACGGCTTCAGCCAACGAGCGTCCACTCACCACAACCGCTGCTGAGAAAGCCAACGTCGTTTGGGCTGATCGTGACCGTGAATGGACCCGGGGCAGCGTCGCCGTAGGCGATGATGGCAGCACCGACTCCGCTGAACGAACTGAGACGCGCCCAATAACATGAACCCGTGCTGGTGGCTTGGTAGGTTCCAGCGACGATGTCGATACCCACGGCCCACGTGCCGTCGCCCATGGTCGTCGCTTCTTGACCTGACGTTGGGGCGGGTGACCAGGTTCCACAGCCGTGGGCATCAAACGCGACATCCGATGGCGCGATGGTTACGATGGCCGGACCCTCCGCGTAGTTGTCGGCAATAATGTCATTGCTGCCACCGAGACCGCTCAATCGTGCCCAATAGCAATCTGTGCCTCCCGCGGCTCGGTAGGTTTGCGCCACTATCTGCGACCCCACCTCATAGGTGCCGTCTCCGAAGGAGGTGACCGGACCAGCGGACTCTGGCTGCGTCGGGGAGGTCGGCGTCGTCGGTCTTGTTTGAATGGGAGAGGTCGTGACCGGCAAAGTGCTACCCAGTTTAGTAGTAGACGAGGTCGTTGTTGTCGCACGGGTCGTCGTCGTCGCATGGGTCGTCGTCGTCGCACGGGTCGTCGGTGTCTCAGTTGTCGTAGTCGTCTGGAGAGTTGTCGTGGTGGCGGCGGCTGTTGAAGGGGTTGTAGACGACGGGGCCGCAGTGGGGGCGGTTGTC
>JBEKWB010000144.1:0-9214 GCA_049513455.1 Acidimicrobiales bacterium
TGGGGAACGCCAAACGGTACTGCTGACCTCGCTCTCGGACCGCCGGCCTGGTGCCCGCAGGGGATGGTCCCCGACAGCCGTCACAGAGCACTGGTGGTGTATCGCCGGTCCGGCCTTGACAGGGGAAGGCCAAGCGGCCAGAGGAGTAGACACGAACTGCTTGGCTTCGGAATTCACGATTGCCCGAAGGCCAGATGTCCGAGAAGGTCGGGGAGGTGGCCGATGTCGTCGATGATATGGTTCGGCGCCTGGCCGGCCCCGTCGAGGTCGCTAGGCCGGAATTTGCCGGTGCGGACCAGTACCCCGGTGATGCCGATCGCTTGAGCGCCGCGCACGTCAGAACCGATGTCGTCGCCGACCATGAGCGCGTCGGCCGGACCGACGGCGAGGTCGTCCAGTGCAGCCTGGAAGAACTCGGGAGCTGGCTTGCCGACGATCGGGATCTCGATGCCGGCTGCGGCTTCGAGGCCGACGATAAACGCTCCCATGTCCAACGCCGGTCCGTCCGCCGTCTGGTAGCGGGTGTTGCGGTGCAACGCGACAACCGGCACCCCGTCAACGGCCAGTTTGAAGACAGCGTCAAGGTCACGGTAGCCGAGGCTGGGACCGGCGCCGCCCAGCAACACGACGGCGGCGCTACCAGCCTCAACGATCTCGACGCCTTCGAGATCCTCCCCCAACGGGCCTTCATTGACGACCAAGCACCCCGCACCCCTGTAGTGCTCGTCGAGGTAGCGCGCCGCGCTGCTCACCGCGGTCAGGATTGCCGAAGGATCAACCTCCACGCCGGCATCGCCCAGGAGCTCGGCGATCTGGCGGCGTGACCGCGACGACGTGTTCGTCACTAGCCGAAACGGCATTCCCTGCTCCGCCAGCCAACCCAGCGTCTCGGCTGCGCCCGGCAGCGACTTCCATGACACAGCCAACACCCCGTCAATGTCGAGCAAGATCCCGGTTGCCATACGCGAACCTAGCTCCCTCACGAGAGGTCCCAAAAGACCGGGCGTCCCGGCTGACCAGTGTCTACCGGAGGACCAACGGCTTTCGACACGGTCCAGCTCACTTCTTCGGGGCAATTCCCGGGTGCCCGCAGGGGATCCCTCACCGGACACCCTCGCTGTCTCTGACCGAGGAACAGATCACTGATTGTCAAGGTCGGTCTTGCGGTGACTGGCGCCCGGCCCGTTCAATCGACTGGGGACGGTCCGACATCGCTCGGCGGAACCTGAACCGGCATGGGGACGCGAGCAATCACCAAATCGGTACGGGTCCGCAGCGCGGCCGAGAGCACTCGGTCCACCTGGTTGTGGAGAATCCGATATCGGACGTGCTCGGGGACTACGACGGGGATCAGGACCACGATCTGTCGGCTGCTGTACTCGCGGGCCTCGTCGATGAACGCGACAATGGGTCGGACCACCGATGCGTACTCGGTGTGCAGGATCCGCAGGGGCACGCCAGGGTTCCACACCGACCACTCTCGTTCAAGTGCCTGAGCCGCATGTTGGCTGTCTTCACCTTGGTCGATCACCACGGAGACCGCTATGACTTCTTGGCCCAGGGACAGCGCTTCGGAGATCGCGTGTCGGGTCAGCCGCGACACACTGGTCACCGGGACAATCACAAGGGTTCGTTTGGCTGCCGGCTTGCCTGGCACGATGCCTATTCCCAGATCCAGTCCAGCGCGTTGGTAGTAGGCGTGGATGCGCCTGAACAGGAAGACAAACGCCGGAACGGCCAGCACCACTACCCACGCCCCTTGGGCGAACTTCGAGATCAGGAATATCGCGGTGGCCAATGCGGTGATGACAGCGCCGAAGCCATTGATGGCTGCACGGCGGCGCCAACCGGGAGGACGGGTTTTCTGCCAATGGATGACCAATCCAAGCTGGGAGAGGGTGAATCCGGTAAAGACTCCGATGGCGAACAGCGGAATCATCTCGTTGGTGTTCCCGCCGACGGCGATCAGCAGCAAAGCGGACAAGCCAGTGAGCACCCAGATGCCGTTTCCGAAGACCTGTCGATCGTCGCGTATCGAGAAAAGATGGGGCAGATAGTTGTCCCGCGCCAGCAGACTAGTCAGGATCGGTAGACCGCCGAACGAGGTGTTGGCGGCCAGGGCGAGGACGACGGTGATGGTGAGGGAGACGAAGTAGTAGGCCCAATGCCGACCGACGGCGGTGGCCATGATCTGGCTGAGGACGGTCTGGTTCGATCGCGGACCGATATGCCAGCGCCTGGTGAGAATCGCCAGGCCCAGCAACATGACACCCAGGATCACCCCGAGCAGGAGCTCGGTTCGCTTTGCCCGAACCACCCGGGGCTCCTTGAACAGCGGGACACCATTGGCGATGGCCTCCACACCGGTGAGTGCGCTACAACCGGCGGAGAACGCCTTCAGCACCAGCAGCACACTTACCGTCTGCAGCCCGTGGGCAGTCAACAGGGAATGACCTGGCTGGGGCGTATTCAGCGCCAGGGGATGGATCAGCCCGATGGCGATGATGGCGAGCAAGCCAACGATAAACAGCATGGTTGGCAGCAGAAAGGCCCGAGCAGTCTCGCCCAGTCCGCGGAGATTGAGCACGGTGATGACGGCGAGGATGCCGAGGCAGATCGGCACGGTGGCCGAGGTGAGGCTCGGAAATGCCGACGTTAGTGCCCCCACCCCGGCGGCGATGGATACGGCGACGGTGAGGGTGTAGTCGACGATCAGCGCCGCCCCAGCTACCAGGCTGGCGCTGGGGCCAAGGTTGGCACGGGACACCGCGTAAGCCCCGCCACCGCCCGGATAGGCGTCGATGACCTGTCGGTAGGAGAAGACCAGGATGGCCAATAGGACCACGATGGCCACCGTGATCGGGAGGACCAGGTGCAGGGCCCCGGCTCCGGCCAGGGCCAGTACGACGATGATGGCCTCGGGACCGTACGCAACCGAGGTCAGGGCATCAAGCGAAAGCGCTGAGAGCCCCTCGACCGGAGTGATCTGCTCCTTGGATGTCTCGCTCGACCGCAGCGGCCTTCCGATGAGCAGGTTCCAAGCAGATCGCCGGGCGGTCCCGCCACGCTCACTGCGATCTGGCACACCTGCATCGTAAGGGACGGAAAGGCGCTCACCCGGGACTGGTGCGTGCACACAGCGCCGGACAGACTGCGTTCCGCAATCAGTCTCGATCCATCAACTCGTACTACGCCAGCCTAGGACAGCCAAAGCACCTCGGGGTATCCCGTATTGGGATCCCCTTTCGGGACGAGCTGTCGTTGCACCTGGGATAGTTTCACCCGAACGCGATTCGGTCCCAGTGTTGTCCTCCGTCGTTGGTGATCCACACATTGTGAGGATCACCGATCCACCTACCAACCTGAGAGGTCTCGAATCCAAGCCAAGCGGGTATGCCGGCCGACGTGATCTCCTGCGCGTCGCTGGCGGCGGTCGTCCAAGTGCGACCGGCATCGGTCGAGACCAACAGCCGGGCCGTGTCGGGACCCGCTCCCGAGGTCGAGCCGGTGGCAACTACGAGAGTGGTGGAGCTCGCCGCCGCCACGAGGCCCCACCCTTGGTCCTGTGCCCCCGGTAACGCTCCGGCCCGCTGCCAGGAGGAGCCGTCGTCGTTGGAGGTGACGACGAATGTCCCGGTCCCGGTGTGAGGGCTGCACAGCCCGGCGAAAAAGCCCCCAGGTGCGCTCGTCAGGTCGATGAGGTCCTCCTCCACGCCGACCGGTCCCATGCCCGAACAAGGGTCGCTTAGTTGCTCGAAGGAGCCGCCGGCATCCGTAGAGCGGTACAGCACCGCTTGTGCTGAAAAGGGCCCCGCTTGACTGCCGTACATCGCTACGAGCAGCGTCGTCCCTGAAGAGACGATCTGGGCGGAAGCGCTGCGATCCGGAGTGTCAAGGTCGCCAACGAGGGTCTCCCACACCGACGATCCCACGGCTGCCTCCTGCAGGGTCGGCTGGCAGGGGCCCGGGCAGGCGCTCTGGCCGTAAGCGACGCGGTACACGGCACCATTGGCGATGGTCAACGTCTCCACCTGAAGTCCGGGCTCGGCTTGCCAGCTGCGACCGCCGTCGCTGGTCATGAGCAACCCCGGCCCGTAGAGGTAGCCGACATTGGAGTTGGCGAAAGCCACGCTCCCCACGCAACTGATGTCAATGCAGCCGACGGTACTGTTCCTTGGGAGAGTGGGAAGGATCTGCCAGTGGGCACCGCCGTCAAGGGTGTGCGCGAGTACGGCACACGTCCCCGCGGAACCCGTCGCGCACGGCCGCGTGGCTAAGGCCCAGCCCTCGCCGGTGCTCACCCAACTGAGGTCGGCAAGAAAAGCATCGGCGAGCCCAGGAGTTGCGGTAGTGGAAAACGACAACCGCGCGTGTGCCATCGGGGCGGGACTGTGGGAGGCTCGGCCTGTTTGCTTGATGACAACACCGGCAAGCACGCACTGGTTCCGACAGGTCACAATTGTCCCCTTCGACCCGGTCCCCGCTGCCGGCTCCGCGATGAAGGGTCCGGAGACGCTCCCGCTCTTTTTGGTGTAGAGCGTGGTGGTGGCGCCACCACAACGGTTCACCGTGGCGGCTGAAGGAACACCAGCGCACTCGTAGACCGACACCGTCACACGTGCGGGAAAACCACTCAAGGAGACCTTGAGCTGCTCGCCGCCCACCAGCCCGGCGCTCGGGGAGACTCTCAGCATCGCCGGGGAGGCCCTTGTCGTGCTCGTCGCACGGCCTCCGTTTGACCCGCAGGCAGAGACAAGCAGGGCGAGCACTACCAGTAGGGTCGCGCCGCCCCAGCGGCGGCGAGACTGCGACATGAACCCGAAGCCAACCCGAATCCTGCGGGACCCAGCGCACCTCGTTGACAGACGACGACCCCGGTTCACCAAGCGAGAGTACCTGCCCCAACGAGCGGCGGCGATGCTCCATTTGTGCTCAGAGCCGACCATCCTCTCAGTGCCGATACCGAGCGGGCCTCAGAGTGCCCCAGTGCGAACTCGGGTGCGACTGACCGGCCGCCAACTCTCAATTGCCGCAGTCCGCTCGGCGTTGTGATCACAAGAACTTGGCCGCCCATGGTGGAGACGATCGGCGGGACGGCGGAGAGCTCTTGGAACTCCTCGGCACAGAGAAGCACTCGCCAGCGACTTCGGGGCGCCAGTTCGTACACGGCCTCTTCATGCCTTAATCACGCCGGACCGCACGAATCGGTTGTCATGAGTGTCGCTGAGTGGGCTACCGCCTCAGTCGATCTGTGCTGTTGTCGTTATTGCACCCCGGTGCTGTTCTCATTGACCGTTGACCGCCCCCGGAGGTGCGGTCCAGCCGGGAGGGTTCGGTGCCCAGAAGGCACCTGACGAGCGATTGTAGCTCCACACGATCTGGTAGTTGTGGCCCGAAGCGCAGTCAGGTACGCAGTTGTCGTAGTCGGAGATGAGCTTCTTTCCCTGGAACCGTGGGTTACGGGCAACAACATACGACGTGGGGAACGGTCCGCTGTTGGGAATATACCGCCACGTGCCGCCATCTTGGGACACGACGATGCCAGGCGTGTTGTCTGCGGCCTGCACCATGATGAGAAAGTCTGGACGGCCGTCGCCCGTGATGTCCGCTACGGACACAGGAGCCCCAGGGGCGAGGTAAAAAACGTCAGCGCTCGGTTGCACGGGGGGACCCACATCAGGGCCGAGCCTGGCGACAGTTGACCAGCGTCCGGTGGCGTAGGAGAGGATCTGCACGGGGTGCCCTGTAGCCGAATAGGAGAAGGCAGCAACAGCCACGGTCGCCCTTCCATCCTTGACCGGACCGCTATGGACACTCACGAATGGACTCGATTCTCCTACCTTGGCCGCCGCTGCCGACGCCGCCGCTAGCGTTGCCTGTGTGGCCACGTACTCATCTAATGCGCTGGTCACCTGAGCAAGTGACGATTGAGTCTGGGCTTTGCCGCTGCCTCCGGCGCAGCCGCTCAGCAATGCGGTGAGAGCAACGAGTGCGGTCCCAAATACGCAGACGCCATGGCCACCATTGCGCCAAGCTCTCACAGGGTCAAACCGTAACACCACGCTCTGCGACGACATCAAGAGCTCTGCGCACGCCTTTCGAGCACGACCGGAAGCGGATCGGGCTACGGGAGTGACGCGGTCCCGCATTGAACCTGGAAGCAAAGCGGCGTACGGGCCGGTATCGTCGGCATCTGGTGGCACATCTCGATTCGGTCAACATCGGCAGAGCTCGGCCCAATCCGTACAAGTCGGCCTCCTCGACCGGTATCGACAAGCAACCCCAGGACGGCCCTGTGTGGGTCCGTGATCCGGGGCCGAAGACAACTGGTCGGGGCAGTGGGCTCGTTGGTGACTTCGTGGGGGACACGAAGCATCACGGGGGTAGCGATCAGGCGGTATACGCGTTCAGCCGCGAGGACCTGGACGACTGGGAGAATCGGCTCGACCGTCAGTTACCGAACGGCTTTTTCGGTGAGAACTTGACTATCCGAGAGCTTGACGTCAATTCAGCGCGCATCGGTGAGCGGTGGAGAGTGGGCGACTCGGTCGAGCTGATCGTGACCTGTCCGCGAATCCCATGTTCCACGTTCCGCGGTTGGGTCGGGGAACGCCAATGGTTGAGGATCTTCACGGCTACTTCCCGCCCAGGGGCTTACCTCAGCATTGCCGCTGCTGGCTGGATCAAGGCTGGCGATCGCATTGAAGTAGTCCGCCGCCCTGACCACGAGGTGACGGTGTCCCTGGTCTTTCGCGCCCTCACCACGGCACCTGCACTACTCCCAGAACTTCTTTCAGCAGGCGACGACCTCATAGAAGAGCTACGCCACGCGGCCGGCGCTCGATGACTGGACGCTTGCACGGTTGACCATCCTCTTGGGGGCGTTGAGAGTTGCGTGGCGGGTCCAACTGCTAACGCCGCGCTAACCAGCCCACTCCGACTGAGGCACCCCGTTGACTCCACGTTCTGGAGGAGTATCGTGCTTCGAGGGGTTGCGGAGAGGGAAGAGAATGGCGAAAGCACGGGGGAGGCGGCTACACGTTTGGGGCATTGAAGCATCAATCGCACTGATCATGGTGCTTGGGGTGGCAGGGTTGAATCCAGAAACCGCAGATGCGTCGGCGGCTTCTGGGGCGAACACGATCACCCTGTCAAGCTCTTCGGGGTCAGTAGGCACAGTGATCGAAGCGAGCGGGCGAAGCGACCCGCACTGCACTGGAGCACCGACCCTGACATTTGGGCCCGTGCCCTTTCGACTCGCCAGCAGTTCGAGGCTGACATCATTCCCTCCAACCGCAGCGAGCTCATGGAGCATTCAGTTCGCAGTGCCCCCGTTCCTTCCACCTGTCGGCACTACGGGTGGTATGGCCGTGAGCCCCGGCAGCTACGAGTTCATCATCGGTTGCAACGGGGAGCCGTCGGAATCCGCTACCTTCACCGTCACCAGCAACGTCGTGCCTTCGCGGTTTGTAGCTATGGCGGCGACCCCGAGCGGGGGCGGCTACTGGCTCACCCAGGCAGGAGGTGGCGTCTACAGCTTCGGGGATGCAGTGTTCTATGGCTCAATGCCCGGTCTGGGTATCGCTCCCACATCCCCGATCGTCGGTATGGCGGCCACACCGGACGGGAACGGGTACTGGCTCGTCGCAGCCGATGGAGGCGTCTTCTCGTTTGGTGACGCCCGCTTCTTCGGATCCCTACCGGGCCTGCGAATCACCCCCGCGGCCCCAATCGTCGGCATTGCGGCCATGTCCGACGGCTCGGGCTACTGGCTCCTCGGTTCCGACGGAGGGGTCTTCGCGTTTGGCGACGCCCCCTTCTACGGAGCAGCGAACTCAGCCATTGACACTATTTTAGTCCCGTATTCGTCCATCTCATCAGATCCCGGAAGCTCGCCCTCGTCCGGGTACAACGTCAGTTCGGAATACTCGGCATCGATGATCAGCTTCACGAAGACGGGCCAGTCTCAGTCCCCATTTTCGCCATCGGTCCTTGCTCCGGCACCCTTTCTTGCCTCAGCAGTAGCGACTCCGGCTGGCGAGGCGGTGTGGTCGGCTCAGTCAAACGGTGGAGTCTTCACCGTCAACGCTGGTAGCGGCTCCCCGCTATTTTACGGATCGCTGCCTGGCATTGGGGTGACACCGACTGCTCCGATCACCGGGATCGCCTCCACGGCGGACTATCGCGGGTACTGGCTATTGGGGGCGGACGGTGGTGTATTCGCATTCGGCGACGCCAGGTTCTACGGCTCTGCCGGGAGTTCGGGACTTCCCTGGTAGATACCGGATAGATCGAAGATCAGGCGGTACGGAGGTCATTTCGGCCCCTCCGATGCTGATCGCCAGGTCTCCTGACACGCCTTCGCGGTTCTACGGCCGAAATTGCTGTCTCTCGCGAGCGGCGTCCGCTCCCGATCTCCACCCCACTGAGGATTCCCGTAAGAGGAACGGGCTACGGGACCGCTCCAAGTTAGAACACGCCGGCGGGACCCGGTGTCCCGTATGCCCCGCCCGTGGAAGAATTTCGCACGCGTGCCTTCTACGGGACACGCCCGATTGGTCAAAGGATGCAATGGTCGCTCCCCAGGGAGCATCTCGAGAGCATGGGATCCTAACGTTCGAAGTCGGACATGGACAGTTCTTTGGCCAGCTCGCCATCGAGCTCCCATCCGGGTTCTACGCCAGGATCGAGAGTCGCAGGGTATGGGAACTCCCTGGGTTTCCCGGAGGCTCCAATCCTTGGAAAGGTTGGAGTCATGGAAGCAAAGAATCCGTCCACAAAGCGGTATCCGCCTGAGCTGAAGGAGCGGGCCGTTCGTATGGTCCTGGACCTGCAGCGTCAGGATCCCGGGGACAAGACCGTCATCTCGCGGGTGGCCCGTCAGCTGGGGGTCGGCCTCGAGTCGTTGCGGACCTGGGTCAAGCAGACCGCCGTTGACGTCGGCACCCGCCCAGGAGTCACCAGCACTGAGCACGACGAGCTGGTCGAGCTGCGCAAGGAGGTGAAGGAGCTGCGCCGTTCCAACGACATCCTCCAGGCGGCAGCCAGTTTCTTCGGGGCGGAGCTCGACCGCCGACGCACGAAATAGTCACCTTCATCGACGCCCACCGTGACAACGAGTCCGGTGGGCGTCGATGGGGAGTCGAGCCGATCTGTGCGGAGCTTCAGGTCGCCCCTTCCACCTACTACGACGCCAAGTCCCGGCCACCGTCGG
>JBEKWB010000145.1:0-8677 GCA_049513455.1 Acidimicrobiales bacterium
CGATCGGCGCTCGCGGCCACGTCACCGTTGGAGGTCGCCTTGAGCCCGACGCCAAAGGTTTTCCTGCAAGTGCAATGGCTAAGAAGAACGCCGGTGACTGGCGGGACCGGGAGCAGGTCCATACGTGGATCACCTCGATCATCGAGGACCTGTCTCATTCCGATGGGATCGCTTGATCCGAAGGTGTATGGACCAGATAAATCAGTTCTGACAACGTTGATGCCCTTAAGAGCGCAGCCCAGGCTAGGCGATCAACCACACGCTCCCGGAGTTTGGGGCTACTTTCAGCCTGAAAGTCGACCTGAGTCCTATGGCGTGGCTCGGTATCTCGGGCTCTGTCACGGTCAGCGAGAACCATCCAGGTTCCGGAGGTATCTTCGGTCGCGATAGATCGACCACTTCGTTAGGATCGGTTCCCATTTCAAGGTTCGAGGAGGCGTCATGGCTGAGGGCGAGCAGAACGACCCAGTCCCCGCTTCTGGCGGGAGCGTGGGTGAGCTGACCGGGGCTCAGCAGCCGCCCCAGCACGCCCCACCGACTGCCGCTCCTGGTGCGGGTCCGATGCCTGGACCACCCCCGATGCCGTCCTCTGATCGCGCGTACAGCAGCTGGTCGCGCCGAAGCGAAACTGACTACATCTTCAGTTACTGGACGGCGCTCGGCTGGACCATCCTTACGCTCGGAATCTACAGCTTGTACGTCTTCTACCAGTTGGTCCGGCGCATGCGCGACCATAATTCGCGCAGAGTCGAATTTCTTGATGCCACCCTGGCCTTCGCGTGGGAGGAAGCGGGCCGGCGGGGACTCCAAGAGGAACTGACGCCATCCTTCCAACGGGCCGGCGCCCATATGAACGTTCTCAGGCGTATGACCGGGGACTTCCGCGATCCCGTCGTCTGGCTGGTGTTGGCCGTAGTCGCACGCGGCATCGTAGAAATCATCGCCTTCGTGTTGTTGGACAAAGATCTGGTAAGACACGATGGCGCCGAGGTGGGCGTAGAGTACGAGTTGTCACTGATCTTCCGTCGCTTCGGCCAAGCGGTTCCCGAACCTAATCAGAATCGGATAAAGGGCGAGGACAACTACGTCGGACGGATTGTGGCCACGGTCTTTTCGTTTGGTATCTATCTCTTCTGGTGGTATTACAACCAGATGACCGACCCGAACCGTCACTTCGAGGGCAACTGGCTCCAAGAGGACGCTGTGGTTGCCGCCATACGGGCGCTGCGTGATCCGGCACAACCGCCACCCCTGTCCGAGCGAGGAATCTGAGGCCCATTCTTGTAGCTCATTCCCGGCGGTCTGGGGCGGTCCAGCAGTGTGGCGTGCCGAGGACCGTCTGGAGTTTTGGCGGGCCCTAGCCTGTCCCCCCATGGGTAACGAGGAGCAGCAGGCACTCGACTTCTTTCTGAGTGACTACAGCGAAGGTCAGGGCCCTCACTCGCCGCTCAGAAGTGCGATCAGGGACGCCCAGGCAGCCAGCCGAGGTGGAGCTCTCTGGCTCGCAACTCTCGGCTACCTCGTTACAGCTGAGATTCTCGGCCGGACGATTGAGAGGCCCGATACACAATTTCCCCATCGAGATCGCGATTGGCAGGTGTTCAAGGCCGGATTTCTCGAGTTTGCGAATTCGCCTGCTGTTGTGGCTCGGGAACCTCTCTGGAAGCTCCGCTGCTGCCTCGCCCATCACTACGAGCTTCGGAAGATCGACCGAGAACGCGATGGCGAAATCAGAGAGATCACAACGTTCACCCTGGCTCGAGCTGGACCACTTTGGTCGGCACCTCAACCGCCTCACTTCACCGATTGGGTCAACATCGATGCCGTTGGTCATTATGTAACCGAGTTGGTTGATTCCGCGCAAGGAGCTCACCAGGCGGGCGAGGTTCGATTGCGACGGAATCCGCAGGACGTGTTGCTCGGCGGGTTCGTCATCGAATAGGTCCCACCGACCCGCGTACTGGGCGCCCTCAGACCGATGAAGAACTCTGGAAGGCCTTGTCGCCTACGATTCTCGTAGTGACCAAGTCGTCGGCGAAACGGCTCTCGCGCTGATGGGCCGGCGCATTCGATGGCTCGGCATCGTCATGATTATTTGCTTCGGGCTCGTAATTGTCCAGCTGGTGAACATCCAATTCGTGAAGGCCAAGTCCCTGGCTGACTCGCCGTCCAATCCCCGCGTGGCGGCGCTGGCTGACAACAATGACAGGGGAACCATCTATGCGGCCGACGGAACGGTGCTGGCTAAGTCGGTTCCAACGCCGGCCGGGACGAATCGGACCGACTACCCTTACGACTACGTCCGTCAGTATCCCCAGGGCCCCCTTTACGCCGGTATCACCGGCTTCGACTCCGCCCTCTATTTCGGAAAATCGGACATCGAAGACGAGTACGACGCCGATCTGCGGGCGCGCCAGCAAGCACCTCAGACACTGAGCCAGCTCATCTTCCGTGAGAAGCAGCCGATGATCACCGACAACGTGACGCTGACAGTCGAGCCGGCACTGCAGCAGGCCGCCTGGAACGCGCTGACGTCCACGCCGGGCAACAACGACGGCGCCGTAGTGGTCCTCAACCCCAAGACGGGTGCCGTCTTGGCCATGGTGTCGAACCCGACCTATGACCCCAACGCTCTTGTGAGCACGTCGCTCTCGGCCGAGCAGCTGGCGTACTTCGCCTACAACCAAAAAGACCACGAGGGCTACTTCCCCCTCCGTCCCCTCGCCACCGGCGAGACGTTCTTCCCTGGCTCGACCATGAAAGTGGTGACATCCACCGCCGCCTACAATCTCAAGCCTTCCCTGGTCGATTTCGACTACCCGATTGCGCCCTGCCAGGGATTCTCAGATTCGAACAAGCTCCTGTGCAACGACGGGTCCAGCCCGAGCAACGCCACGCCGTGCGGCGGCACGATGGTGGCGATGCTTCCGGCGTCGTGCGACCCCGGCTACGGCGAACTGGGAATCCAAGAGGGTGTGGCGACACTGCGCCAACAGGCCGAGCTGTTCGGCATCAACTCGTTGCCCGGGATCGACCTCCCGAGCAACGCACAGCAGTCGGTGGGTGGCGTGGTGCCCTCGACCATCCAGACACTGCCGAGCAATGCTCAGGCCTATCAGGCTTACACCGCGATCGGGCAGTACGGTGTGAAGGACACAGTGGTGCAAAACGCCATGGTGGCTGCCGGTATCGCCAACGGCGGCGTGATCATGACCCCCCACCTCATGTCGTCCATTCGCGACTCCCAGGGCGCGCTTGTGCAGACCTACAAGCCGACGCCGATGCCGCGTTCGGCCTCCACCCAGGCCGCCCAGGCAGTAACGGCGCTGATGGAGAGCGTCCCAATAAGCGGCACAGCCGACAAGGTGGGGTTCCCGTCCTACCTCTGCGCCGCGGTCAAGACCGGGACGGCCCAGACGGGGCTGGGGCTGAACCATGACTGGATGATCGGCTTCGCTCCGGCCAACGATCCCCAGATCGCCGTCGCCGTGGTCGTACCGTTCCAGAACATCTCATCCGACGGCGCAGGCGTGGCGGGCCCAATCATGAACAAGGTCATGCAGGCTGCCCTGCCGCCCGGCTCGGTCAGTCAGCCCTGCACCGTTGCGCCGGTGCCGGCATCGACGTTCACCTCCGGCCATTGAAAGTTCCAAGTTCAAGCCCTGCAAGAATTGGCTCGAGTCAAGGGCACGGGACACACCGTCCCGGCGGTATGGGCTACCCTCGCTTCTTACCCAGAGCAGGTGTGACGCGCCAGAGTTAGGGCTTTCGCACGGCAATAGACCTGGAATGAAAAGTTGGAATACCGGCCATGACCAACGTTGTACCGACGATCCAATCGAACTGATTCCCACTGACTTTCTTGGAGGCTCTGACATCAAGGCGAGGGCGATTCAGGTTGCCGACCCCTTCGTGCTGCTGTTCTCCCGCTCTCCCTAGGGACCTCAGCGTCCATAGGAGCGGTCAGTATCTGACCGGTCCCCGTCGGCAATGAAGCTGCATGCACTTGTCAGTGAGCCACCGTGTAGCCCATTGGCTGCAACTACGGATTCGCAGTCTTCTTGAGCGCGCCTTTGCACGTGTCGGTCGTCGTGGAGCCGACGCCGCCGGTCCCGAAAGGCGGCTTGTAAGTGGAGTCGTAGACAACGGTCCCCTTCGCGCCGTCATGTTTCGTCGTGCAGGCACCAGTGTTGAGTCCACTAGGCGCTCCCGAGCCCCAACGAACATCGAAGTCGTTGGTGCCCTTCGGTTCTCCCGGACAGGCTCCGACGTCGACCTGGTGGTCCACCATCGGCCAGCTGAGAGCGAGGTTGGCCAACGTGCCGCTGGCCACGAACGCCCCCTTCCTGTCGAGCGTGTGCGTTGTAGTGATGTCGCAAGAGGAGGGATGGATCTGCTCGATGAGATGCATCGAGCCATTGACGGCGACTGCGGTGGCCTTGTCGCTGACCACTCGGGAGCCCGAGACCACGAGCTCCAACTTGACGTGTCCTGTGATGTTGCGCTGGCCGTGCTCGGCCAACCCGCTCACCGAGTAGTTCCACACCATGTGCTCAGTCACCGTGAGAGTGCCGACGAAATAGCTATCCTTTGCCAAACTCGAAGCGCCAGCCAACACCGTGGGCGCACCTACGCTGGTTGCGATGGGCGTCATCAGGACCAGTATGAGAGGTACTGCGAGCAGGGGCACCGTCCACCTGGCACGACGACGCTCAGAGCGAGGTGGACGCCGCAGCCCGAGCCGAGACTGAGCTGGGGACATTCTTGACACCTCCTGGCACGAATACGACATCGAGCTCGATATTTTTGGTCGGAACCGGCAACCCATCGAGTGAAGACCTTCAGCACGAGGACTCGCGACAGAACATACCCCAATTCCTCAGTTGAGCATCGAGAAGCGACGCAAATATTCGGCGATCTGCGCTTGGATAAGTGACCCATAACGCGCGTGCCATTGTACGCTGAGGGGTGCCCCCGTTGTGCCGTTATCTTCAGTCCGTCGATTGAAGGGGCCGTTGACCAGGGGGCCCGTGTAAGCGACATGTAGTGCACGCAAATGCACGATGGTGGTCAAGCGTTTTGGATTGATGCCCCACGGCGTCTCCGACGTGCACCGGGACGATCTCGGAGACGACAGCGGTGATGATCGAGCTCGTGGCCAACGGAGGGTTCTACGTGACTCGTGTTCCTCGAGGCCCAGCGTGATGCCCGGCCATTCTGAGCGGATCCTCACTCATGTCCTGTGACGAGCTCTGAACGAACGGCTACTTGCGTGCCAAAGCCAAACGGCAGCCGGTCACTTCAGGATCTGTGTCAGATACGTCGACTACATCGAGGACACCACTGGAGATAACGAGTCCACGACGCAGCGAAAAGCACACGCTGGCTACATCAAAGACACCCCTTAAGGGACTGGAGATAAGTGCCGTACGTGGGCAGTCTGGCCTACCTCAGTCGGAGTCCTCCTGCGCCTCCCGCAGCATCGCCGCCAGGCCATCGGCGATATTGCGGTCCCGGTCTGGGGCGGCGTGCTGGTAAAACCTGGCGGCTTGGGAGCTGGCATGACCCAGCCTCGCCATGAGCTCCTTTGTCGTCGCTCCGGTGCGAGCGGCGAGCGTCCCTGCCGTATGGCGAAGGTCGTGAAATCGAAACCCGGCCATGCCACTGGTCTTCGTCGCCGGCAGCCAGATCCGGTTGCGGAAGTTGTTGCGCTCAATCGGCAGACCGTCCGCCGACGTGAACACGTAGGCACCTTGTCCCGGACTGACGTACTTATCGAGATGAAGTTGGAGCTCGACTACCAACGGCTCGGGAAGCGAGACCGTTCTCTTTCCTGCCTCGGACTTGGGGGAGCTCTCGAGTATCTCTCCTGAATCGAGGATCTGACGCTTGCGTCGTACGTGGATGACCGCGCTCTCGAGGTCGAGATCACTACGCCGGAGTGCCAAGAGCTCGCCTTGCCGCAGCCCGCCGAGTCCCGCCGTGAGGATCATCGCTCTGTAGCGAGCGGGCACGTTGTCGGAGAGTCTCAAGAGTTGGGCCATGGTGGCGAAGCGCTGTTCGGGCGCACGTTCGACGCCAGCACGCCGGATGCGGCAGGGGTTCTTGACGATGCGTTCATCGTCGACCGCTTGACCCAGCACCTGGCGCAGTCTGACGTAGGCCTTGGCCGCAATCGAAGGTGTCTTGGCCACTTTGAGGGCCTGGTACCAGGAACGGACGAGTTCGGGGGTGATCGTGTTCAGTGCGTGCGTCCCGAGAGCAGGAACACTTTTGTCGATGCGGGGGAGGATGTGCGCCCCGAGCTGGTGGGTGTAAATCTCCCGAGTGCGCGGAGAGATCTGTCCTTGTTGATCGAGCCAGGCCCAGGCAAAGGCGTCGAGGGTCACGCGTCCCCGTTCGGGATCCGACCGGAGCCCGGAGGCCAGCTCTGTCCGTACGCTGTCGAGCCACAACGTGGCGTCGGTCTTGGTGGCAAAGGTTCTCTGGGCCTTCGGGCGCCTTCCGTCGTCCGTGCGATACCGCGCCTGCCACCTGCCGGACGGGAGCTTTCGCACCGTCCCGAATTGCCGCTTTTTCATGCCCGGCTACCTCGTAGCGAACCAGGCGCGCCTTCGCGCGCCACTGCGAATAGGAGGCACCTACACGCCAGATCCCTCGGTGCGACAGCCACGTGAGGCGGGGTCTGCGGGGGCTGCTCCGAACGGTGCGAACACACCGGACGGGCGAACGGAACCAATTTACATGCGGCCATGGTGAGCCGACCGTTCCTTATAGATGCCTACACGCTGGTCGTCGATCCATCCGGCCACTTCAAGAGGGTCGAAACGGACGAACTTGCCGATCTTGAGGAAGGGAATCCGTCGCTCGGCGACCAGGCGGCGGACGAAGACGATCTCGACGCCCAGCCAGGCGGCCAGGGCCTCACTATCGATCAATGGCATTACTCCTCCGCTCATCCCGAGAACGGCACTCCGTCCCTACCTATGAACGGGGATTCTCAGATGCCCGTTTTGGACAACGCCCTGATGAGATGACCTCGGCAGTCACTCCGCTCCCCTCTCGACGGCTCCGGTTGCACCCTCCCGACGATGTGGCCGCCAGCACCTGGCCACTGCGGCCTCGGTTGTGTGCTGATCGGCACCCGCGTCAGCGGTCTTGCCCCCTTTCGCCCGTCTGGCGGGATCGGCGAACTCTCGATGATCCAAAAGGGCGGCGGCCTTTGCCGGCTCCGGCTGGTGCCTACGCCGGCTCCGGCCGCCGCCCGTGGTGATCGTGCTTCGCCGTCTCGAAGTCGGGCGCAACCGACCAATGCCGAGAAGCGCTCCCGCACGGCCACTCCGTGGCCGATTGGCCTCTGCTCCGCCCGCTCGTCGGCTTCCCCAACCAGGCCGTTCTGGTGGCGTCAGAGGACCTGCGCGAGCAGATTCTCACTACTCCTTCAAGAACAGTCCCATCAGCGCCCACTGGCGGTCGACGGCGAACCTGATCCCGAATGCTCGTTCAGCAGGGCTGGCCCATCCGCTGGACGCGACTGGTCGTCGGGTACGGTCGTCGCCGTGAGCCGCACGCCCGATCCTTGGGCCGACGTCCTGGCTGACCCTCGGGAGAGAGCCCGTGCTGAGGCCAGCCGGCACCCCGAGGTGGAGGCAGTGGTGGGGCTGAGGGTGGTCCACCGGGGCTCGGGATTCACCGGCCGGGTGGTGGGGCTCCGCGCCGACGTAGTGACGCTGCAATCCAAGTCCGGCCAGGTGCGGATGTTCTTCTTGCTGCCGGGGGCCTTCGCCGCTGGCGGGCGGGTGGCAACCCTGGTCCGGCCCCGAGTCGTATCCACTACCGCTTCACGCACCACATCCGGTTCGGTGGCTGTCGCCGGACATCGGGCCCGGGTTGCTCGGGCCAGCCGAATCCTTGTCGAGGGGATCCACGACGCCTTGCTGGTCGAGCGGGTCTGGGGCGACGACCTCCGGGTGGAGGGGGTTGTGGTGGAGCGTCTGGACGGGATCGACCATCTTGCCGCCGAGATAGCGGCCTTCGGGCCGACACCAGGCCGTCGCCTGGGTGTCCTGGTCGACCACCTGGTTCCCGGCACCAAGGAGAGTCGGCTGGCCGAGGAAGTGGTGCATCCCCATGTACTGGTGACCGGCACCCCCTTTGTCGACGTGTGGCAGGCGGTCAGGCCGGCGGTGGTGGGGCTGACCCACTGGCCGACCGTCCCCAAGGGCCAGGACTGGAAGACCGGCATTTGCCGAGCGCTGGGCGAGCCCGATCCGGCCACCTGCTGGCGGCGGATTTTCGGATCGGTGCACAGCTACGCCGACCTGGAGCCCGCGCTGGTCGGCGCGGTTGAGCGGCTCATTGACTTCGTCACCGAGCCGCTGTCCGCCGACCCTTGTTGATCCCCTAGCGGATCGAGGTTGAGAGTGCGTTCTTTGACCTCTTTCAGCCAGGTGACCCTCAGGGAGGGGCTCCCCGCTGAAATCCGAAGAGTCTCCATGACCGTTGCGGTCACCCCGGACGAATGAAATGCTGATAGTTGGCTGCCGGTGTGGTCACCGATTGTGGCTTGCAACCTCGAGTGCGTCGAAGAGTCTGGCGCGAGGACCCCGGGGGACCAAGGACTGTCGCTACGAGCACGAACCCCAGCATCCGCTTCCACCTGGTCCTCCCCGGCAGC
>JBEKWB010000146.1:0-8599 GCA_049513455.1 Acidimicrobiales bacterium
CGGAGCTGTCCGATGGTGGCCTGCAGCTTCTGGTTCTCGGACTGCAGCGCTCCGTAGTGCACGGCCCCGGCGAAGAAGTCACCGATGGGATCGATGACGTCGTCCACCGCCCCGCGCAACGGCGAGAACACACTGTTCGCCACGGACTTCACCCCCGAGGTGATGCCGTGCGTGCGGCCGTTGAGATCGAGCGAGATGATCGAAAGGGACAGCACGACCAGCACGACGACCGTCAACGTGCGGCGTGACCGCCGAGACCTCGGCACCCCGGGGAGACCGGACGATCCGTCAGCGTGTGGACGTGGTGATCAGCACCCGTTTGAGCGCTTCGAACTCTTCGAGACATTGGCCGGCACCGATCGCCACGCAGTTCAGCGGGTCCCGGGCCACCACAATGGGCATCCCGGTCTCGTTCTGCAGCCGCGCCTCGAGGCCGTGGAGCATCGCGCCCCCACCGGTCAGGACGATCCCCTGTTCCATGATGTCGGCCGCCAGTTCCGGCGGCGTGCGGTCGAGCGTGACCTTGACGGCGTCGACGATTGCGGAGACCGGCTCTTCTATGGCGCGCCGGATCTCCTCGGTGGAGACCACGATCGTCTTGGGCAGACCACTCACCAGGTCGCGGCCACGGATCTCCGCGTGCAATTCCTGCTCCAACTCGTAAGCCGAGCCGAGGGTGATCTTGATCTCCTCTGCCGTGCGCTCACCGAGGGCGAGGCTGAACTCCTTCTTCACGAAGGCGATGATCGCTTCGTCCAACTCGTCGCCCCCGATACGAACCGACTGGCTGGTCACAATTCCCCCCAATGAAATGACCGCGACCTCTGTGGTCCCTCCACCGATATCCACCACCATGTTGCCGGTCGGCTCGTGAACCGGGAGGCCGGCACCGATCGCGGCCGCCATCGGCTCTTCGATGATGTAGGCGCGCCGCGCGCCGGCGTACTCCGCCGCTTCCATGACGGCGCGCCGCTCGACCCCGGTGATGCCGGAAGGAACGCAGATGACCATGCGCGGCTTGGCGAAGCGGCGTTGATGCACACGGTGGATGAAGTACCGCAGCATCTTCTCGCAGATCTCGAAGTCGGCGATCACCCCGTCCTTGAGCGGGCGGATGGCTTGGATGTTCGACGGCGTGCGACCGATCATCCGCTTGGCCTCGGCCCCCACAGCCAGGGGACGCCCGTCTTTGACGTCCACGGCCACGACGGAGGGCTCGTTCAAGACGATGCCGCGCCCACGCACGTAGACGAGGGTGTTGGCAGTACCCAAGTCGACGGCCATGTCACGACCAAGTAGTGAAAGGCGATTGTCGGCCATTGATGGGGCTTTCTCCCGGTGGTAGACGGGACGAGAACCGGACGGGTCCGGTACCTGTAGGTGAGGTGTCAGGTTAGGGGACGACGCGGCCCACCACAAGGCCGCCCATCAAATGGCGCGGCAAACGGGGTTGGCTTCAGGCGAGTTCGGGAAAGAAAAGGGCGATCTCCCGGGCGGCCGATTCGTGGGAGTCCGAACCGTGCACCAGGTTTTCCGTCGTCTCGATGCCGAGATCACCCCGGATCGTCCCCGGAGCGGCTTCGGCCGGGTTGGTGACCCCCATCAGCGTGCGGACCACCGCGAAGGTGTCCTTGGGGCCTTCTACGACCATGAGCAGAACGGGAGAGCGGGAGAAAAACGCCACGAGATCAGCGAAAAAAGGCCGTTCCGCGTGCTCGGCGTAGTGTGCCTCTGCCAACTCGCGTGTGATCGTCCGCAGTTCGGCCGCGACCAGTCGGAGGTTCTTGCGCTCCAGGCGACCGACTATCTCTCCGACGAGCCCGCGCTCGACACCGTCGGGCTTCACAATGACAAGGGTGCGATCCACGAGCGGAGGAGAGTAGCAGCAGCCCGTCGCACCCAGGGACCGGGCATTGCGAAAGCCCTCACGCTGCAGTTGATACTTCAACTCATAACCTCAGGTACACGGTGAGGGTTATTCCTCAACCTTTACCTGAGAGTTAGATACTGATGCCCTTCACAGCAACCCGCACCGTCGCGCTGGCCGCTCCCCCGGCGCGTCACCGTCCGGCATCTTCCCAGCGCACCGCCCCGGCCAGGACTTCGCTGCGCGCGGCGCCGACGGTGTACAGGGAACCGGTAACGACGATCAACCCGCGCGCGTTGACCAGTCCGCGCGCGAGGGCCAGCGCGTCGCGCACCGAGCGCTCCACGTGGACGGTCAGCCCCAGGGCCCTCCCGGCGTCGGCCAGGTCCGGGGCCGGGAGGGCCCGCGGCGAATCCGGCTGACAGGCCACCACGGTGGACACCGCGGCAGGAGCCAGAGCGGCCAGCATGGCCGAGGGATCACGGCCCGACAGCATCCCCACCACCGCCACCGTGTTCCCTTCCACCGCGAACTCCTCGGCCAGTGCGAGCCCCAGCGCCGTCATACCGGCCACGTTGTGGGCCCCGTCGAGCACCACGAGGGGTCGGCGGCCCACCACTTCGAGGCGTCCGGGCACCCGGACGATCCCAAAGCCCTCGTCGACCACGGCCGGGTCGAGGGGTCGGCCGAAGAACGCCTCCGCCGCCGCCAACGCGCAGGCGGCATTGGTGCCCTGGTGCGCTCCGTGCAGGGGCACCAGCACATCCTCGTAGCGCCCGCCCGGAGTCCAGAGCGTCACCAGGCGGCCCCCCACTGCGACCCTGTTGTCCTCGCATCCGAAGTCGCGGCCGGCCACCCAGACCGCGGCCGCGCCAACCCGGGCCGCGTGGGCTTCGACGATCGCCACGAGGTCCGCCCTGGTCTCACCGACGATGACCACACTCCCTTCCTCAATGATCCCGGACTTGTCTGCCGCGATGCCCTCCAGCGTGGGCCCCAGCACGTCCGTGTGGTCGTAGCTGAAATTGGTCAGCAGGGCGACGTCGCCGTGCATCACGTTGGTGGAATCCCACGTACCGCCCAATCCGACCTCGACCACCATGGCGTCGACGGCGTCGTCGGCAAACCAGGACCAGGCCGCCGCCGTGAGCAATTCGAAACGGGTCGGGCGATCTTGCAGCATCGGTTCGATGGACGCCAGCGCGGAGAGCACCCCGAGAAACGACTCGTCGTCGATCGGCTCCCCGTTGTAGGCCAGCCGCTCGGAGACCCGCTCCAGGTTGGGGCTCGTGTAGGTCCCGACGCTGAGTCCCTGCGCCATCATCAGTGCGGTCACCATGGCCGACGTAGACCCCTTGCCGTTGGTGCCGGTGACGTGCACGGAGGGAATGGATTCTTGGGGATCCCCCAACAGCGTCATCAACGCGCGCATCCGGTCCAGCGTGGGAAGCGCGCGCCGACTGGGCATTTTCGACTCGAAGTCGATGTGGCTGTCCAGCCACGCCAACGCACCGTCCAGTCCGGAGAACGGGACCTCGCCGCCTACCTGGGTGCGCCCGTGGTCGGCGCCATCATCCTCCACGAGCCGACCGCGGCCGGATCAGGAGGCAGCGCGCCGGGTGCGAGTCGCCTTGGCCGGTACCCCTCCCACGGGAACCAGCGTCGGGGCCACCCGGTCCAGGACCACGGACCGGTCAACCACACACTTGCCGACGTCGGAACGGCTCGGCAGGTCGTACATCACGTCCAACAGAACCTCTTCGAGGATCGCTCTCAGACCACGCGCGCCCGTGCCCCGCAACATGGCCTGCTCGGCCACGGCCTCCAGGGCGTCGGGGGTGAACTCCAGTTCCACGTTGTCAAGAGCGAAGACCCGCTCGTACTGACGGGACAGCGCGTTCTTCGGCTCGACCAGAATCTGGACCAACGCATCCTTGAAGAGGGGCGAGACGGCGCTCACGACGGGCAGCCGACCGATGAATTCTGGGATCAATCCGAACTTGATCAGGTCCTCGGGGAGCACGTGGCGCAGGATCTCCCCGTCGTCGCGCTCGCGGCGGTGCACTTCGGCCCGGAAACCGATGCCCCGCTTGCCGATCCGACCCTCGATCAACCGGTCCAAGCCGGCAAATGCCCCACCGCAGATGAAGAGGATATTGGTGGTGTCGATCTGGATGAACTCTTGGTGGGGGTGTTTCCGGCCACCTTGGGGAGGCACCGAGGCGGTCGTGCCCTCCAAAATCTTCAACAGCGCCTGCTGGACCCCTTCGCCCGACACGTCGCGGGTTATGGAGGGGTTCTCGCTCTTGCGAGCGATCTTGTCGATCTCGTCGATGTAGATGATGCCGGTCTCGGCCCGCTTGACGTCGTAGTCGGCCGCCTGGATCAACTTCAGCAGGATGTTCTCCACGTCCTCGCCGACGTAGCCGGCTTCGGTCAACGCCGTGGCGTCGGCGATGGCGAAGGGAACGTTGAGCATGCGCGCCAGCGTCTGCGCTAACAACGTCTTGCCACATCCGGTGGGGCCGAGCAACAGGATGTTCGACTTGGCCAACTCGACCCCGTCGTCTTGGACCGGTCCCGCCTGTACCCGCTTGTAGTGGTTGTAGACGGCCACCGACAGGATCTTCTTCGCGTACTCCTGGCCGACGACGTAGTCGTTCAGGAAGGTAAAGATCTCCTTGGGCTTGGGGAGGTCCTCGAAGCTGAGCTCGGTGGTCTCGTCCCGTTCCTCGGCGATGATGTCGTTGCAAAGGTCGATGCACTCGTCACAGATGTAGACCCCTGGCCCGGCAATCAGCTTCTTGACCTGTTTCTGGGTCTTGCCGCAAAAGCTGCATTTGACCAGATCTCCGCCTTCGCCGAACTTCGCCACCGAATCCCCTCTCCCCGCTTACTCTCGCCGTGTCGCTCTCGAAGGCCTATGCCGCGCCGATGGCTTCGAGCGGGGCGATGGTACGCGAGGTGATGATCTCGTCGATCACGCCGTAGGTTACCGCCTCGTCCGCCGTCATGATGAAGTCCCGGTCGGTGTCCTTCGTGACCTTCTCATGGGTCTGTCCGGTGTCTTCGGCCAACATGCTGGTGAGCAGATCGCGCATGCGCAGGATCTCCTTGGCCTGGAGCTCGATGTCGCTGGCCTGACCCTCGACCCCGCCCCACGGTTGATGGAGGAGGATCCGGGCGTGCGGCAGGGCGAACCGCTTCCCCGGGGCGCCGGCGGCCAGCAGCACCGCGGCGGCCGAGGCGGCCTGGCCGTAACAGAACGTGGACACGTCGGGCTTGATGAACTTGAGCGTGTCGTAGATGGCGAACAGTGCGGTGATGTCTCCGCCGGGCGAGTTGATGTAGAGGTGGATCTCCTTGTCCGGCTCCTCGGACTCCAAGAACAGCATCTGCGCGCACACGAGGTTGGCCACGGTGTCGTCGACCGGAGTGCCGAGGAAGATGATGCGCTCACGCAAAAGGCGTGAGTAGAGGTCGTAGGCCCGCTCGCCCCGGTTGGAGGATTCAATCACTGTGGGCACCAGATAGTTCTGCGCCCTGTACCGATCACCTGCGCTCATCATCACTCGTTTTCCTCGCTCTCCTTCGCGGCGTCGATCTTGAGGTCATCCCGTGACATCGGGTTGCCTTCTTGGTCGAAGAGCTCCACGTGGTCCAGAAGCCACTGCAGTGCCTTGCTCTTTCGTAGCTCTGAGCGTACCGCGCCCGTCCGTCCGGCCGTGTCGAGCTGACGGCGCAGCGCGGCGGCCGAGGTTTCCATCCGCTCGGCCATGGTGGCGATTTCGGTGTCGAGCTCGTCGTCGCTGACGGAGAGCTCCTCGGCCTCGGCGAGGGCGCGTAAGGCCAGGTCAGCCTTGACCGCCCGCTGGGCGTCGACCCGTACCGCCGCCAGCAGGTCGTCGGGCGTGCGGCCCGTGGCCTGGAGATATTCACCCAGGCCCAGCTTCTGCGCCTCCAACCGGTGCTGGAGGTCGTGCAGCCGCTCGTTCACCTCGGAGTCGACCAGTACCTCGGGGACGTCACCGTCGTCCACCAGGCCCGCCACCGCCTCCACCGTCTTCTCACGCAGGGCCATCTGGCTCTGCACCAGCTTCACCCGGGCCATGCGATCGGAAATGTCGGCCCGCAGTTCGGCCACGGTGGCGAACTCGGAGCTCTCGGCGGCCCATTCGTCGGTCGGCTCCGGCAATTTCTTGACCTTGACGTCTTTGACCAGGACCCGGAACGAGATGATCTCGTCCTCGTTCCCGGGGGCGGGCGAGGTGAAGGCGAGGATGTCACCGGTTTTGGCACCACGGAGCTCTACGTCGAGCTCGGGGGTGATCGTGCCCGACCCAACCTCATAGAGATAGTCGTCGATCCCCACGACCTCGGCGCCGCTGGCGTCGCTGCCATGCAGGTCGATCGAGACCAGATCGCCGTCGGTGGCCGGCCGCCCGACCGATTCGAGCTCGGCGTCATTCTCCCGCAGGCGGTTGACCTGGCCGTCGATGTCCTCGTCGCTGACGCGGAGGCCGGGCAGGGTCACCTGCAACCCGTCGTAACCGGGGATGGACACCACCGGCCGTACCTGGACCACGGCGTCGAAGCTGACGCCACCGCTCTCCTCGCCGGCCGTGATGTCGATCTCGGGAGATGCGATGGGATCGATCTCGGAGTCGACGACGGCCCGGGCGTAGAAGTCCGGCAACGACTCACGCAGCGCTTCGGCGCGGAGCGCCCCGGCGCCGCCCATACGTGCCTCGAGCACCTTGCGGGGCACCTTGCCGGGCCGGAACCCGGGCACCCGGACCTGTGAGGCCAGCGTCTTCACGACACCCACGAGAGCTCTGTCGAACTCCGGTTCGTCGATCTCCACGCTCAGGCGGACGAGGTTTCCCTCCAGTGGTTCTGTGGTGGCACGCATCACGAACTGCCTACTCTACTGGCCGCCGGGAACCGCCCGGCACCAGGGGTGTCCCCCTGCAGGTCCCGGCCGTGGTCGCCGCGTGGCTCGTCCCTGCGGGCGTGGGCTCGCCCAGCCAGCACGCTCGACGCCGATGCGATGCGAGAGCTGGTCTTTCACACGCTGCGCACGGTCCGCCGGGGCCCCTTTCACGGGCCCGACGATAGCCGGGCCGTGCCTAAGTGGGCCGGAGCATCCCCCCGTTCGCCGGAGCCCCCCGCTAGCTTCGAAGCGAACCGGGGGCTCACCGACTAGAGGAGTTGTCATGGCTAACTTTGAGGGTTACTGCGTGAAGTGCCGCGAAAAGCGCGAATTCGACGGTCAAGAAGTCGAACTGGCCAATGGCCGTCGGGCCGCCCAGGGTCTATGCCCGACGTGCGGCACCAAAATGAACCGCATTCTGGGCAAGAAGAAGGACTGACGGTCCTTCGGGTCCTCCTGGTCGCCCCACCCGGTACGGAAGGCATCTGAGCACGGCAGACTGCATCGCCTATGGAGGTGCCCGAGACTCGTTACGCGCTGCGGGAAGGCCACCATATCGGCTACCAGGTCTGGGGCGAGGGGCCCCTCGATGTCCTCGAATTCAACAGCGGCTTGATGATCTCCATTGACGAGACTTCCGACGAGCCCAGCTGGTTGCGCTATGAGGAGAGCCTGGCCTCCTTCAGCCGCTTGATCCGCTTCGACGCTCTGGGCCTAGGCCTGTCCGACCCTCTGGCGACCGGGGTCGGGCCGAGTATCGAAGCCTGGGCCGCGGATGCGGTCGCCGTCCTGGACGATATCGGCGTGGAACAGGCGGACATCGTCGCTCCCAGCGGCGGCTCCATGCCGGCGGTCTGGCTGGCGGCACACCATCCCCAGCGCGTGCGCTCGTTGGTCCTGATCAATGGAACGGCCAGAGTGATCCGTGCCGACGACTACCCCATCGGCATCCCCGACGACATCCTCGCCACCATCCCGTCCAACATCGAGAGTCGCCGGGAGTCCGGCGACACGCCGATCGACATCGCCACGTATGCTCCCAGCCTCGCCCACCGGGTGGGTTTCCGGGAATGGTGGGGCCGGGCGGCCCGCCGGGGGGCCAGCCCGGCCACTGCGATCGCCTGGAACCTCATGATCTTCTCGGCCGACTTGCGAGAGCATCTCGCCGCTATCTCGTGCCCGACCCTGGTCATCTCGCGTACCGACATGTTCGCGGATCTGGTCGAACACGGTCGTTTCCTGAGCGAATCGATACCCGGTGCGCAGTTCGTGACGTTCCCCGGCGTCGACATGCTCCCCTGGTCCGGGGAGTTCGACGGCACCGTCGACGAGATCGAGGAGTTCCTGACCGGCGGCCGGCGCGGTCACCGCAACGAGAGAGTTCTGGCCACGGTCCTGTTCGTCGACATCGTCGACTCGACGGTCCGCGCGGCCGCGTCGGGCGACCGCCAGTGGCGCAACGTGCTCGACGAGTACGACGTCAATGTCCAGCGTCTGCTGGCGCGCCACGACGGCATCTTCGTGAAGAACACGGGTGATGGTTCGTTGGCTCGCTTCTCCGGGCCTACCCAGGGGGTCCGGTGCGCCATGGCCATGGTGGAGACTGCGGGGAACTTCGGCATCGAAATCCGGGCCGGACTGCACGTGGGCGAGATCGAGCTACGAGGCGATGACATCGGAGGACTGGCCGTGCACATCGCAGCCCGGGTCAGCGCCCTGGCCGAACCCGGTGAGATACGCGCCACCGGCACCGTGCGCGATCTTGTCGTCGGGTCGGGCATCGCCTTCGACGATCGGGG
>JBEKWB010000147.1:0-8522 GCA_049513455.1 Acidimicrobiales bacterium
CGACAGGCCCTCGGCTGTGGCCGGGCCTGTTCGCGTGCGGGCCTCGGTCGCCCTGAGGCGGTTATCCACACGCCCAGTCGTGCCGGAGTGAGCGGGTTAGCGCCAATACCGTTCAGTTAAGCCACAATGGTGTAGTTTGATGGCGTGCCCCGCCATGGTTGGAGGAAGCCTGCGTCAGACCGCCGGCTCTCCGACCTTGTCTCGGTGGGAGTGCTGACGCGGACGTTTCCGCCGGCCTTGGTCGACGAGGTCGTCGCCAGTTGCGGACGCACCGAGCAACGGAACCGGTCGCTGCCGGCGCGCGCGATGGCCTACTTCTCCATCGGGATGGCGCTGCATTCGGAGGGCTCCTACGAAGACGTGCTGTCGTTGTTGAGCGATGGCCTGGCGTGGACCTCGGGCGACGAACCGCTCGCGTTGCCTTCGAAGTCGGCGATCTTCCAGGCCCGCTCACGGCTCGGACCCGAACCGCTCGAGGCGCTCTTCTCCAAGGTGGCGGTTCCTCTGGCCAAAAAAGGGACACCCGGGGCATGGTTGAAAGGACGTCGGGTGATCGCCATCGACGGGACGTGTCTCGATGTGGCCGACACCCCCGAGAACGCGGCCTTCTTCGGGCGTCCCGGGGTCAACAAGGGCGAGCAGGCGGCCTTCCCCCAAGCCCGTGTCGTGGCTCTCGCCGAGTGTGGAACCCATGCCATCTTCGACGCGGTCGTCGGGGCGTACACCACGCAAGAGAACACGATGGCGCGTGACCTGCTCGACCGGTTGGGGCCAGGGATGTTGGCGCTGGCCGACCGGGGGTTCTGCGGGTTTCCTCTGTGGTCACGGGCTATTTCGACCGGTGCCGATCTTTTGTGGCGGGCGAACGCCGCCATGAAGCCACGCCACGTCGAGACCTTGGCCGACGGCTCGTGGCTGGCCGAGCTGCGCCCCGCGGGCCGGGCCGGGCAAAAGGCCGAGCCGCTCATCATCCGGGTCATCGACTACCGGATCGATGACGGCCGCCACAACGAAGAGTCCTACCGGCTCTTCACCACGATCCTCGATCCAAGTGACGTCTCCGCCACCGATCTCGCCGCCGCCTACGCCGAACGCTGGGAGATCGAGAGCGCCTTCGACGAGCTGAAGACGCACCAGCGGGGGCCGCGCACGGTGCTCAGATCGAAGTCGCCGGACCTCGTGCTCCAAGAGATCTGGGGCCACCTGTGCTGTCACTACGCCATCCGCACCCTCATGTGGGAGGCGGCCGACAACGCGGGGGTCGACCCTGACCGGGTCAGCTTCGTCACCGCTCTTGGAATCGCTCGCCGCTCGATCACAGTGGCGCGCGATTTTTCCCCCTCACGACACTGAGCGCGGTTGGCGCTACGCCGTCGCCTTGCTCGTGCGACGGCTCAACCAGACACGGCGCCAACGCAGCAACCCGAGAGTGGTCAAGCGCAAGTACGTCAAGTGGCACGTAAAGCGGGCTCGGCACCGGTCCTGGCCGCAACCGACTGGTCCTCCAAGGGCCAGTGTCCCTGGATCACCTGGTCCCTAACTGAACGGTATTGGGGTTAGCGCGGGGTTAGCAGATTGACGCCCGACGCCTATTCTTGGCGCCCCCAAGAGGATCCTCTTCCGATGACAGGTTTGATCTCAGCCACACCTACGAGAGCGCTTCGTCTTGGTCTTGCGGGATCGACAAGTTCTTCGTTCAAATCGTCGTATCAGTGGCCAGCGTTGGGTGAGTGTTGGGCCATTGTTCGGTTGAAGTAGTTCAGTCGTTCGTACAGTTCTCTGGGCACATGTCGGGTGTAGTGGGAATCGAGATGGAGGTTCCAGTGCCAGCAAACCTGGGGGTCAGGCGGCGACAGGCCGAGTCACCCATATCAGGCCCTCGATGAAACCGCCCGAAAGTAAATACCGCGTGGGTAGACGGCGTCAGATCGTCCTACAACATTCGGGTTCTTGTTCGCAATGTTTCAACTCAATGGAACCAGGTGCACTCGCATGGTTCGACGAACAAGCATCTCAGACCGTCTGCCTGAACTGTCGACCTATCGAGGACGAGCCGGACCTTCGAGCCGTCCTCTCAACGGGTGTCCCAGGTCGTTCGGCCCTCCGCACGTATGAGCGACGCCGTCAAAATGACCGGACCATTGCCAGGCGGGAGCTCCCGCTTCGCCTAGTAGCGGTCGCTGTAGCAGCAATCTTGGCCTATGTCGCTGTTCAATTCTTGGCGAAAATGGTCAACTCCATCCCCGCAACCTTGCATACGGCGTCGCCAGCCAAACTGCCTTTCCCGGCGTCAACGGCCCTTGTTTTTGGAATCCTTTTCGCTCTCGTCGCTGTCATCGTGATGGCAAAGGGGCTGAGTAAGCACAAACAGACGACCGAAGCTTGGGCTAAAGGGGCAAGGGGCGAACAAGTAGTGGCGCAACGTCTTGCGCGGGATCTCCCCAACGGAGTGGTGCTCATCCACGACCGGACAGTTCCAGGTGGGCGAGCGAACATCGACCACATCGCAGTTGGGCCAGCTGGGATCTTCATCCTTGACGCAAAGAACATGTCTGGACGTGTGGAAGCACGTTCGACTGGACCGATATGGAACAGAGGTCCCGTGAAGCTTTTCGTCCGTGGACGCGACCGCTCCCAGCTTATCGATGGCATGCAATGGCAAGTCGCCGCGGTGCAGATGGCTCTCGGGAACTTGATCGAAAGTTACGGCGTGAAGATCAATCCGATGATTGTGTTCGTTGGCGCTCAGTGGGGTGTTTTCACTCGCCCCATGAGTATCCGGGGAGTGTGGGTGGGGTGGCCCAAAAAGGCCGCCGAAGTGGTGGGCCAGCGGGGACCGCTACCACTCGAAACCATTCGTCGGATCAGTGCGACATTAGTCGACAGACTACCTCCAGCCTGAAATGTCCACGAGAACCACCGCATCCGGTCGCACGTCGTCGCAACTCGTCGTGTCCGCGAGCGCCTTTCCAGCGGCGTCAACGTACTAGCAGGTCCGGGCGAGGCGCTACAAGTTGTTCCCTGCCCAATCCATCCGAGGATCGCTCCCCCGCTTCATGGCGCAGCCTCCCTTGCGAATAGGAAGCCGTTCATTGTCGACCGACCAGACGGCGGGCGCTTACTCACCGATTGAGACAAGCTTTCGGCGCGGTCCGGGCCACATTGCCTGACAGCGAGTCCCCGCGAACCCGCCGTAAGTCGAATCGTGAATGACTCACCACATTGGCATTTCTCAGCCCGGGACTTGGCGCCGAGAGAGGAACGTCCACCGGCGCCAGTACGACGCGTCTTGACAAGTCCGGGTATCACCGCTAGCCGATCGGCTTGTGGGAATCGTTTAGGGTTCGGTGAGCGGCAGTTCTGCTCGCGAGAGGCAGCAATTCCGGCAATTGGACTGGAAAGAAGCGTCACGAGGCCGCCAGTCACCCTCGCGATCAAGAACTCCCGAACTTTTGGGGGCAGTTTGTCGTCGCTTCGGAATCTCTGGGGATCCGGGAGCCTGACAGGCGTGTTGGGCAATGCGTGATCCGCGGCTGTAGCGGTCAGGTCTGGCGGCGGACCGACCGCGTCTGATGGCCGGCCCTCCCGTTCAAGAACCGTTAGTTACGCAGCCTTGCGCCGAACACGTGGTGACATGTAGCGATCCCGGCGCTCCGCCGACGCGGTTGCTGTGGACGACGGCCCCGGGCCCGGGGCCGAACGTGCCGAGCGACTGCGTGGTCGTCCCCGCTGCGGTCGTCACCTGTGCAGTGACGGGCTTGCTCCCGTTGGGCCACCAGGCAAGCACGAGGCCGCCGTTGATCGTCGCCTGGATGCTCTGGCCGTCGCTCAGCGCGATGGAGACGGCCGTGACGCCCGGAGAGACCGCCCCCTCAAGGGTGTCGAAGGGCGCACCATTGTCGGTGTCGAGCGACGAGAGCGTGAGCTGCGTCACGGCGTCGCCGGAGGCGTAGTTCGTAGTCGACGACGTGCCGCCGGGGTCGACGCCACTCGACGTTCCCGACGAGCTGAGTGATCCGCTGCCGCTGCCGAAGCTGACCGAGGTCACGCTCGGCCCCGTCAGGCAGGTGGCGGACATCGACCCGGACGCGAGCGCCTCGAGCACGTACGGACCCCGGACGTCCGTCGCGGTCGGCGTCCACGTGACGCTGCCGGGCCCGCCCGGCATCGACGCGAGCTGGCTCGCGCAGGAAGTCGTCGCTGAGGCGGCGGCCGCGGCCCTCGACGGGCTCGCCGTCCAGCCGGCGAAGGCCGGCGTGGCGCCCGACAGCGTCACCGCTGCGGCCACAATCGCGCCGACCCCCGCGGCACCCGCGGCCGATCCCGCCAAGGCGAAGCGGCGGCGAGATCGGGGACGAGCATCCGCGACCCTTGCTGCGATGCGGTCGGCGGCGGCGGGGTCGACGAGGGCGGCGCGGTGGTTCAGGCTCATCGCCACGTCGGAGCTGAGGGTGTCGTTGGTCATGTCGGTTCCTTTCAATGCGAAGCTGGCTTGGAAGCGGGCTCGGTGGTGACCTCGTAACGGAGGTCGCCTCGGAGACGATCGAGTGCTCGCGAGCACGTGCTCTTCACCGTGCCGACCGAGCAGCCGAGCACCTCGGCGGTCTGGGCCTCGGTGAGGTCCTCGAAGAATCGAAGCACCAATACCGCCCGCTGGCGCGGTGCGAGGCGGCCCAGTGCGGCGTCGAGTTCGCGCTGGTGGTCCACCTGCTCAAGAGCGAGGCCGGCGGCGGCATCCACCGGCTCGAAGGCGAGACCGGCCGTCAACTCGGAGCGCTCGGTCGAGAGCCGCTCAGCCGCCGCGATCGCGAGGTTGGTCGCGATGCGGCGCGCATAGGCCGCGGGATAGGCCATCCGTTGAACCCGCGACCAGCGGCGCGCCACCTGGAGCAGGCACTCCTGGACGACGTCTTCGGCGACGGACGGATCCCAGACGATGAGCGAGGCCGTGCGAAGCAAGCCACCGGTGGCGTTCACCGCGAAGGCCTCGAAGCCGTCGTCGCGGCCGCGCCCGGATCGGCGGCTCACGTGAGGGCCCGGCGGATCGAGGTCATGACTCTATTAAGGCCCGTGGCGGCGAAAAGGTTGCCTCAGGTCGCTAAAAACCTGTGGGCTGCTACAGCAGCGGCACTGGCGCGGGACTAGGGCAACGGTGCCCCACTTTGACGCGGTCACACTCTAGTGGGGCATGACTCCGATGTGCCGGAGGGGACGCATGCAACTATCGCGAGCATCGAAGCGTCGTGACCGCTCGAGGATCCTCTCAAGGGCGCATTGCACAACCCGGCGGTATCAACTGGCCGATCCCACGCCGACCAGACCCTCAGACCTCTTTGCCAGCATCGACACGAACGCCTCGACGGAGTGGAACACCTTGTACCCGGCGGCCGTCATCGCCTCAGACTCCCCTGCGTCCCCATCAAATGTCAGAACCACCGGATCGTCGTAGGCTCCCTGGAGCCCGTCTGGCCAGAGAAAGTCGGCCATCCCAAGTTCATCGCCGCTATCGAGGTCTACAACCACATCGACGGTCGCCGGAGTTGCCAATCCGTACTCATCGACGATTGCGGCAACTTGGGCACCGACAGGCCCTTCGTCAGCATCCGACTCCTCGGATTCCTCGGCCGAAGTAAAGATGGTCAGCTCGGTCGACACTTCGGTCGGAGCAGGTGCTGGAGTGGCGATCAGAGCGTCGAGGATCTCGTTTGCAGCTGCCGCCAGGAGTCTCCTGCGCTCCGCCAGAAAGTCCTTGTACCTTTCGATCTTCCGGAGTGCCGGGTCGGTGGGGATCCACTGGGATTCGAGCGCACCCGGGAATCTGGCCTCACATTCGGCGAAGTAGACCTCGGGAAGCTTGTCGCGAATTTCGAGGTTTGCATCTTGCGTCAAGAAACAGAAATTGGCGATTGCATTGACGTCTCCCCGGATGTACTTGGCGTCGTAAAGCCGCGCCTGGGGGAAAATATGGTGAACCTGGAGCGTGGCCAGCTTCCCTAGCAAATGCGCAGAGAGATTCAGCCCCCCTGCAGCAAGGTCCCGGGCTTGTCCGGCGCGCGACATGAGGTAAAGGAGGGGATAAAAGCGCGCCCCTCGGGAGTTGCCGGTGAAGTCCTCAGGACGGATGGTGAGATCAGCACGCGATCGCCGAAGCACGTTGATCATTTCGTCCAGTCCTCCCGCCTTCAGCGCTGTGAGATCCTGGTTGAGTTTTGTTTCCGTCGACCCCGCATAGCGGCCCCAAAGGAAGCTGTGTGCATACCAGTAGAGGAGCTTGCCCTGCTCTTCTGCGCCCGGGAGTTTGCCTCCCGATTCGACCACGAATCTGGACATGACCGGGAACGCGTACTTCCCACCCAATACGCGGTTGGTATCCAGACCTAGACGCGCCGCGACAAGGTTCAGTACATAGTCGATGGCTTTTGTCGAATCTTCGAGGCCCTTTTTGAATTCAGCGGGGCTCACGGACTCCAATGCGTTGAAGTAGGCCTGGCCCGTCCGTATGGTCGTGACGTTGCGGAGTAACCACTCAAGGCGGAAATCAAAGCCTGCCTTCTTCCACGTCGCCAGCCGTGACCGCATTGACTGGCGGGCGTCGGGCCACTCGGCACACAATTTGGCCAGGGCGAGATCACCTTTTGAGAGCTTGGTACCTCCAGAGTTCACCCGGTTGAAGATGTCTACGACCACGTCGAGAGACTTGTCTCTTCCGACTACCTCTTCGATGTGTAGATCGATCTTGGCAATCTGGGCAACTTGGTTGAGGCGGTCGATGTATAACTTCGTCTCTTCGGGGGTAGCTGACCTGGGCAAGGTGGCCAACGCGGTGGCTAGCCTCGCTGTTGCACGCGTTTCCGGCTCGCCAGGACCTTTGACGTGTTTCTGACTTCGCGATAGAGATCCCTGTTCGATCAAACCACATCGTGGGGTCCCCGGTCGGGTTGCTGCTGGTGCTCATTTCGATGGTACGTGATTCGTCGGAGACGTGCCGACTCGAGTCCGGCTTCCCTCGCCTTGCGGATGGCCGGGCCCCGTCCTTCGTGCTCGTCGTTCGGCGTGACGTAGCCGATGCCGGCGTGGAGCCGCACCCCGTTCCAGTGCGGGCGGATCACGTCGAGCTCGGCTCGCAGCACGGCGGGATCGGTGATGCGCTCGAGGTGCGGGTACTCGGCCTTGAGGTGGCCGTTGAAGCTCTCGATCCACGCCTGGTCGGTCGGAGTACCCGGCCGGCCGAAGTGCTGGGCGATGGCGCACAGCGCCATGAACTCGCGGGTCGACCCCGAGGTCATCTGCGGGCCGTTGTCCGAGATGGCGAGCAGGATCGGTCGGCGTTCGTCGTCGACGCTCGGGTCGACCGGTGCGTCGGCCCTCTCTTCGACGAGCGCCAAAAGGCCCTCGGCGGCGAGGGCGTCGCCAAAGACGATCTGGACCTGGGTGGAGGTCTCTTCCGAGCTCAAGATGTCGGCGATCCACTTGCGACTGACCAGGTCCTCGACCACGGTGAGCGCGGACTTGGCCGCACCGAAGTGCGTCGTGTCGTAGATCCACAGCTGGTTGGGCCGGTACTCGACCCACTCGGGGAAGGGCTGCCTGATCGAGCTTCCCGGACGCGACGGCGGGTGCAGATGCAGTCCCTGAGCAGCCAGGACGCGTCTGACCGAGGACGGCGAGACCCAGACCCGTTCGAGGTAGGACCCTCGGTGAGCCAGCTTGCGGTGCGAGCGGTCGACGTCGCCCCACTCGTGGTAGAGCGCGACGATCCCCGCCACCTCGTCATCGAGCAGGCCGTGCAGCGGGCTCCCGCCGGGGGCACGGTCGGCCAGCTCGCCAGCGGCCCGGCGCCCCATCCACCGATACGCCCGCATCTCTTTGAGCTCGAGTTCACGGCACGCACCGGCGAAGCTCCAGCCGGCGTCGGTGGCGGCGTCGAGGAGTTCCAAGAGGCCCTCCTTGGTGGCCGCGTCGACTCTGAGCGGGACTTGGCCACTCAGCCCCAGCGTCCTTTTCCCTCGACCAGCATCAGCGTGACGGCCATCTCCTTGAGCGCCTCGCCCAGACGGAGTGCGTCGGCCCGGGCCGCCTCCAGCTCGTAGTCGCGGGCCTTGGCCTTGGTCCCCGGACGATTGTTGGCAAGCGCCTCGAGCGCCCCCTCCTTGGCCACGGTGCGGATCCTCATGATGACCCCGCGGTCGACCTGCCAGCGCTCGGCTGCCTCGGCCATGGTCACCTCTTGGCGGACCAGCTGGAGGAAGATCTCGTACTTCTGCAGGGGGGTCAAGAACCGCTTGGCTCGTCTCCCGGCCTTGTCGGTTCCACGGTCTAGATCGGTCATGGTTCGATGTTCCTCCACAGGTCGTGGAGACCCGCGGATGTAGTTTGATTCTTGACCGAATCTCTATCGCGAAGTCAGGCGCAAACCATGGCCGAGCTCGACGATGGCTTCTTCAGGGTCCGGGCGGGCGCCTCGACACGGGCCGAGCAACGGTACATGCTGGCCATGGCGCAGCTTGGGCCGGGTCCTGTAC
>JBEKWB010000148.1:0-8899 GCA_049513455.1 Acidimicrobiales bacterium
AGTCGCTGCATTGCGGACACATAAGAGTCGGCAGGCCGCGGAGAAACTCGCTCTCGGAGCTGGCTACGCGGACCAGGGGCTCGTGTTTGCCGCTGAGGATGGTCGCCCGATCTGGCCCGGGTACGTTTCCGACAGGTTCCACACCCTGACCGACCTAATCGAGCTGCCGCGCATTCGACTCCACGACCTCAGGCATTCTTCAGCCAGTCTGGCTCTTGCTGCCGGCATCGACCTCAAGACTGTTTCATCCAACCTCGGCCATGCGAGCATCTCCATCACCGCTGATCTGTACTCACACGTCCTTCCAGCGGTCGCTCGTGAAGCTGCCGAGAGGGTCGCAGCCCTAGTCGACGGAACATGATGTGACCAAACGGTGACCGCGGAACTGGCACGGTCGGATTCCTTGAAGGGCGTCACACTTCTGACCTGGACTTATGCAGCGCGCTCGGAGGGATTCGAACCCCCAACCTTCTGATCCGTAGTCAGATGCTCTAGTCCGTTGAGCTACGAGCGCTGGATTAACTTCTCTGCCAGCAGCTTTGCCCCTGGCGGCCACCGCTGGATTAACTTCTCTGCCAGCAGCTTTGCCCCTGGCGGCCACCCACTCTAGACGAGGTTCCATCGGCGGCTTCCAACGCCCGGCTGGACGGGCCGGGGGCTCGAATTCGCGATCTCTGGGCCCGGGAGCCCCGGGGGGACGTTTGGCTCCGAGCGTTCACCGAGGGTTCATGCGCCAGTCGCGCACCCGTTACCCCCGTTGGTTACCGTGGCGCTCCCATGGCCACGGTAATCGAAAGGTCGAGACGCGTCGTACTCGCGGTGGGGGGCTGTGGGTGCATTCTTGCCAACATTGCCATCGCCGCGGGCGCGTATGGCGCGACACCGGTCCAACGATCAGGGACGGCCAGCCAAATTCTGAAGTCGGCGATCGCTTCAGCCAAAGAAGTCGGCTCGGTCCGCGTCACGGTACACTTCTTCTCCGGGCAAACAACTGGTGAGCTCGTTCAAGATTCCGCTCGAGCATCTGCCGAGCAGACAGTCGCCATCGGCAAAGAGCGAGTTTCCATCGTTCTTTCGGGGGGCACCGTCTACTTCTCGGGAAACACCCAGGGTCTCGTCCACTACTTCGGATTGACCACAACGGTCGCCACCACTCTCGCCAATCAATGGGTCTCCGCCTCACCGTCGGATTCAGCGTTTCCGTCCCTCGCCGCCGGGTTGACTCTTTCCTCTGCACTGGGGGAGGTGAGTCCGACAGGCTCGATCGTAAAAGGCGAGCGACAAACCGTCGATGGCCAGTCAACGATGAGCCTCTCTGGGACCGGACCGGCGGGCATCGCTCGGCTGACCCTGTTCATCGCCGCCCACGGTGAGTCCCTGCCCGTGGAAGCTGTGGGATCGGGCGGATCGGCCCAGAAGGCGTCGGGCGAGATCGTGACGTTCTCCCGTTGGGGTGAAACGGTCCACGTCCCGGTGCCTTCCGAATCGATACCGATCTCCACGCTGTCTGCGGGATCCCCGGCCGCGGGCTGAACTTCGACCCTACAAATTCACCGGTTGGAGACCGCGTCGACTCTGACAGTTTCTTCGGTGGCCCACAGCTTCTTCAGTGATACTGGCCCTGGGGACAGTATCGGACCCCTGCTCGGCGAACGGAAGAGGATTCGATCGCACAACACGAACTGGATCAGCCAGAGCGTACCGTACGACGCAACGTTCGCCACCTCAGCCGCCCCGGTGTGAATCAAACGCGAAGAGTGAATCGTGGCGTCCGAAGCGACATGGACGGCAAGGGTCGAAATGACCAGGCCGGCGAATGAAAGGATGAAGTACGGGACCGCCTGACGGAGAATGGAGCGCTCACCATTCTGCACCCACACCCACCTTCGGTTGAGCTCGAACGACGGCACCGTCGCGATACCTACCGCGATAACGTTCGACCAAACCGCCGGATACCCGACTGCGCCGACCAGAATGCTCAGAATCGCCAGGGCGAGCAAGGTCGAGAACAACGACACCGACCCGTATCGCACAAAGCGTTGCATCATGGCCCGTCGGGCGGGGGACGCGTTTGGAAAGAGGATATCGAGGATTTCGGGCTTCCGACCGATCGGCCTCTTCTCTTCTTGCCCGCCTATCGCCGGTGCCGTTGAGTTGAGTTCGGTTCGCCGTTCGTCACTGCCGACCGACTGGTAGATCTGCCCGATTGCCGGGCGATCGGGTTCCCAGTCTCGCGTGGCCGCCAGTGGTGGGAAGGCGATGCTCCCGGGCGCGATCATCGTGTTCGCTCCCGACCGAGGAACTGACGGCGGAATCTGGCGTTGATCAAGCAGGGTCAGCTTGGGTTGGCTAAGGCCGACACTCGACCCAAATGGCGTTGGCAGTGGCGGATCGTGAGAGGTACGGCCACCGTCGCAAACAAGACGGGTCGGCTTGCCGTCCATTGAGAAATACCGACGCTCGTGCGCGTTGAACGGGTCCGGGTGCCAGCCTCTGAGTTCTCCTGCCACGCTGTGTTCCCAATCGTCGTCGGTACCGTCAGTGTGACAGGAGGCGCGTGACGTGTCCGTGGCAGGAGAATGAACACTCCGCGTCCTGTACTGGGCATCGAACCCAGGACAATTGGCCACTCACCGGGGTCGTCAGGGAGCTACCTGTCCTCTGCGGCCTCTTTGATGAGCTTCGCCAGCGTTCCAACCTGCGCCGTGATGACTTCAATCTCGGCCGTGATTCCCTCAATGTCTGCCGGTAGGGCAGCTGACTCGGGCCTGTCAGGGGCGACATCCCCCTTTTGAATGCGATCTTCGATTTCGTCGATGGAGTCAGCAAGGAGTTGGAGACCGAGCACGACGGCGGCCACCACTCTCTGGTCGGCGGGGTAGCCGAGATCAGCGACCGGCGGCTCGGACATGAGCTGGTCAAGCCTCTGACGGACACTCATGGTCATGACCCTTATGAAGTCCGCAGCCGTCCGGAACGGACCGCGGCGATAGCCGAATCGACTTTCATCCGACCTCCCAGAGCTTCACACCGCCCAGGATCCCCGCCGTGTTGTCGACGATAGTGACGCGCTCTAACACGTCGCCTAGTCCGTCACGGCCGACGCGGCGGGCGTTCCCTCCGCCGATGTAGAGGTGGTCGAAAAAGAACAGCCCATCGAGATTGGTGACGGCCTCGCGAAGGCGTTCGTTCCACGACTCGTCGCCCTTGTTCTTGCGCGCCAACTCACCCAGCTGGTCGTTGTAGGTCTCGCCCTTTCGGAATGGCTGGTGGGCCAGCTCGAGGTGGGGCATCAACTGGCCGTTCAAGAAAAGCGCGCTGCCGAATCCCGTGCCGAGAGTGATGACCACCTCGAGCCCATCTCCCTTGACGACGGCAGCACCCTGAATATCGGCGTCGTTGGCGACCTTCGTCGGCTTGCCCAGAGCGGTCGCCAGCGCACCGGCAAGGTCGAACTTGGACCAGGCGGCAGAGAGCTTCTCATCCACGGGGGTGCCCGGTCCCTTCTTTGTGACGAAGTGCGGGGCGCTCAAAATGAGGCCGTTGCGGACCATGCCCGGGAACCCGCATGAGATCCGGTCGGCGGCGGGAAGCGGCTGCACCAATGCGGTCAACGTAGCGACCAGCCCGGTGTCCCCGTCGGGAGGCATCGGGTACTTGGTTTCAACCTTCACCCGATCGGCGACCATGGTGCCGTCCTTGCCCAGCACCGACGCCTTCAGTCCCGTACCGCCCACATCGATGGAAAGTGTGTAGGGATGCGCGGGAGTCTCTTCGGCTGAGGTAAATACCACGTTCCGCACTGTACCGCCGCACCGGCAGGGGATCGTGTCGGTGTGGCGACAGACCTGTGCCCCTGACCCAGGAGGTGGCGCGCGGTCCCGCACAGGACTTCGCCCAAGTCATCGAGCGGACGACATCGAAGGCATCGCCGGCGATGAGAATCCCCGCCATGCTTGGTCGATCGTTTCCTCGAGCAACTCACCCCACATCGCCATACTCGTCTCGTGGCTGCCCGTACACGCCAGCGAGCGTCGGTGCCGAACTCATAGAGGCCCATGTGCCACACCATGAGAATGTCTTCCCTACTGGCGAAGTGACAGTAGAGCGCCGCCTTTTTCACCCCGAGTTGCTCGGCGATCTCCCGAGAGGTCTTGTCGAAGCCCTTCTCGATGAACAGGTCCAGCGCCGCGTCCGGTAGGCCCTCCGGGGTGTGTTTCGAGATAAATCAAAAGGCACCGCCTTTTGGTTGATATGTGACCTAATGGTCACCTATACTGCACGTGTGGACGCAGTGTTCAAGGCTCTCGCCGACCCAACGAGGCGGAGCCTGCTCGACGAACTGTTCGTTCGGGACGGGCAGACCCTGAGCGAGTTGGAGGAACGCTTCGCGATGACCCGATTCGGCGTCATGAAGCACCTCAAACTCCTGGAGGAGGCGGGTCTGGTGGTGAGCAGGCGGCGGGGACGCCAGAAGCTCCACTTCTTGAACCCGGTGCCGATCAGGCTCGTCCACGACCGTTGGGTGAGCAAGTACGCCGAGCCCTGGGTGGCAGGGCTCGGCGAGATCAAGCAGAGACTGGAGAGTCAGATGGAGAAGGTCTTCGAGATTTACATCCGCACCACGCCGGAGCGCCTCTGGGAGGCGATCACGGACCCCGACATACGGAGCAAGTACAACTTCGGTGCCGGGGTGGTCTCCGATTGGACCGTCGGCTCTCGCCTGGAGATGGGGGTGGCGGAGTCCGGCCCGCAGCTCGGCGAGGGAGAGGTTCTCGAAGTCGATCCGCCCCATCGGCTCGTCCACACCATGACCGCGCTCTGGGGGGACGACGTGAAGAGCGAGGAAGCGTCGCGGGTCACATGGGAGATCACGCAGGTTGAGGACTCCTGCAAATTGGTGGTGACTCACGACGAGTTGCGCGAGGGTGCCAACGAGCAGCTCTATGGCGGATGGCCCATGATCCTCTCCGGACTGAAGACCTGGCTGGAGACCGGGGAGCTCCTCACCACGCCCGGTTCGTTGCTGTACGGCAGCTGAGGCGCCAAGCGGGACGCCTAACCTGCAGGGACGATGTCACCCACGGTCGTCCACGTCGCCCCCCACCCCGATGACGAGGCCCTCGGCTGCCCGGGCGCGCTCCTGCACCTTCTCGATCGTGGGTGGAAAGTCGTCAGCGTGCTGGCCAGCCTGGGCTTCCCGGACCAGTGGGCGCGGCGCCGGGCCGAGTTCGAAGAGGCGTCGCGGCGGGCGCACTTCGTGCCCGTGATCCTCGACCCTCCCCTCGACATCTCGTTGCCCGATGACCTGGCACGGGCGACCGAGCGCGTGGCGCACGAGCTGCCTCGGATCCTGGAGGAGCACGGCGCCAGCGTCGTGGTGTCCCCGTCTCCGCATGATGTGCACCACGGGCACGAAACGGTGGCGCGTGGCGTGCAGCGGGCGCTGGAGACGTTGCAGCCGTCCATTCGCTGGTGGATGTGGGCGATTTGGGGTGACCTGCCGGTGCCCAACGTGTTCTATCCCTTCGGTGACCCCGACCTGGCCCGGATGCTGCACATACTCGATGCGTACACCGGGGAGATCGAGCGCAACGACTACCGGCGTCTCCTCAGCGGCCGGGCCACCACCAACGCCGTGCTCGGCTCCGAGCGGGTCTTCGGGTTCGGCTCGCCGGCCGCCAGCCCCCTCCCCTACGCCGAGGTCCTCACCGAGGTGCGGCGGATGAACGGCCGATGGATGGCCTCGCAGGCCCATCATCTCGACGAAGGCCCGCTGCCTGAAGTGCAATTCGGTCTCGACCTCACGGCGTGGGTCGAGTCACCGAGCGTGCACCAGGTCGTCGGCCCCATCCGGGAGGTCCGCGGCGAGGATGGCGGCGGGTAGCCCACCACGGTCGCAGATGGAGCCGCGCCGGCGGCAGGGTGCCGTAGACCAACACCGCTTCACCGCGGCGGAGGCAGCGCAGATCTTCCGGAGGCAGCAGCCGGCGCGGCCCGCGGCTCGAGGTAGTTGATCGACCCCCGGTCGGATCGCGGGTGACCGACGGCACGGTGATCTCCTCGTCGCCGATGAGGCGGCTGGCATAGTCCAACGTGTCGGGATCAGCGATCCCGGGGAGAAAGACCTTGGCTCTGTGGTTGTTCAGCACCGTCGGAGCCCTCGAGCCGTAACGGGCACGCACTTGGGCCAGGTCCTGCCATACGGTCACCAGCTGGATCCCGTGGGATGCACAGGTCGCCGCCAGGCCGTCCAACTCAGGAAGGGGGGCGATGTGGGCCGCCTCGTCGAGCACCACGAGGAGCGGAGGCTCCAGGGGCTTTCCCGCGCGTGTCGCCTGTGCGAACGCATGGGCGAGGACCTGCTGGGTCAGCGCGCTGAAATACCCGCGCAGGCGACGTTGGTCGTGGGCCGGCGCGCAGAGGTAGAGCGTGTGGGGACCCCCGAGCAGATCGGGTGGTTCGAACGCCGCGCTCGGGGCGTTGGCGACATCAGCGAACGGGGCCAGGATCGTCTCGGCGGTGGTGTACACCGAGCTGCGCGTGCGCTCGTCGCGACACCATGACGCCCGCGCCGCGTCCAATGCTGCCGCGACTCCCACCTGTTCGAGAATGAGGGACACCTCGCCCGATTCCTGCGTGTCGATCCATCGCACCACGTCGGCCATCGGACGGCCGTCGCGAGCCGCGGCGAAGAAGAGCGGGGCCAGCAATTTCGCTGCGGTGGCGTACCAGAACTCGCCGTCGGCGGTGGTGCCGTCCGCCTTGGCCGTCTCCGCCAGATCGGCCGCCGCCCGCCGCGCCCCGGCCCATTCCACGCAGGGGGTGAGCGGCGACCACGTACTCGGCCGCATTCCGGTGGAACCGGTGGGATCGATACACCAGATGCGGCCGCGTTCGTTCCGCCGGCTCCGGGTATCACGGAGGAGGTCGCTCTTGACGCTGGCCGCCACCACCGGACCTTCCCAACCCAGTATCGCCGGCACGGCCAGCGCGGTGGTCTTACCGCTCTGGGTGGGTCCGACCACCACGACCGATTGGGCCGGTTCGGCGGCGACAAGGGCTGGGCGGACGACACCATGGACCGTGCCCAGAGCCAGGCGACCCGGATGTGCCGCTCGGTGGTCGAGGACCAGGGCGCGGAGGTCCTTCCGGCGGGCCCATCGGGCGCCGCGCTCGTGCTGTCGACGGGGCCGCGGCACGGTGAGGGAGTCCCGGGACGAGACCAGCGCGAACAGCACGGCACCGAGAGCCAGTGGCACCAGGGCCATGAAATGGGCCTGCACGCTCTAGCCGGCCGCCATGGCCCCATCGGTGTTCACCAGCCTGCGTTCGAGATTGCTGAGTCGGTGCTGGACCAGGAACGAGCCCTGCCCGACCTTCCACAGAGCCACGCCGCGTCGCAGCTGCGGCAACAGACCTGCCTCCGTCGACGAGAGGGAGAGCAGATCCGAAGCCACGGCCAACTCCCCGGGCGACTGGGCGTAGACCACGCGCGTCTCGGAGTCGGCCAGCAATCCCTTGGCCAGTGCCACCTGCTCGGAGTCGGAGGCCCCCACCGAGTGCAGGTCCGTTACCCGGTGCAGTATGGCCACGTTGGAGACGCCGAAGGCACGCGACAGCTTCCACGACGCCTGGAGCCAGCGGGCCACGCCCAGGTTGGAAAGCAGGGCCCACGCTTCGTCGATGACCACAATTGTCTGCCCCCCGCCACCACCAGATGACGCGGTTCGGGCCAAGTGCGTCTGCAACCACGCGGTGGCGCAGGCCATCAGGACACCCAGCGCGGTCGATTGGTAGAGCGCGGAAAGGTCAAGCACGACCAGTGTGGCGGAGAGGTCCAGCCCTGTCGACGTCGGCTCATCGAACATCCCGGCCAGGTCCCCGTGCACGAGCCGGCGCAATTCGAGCGCCACGTCCCGGCCGTCCTCGAGCAGTTCACGCAGCTCCGTTCGCAACGAGGCCGCCGACTCTGCGGTGGGGCCGAGCAATGCCTCGACAACCGAGGGCACGGTGGTCACGGTGGTCCGCTCGGTCGCCGATACCAGGGCCACCCCAAGGGCGGCGCGTTCACGAGGCAGCAAGCTGCGCCCGAGGCAGGCACTGGCGAGGGACGTGAGCAGATCCATCCGACGTCGGGCCGTACTGCCTACTCCGTCCACCACCCCGCCAACGTGCTCGGGCCCCGGGTCCAGCGGGTTGAGCCGGATGGCGCCTCCCGGTCGCAGCGCCACCGGCCGCACACCCCAGGCGGCGGCAAGGTCGCCGTACTCCCCCTTGGGGTCGACCACCCAGGCCCGTCGACCAAAGACCGCCTGGCGCCACAGGAACGTCTTGACGAACGCGCTCTTGCCCCGGCCAATCTGGCCGAACACCACCATGTTCGGATTGGACACCACGCCCTGGGCGTAAAGCTCGAAGGGGTCGAAGACGAACGAGCCACCCAGCAGGTCGTCTCCGATCACCACGCCGCGCTGGCCCAGGCCGGCCTCGGCGATGAAGGGGTAGGCGGCGCCCAGATTGCGGGTGGTGACCTGGTGGGCCGGGACTCTGGGTCCGACAGCGCCGAGCATGCCAAGGAACGGTCGCGCCCAGCGCACCTGTGTTCAAGCCCGCATCAACGTGAGCGAGCGCGATCGAGGTATCGATCCAACCTGTGGCGGTGGGATGGTGGATCCTCGCGGGCTTGGCCGCACTGGTCGGAATCATCGTCATGGCCCAGGCGCTGGCCCGCCAAGCCACCATTGAGGCCGACTCCTATGCCACTCTGAGCGCTCTTGGCCAAGCGCTCCGCAGGAGATCCCGTTCACCCGCCTGCTCAACGGCGTCCCCAAGTACGTTGCCAGCCGCACGCTCGCCGGCTCTCTCGCCTGGCAGGGGTCGACGCTCGTCGCCGGCG
>JBEKWB010000149.1:0-8824 GCA_049513455.1 Acidimicrobiales bacterium
CGGCCGCGGCTCAACGGCACTAGCCCCAGCCGATCGGTCAGAGCGTCGAGTGCCTTGTCCGCACGACGCAGCATCGCCTCGGCGGGGTTCGGCTCGTACTTCGTCCCGACCACCGCGCCCGTGGGCGTGACGCGACGGGAACCTCGACAAGCGGCCCGATCTCGGCCAGTGCATCGGTGTATGTCTGGCGCTCGAGCACGAGCCGAACGAAGCGGAGGACCGCCTGGTCGTCGAGCTCCGGATTCAGCCACGGTGCCGCGGACCACGCCTTCCGCCAGATGGCGGCGCCGGACGCTCCGAGGTCGGCTGGCACGGGTGGCGCGTCATGCACCATCTCGGCGACCGCCAGGGTCGTCGGCCTGATCAGAGGGCGCTTGCCGGGATTGCCGAGCTTGCGGGTCTGATCGACGGTGCGGGTGCGCTGCGTGCCGGAGATCGGGCCCCTGGTGCCCATTAGGGCCCCCCTCGGCCGCACCGGAAACCTTGCGGGCGTGTGCGAGAGGCCAGGGGTCGGGTCACGGGGAGGCTTGCTATCTTTTTCGCGATGGGGGTGGCGTCTTGGCTGGTCAGGACCACCGTCGATCACCCCTTGGGCGGCCGGGACGCATTGCGGTACTCGGCCATGACACGCGCTCGGCGTCTGCTTCCTTCGGTAGTGAGCAGCTCGGTCATGGCCGACATGACTGCCGCAAAGAGCTGACCGGAGAGCCGGCTGGACGCCAGGTTGCGTGTCATCGCTTCGGCCACGTAGCGGGCGGTCGCGTAGTCACTCGGCTCATAGAATTGCGCCTGTCCCGACTCACCGAGCGAGCAGAACCACGCGGACGCGATGGGGTGCCAGTCCGGGTCGGGTTCGGGAGCTGGAGGCGCTACGGGCGCTGTCGGCGCGGTCGTCGGTGCCGATTCCTTGTTTCGCCGTCGGCGCTGGCTCGACGGCTTCGGAACGGGGCCACGCGTGGCCATCACGTACTCCTAAACGACTCGGCAACCCGTACACGGCGTCTGGATCCCCTTCGGTGGGTCACAGGGCCCCTTGTCGAACTTTCGCGATGCCACCCCCCCTTAGCAGGGCTTTCGCCTCGCACGTCAGCCACCACCGTCGTCGTCATCGATCTCGAGGCTGGCGAGCAACTGGTCGATCAGATCACCAGCCGCCGTGGCGAGCGCTAAGGCTTGTCGGACGGCAGACGGCAGCGCACTGAGGTCGGTGTCCACGAGGTAGTCGACGGCCGCATCGAGGCACGAGTCAATGCCCACGGCGAGAGAGGCGACGTCGGGTGAGGTGGTGACGGACATCAGATCACACTGGCGACCCTGAGGCGTTGTTCCACGCGGCGCAACTGGGCGAGGCTGCCGGGGTCTGACGCACCCCGCTCGGCGGCGATCGCCTGGGCCAGGACACGACTGCGGCGCTCCGACTCCACGTGCTCGCCAGCCCTATGGACGGCGATGCGCAACTCGACCCGGCCGAGCAAGCGCTCCAACTCGTCGTCGAGATCGCGAAGACCGAACCGTCCTCGCATGGCGAGAACGCTGGTCCCCGGGACACTGGCGGCCGTTACTGCACTCACCTCGACAAGTTCGGCGTCGTGGATGATCTCGCGAGCCGGCAGTTCGCCGAAGGCGCTGCGCTGGTCCGGTGGCACGCTGGTCGTACCGCCGTTTCGGCGCTCGAATGTCGTGCTCCACTCACGCAATACACCATCGGTGAGCAGCGACCAGGCAGTCGCAGCATCAGGAACGGCTGACGTGTCGGCGAGCTTGATCGTAACGTCGAGCGCGCTCGGAGAATCGCGGTACTCGGTGACTCTGCCGATCGGCCGTGACAAATCGTGGTGCATACAGACGATGGGCGTCGACCTCGCCAACGATCGGTTGAAGACGCCAGTCGCCCACACCGATCCATGGTGATCGCTCACCCCGTAGCAACAGATGCGCGCCTCGACTTCATGTCGGCGCGTGTCGATGTCGCGTACCTCGCAGCCGGGAAGTACGCGGGTTTCAGTGGTTCTCATTGGGGACATCTCCTTCTTGTGGCTCGACGATGCGCAGCTCGCCAACGTTGGCGGGATCGACTTCGAGGTCCCGGATCGGACCCACGAAGTCGCTGCGCGGCGACGTCGCCGGGCGCTCAGGTTTCGATGTGTCGTGCCGGGTCATCACGAGACCCCCGGCAGTAGCGGCACCGGCGACGGGATCACCCGGCCGGTAACGGGGCACACATGCACCGAGGACCAGTTGAGATCGTCGGGGTGCGCTTGGGCGGACACCATCACGCATTGGTCTTGACGCTCCACGATCTCGAGGTCGAGCGATGTGCCGCGCCTGGCGCCGGTCGTCACGTCGTACGCGCATAGATAGCCGGCACCGACAGGACGACCGAGAGAGTCGCGGATCATAGGGTTTGCCTCGCCGTGTGCGCGTCGTATCGCGGTGACGACGGACGGCGCTAGCGGAGTCCATTCGTCCTCTGCCGGCGATCGAACGGGCAGCGACATGCCGGGACGCCAGGTGTGGCCGTCGCCGTCGACATGCCACGCCTCGAGTTCGGCGATCGACGGCTCCGGCACGAGGGCGACGAAACTGACCTCGTCGAGGTCTTCGCCGTGGGGGCCGGGTTGACGGCGCGGGAGTTTCCACCCAGCGGCCACCGTGACCGTGATCGTCTTGGACCTGTCGATGGGGTGCTCGAAGTCGGAGACCGCGAGTCGACCATCGGGTCGGAAAGTGAAAGCGAGGTCGGGCGACGTGAGCGCGAACGGTGTCTCGTACATCATCGAGCGCCCGATCCTGCCGAGGATCTCGAGGCGGACGTGAGCAGGTAACGGCTTGAAACCCGGTGGCGGATCGGGGCGCACGGTCTCGGGTGCCGATTCTGCCTCTGAGTGGCGGCGTGTGAGGGTTCTCACGGTTCGTTATCTCCTTCGGTTGAAACGCCCAGCATTCGAGCTGCGCGTGAAGTGGTAGCCGCGCCCGCCGGCAAGCATTCGGCCGCCGGCAAGCGCGAGAACTGAACACGAGCTCGGCCAACAGCCCTGATGGCGGCCTGAGTCGGAATGCCGTTGGCGCGCAACGCTTTGATCGTCCGGTTGTAATCCTCGACGGTCGCGCTCTCACCCGCCAGGTGACGACAGAGCAACGGCCACGAGATGAGCCACCTGTTCCCGACGCGCATCGCCGGAGGAAACGCGCCCTCGCGACACCAGCGATAGAGCGTCGACGTGCTCACCCCCACCACGGCCGCGGCGGTCGGTACGGTGATAGCGCGGCACGCGTGCAGCAGGAGTGTCATCGCCGGCATCGGGCGCGTGTTCACGACGGCACCCCGGTCGTGGAGTGGGTCGAAACTGTTTTGTCATTCGAGGGCGTGCGGGCTTCACCGGCGCTGTCGAGCTGCCTCCGGAGTGAGCGGATCGCCAACAGTGCGCGCTCACGCGTCCTGCCGATGCCGTACTCGTGGGCGACGACCTCCGTGGCCTCGCCCCGGCCCTGCCGCGCCTTCGCCTCCGCCGCGGCATCCCGGAGGGCAGGGACTTTGGGCTCTTCGATTGGCTCTCCGTAGCGGTCCCGGTGCGTCATCGACTGGCCTCGCGGCGCGAGCCGGCGTGCGTGGGACATAGACCGCCGGGACCAGCGTCCAGATGGCACCTGCGGCCCGCCTTCGTGGTGGCAGTGCATCGCACATCCGGCCGGAGCTCGGTTGTGTCCACAAGCCGCGTGGTCGCGACGTGATCGCACCCGGCATAGGTCGCCAGAATCAGCCCCTCGCCGAGGAAGATCGCATCCTGGGGAAGGCCCCACTCCTGGCACGCCTCGCACCATGAGCGACCGGCGGCGGCGAGGGGATCTCGGCTCACGAGTTCGCCCCACCGTCAGAGACCTCGGGCTGGGCATCGACTGGCGGATCGTTCGCCGGCACCTGGGCGAGTAATCGGTCGAGGTTGTCGTCGGCAGCCGGGCAGTCATCCTCGTGGACAAACAGGGCGTGGATGACGCCGATCTCGTCCCGGCCGACGATCTCCACCTCGGCACCGCATTGGCAACGCCCCGTCGTGGAAGCCGCGTTCCGGATGGCGATCGCGTCCTTGAGAGCGGGCGAGGCATCGTCGGGGATCGACGGCAGCACATGCACCGTCTTCTCTTGATTGAGCACGCGACGGAAGGATCTGGCATTGCTCACGGTGTCGTCTCCAGCCACCCAAAATCGGGCACGGGTACGGCGGTACCCCCTTTAGGGGTACCAGCCGGTACCCGGGTGCTGGGGTACCGGTACCCAGCGGTACCGGGTACCGCTTTTGATGCCGTACGCAGGGACTTCTCGGTGTTGGATAAGACCGGTACCCAAGCGGTACCGGAGTCGCTCGAAAAAGCGGTACCGGGTACCGCTTTTAGCGTCATGGCCGGCTCCGACGGAAGCGAAGGGCGGCCTGCACGATGGCACGGCGGTGACCCTGGCCTGCCTTCTGAAGCGTGAGCATCGCCGTCTGCGACGAGGCGTCGAGAGGTACCTCGAGCTCCTCGAGGAGGGCGGCGGTTTCGAGGGTTCCGGCCGGCCAGCTGTCGCTCTCCGCGACGGTGAAGCGCAGGCACGGTTCGTCCTCGCGAACGAGAACGACCTCGGCAGGCACCCACGGGACCCGGCTGTGCGTGCGCTTGAGCACGATGCTGTGGGCGTCTCGGGCCTCCAGCTTGTACACGACGTCGACGTCATCGGTCTTTCCCGATGATCCCCGTTGGCCGGCACTGGGGTCCTTGCCGACATGGTCGAGACGCCATAAGGCGATGCCGGCGGCCTTCAGTCGGGCTCCTGTGTACCGGTAGAAGTCGCGGTAGGTGTCGGAAAGGTTCTCCTCGCCTTTGACAGCCCGTGCCATCGTGTCGACAATCACGAGGAGTGCACCGTGCTGCACGGCGATGGCTGTGAGGAGCTCGCCACCGAAGTCCGTGTCGAGTGGCGGCAAGTTTGGCAACTGGTAGTAGGCGAAGAGGCTCAGGTCGTCATCAGGCCCGTAGCCGAGATCAACGAGACGCTCCCGCAGATCGGCGGCCGTCATCTCCATGTCCACGTAGACCACAGGCACCGGCTCCCGCTCGGGCTGCCCGAGAACGGACCGCCCTGTGGCGAGTGCTGCGCTACTGGCGAGGGTGAAGAGGCTCTTGCTGCCCTTGGCCGGACCGTACATAGCCACGGCGCGACCAGTGGGGATAACGGGCTTGAGGACCCAGTCCTCGGTGGGTGTCTCGTCGGTCCAAAACCTGGGCCAGTCGATTGGGGCGAGCCCGAAAGCCTCCGGGCTGATCTCCTCCGTCTTGGCGGCGGCCATCAGAACGGCTCCTCGTCGTACCCGCCGCCACTCGATGTGACCGCTGCGGGCTCCTGGCGCTGCGCCCGCTGGATCTCTGCGGCCGTGAACCGGAGATCAGGCCCGCACCCGTCCGCCAGGATCTTCTTCGTTAAGCGTTCGACGCCGTCCTTGCCCGTCCAGTGCTCGAGCTCGCCCCGGCCGACAACCACGACGCGGTCGCCTTTCAGGATCGACTCGGCGACATGCTCGGCGAGAGTGTGGAAGCACACGACCTCGTAGAACACGACCTCCGGCTCCGGCTCGTCCCGCCCCACATACGGCTTGTGCGCCAATCCGAACGTTGTGAAGGCGATACCCGACTTCCCGAATCTCAGCTCAGGGTCGCGGGTCACGTTGCCCACCTTGGCCGTGGGGGTGCCGTCGTTCGCTGTCATGCCGCCAACTCCTCGAAGGCCGAGGCGATGATCTCCTCCACGATGCGCGGGTCGATGCCGTCCTCGAGCGCGAGCTTGCTCACAGCCTCGGCGGCCAAATGTCGGCCGAAGCCGGCGGCGATCATGCTGTAGATCACGCGCATGTAGACCTGCGGCGGCGAGGGATGCGGCGACCAGGTCGTCGGATCGCCAGACGGGCGTGGCCGTGGTTCGGTGTGGCGCCGCCACCAGCCGATTGTCGGCACGGTGCCGCGCTCGACCATGGCGGCGATCTCCTCGGCGGCCTGAGCCGCGTCGTGAAAGCGTGGTCGGTCGCGTTCCTCCGCCACCGCGGCGAGGAGTCGGAGCGTCTCAGCGTCGAAGCCGGCGACGAGGACGGCGATCGACGACGAGACGTGGCGGGATTCGGACATCACACACTGATGGCTTCCCGGCGATGCCGCTCGATGTAGCGTTGGATCGCAGCCGGCTCGATGCGAACCAGCCGCCCCACTTTCACCGAGTCGAGCTGTCTTGTCTCGACGAGTTTTCGGACGAGTCGAGGCGAACAGTGGAGCGGTTCGGCGGCCTCGTCGTAGTCGAGGAGCTCGGGGATCACGAGTGGCTCGCGATCTCGTCGAGGGCCTCGAGATACTTGATCGCCGCGGAGCCGTGAGGCGTCCGGGTGCCCGTCTCCCACCGCAGGATCGTCGACCCTGCAACCCCGACGGGCCTGGCCACTTCCTCGAGGCTCAGGCCCGCCGCGGCCCGAATCGCCCGGGCAGCCCCGGAGCGGGCCAGTCGGCGCACGCGGGTCAACGCGCCCACGTCGGCAACTACATCCACGTTGTTCAGCCTAACGGATAGTGCCGATCCCTGGCCATGGGATAGCCGTAACGTTTGAGCAGGTCAGCGGCCCTGTTCGCGGAAATATGTCTGCCAGACTTTCGGGTATCTGAATATCTGTTGCCAGACCAATGCCAAATCGTTAGGGTGGGGGTATGGGTGACGACTGGAGCCTTGTTGACGAGTGGGAAGTGCAATGGCCCCCGGGAGCCTCGACGGCGCCGTACAAGGTCAGGCTGAGGACCGAGCTCGTCGGCGATCGTTACGAGGTCGTGCGCGTCGAGATCGACGGCACCGACCCGGACGGGTCCTCGGCGATCCGTTCGACCGACCTGCGCCTGCCACTGAGGGATCTGCTCAATCGCCGGCTCGCAGAGATCCGCAGCGGGGTCGCGCAAGGCGTGAGCGGGCCGCTTGCCGATCTATGGGAGTCCGCCCCGATGGCGAAGTCGAGGCGAGCCCTCGAGAACGGCCAACCACGGCGCCCGGGACGTCCTCCTGTCTACGACCGAGCACACTTCGAGGGCGTCGCAAAGACCTACGCCACGGCTCTCCGAGACGGTCGGCCCCCAACGCTCACCGTCGCCCAGGAGCACGGCGTGAGCAAGGCGACGGCGGGCAAGTGGATCGCCCGCTGTCGGCAACCGGACTTGGACTTGCTACCTCAAACAGAGCGGGGCACCGCCAGGGCGCCAGAGCATCGGGAGGATTGAGATGACAACCAACACGAAACAAACGCATACCCGTAGGCGCAAGGGTCGACGGACCTTCGGCAACGTGTGGCAGCTTCGATCTGGCCGCTACCGGGCGTCATACCTGGCCCCTGATGGCAAGCGGCGCGGCGGACCGACCACGTTCGAGACCGTGGCGGACGCCGACGCGTGGCTCTCCACCGTGTCGACTGACATCACCCGCGGCGACTGGCGGCCGCCGGAGCCGAGCAAAGAGATGTTCGGGGCCTACGGCAAGCGGTGGCTCGCGAGTCGACCGGATCTTCGACCCTCGAGTGCCGAGCGATATGAGCGACTGTGGCGGATCTGGCTCGAACCGGCCTTCGGCGCGGTGCCTCTTAGCAAGATGACACCCGAGGACTGGCGAACGTGGTTCACCTCATGCCGCGCGAGCCACCCACGCTCGACGCAGCCTGGTAGTGCGTACCGCCTGGCAAGGGCCATCCTCAACACGGCCGTCGATGACGGACTCTTGCGCTCGAACCCCTGCCGCGTGAAGGGGGCCGGACGTGAGCAGGCGCCCGAGCGTCCGGTTGCGATGCCTGACGACGTGCTCAAAATTGCAGATGCGATCGACGCGCCATATCGAGCGCTGGTCCTTCTAGGGGCCTTCTGCTCGCTTCGCTTCGGAGAGCTGGCAGGGCTGCGTCGCTCTCGGGTGAATGTCCTCCACCGCACGATCCGGGTCGAGGAGAACGCTGTCGAGTTGTCGAGTGGCAAGACCGTGTTCGGGCCGCCCAAGACTGAGGCCGGGCGCCGCTCTGTCGCCATCCCCGTCGAGCTGGTCCCGGTCCTCGAGGCGCACCTCTCGGCGCACGTCGGTCCGGAGGCGGACGCGCTTGTGTTCACCAGCCCAGAGGGGCACCCTCTGCGGCGGACGAAGTTCCGCAACCATTGGATCGCGGCCACTGCAAAGACTGGGATCAAGGGACTGCACTTCCATGACCTCCGCGGCTCGGGAGCCACCTGGGCAGCTCACGCAGGCGCCACGGTGGCCGAGTTGATGGCTCGGCTAGGCCACACGACGCCCAACATGGCCATGAGGTACCAGCACGCCACGGATGAGCGGGACCGGGCGATCTCAGACCGGCTGGGGGCGCTTATGCAGGCAGCTGAGTCAGTCGAGGATGAGCGCGCAGCGGTGACACCGATCACGCGCTAAGGGCCTCTCGGAAATCCGCTATTCAAGGGCTATTCAACGCGCGGACGAAATCACGCCCTTGCTCCACGTTTTCGCTGGTCACGGTCTCGCTGGCGGGGGAGGGCTCGAACCTCCAACATCCGGCTCCAAAGGCCGACGTTCTGCCGATTGAACTACCCGCCAAGGGTTTGAAGGGCATCACCCCGGTCATATCCAGCTTGGCATCAAGGTGCTCCCTGCCGCTATCCTGCCGCACGAAACACAAGAAGAGACCGAGCTCAGAGACCCTGACTCGGCAGGCTGGCGAACCCAGTCTGTAGCGACGAGGCGGGAGCCGAACCACACACGACATGGGATCGCTGATCAAGAAGCGCCGCAAGCGCATGC
>JBEKWB010000150.1:0-8341 GCA_049513455.1 Acidimicrobiales bacterium
GTCTCGTCGCGGTTTGCGAGGCGTGTGAAGCAGTAGTCCAAGGCGAGCGGGACGGCCTCGACCCGGATCGGCCGACAGTCCCTGAAAGTCACGAGGAAGAGGAGACCCAAGTCGTTGCGCAGGTGACGGTTGGTGGCGTAGTCGTCGATGAAATCTCCGAGGTCGTAGAGCACCCCATCGGTGACGCCGTGAAAGATGTGGGCGGAGTGCCCCGCAATCAGGGTAGCGCCCGAACCTCGGAGCTCGGCGGCCGCGCGACGCACGTGAGGTACGGGTTCGGCGACCATGTTCGGCCCCCAGTGTGGGGACACCACGACGACGTCAGTACGGAGGTCGCGGACGGTTTCCTTGAGCCAGGAGGGGACCGACCGGCGGAGGTCGACATAGGCAACCCCGGGGTTCTCGTTGCCAGCTGCGTACTCGCTCGGGTGGTCCGTGACACCGATCAGACCGACGCGGACGCCCCCCTTCTCAAGGATCGCCGGAGCGTGGGCCGCAGTTTCTGTGGCTCCCGCACCTACGCAGGCGATTCCGGCGTCGCTCAGGTGGCCGATGGTATCGAGCAGGGCCGTGGCACCGAAGTCCAGGGCGTGATTGTTGGCGAGCGAGACGCAGTCCACTCCGAGGTGGGTGAGCGCTTCTATCGCGATGAGAGGAGCTCGGAAGAAGAACGGCTTGCGGGGGTTGGGCCACCGCTCACCGCGCTCGGAGATGGCGCACTCCAGGTTGAGGAGGAACAGGTCGGCCTCATGGGCTATCGCGACGACCTCGTCAGCGAACAATTGCGGGGGCGGGACATGCGCCAACTGCTCCGCCACGCCGCGGCCCAGCATCGTGTCGCCGGCCAGCGCCAGCGTCAACGTGCCGTCACGCATATCATGGCCTCGAAAGCCGGTCATGCCGCACTAGCCCCGGTCCTGCGGAAGGCAGGCCGTCCGATCCTTCCGGTGTTTCGCGTTAGAAGGCCGTGCCCACAACCGGCTCGTTGAGGACGATGCTCCCTGTCGAGTCGTCGAACGGGGCGCGGCCGTAGTCGAAGATCCCGAAGTCCTAGGCCACCAAGTCGAGCCGTAGAACTTGGCATCCCCATAGCTAAACACGCCGCTGTCGGAGACCACCAGCCAGTTGATTCGGACCTGGGCGGCTGGTTGGGTCGGATGAGGCGGTGATGGTTAACCGCTACAGCCTCGTCCACTAACGGTCTCGGCTTGAATCCCCCTGCATCTGGTCACGGTCGCGCTCAATGCAACAGTGCCATGTTGTGGCTACCCTCACAGCGGTGGGTCGCCGAGGCGGAGTCGTACCCGAAGAACCCGACGTCACCATGCTCGCGCTCCCATCCGCCGACGATCCTGGCACGGCAACTCGCCTCGCCCAAGCGTTCGATCGCGGTAGCAATCGCCTGGCGATGGCCAGCCGCGTCAGGACGCGAGAGATACCCGACGGTCCGTTCGTCGATCGTCACGGCGATGGCTTCGGGATCGCCGGGGTTGCCCGGCTCGGGGACGAGCCGGACAACCGTATCCATCCGCACGCCTCCATAGTGACGGCGACCGCCGGTGAGCTCAAGAAGAATGTCCTGGTAGGCGGCATCACCCACGACGCGGACCTCGGTGGTGCCCGAAAGGGTGACCGTGGTCGTCGGCTGTAGAGCAGGAGGATTCGCGGCTTCGTCGTGTGTCGGTTTCGGTCGGATTGGCGAGCCGGCGGAGGCGCCCGCTCCCGCCGCCGCGCCCGCACCCGAAGCAGTAGAAGCGGCAGCCCTCGGCGTCGATATGGAGCGAGGGGTGGTGGTCGGCATGGAAGGGGCACAGGTAGTTGTGGTCGCCGGCACGAAGCTCAACGCCGACCAGCGCCCACAATGCCGCGAACTCAGCTTGCTCACCCTTCGTGCGCGCTAGCACCTTATGTGGTCTTGTGCTGGCTGCCGCGGTGGCGGGGGACGGATCCTGGGCCATGGCCTGGAGCCACCCGGGCAGATCGGCCAGAGGAACGTCGCTGGGTGCGCACCCCGACTCCCAGACATAGACGCGACCGGAGACGTGTCCACTTGGCGGGCTGACCACGAGCCCGCCATCGCCCTTGATGTCGAGTCCGGAAGCAATCGAACGAGATGGGACACTCGCACCGGGATGGCGAAAGTAGAAGTGCTGACCGCCTCCCCCCGTCAGCGATTCGACGGTGCGTGGCAGGGCTCCGTGGACGTCCTCCAGAGCGGCGAGCAGGTCTCCCCCACCCTTGCGAGGATCGACATCGAGCACTACCAGCCCGGAGACTGCTCCGGTGACGATACCCACATTGGCGTCGGGCCACCGTCGCCACCATCGCTGGATCTGGTCGATTCCAGCGGCGACAAGCATGCGCTTCTTCCAGGGGCCGTGGGTGTGCTTGCCTGGTGCCGGACACGCAGGATCGCCGCACGAGCAGCGCCCCGCCGTAGCGGTGTGCATCGGGACGACCGACCACCCACGTGCCACCGCGTCAAGAGCTGCTCGGGCCCGTGGTGTTCGTGCCTGGCTCGTTCCGGGCCGCACGGCTACGCTGCCGTGCCAGCACGGCGGACGTCCTCCACCAGAGCGGCAAGCCGGTCGTAGTGAGAGCCCTTCCAGTAGATCCGGTCGCATCGCGGGCACTTGCGGAAGTCGTCGAAGTCTCGCCTCGTACGAGCCGGCAGGCGGTGTTCTACGTCCTCCTTCGCCACCGGTTCGAGGACACCATTGCACTCGAGGCACCGGCCAAAGGGCGAGATCGCCCGAAAGAGGTCGAACCGCCGCAGGACCTCGATGATCTGGCGACGACGGTCGGACTCCCGTACGAGATAGCCGTGAGCGACCTTGGCACGCTTCAAGAGACCCCGATCCCTGGTGAGGAGGGTCCGTTGCTCCTCTACCGAGATTGCCGCCAGTTCCTCGTCCGTGATGTCGTTTCGCCAGACGCAGTCGAACCCGAGGAGCCGCAAGGTTCGGGCCAGCCGTCCGAGATGGACGTCCAGGACGAACCGAGGCTCTCGAAGCGGGGGCGGATCTAGTCGCACCAGCGGCGACACGGCCAAGGCCTCGGACACCGGATAGACGCTCACCCGGTCGCCGTCATGCAGTTGGTACGCGAAGTCCACCGATTCGCCATTCACCACGATCACGGCGATCTCGGTGTGCGGCACACCGAGCGACTCGGCCAGATCCTTGACAGTCGTGCCCGCGGCCACCTCGGCCGCGATGGGCCGGCCACGACTTTCCTTTGGCAGGAGGTCGTTCAACCCGGCGATGCACCGGACTTCGATATGCAGAGACATCCGGACCGAGCCTACGGTGTGACCACCGCCCGCTCGACCGGCTCGCCGAGGAACGCCTCGGCATCGCGCTTGATCTTCTGGAGCAGGAACGCCGAGAGCTGCTCGGGGGTGAAGCCCCGTTCGCGCAGGCGGATCTCGAGGCGCTGGCCCATCGTGCGCTTGAAGGCGGTGGCGGTCCCTTCGGGGTTGGCGGCGGCCTGGTGTCGTGCCGGCTCTCCCACGAGCACCTGGCCGTCGGCCGTGACCGCCACGTAGCTCGGGAAAGCTTTGGCCCCGAGGCTCACACCCTCGGCGCTCGGGATGGCGACCGGCCTTCCGCCGCGCAACACGGCAGCGGCTGAGATGTTCTGAGGTCGATCCCGATGACGGCTATGGCGAGGGCGGGTCAGCGTTTGGTGACCGGGATCCGCGTCACCTCGGGGTCGGCCTTGGCGGGCAGCGGCATGCGGACCTCAAGCACTCCGTTGTCGTAGGTGGCTTTGAGCTCCGATCCCTGCGCACCCTCGGGCAGTGCCAGGTCCCGCTCGAGTCGCTGCCGGTGCACGAGCTCGTGACGGAGGTAGCGCCGTCCCTCGGGCTCCGCCTCCTCGTGGCGCTCGACGGCGAGGTGGAGGACGCCCTCGGAGGCGGTCACCTCGACGTCCTTGTCGGGGTCGATGCCAGGCACCTCGGCCCGCACAACCAGGGCTCCGTCCTCCCGATACTCGTTCATTCACGGGCGGCGCGGTCGGCTGGAAGACGCAGACGTCGTCGCCCCGCATGGGACCAACGACGGGGCAGAGCTCGCCATCCGGGAATCGCTCGAGTCCGGCCTGCAAGGCCACACTACCGACGCGCGCCGCCACGGCCTCAGCCAGGGCGGGATTCGCGGTGCCGGCCACAATGCACGGCGACACCGGGGGTCCCCTCGAGGGGGTTTCGGGGACAATGCGGACCCACGCCCATCGCTAGCCCTTCACCACACCGAGGGGCCGCAGCCGAGCGACGCGCCGGGCAAGCCCGGCGCGTTCACACGTGGCCACAACCTCGTCCACGTCCTTGTAGGCCACCGGCGCCTCCTCGGCCAGGCCTCGAGCCGATCTGGCCCGCACTGCGATACCCCTCGACTGGAGCTGGCGCCGGAGCTCGCTCCCTTGCACCTGGCGGGCCACAGCATGGCGGCTCATCGTTCGCCCCGCCCCATGACAGGCCGAGGTGAACGCACCGCCGGGATCCACCCCCACCAGCACGTGCGACGCAGTGCCCATCGAGCCCGGCACCAGCACCGGCTGGCCCACTGCGCGCAGGTCTTCAGGCAGATCGGGGTGCCCGGGCGGAAGCGCACGCGTGGCGCCCTTGCGATGCACGCAGAGAAGCCGCCGGACGCCGCCGACCTCATGGTGCTCGAGCTTGGCGAGGTTGTGCGAGACGTCATAGAGCAAGACGAGATCCCCGGTCCCCACCACCGCCTCGAATGCCCGGCGCGCGGCGATTGACAGCGCCTGGCGGTTCGCCCGTCCGTAGTTGGCGGCGGCCGCCATGGCCCCCAAGTACGCCTGGCCCTCCGCCGAGTGCACGGGAGCGCAGGCGAGCTGCCGATCGGGCACACTGATGCCGTACCGAGGCATCGCCCCAAGCATCGTGCGCACGTGGTCCGAGCAGATCTGGTGCCCGAGGCCTCGCGAGCCGCAGTGGATCATGACGCAAACCTGCGAGGGGGCCAGTCCGAACACCTCGGCGGTCTCTGCGTCGTAGATCTCGTCGACCACCTGGACCTCGAGGAAGTGGTTGCCCGACCCGAGGCTCCCCACCTGGTGCAGCCCCCGCTCCAGGGCCCGCTCACTCACCTGGGTGGGGTCGGCACCGGCGAGGCTGCCGCCGTCCTCGCAACGAGCGAGATCGGCATCGGTGCCGAGTCCCGCCCGCACCGCCGCCCGAGCGCCTTCTCGCAGCACGGCCTCGAGGTCGTGCTCGTCGCACTGCCACACGCCACCACCGCCCAGCCCACGCGGTATGCAGACGTCGAGGGCGTCCATCAGTCCCTCGAGCCTCGGTGCCAGCTCGTCCAGCAAGATCGGTGAGACGAGCAGCCGTACCCCACACGAGATGTCGAACCCCACACCACCCGGCGAGATCACTCCGCCTCTCTCCACGTCGGTCGCGGCCACGCCTCCGATCGGGAACCCATAGCCCCAGTGGATGTCGGGCATTGCGTAGGAGGCCTCAACGATGCCGGGCAACGTGGCCACATTGACCACTTGCTGCAATGCCTGGTCCTCGACCCGTGAGAGCAACTCCTTTGACGCGAAGACGATCCCCGGGACCGACATCGCACCGACCGGGTCGATGCGCCATCGGTCGGTCGCCTCTGGCTCACGAGAGAGCTGGACTCGTCCTGGCATCGACCGCGATCGCGCGCTCGTCATACGTCGATCAGCACCCGGCACCGCCAACCACCTTCGACGGGCGCCATCGACAGCTCGTGGTACGAGACAGCCTTGGGCACCGGTCCGACGACTTCGACCTCGTCGGCCGGGACCACCTCCATGTCTCCGGCGATCCCGCCACCCTCGGTCTCAGCGAGGTGGAACCGCACCGGTACCACCGAGAAGACATCGAGCACGTAGATCACATCCTCGAGGAGCGAGATCAGGGTGTCCTCCGGCCCCTCTGGAGCAACGGCGAAGGGCACGAGTCGGGTGGCCGGCACGTCGGGCACCTCGGCGAAGGACTCGACGAGCCCCAACAGCGCCTGGACCAGACACGACACCCGATCGGGACCCCACGCTTCGATGATGGAGTCCGCCGTGTGCGCGAGCAAGCGGTGGCCGGCGGCTGAGCGGTCCGAAACCGCAGGACCCGGAGCGCTGGACGAGACATTCTTGCGGTCGATCTTGGCCATGGTGCCGTCCTAGGTCAGTAAGGTCACGTCGACAAGAACGTGACCTTGGGGATCCCACCTTCAAGCCTCTGACCTGGACTTTCTTTGGTGGAGGTGATGGGATTCGAACCCACGGCCTCTACATTGCGAATGTATGGATCTCGACGCTCTGACAGGGTCTCTCACAAGAACTTCCTGGTAGAAACCTTTTGCTTCCCTCACTTGACCTCACATACCCTCCCTTTCCCGCACGACAAAGACACTTAAAGACACTAAGTCGATGAGCCAATGCCGCCTCTCGGACGACATCATCCTCGACGCCACACCGTACTGGAGCATGTTCTCTAGGGGGCAGGCTCTCGTCACCTCGGCGAATCCTGTCAGCCGCGCCGCGGCGCAGTGATGAATCAATCGAGGTCTTCTTCGTTCTAATGGTGCGGGGTTCACGACCATCACGCATCTTCGTAGCCCGCTCATCGAGCCGCTGAAGGACGGCAACGCGACGCTCATTGGCTATACGGACGGTCGGCGGCCCGAGCCCGGGGCCGGGCATCGCGTGGGCCCGTCAGAGCCTGGCTCCGATCGTCTGGAACAGCCAGCTGAATCCCACGTTGGACGCCAACCCGGACAGCCCCCAGTGGGGATACACGCTCGGCGGCGTCACCCGCGTCTGGCGCACCGGCGTTGGCATCGACGCTCGGGGCAACCTCATCTTCGTCGTCGCTGACTATCAGACAGTGATCAGCATCGCGCAGATCCTCCAGCACGTCGGTGCAGTGCGGGCGATGGAGTTCGATATCAACCCTGAATGGCACACGCTCAACACCTACAACCCCCCCGGTCTCAACCCGACGATGGTGGGGCCCAACCCGAATCAGTCGCCCGACCGCTACCTCGTCCCCGACGACCGTGACTTCTTTGCCGTCTACCTACCCGTGCCCGGTCCGGTGACCGTCCCCTTCGGGTGGGGATCCCGCCGCCTGGGCGAGGGAAGTCACCACCAGCATCGCGACCCGGCCTTCTCGGCCCGGATCGCCGCCGTCGTGTCCGCGGCTGGGACGCGGCGTTGCTACTCATCCGCGGGCTTGCTGGCTGTGACCAGGAGCAGGAGCCCCGCCACCCGCTCGATCGGGCCCCGCTCAACACGGGCAAGTATGTCCGCCAGCCGCCAACTGAGCGCTGCCGCGAACGGGGCCAGTGCGAGATACCGATGGACACGCACGTCCTTGAGCCCGAGGTCCTGGAGCAGGTCCTGCAGCCGGCGCGGCGTGAAGTGGTTGATGTGTTGGGGGTCGTAATCCACCGGGCCGAAGCGGCTGATGAGCCTCTGCACGAGCGGCCACGCGCTGCGGAAGTTCGGAGTCGTCACGACGAGCTTCCCGCCCGGACGCAGCCGCTTGATCGTCGCCTGGAGTATGTCGTCCAGTTCGGCGGGCGCCAGGTGCTCGACTACCTCGACGAGGGTCGCCACGTCGTAGTCGCGGCAAGCGTACGGCAGCGCGCGCGCAGAGACGGCGAAGAAGTGCTTCGACTCGCTTTCGTACACGCAGCGCGCGTAGTCGATCTCGGTCGTCGAGATGTCGATCCCCGTCGAGAGGAAGCGGTCGTCGAGCAATCCTATCAGCGTCCCCGGCCCGCAGCCCACATCAAGGTGCCGCTGGTAGCCCTCCATCTCCTCGACGACACGCCTGAATTTCAGGTGGTGCCACTTGCTCTGGATGCCCCGATTGCGCCGATAAACGGCATCGTAGTACCCGCTGGCGATCGTCTCGTAGTCGAACCCACGATCGCCGGCACCGTCAGTCACCATTGGCTCCCACTTCTCCTCATTCCTCCTGCACTCTCATGCATCTTCGCGAGGTTCTGATCCAAGCAGGCCCTGATTTGAACCGACGACCTCCGCGCCCCAGGTCAGCGGCCACTCTTGGCGGGTCTGCCCAGAGTTCGGTTGACATCGGTTGTGACACTTTCACGCGGCCAATTCGCCTCGCTGGCTGAAGACTTTCTTCTGGAGCAGCGAGTAGAAGGACTCCATGACCGCGTTGTCGCCCTCTGAGGCCACCCGGCCCATCGAACCGCGGAGCCCGACGGCCGTTTGAGGAGGGCCTGGAATGCCCGGGAGCAAAACTGGCCGCCCCTGTTGCAGTGCACCACCACGGTGCCGACCGCCTGACGGCGGGCAATGGCCG
>JBEKWB010000151.1:0-8255 GCA_049513455.1 Acidimicrobiales bacterium
AAATCAGCGGTGATTAGCTGAGCTTGGTCGAGCTTCGGGTTGACGCCCGCAGACACCTGAGCATGGGCGTCGCGCACGATTCTGACCAGCTGGACAGCCAGAATCCTGCCTGGTCCGGCTAGCCGGTAGCGGCCCGGTAGCCGATGTGGACGTCGTTAGACCCCATCGACAACTCGTCGCTGGGTCGTAGTAGACCGCTCTACAACACGGGCGAATTCAGTGGACTGGGTGGAAACCGGGTGGACGGAACTTGAGGCCAGGAGACTGGCGAGAACGTTGTGGACGTAATCCGCCACCTTGCCAAGGTGAGGGTCGCGGGTTCGAATCCCGTCTTCCGCTCCAAAAATTCGGCTCCTGAGCTGGGTAGAACTTCCCAGGCAGTCACTTAGGCGCCCACGGCATTGATGACGCCGGCGATCTCGTGGCCCGGCACGATCGGGCGTGACGGATCTGCGCGCATGCTCTCGACCGCGGACAAGTAACGTCAGCATCCGGCTCGTTTAGTGGGGGGAGGGGGGGGATTACGTGCCTCGAATTCTCGTGGTAGCTCTTGTGTCGGTGATTCTGCTCGCCTCAGGCCTGATGGCCTCGTGGGGGCAAACCGCGGTCGCAGCAATGCGCAGTACCAGCCCGACGCCTATCGTGGTCGGAGGCGACGGTGACTCGCTCTCGCCCGGAGTCGCCGGGGGCTTTGAGGCCGGGATCTACCGGTTCAACAAGGCAGGTGGTCTTGACGGTCGCAAGATCAAGTTCACCGGCTTTCTCGACGACGAGTACAGCGCGCAGACGAACCTGACCAATGCCCAAGAGCTGGTGGAAAATGAGCACGTCATGGCCGTCGTGCCCTTCGTCAGCGCGGTAGCCAGCGGAGCCACCAGCACGTTCCTCTCCGCAAACAAGGTTCCCTTCATCGGGTGGGCGAGCAACCCGGCATATCTCACTCAGCCCAGGTGGGGCCTTCCTATCGATGGCAGCCAAAGCAACCCCGTCGTCTCGGGCGCAGGCGGCGAGCAGGTGTTCGAAGACATGGTCGGAGTCAAGAGTTTTCGCCAGTTGCGGATGGCCCTCATCGCGGAGAACGTCGCTCCCGGCGTCGCCGCCCTCGATGACGCGGCGGGCGGTCTCAAGACCGCCGGCGCGAATGTCGTCTATGAAGGGTCTCCCATTGCGGAGATCGGCACCACCAATTACGCCCCCTACGCCCAGGCCATCATCGCAGCACGCCCCAACGTCGTCTTCGAGGTGCTCGACGTAGCCGACTCGGTCGGCCTGGCCGCCGCCCTCAAGGCAGCGGGGTACAAAGGTGCCATTGTCAACGGTGTGACGTACCTCCCGGGACAACTCGCCGGTCAACCCAGTGAGGCTGCCGCGCTCGATGGTGTCTACGTCGTCGACGAGTTCCCTGCCGACGAGAACAACACCCCAGCCGTCCGACAGGCCAGGAAGGACCTCGTCTCGGTGGACCAACCGCCCGATCTCACCTCGGGCGTGTCCCAAGGCTACTGGTCGGCCATCGTATTTGAGCAGATGCTCCGGGCTACCCTCAAGGCTGTCGGTGGTGACCCGAGCAAAGTGACCGGCGCGGCGCTGCAGCAGACGGTCAATGATGGCTTCACCTACACGGACCCGATCCCCGGGGGCATCGGCACCGAACACTTCCCGGCCGCCGAGCGTATCCCCACCGGATGCGAGTCCTTCTTGAGAGTGGTGGGCACCCGCTACAGACAGATTGCACCGTATGCGTGTAATGGAGCAGTGAACTGGAAGACGCGTCACTACGTGAGCGAGATCACCGGGAAGCGCATCTCGTAGCGCGTTGCGTGGGCCACGGAAAGCTGAGGGAGGGGAACAAGCAAATGCCGCCTCAGAGCGTCGCTTAAGCGACAGAGGACTGTGCTTCCTCGCCCACAAGGTGAATTAGCCGGTCATCTCGTCGGCCAGAAGGCAGAGTGGTCCAACTCTCGTGCGGCTACCATTCCGTATGGAGTTGTCAGTGGGGTGGCCCGACAGGGGCAGGGGAGGGACAGATGGAATTCGGGATCTTCACGAATATGTATCACCCGAAGCATTGGCGGGATGGGCGGGTGCGCACCGAACACGAAACGCTGAAGAACGAGCTGGAATACATAGAGATCGCCGACCGAGCCGGTTTCAAGTACTCGTGGTCGGCCGAACACCACTTCCTCGACGAGTACTCGCATCTGTCGGCTTCGGAGAGCTTTATGGCGTATGCGATCGCCCGTACCAGCCGAATTCACGTCGGCTCGGCGATCATGAACATCACCCGCGACGTCAACCATCCCGCCCGATGCGCCGAGCGCGTCGCCATGCTCGACCATTTGAGTGAAGGACGCTTCGAGTTCGGTACTGGTCGCGGATCCTCGTCGACCGAGGTTTACGGATTCGGCATTCCCTCCATGGAACGGACCCGTGAATTGTGGGACGAGTCGCTCCCGCAGATCGTTCGTATGTGGCGCGAGGAGCAATACTCCTACGAGGGCGACAGCTTCTCCATGCCACCCCGGCGGGTACTCCCGAAACCGTACACAGATCCCCATCCGCCAATCTGGGTTGCCGCAGGCTCGCCGGGTACGTTCGAAAAGGCGGCCCGTCTCGGTATCGGTGTCTTGTGCTTCACGCTGGGGACGCCCGATACGTTGGCTCCCCTCATTGAGATTTACAAAAAGAACATCGAGAAGGCCGAGCCAGTCGGCGACTACATCAACAACAACATCATGGTGACAGGCGACATGCTCTGTCTCGACGACGGTGACCGAGCGCGACGAATTTTTGCGGCCAACAAGTCCAACTACCACACGGCTCTGGTCTTCAAGTACCTCGACTCTTTCCCTCGCCCACCCGGCATGCCGGTCTGGCCCGACCTGCCGCCTGAACCGACCGAAGCAGAGCTGCTGGCAGGAACCAACGCCGCCGCCAGCTGTGTCGGCGATCCCGACGAGATCTCGCGCACGATCCAGCGGTTCATCGACGTGGGAGCCGATCAGCTGACGTTTTCATCGACCGTCTGCGATTACGACTTCGATGTGCTCCGTGAGTCCTATGAGTTATTTGGCAAGCACCTCGTGCCTCGGTTTGACACCGATCCCGTGCATTCAACGACGCGCCAGCGTGAAGCCCAGGTCGGGGCGTCCTATGGCACACGCTGAGCCGGTCTCCTGTAGGGTGCAAATACTCGATCACCGCGGGACGTCATCCGATCCAAGGAGGACACCGACGAGACCGCCAAATGGCGGTGTGGAGGGAAGCCGTCAGCCTTAGCGCGAAGCCGCTTGAGTGAAACGAAATATCGAATTCGCCGTACTGACACTCTCGCGGGCTGCTCCAATTTCCATGGTGACGCCGTAGCCCACTCGACCACAACCAACCACTGCCAGGGCACTCTGTTCTGTCGCGACTCCGGTGTGGATGGAGGCGGGTGCCGGGGTCACGACCTCGGCACCGCCCGTCGGTCCCATCTGTTGGAGCGCTCAAGTTCCAGCACCACCCGGCCGGTCGTACGCCTCTCGCCCAGGTCGGCGACGGCACCGGCCACGTCGTCGTCCAGAGCGGTCATCGTCCGATCACGCAACGGACGCAGCCGCCCGGCGCGGTAGTGATCGAGGATCTGTGCCCAGATGTCGCGGCGCCAGGCGTCCGACGACGGTCCGCTGTATGCCCCGAAGTAGACGCCGACGATGTCGTAGTTGGCCATGAGCGTCTGGTTTGTGGGCGCTTGTGCGACGTCGCCGCTGGCGAAGCCCACCACCAGCAGCCGCCCCTCGCTCGCGATCATTTTGCGGGAGGCGTGGAAGACATCGCCGCCGACCGAGTCGTAGATGACGTCGGCGCCACGCCCGCCGGTGGCTTCCCGTACGGCGGTGATTAGCTGCTTGCTGTCGAGCGCCCGGTAGTCGTATGCCTGTTCGGCACCGAGTTCACCGCAGAGAGCGACCTTCTCCGGACCGCCGGCGGTCGCGAGGACGCGAGCCCCAGCCAGGACGCCCAGTTGGATTGCGGCCGACCCGACACCACCTGCGCCAGCATGCACGAGCAGCGTCTCGCCCGGCCGCAACCGACCGCGCCGGTGCAGAGCAAGCTGCCCGGTGGTGAACGGGATGAGCAACGCCACGGCGTCACCGGTCGGGATGTCGTCAGGAAGCTCGTACAGCCCGCCAGCTCGCACCAGCGCGACCTCGGCCAGCGCACCGTCTGGCGGACCTGCCACCCCGATCGCCGGCGTCCCGACGAGTGTCGGATCGACGCCGACGCCGACCGCGATGATCCGCCCGGCTACGTCGAAGCCGGGCGTGAACGGCAGTTGCGGTTTCATCGCGTACGTGCCGAAGCACAACCGGGTGTCGGGCAGGTTCAGCGCGACCGCCGAGACCTTGATCGCCACCTGACCGGGGCCCGGCTCGGGCACAGGCACGTCGCGCAGGTGCATCACCTCGCGAGGATGACCGTGCGCCTCGACGCGCCAGGCCTTCATCTCGGATGCCGCCATCCCAGGTTCACTTTCAGTCCCACAGCCTCTCCCGATCCGCATCCAGCTCAGGTGGAGGTCCGGGGCGCGGCGCCCGCTCTCCGTCGAAGGCCCACGGCGGCTGTGGTGGGGCTTCATCGGGTACGCCGAGCTGGCGCACCGGGGCGGCCGGGATCCCCGCCGCCCACAGTTTGTCCAACCAGGCTCGACCCGTATCGGTCGCCGCCACCTTCGCGCACGCGTCCGCGACCTGCTCCCTCGGCAAGTCGAACGGCAGGCCCAACACCTGCAGCAGGACTGAGGCAAACCTGAGCGGGGTCTGCACCAGGAAGCGGACCCCGTCGCCGCCCGTGAGCACCAGCGTCGCAGGCGGGGTGAGTGTCATCTGACGGTCGGTCACGGCGAGCCACTGGGTCAGCGCGCCAGCCAGGCTGACCTGCACGTGGCGCCCGACGCCCGTACGTGTCCGGTCGAACAGCGCCGCGAGCACGCCCTGAGCAGCCGCGGAACCCCCTGCGATGTCGCCGGCCTGTACCGGCATCGGGAGTTCCACGCCACACCAGCGCTGCATCAAGTCGACCGAGCCGGCCCAGGCCTGCACCGGACCGTCGGTCGCGGAAATGCCGGCCAGCTCGTCAGCTGGGTGGAAGCCGGTGATGGCACAGGTGATCAGCTGCGGAAAGCGTGCACGCAGGCTCGGCCCGTCGACCCCGAACCGTGCCGTGACCCCTGGCCGGAGGTTGTCCACGACCACATCAGCCGATCCGGCCAGGTTGAGCAGCTGGTCACGGCCATCTTCGGTCGCAAGGTCGATCGCCACTGATCGCCGGCCACCGTGCAATGCGCGCCAGTAGAAGCTCGCTCCGCCGGCATCGTCCCCGCGGCGCCAACCAGCCCGGGTGACGTCGCCAGCCGGCGGCTCCACCTTCAGCACGGTGGCCCCGAGATCGGCCAGCACGCGTGTCGCGAGCGGTCCGGCGAGATAGGTCGTCACATCCAGGACGCGGATACCGGAAAGCGGCGCTGAGGTCACGCGATGCAACCTTTGGCCGACGATGTGACGGACAACACGCGACCTCCCCACGAATCGATCTGCTCGTGCCGAGGTTATCTGAGCCGATTAGCCCACGAGCGCAGACCGAGGGACGACGTTCGCTAGGCAACGAAAATAGTGGGGGGGAAGTCCTCTCGGCCTTATGGCTCCCCGGGCGAGCTTCTCGTCGCACGGTCGGGGTTCGCCCTACGGAGCGGGGGTTCTCTTGAATTTCGAGACCCAGCTGCGCGATTAGGACGGCTCCCCCACCGACGACGAAAGCAGGGCTCCGATTCCACATATCGCGACCTAGAGGGCCCTGCTCAAAGTAGCGCCGCGCAGGTCGATCCATTCCCCTACGCCCTCGTGACCGAGACCTGCCCAAACAGGGAGAAGGCGCGCCTAGGTCATTTCGCCGCTAATGCTGGAATCGCGCAAGATATACGACCAACCGCTAAGAATCTCGAGTTTCTGTCCCTCGCATCGTTAGCGAAAGCCCCGGATGCGCGCCGCCGTTGGGTAAGCGTTGGGCCGCTGTTAGGCGAAAATAGCGAACGCATTCGTACCGTATCTCTGTGGATATCTCGGGGGCGTCATCGCGGCGCTGGGCAAGGGTGCTTGGTCACCTCGGTAAAGAAGCTGAACTGTTTTCGGGCGCTTTAGGGGAGCGTCATGACCGTTCGACTCATCTGTTTGTAATTGGGGATCCGGAATTCGAGCCGTGGCATTTCGCCGCGCACCTCGGCGAGCAGGCCTCTCGGTATGGGCGATTGGATCTGGTACCAACATTGCTGCGTTGGAGGATTCCGCCCGGAGCACCATCGCATCTTGCCGTATCGGTCGACGCTCTCATGTCCGAGTCGCGAAACCAGACGGTGTTGGTCATCAATCCATTCGACGGGACCTCCGAGCTGTTGGAGCGGATAGCAGACGCAAGACATCGGGGGGCGAGGATCATGACGCTTCATCGTGGTCAACCCGACTTGGTCGAGTTGTCACATGAGACGCTTTTGGTCGACGCATTGAGACCCGCTCGGGATTTCGAGATGACCCAGCACCTGGTCACCGACTTGACTCCCATGCGGTCAGCGGTCCCTAGTCGTGGCTAACCGGGGGATTCGCTTGACGGCTCAGTACCCGAGCAAATCCTTCGCGCCACTAGAGAGTCGCGCCAACGGACGCGTCAGTTGGAATGGTTGTTGGCGGGACTGCTCCCTTCGGAGGGCCCGGTAGAGCGGTGAAAGGGCCATCTCGGATTTGGCGGCGAGCGGGCTGGCGGCGACCAGCGAACGATGATCGCTGGGGCGCACGCCTCGGGCTCTCGGCCCTCGTAAGCATTGCCGTCTTCGTGACACCGGTGCTGCTCGCCATCGGCGCGGCGACCGAGGTAGCTCATTTGGTCTCGATGCCGCGTGCGGGCATTGGCATGGTGGCGTGGTGGGCCTTGCTGATCGCGGTACCCGGGATCGTCTATGTGATGTGCAGCCGCCTCGCCCGCCGCGCCCTGCCTTTGGCCGCATTGCTGAGAATGACGCTGGTGTTCCCTGATAAGGCGCCCACCCGGATGGCGGTCGCCCGACGCGCCGGGAGCACTCGAGCCCTGGAGCGCCAACTCGCCGAGAGCCGTGATCGTGGAGCGGAAATCGACGAGCCAACGGTCGCGGCCGAGCAGATCCTGGCATTGGCTGCTTCTTTGAACAGGCACGACCGAACGACCCGAGGGCACTCAGAGCGAGTCCGCGCCTTTACCGACCTGATCGCAGACGAGTTGAAGTTGCCCCAGGCCGACCGCGATCGATTGCGGTGGTCGGCGCTTCTGCACGACATCGGCAAGCTCACGGTACCGGCGTCGGTGTTGAACAAGCCCGGGAAGCCCGACGACGCTGAGTGGCGATTGTTGCAAGGCCACCCTTTGGAAGGGGCCCGGCTTGCCGCACCCCTCGCCGTCTGGTTGGGGACCTGGGCAGACACCATCGCCCAGCACCACGAGAGATTCGACGGCCGGGGATACCCTTATGGTATAGGGGGCGAGGATATCTCACTTGGTGGTCGGATCGTGGCCGTGGCGGACTCCTATGAGACCATGACCTCGGTCCGTTCTTACAAGACGGCGATGACTCCCGAGGTCGCTCGCAGAGAACTCGTGGCGTGTGCAGGAACTCAATTCGACCCAGCTGTCGTCCGTGCCTTCTTGGATGTGTCTGTGGGACGACGCGCTCGTCTGCTCGGGGGCGCCTTGTCACTTCTCGGCGAGATTCCGCTCGTTAATAGCGTCCCCCAACTTGGGCAACTCGCCGGCACAGCAGGGCAGGCTGTCTTGGCGACGGCCGCCATATCTGGGATCAGCGTTGCGGCGGCGGCCGGTATGCATCACCTTCCCTCCCAATCTCACACAGCAGCGACGTCGGTCGTCCAGCAATATGCGCCCCCTCAGGGCAAACCATCTGTCACCCTGCCGACAACGCCCACACCTGCTTCTCCGGTCAGCCCCCAAGTGGACGGTCCATCTCTCCCCCCTGCGACACCATCCAACATAAATCCAGCCGTGACCACGCCGCCCCCTCCGGCGTTCATCCCTCCGGCGCTCACCCCTCTGACGCCAATTTCCCTCCCGCCGGTCACCCCGGCCACGGTGCCGACCGCCCCCAGCGCGGTCAGCGGGGTCTCGGGTGACGGCTCGGTCACCTTGTCGTGGAGCGCGCCGGCGGACGACGGGGGGGACCCGGTCACCGGCTACAC
>JBEKWB010000152.1:0-12636 GCA_049513455.1 Acidimicrobiales bacterium
CGTCGCCGACTGCCCCCACGCCTCCGGTGACCGCTCCCACGCCGCCGGCAACGACGACTACAGGAGGCCCGCCGCCGGCAACCGGTGCCTCGCCGCAGCCGACGGTCGTCCCCGGCCCGGGAGGCTCCGGCGGCCCGGCCCGGCCGGCCGAGATCCGCGACCGCCTCATCGAGCTCGACGACCTGCGTCAGCGCAAGATCATCTCCGAGGAAGAGTTCGCGGCCAAGAAGGCAGAGCTCCTCAGCCGGATATAGGGCATACAGGTCGGGCGTTTGTCGGCGGCTACCGTGGTGCAGATGGGCGATCCTCGGTACAGGTGCGACGCGTGCGGCAACCTGACCCGATTCGACGTCACGACGTCGCAGACGACGAAGGCGTTCCATCACTACTCCGTCGGTGGCGAGCTCGAGGTGGAGGAGGCGATGGTCCTGTCCCACCATGTCGACGAGGTGGTCTGTCGTTGGTGCGGCCATGGTCGCAGCATCCTCGAGCTGACCGACGGCGAGGCCGGCGAGGCCGGCGCGACCGGCGCGACCGGTGACACGGGGACGGATCGGGAGCGCAAGGAGTCAGGCGCACAGTCACGGATCTCGTGAACGATCCACCGTCGGCGGAGTTCCTGCGTCGGCTTCGCCCCATCCCCACGTACCGTGACCACCCGGCCACCTCGCCCGTCGACATTGAGGGGGTCGATCCCACGGGCGCACCGGCCCACGTCCCGATTGTGGGAAATGCCGAGCCGGTCCTCCTCCTCTTCCTCTCGGCGGCCTGCCTCGGCTGTCACGACCTGTGGGACGGCACGGAAGAACTGCGCCGTTCCATTCCCGAGGGCGTTCGCATCGTGATTGTGGCCAAGGGACCCGAGCAAGAGGACGCCGGGGCGATCAGGGCCCTGGCTCCGCCGGGAACGCCCACCGTGATGAGCTCCCAGGCCTACCGCGACTACCGGGTTGGTGGACCACCGTTCCTCGTGGTCGTGACGGGTCACGAGGTCGTGACCGAAGGGGTGGCCTGGGGCGTCGAGGAGACGGGACGCGCCACGCGGCACGCCCTCGAGGAGTCAGGGTGAGGGCGGTCGACGGGCCCGGCGAGGGGGGCGGCCCGGTGGATCGCGGGCGCAGCAGGCGCCGGGAGGGGGTCGGTGACGAGGGCGGCGGTCGGGTTGTCACACCCCCCCGGCATGCTGACGGCAAAGAAGGAGGGCCACCACCATGCCCGAACTGCAGATGTTCAGCCCGGACAAGACGGGACCACTCACCATCGACTGCGACTGTTGCGAGCTTCAGGGGACCAGCGGGTGCGACGACTGCGTCGTCACGTTCCTGCTGGGCCGCGAGCCCGACGACGCCGTGGTCATCGACGCCGATGAGGCGCGCGCCATGCGCATGCTCGAGCAAGCCGGGTTGGTTCCGTCGTTGCGCTTCAGCTCGCGGGCCGGTTAGGGCACCCGGCCCGGCGAGCCCCCGCGGCGCGGCCGGCCGATGCCACGTCCGGATGGGGTCGAAGGCATGACGCGCCACCTCCTGGTGACGAACGACTTCCCGCCCAAGGTAGGGGGGATCCAGAGTTATCTGTGGGAGCTGTGGCGCCGCCTCGACCCGGAGTCCTTCGTCGTGCTCACGGCGTCGTCGCACCCGGATGCTCCGGCGTTCGACTCGGCTCAGGCCGCGCTCGGTGTCCGTATCGTGCGGGTACCCGAGCCGATCCTCTTCTTCCCCACGCCGACGGCGCTCGCCCACGTCCGCCGGTGCGTCCAAGAACACGACATCGATCTCGTCCTTTTCGACCCCGCCCTCCCCCTGGGGCTCCTCGGTCCCCGCATCGGCGTGCCCTACGGGGTCATCCTCCACGGAGCCGAGGTCACGGTGCCCGGGCGCGTGCCCGGTGCGCGTGCCGCGTTGGCGCACGTGCTGCGTGGCGCCGCCGTGGTGATATCGGCCGGCAGCTATCCGGCCGCCGAGGCCCGCCGGGCGGCCGGTGAGATCGCCGCTCCGGTTGTCGAGGTTCCCCCCGGCGTCGACACCTCGGCCATCGTCACCCTGCGGGCGCCCGAGCGGCGTGCGGCGCGGGCCCGGCTCGGTCTGCCGACCACGGGTCCGCTGGTGGTCAGCTTGAGCCGGCTCGTGCCCCGCAAGGGGATGGACGTCCTCATCACGGCGGCCGGTCGCCTGGCCCCGTCCTATCCGGACCTGGTGGTGGCGATCGGGGGCGATGGCCGCGAGCTGGGGCGGCTGCAGCGGCAGGCTGCGTCGAGCCCGACACCCGTGATCCTGCTGGGCCGGGTCAGCGACGAGGACCGGGCCGCGCTACTCGGTTCGGCCGACATATTCGTCATGGCATGTCGCAACCGGTGGTTGGGCCTCGAGCAGGAGGGGTTCGGCATCGTCTTTCTCGAGGCAGCCGCCGCCGGGGTACCCCAGATCGCCGGGGACAGCGGGGGAGCGGCCGAGGCGGTGGTCCACGGGGTAACGGGCCTGGTGGTGGGCCGTCCCGACGACCCGGGAAGCGTGGCCGAGGCGCTCCGGACCCTGCTGGCGGAGCCCAAACTGCGAAAACGCATGGGGACGGCGGCCCGGGCCCGGGTCCGGGAGTTCTACGACAACGACGTTCTCGCTTCTAGGCTGGCCAGCACCCTGGAGAAAGTGGCAGGCTGACGCTCCCTGTCCGACCCCCAGGCCAGAGCGACAAGAGAGGAACCTGACGTGGCCGATCACGCCACAGAGCACATGACAGTGGCGGCATCGCCCGAGCGGTGCTTCGCTGTCGTCGCGGACATCGAGCGGTACCCCGAGTGGGCCGCCGACATCAAGGAGGTCGTGGTCGAGGAGCACGATGACGAGGGGAGGCCACTCCTCGTCACCTTCCGGGCGGCCGCCTTCGGGCGGAGCACCAGCTACACGCTGCGCTACGACTTCTCGGAGGCGCCGCGCATCCTCTCGTGGAAGCTGACCAAGGGTGACATCACCTCCAAGCTGGACGGGAGCTACGTCTTCGATCCGGCCGAGGGATCGGGGACGCACGTGGGGTACCACCTGGAGGCCGAACTGCGCGTGCCGATTCCTGGCTTCATCAAAATGCGCGCCCAGAGCCGCATCATGTCCACGGCCTTGCGGGAGCTGAAAGCGCGGGCCGAGTCGGCGTCGTGACGTCCGGCGCCGGGCCGTCGGCGGATGCCGACGTCTCGTTCGGGATCGACATCGGCGGGACCAAGGTCCTCGGGGTAGCGCTGGGCCCCCTCGACGCGATCGTCGCAGAAGCGCGCGTCCCCACCCCGGCAGCCCCGGCACATCCCGATCGCGTAAGTGCAGCGGGTGACATCGGGGTCGAGGTGGCGTACGCCATCGCGGAGGTCGTGGCCCAGCTCGATGCGGCCGTGCGGGGCTCGTGGGGCTCGGGTGCCGGTCGGGACGCGCCCGCGGTCGGCGTCGGAGCGCCCGGCATGCTCGACCGCGAGGGCCTGCTGCGCTTCGCGCCCAATCTTCCCCAGGCCCACGGGGTGAACTGGAGGGTGCTCATCGGCGAACGCCTGCCGGGCCGCAGGATCGTCGTGGAGAACGACGCCAATCTCGCCGTGCTGGCCGAGCACCGGCTTGGTGCGGCCCGGGGCTATCAGCACGTGGTGATGGTCACGCTGGGCACGGGCATCGGGGGAGGGCTGATCGTCGACGGCCGGGTCCAGGTCGGGGGTCACGGCTTCGCCGGCGAGATCGGCCACATGGTGGTCGACCCGGTCGGCCCGCCGTGCCCCTGCGGGCGCCGGGGCTGCTGGGAGCGGTTCGCGTCGGGCGGTGGGTTGGGCCTGATGGCCAGGGAGGCCGCGCTGGCCGGCCGCCTACCCGGGGTGGTGGCGCTGGCGGGCGGCGACCCCGAAGGGGTGCGGGGTGAAGACGTCACCGGAGCCGCCGTGGCCGGCGATCCCGATGCGCGGCGCGTGATCGAGCAGGTCGGGTGGTGGGTCGGTTTCGGGTTGGCCAACCTTGCCTGCGTGCTCGACCCGGAGTGCTTCGTCCTCGGCGGCGGGCTGGTCGGCGCCGGTGATCTCCTCCTCAACTCCGCCCGTCGTGCCTTCGACGAACTGGTCGAAGGTGGTGCGACCCGTCCGGCAACGGCCATCGTCACCGCGGCATTCGGTGAGCGGTCAGGCGCGGTGGGCGGTGCCCTGGCGGCGCGAGACGGGGGTCTGGCGTGATCCGGGGTCCGGAGTGATCCGCACCGGGATCGTGCTGCCCACGTTCCGGGAGACCCCGGACGACGCCCTGGAGGCTGCGCACCACGCCTTCGAGGCCGGCGTCGACGGCGTGTTCTGCTACGACCACATCTGGCCCCTGGGCGAGCCCGACCGCCCGGCGCTGGCCCCGTTCCCGATCCTCGCCGCCCTCGCCGTCTCGGGGGAGATGCCGACGACGCCCGGAGGCGGGCCGTATTTCGGGACGTTGGTGGCGCGCGTGGGGTTGGCGCCCAACGGGGTGCTGCTCGGGCAGTTCCGCGCGCTCGATCTCCTGGCACCGGGTCGGATCATCGCCGGGCTGGGTACCGGGGACCGCCTGAGTGAGGCGGAGAACCGCGCCTACGGCATACCGTTCCCGCCGGCGGCCGCGCGGCGTGCGGACATGGTCGAGCTGGGACGTGCGTTGCGCGCCCTCGGCATCACGGTCTGGGTGGCAGGGGGTCCGGCGGCACGGGTCATCGAGGCGCGGGCGGTCGGGGCGGCGCTCAATGTCTGGGACGCGGAACCGGCCATGGTGGCCAGCAGGGCCCAGGGCCCCGAGGCGGTGGAGGTCACCTGGGCCGGGCCGCCGCCCAGACGGGGCGCGAGTCTCGAGACCAGCATCTTCGAGCTGGCGCAAGCCGGCGCGACCTGGGCGGTCTTCGGATGGCCGATCGACCCTGCCGCGCTTGCGGCGGCTGCCCGGGGGGCGGGGGCCGCGGCTGCCCGGGGGGCGGGGGCCGCGGCTGCCCGGGGGGCGGGGGAGTAGGTCGTCGAGGGGACGTGAAGTCGGGTCCTAGACTTGCCCGATGGAATTTCGCCGGATAAATGGGTTGCCCCCGTACGTCTTCGCCACCATCAACAACCTGAGGGACGAAGCTCGGCGAGCCGCCCGCGACGTCATCGACCTCGGGTTCGGCAATCCCGACCTCCCCTCTCCCGACGTGGCCGTGGAGAAGCTGGCCGAAGCCGTGCACAACCCGCGCAACCATCGCTACTCGTCCTCACGCGGGATCCCCAAGCTCCGGAGCGCCATCACCGACCTGTACCTGCGCGAGTTCGGGGTCGAGCTCGACCCCGAGACCGAGGTGGTCACCACCATCGGGGCCAAGGAGGGGTTCTCCCACCTGATGTGGGTGCTCGTCGGGCCGGGGGACACCGCGCTCGTGCCCTCGCCGTCGTACCCCATCCACATCTGGGGCCCGCTGTTCGCCGGCGCCGACGTGCGCCAGGTCCCCCTCAGGGGGCCCTCGGTCGACGTCGACGGAGTCCGTGTCCCCGACCCCGGCGAGGACTTCTTCGACGGCTTGATGAACGCCTGGGAGGAGTCGTGGCCCAAGCCCCGGGTCATCGTGCTCTCCTTCCCCCACAACCCGACGACCGCCTGCGTCGACCTCTCCTTCATGGAACGGTTGGTTGCCTTCGCCCGCGAGCATGAGGTCGTCCTTGTGCACGATTTCGCCTATGCGGACATCGGGTTCGACGGATACGAGCCGCCGTCCATTCTCCAGGTGCCCGGGGCCAAGGACGTCGCCGTCGAGCTCTACACCATGACCAAGTCGTTCTCCATGGCGGGCTGGCGCGTCGGTTTCGTGGTCGGCAACCGCGAGATCGTGCAGGCCCTGACGAAGCTGAAGACGTATCTCGACTACGGGACCTTCCAACCCATCCAGATCGCCGCCATTGTGGCCATGAACGAGGCCCCGGACTACCCCAAGCAGATCAACAAGATCTACCGGTCCCGGCGCGACGCCCTGTGTGACGGCCTCAACCGCATCGGGTGGCAGCTGGTCCCGCCCAAGGGGACGATGTTCGTCTGGGCGCCCATTCCCGAGCCCTACCGGGAGATGGGGTCGCTGGAGTTCGCCAAGCATCTGGTCAAGGAGGCCGATGTCGCCACCTCACCCGGCGTGGGATTCGGGCCCGGCGGCGACGGCCACGTGCGCTTCGCCCTCATTGAGAACGAGCAGCGCATCAGCCAGGCCGTGCGCAATTTACGGGGCGCGTTGACCAAGTTGGGGTGAGCGCGGGAGTGTGCTGAGGTTCATACCACCCTCGGGTGATACAGCCTCATGGTTCACTCCCGGCATGAAAAGAAGCCCCTTGGCCCCAATGTTTGACGTAGCGCAGTTGACCGAAGCTCTCGACAAGCTGGAAGAGTCGTTTGATGCCGATCCCTTCCTCTTCTGCGACAGCAAGACGAGCATCGCCCGCGAGCATCTATTGGCTCGCTTCGAGGACCTTCTAAGCAGGGCCAGGGCGTCGATGGCGAACCAGGGCGAGCGGCTAGTTACGGCAGGCCGGCGCCCGGCACCGAGGTGCGGATCTGCTCGAGGGCGCCGTCGCGTTGAACGCTGGCCAGCGCGGCGTGGCTGGTGGGCGCCGTGACGAGATAAAGGGTGGTGCGGTCCTCGCCACCCAGCATGCAGGCGTAGCAGTTCTGGCTGGTCGTCACCCGCTCGAGGACCTGGCCCCCTTCGGCCACCCGCACGCATTCGGGGCCGGCGGCGTTGGCCACCCAGACCGAGCCGTCGGCGCACAGGCAGATGCCGTCAGGCGCGACGCCGTCGAGCGGGGCCCAGACGCGCCGCCCACCGAGCGAGCCGTCGGGCCGCCGATCGAACGCGGTGAGATGGCCGGCGAAACTCTCGGCGATGATCAGGGTGGCACCGTCGTCCGTGATCACGGTGCCGTTGGGGAAGGCGAGATCGCTCGCCGCCTCGTGGCTGGTTCCGTCAGGATCCACCCGCACCAGTGACGTGGTCGCGATGGCGCTGCGATCGACCGTTCCGTCGTAGAGGCCATCGAGGTCGAAGCCGAAGTTGCCGGCGTACGCCTGCCCGTTGGCGGCCACCACGAGGTCGTTGGCATTTCCGGCGGCCCAGGGGAGCAGCGAACCGTGGGGCACCAGTGAGCCGTCGGCCTCGCGCCGGAGCATGACGCGGTCCAGCCGGGAGTTGATGAGGAGGCGACCGTCGGGTAACCAGCCGAGCCCCGCCGGCTCACCGGCGAACTCGACCTCGGTGCGTCGTTCACCTTCGGGGGAGACGGAGAAGACGCCATGATCGAAGAAGTCCGAATACCACAAGCGACCGTCGTGCCAACGAGGACATTCACCGAAGTGCAATCCCGAGACGAATGATTCCGCAACGGCGGGCTGTTCGGACATGGCATAGACCTCCCCCCGGCCCTCCTGGCCCGGCCCCGCAGTTGACCACATGGGCCGGGGGCCCGTCGCCCAGCCGCGGTGCCGAGTCGCCACGGCGCCACCGGGTGTCCCGGGACTACGTTGGAACTGTGACGTACTGGGTGCTCAAGGTGATCCTCAGCCCGGTGCTCTTCATCCTGTGGAGAGTCAAGGTGGAGGGTCGGGAGAACATACCCAAGGCCGGCCCGGCGGTTCTGGCGGCCAATCACCAGTCCTTCTGCGATTCGTTCTTCATCCCGCTCGTCGTCACCCGCAAGGTCACCTTTCTGGCCAAGGCCGAGTACTTCGACTCGAAGAAGACGGCATGGTTCTTCCGGGCCGCCGGGCAGATCCCCATCCGTCGGGGCGGGGGGAGCGCCAGCGAGCGCGCGCTGGAGACGGCCCGGACCGAAGTGCTCCGCAAGGGCCACCTCCTCTGCCTCTACCCCGAGGGCACCCGCACCCTCGACGCCTACGTGCACAAGGGGCGTACGGGCGTGACGCGGCTTTCACGTGAATGCGCGGTGCCCATCATTCCGGTAGGTGTCGTCGGCACGGTCGACGTGCAGCCCGTGAATTCGAAGTTCATGCGCCCCTTCAAGAAGGTGACGATCCGCTTCGGGCAGCCCATGGAGATGGACCCCCCGGTGAATCCGGACGATCCGATGGAGGGGCACGACCATACCCAGTGCCGTCGCTTCACGGATCGTCTGATGCACGAGATCGCCCGCCTGTCCGAGCGTGAGTACATCGATGAGTACGTGCCTTCCCGTGCCGCCGCCCAGTCCGCCTGAGCCCCCCCCGCCGGGCTGAACGGGCTGAACAGCCGGATCGGAGCGGTGGGTGGTGACATCGTCGCCATTCACATACTCGAGCGCGTGGACGGCAACGCGGTGGACGAGTTCGTGATCGAGCTCGGTGGCGAGCACCTGGTCGAACTGTTGCGCAGCGAGATCCACGAAGTCGACGGCGCCGAGGTCGTCGACATATCGCCGGTGCCGGCTACGGCATAACGCAGGGGCCGGTGTGGCGAGAGGCGGCCGCTGTAGTTCTCGACGCCGGTCGCCTCGAGCGAGCATGGCTTTTTCACTCGTACCATTTCTCGTACGACCCCGAATTGAATCCACGGGGCGTGCAGCTCGCCGCGGGGTAATCGCGGCGCACGGCGCGCACGGGCGCGAGGCCGAGGTCCAAGCCAGGGCGCACGAGGGCAGCCCCGACTGGGGCGCACAACGTGAGCCTTGGGGTGCGACTAGTTCAGGGGCGTTCTCTACGCCGCCGCAGGGCTCACGCGGTACGCGCACACGTGGGCGCCATCCATCAGATGGGCCACCCGCTCGACCGTGGCACCCGGCAACGCGTCGCGGATGAACGAGATCTCGCTGGAGCAGGCCTGCGAGAACCCCTGGGCCACGGTGAGGATGGCGCAATTGTGCTCGGTGATGAGCCAGCTCCCGTCCTCCTGCCGGGCCGCATCGGCCAAATAGCCGTCTTCGTCCAATATGGCGGCGAGCGCGGTCACCTGCTCGTCGAAGGACAGGTGGGCCAACCGGGGGCGCGCCCCGTCGACCCGCCGCTGCCGGCGTTGTTCGAACAGTGCGTCGACCTGCTTTCCATCGGGCCCCCCGAGATACCCGAGGAGCTCCGTCGTGAGATCGCCGTAGCGCTTGGGGTAGAGCGCCTCTGCCGCCGCGGTGAGCGTGTAGACGTACGACGGGCGGCCCCGTCGCCCGCTGTCGGTGGCCGACTCCTCCCGGGAGAGCAGCCCGTCCTCTTCGAGGTGGACCAGCTGCATCCGTATGGCGGCCGGGGTGAGGGCGAGGGCGCGGGCCACCGCGATGGCCGTCAGGGGACCCTCCCGCTTGAGCAGGTTGAGTATGGCCCGGCGGGTCGTCGGCAGCGTGTTGAGGGGGGACTCCGTCACCGCAGGATCAGACTCCGTCACGGCAGGATCAGATGGACATCGCCGAACTCGTGCCACAGATAGCCCTCGGCGAGTGCGGCGGCGTACGAGGCCTCGAGGATCGGCCGGCCGGCGATGGCCTCGAGCATGGCCAGATGCGATGCCTCGGGCTCGTGCCACCCGGTCAGGAAGGCGTCGATGGAGCGCACCGGGTGATCCGGGGAGACCACCGTCTGGGTCCAGCCGTCCGCCGGGTGCACCCGCCCATGTTCGTCCACAACCGACTCGAGGGCGCGGACCACGGTGGTACCGATGGCCACGACCCGCCCGCCGCGGCGCCGGGTGTCGTTGACGCGATGGGCCGTCGCCGAGCTCACCCGGAAGTACTCGGCGTAGGGGGGCTCGTTGGCCTCGAGCGACGCCACGCCGGTGTGCAGGAGCAGCGGGGCGATGCCCACGCCCTTGGCGACCAGCCGGGTCAGGACCTCGGGGGTGAACGGCCTCCCGGCACTGGGCATCTCGGCCGAACCGGGCTCGGTGACGTAGACGTTCTGGTAGGCCGCGATCGGGAAGCTGCCCTGCACGTATCCGTAGCGGATGGGTCGTCCGTGGCGCGCCAGGTAGGTGTGGAGCGCCTCGGGTGTGTCGAGAAGAGAGACCCAGAGGCGAATGCCGTTGCCCCCCGGACCCGGCGAGTAGGGCGCCAGGAGGCGGACACAGCCGCCCCCGGCGAGTGCGATGCTCGTCCCGGCCTCCGCGAGGAGGAAGGCCTGGCCGTCGCGGCGCACCTCCACCGTCCACAGTCCGGCCGGAAGCTGGGTCGACAGATGGACCTGCAAGGCCTCGCCCTCGGGCCCCGTGCCGTCGACCTCGGCGGCCAGGGTGCCCGACGTGTTGAGGACGACGAGGTCGCCCTCGTCGAGGAAGCGGGGGAGCTCGGAGAAATGGGAATGCACCAGCGATCCGTCGCCTATGTGGGCCACGAGCATCCGCACCGAATCGCGGGTCATGCCCCGGGCCTCCGGCGGCGAGGGCGCCTCCAGCTCGGCGGGCAAGGCGAACGACAGCGGGCGCAACACCGGGAGGGTCCGGCGGGTGCTCTCCGTCAAGGGAGTCTCCGCCACGGCGCTCTCGATCACGGCGCTCTCGATCACGGGGTTCCCGATCACAGGGCTCTCGATCACGGGGTTTCCCAGCGCGGTCATGCCGTCACCTCCGCTCCGACGAGCTCGCTGGCGCGGTAGCGCCCGCTCGGGCGGTCGCTGCGGATCAGCGCGAGAAAGGCAGGGACCACCGTCACGGGATCGGGCCGGTCGGAAATGTCCTCGCCGGGGAACGCGGCCTGGTGCATGGCCGTGCGGAGGTCGCCGGGGTCGACCGCCCACACCGACACAGACGGGTACTCGACCGCGAAAACGGCGCTGATGTGGTCGAGGGCCGCCTTGCCGGCGCCGTAGCCGCCCCAACCTTCGTATGCCTCCACGGCGGCATCCGAAGTGATGTTGAGCAGGCGGGGTCGGGGTGAATCCAGCAGCAGGGGGAGGGCGGCCTGGGTCACCCCCAGAGGGGCCACCACGTTGACCTCGAAGGCCACCCGGAGGTCGTCCAGCGGGTAGTCGCCCAGGGACGGGAGCGGCGAGGCGCCGAGCGTGCCGGCGTTGTTGATCAACAGATCCAGGCCGCCGAGCTCGGCCGCGGCGGCGGCGAGGTCCCGGCGGTGCGCCGGATCGGTGATGTCGCCGGCCAGGGCCCGGCTTGCGCCGGCGGCGGCGAGGAGGGGTTCGATCCGTGCCGCGGCGGCCTCGAGTGCGATGGCATCCCGGCCGTCGATCACCAGTGACCAGCCCTCCCGGGCCAGCCCCTCCGCCAATGCCTGTCCCAGCCCCCGAGATGCTCCGGTAACGATTGCCACGCTCATCGTTCCCACCCTTCCCGAACGAGATATTCGCTCTCCGCGGGATTATAACAAGGGATCCCTTGCTTTATTCCACCCCCTTCCCCGGATGTTCGGGGTCGACCAGGTCGGCGTAGTCGGGGTGCCCGGCGATGAAGGCGGCCACGAGGGGGCAGAGGATGGTCACCTTCTTGCCCTTGGCCCGGATGTCGTCCAACGCGGCGGCGATGAGCGCGGTGGCGATCCCTTGATGCTGATAGCGGTTCTGCACGGCGGTGTGTGTCAACACCAGCCGGGGACCCTCCCGCTCGTACAGCAAGGTGCCGGCGATCTCGTCCCCCACCAGCGCGTCGTAGGTCTGGCTCTCGGGGTTGTCGCGCACCACGAGGCCGGGCGTGCCCGAGTGCGCCGGATCGGAACTCGCCGCCCCCGCACTCCCGGCGCCGGCATCCGCGGTGCCGGGAGATAACTGCGATGTCTCGTCCACCACGTAGGTCTCGACCACCCGGCTGTCGAGGCGCGGCACGATCTGACCGAGCACGAGGTCGTTGTAGTGCGGGGTGGCTCGATGCGCGGTGAACGCATCCAGCGAGGCGTAGCGCTCCAGCAGGACGAGCTTCCGCCCGTCGTCGAGCTGACGGTAGATGGCGAACGACAGGTTGCCCGGCTCGGCCCGGGTGGCGTCCGCCAGTTGTGCGAGGAGCGACTCCACCTCGAGCTCGTTGCCGAATGTCACCGTGTAGCGGGCTATTACCTGCAGCTGGGTCATGCGTGGAAGCTACCCGGCCCGCCCCCGGGACCGGTCAACCGCGTGCGGGCGTGGACGCTACCGGGCCCAGCCCCGGGACCGGTCCACGGCGCGCTGCCAGCCGGCGTAGACGGCGTCGGTCAGCTCGACCGGGAGCTCGGGCTCGAACCGGGCCTCGGCCCCCCAGAGGCCGGCGAGCTCGTCGGGCGATCCCCACATCCCCTCGGTCAGGCCGGCCAGGGTGGCGGCGCCCAGTGCGGTCGATTCGGTCGACCGCGGGCGGGAGACGGGCATCCGGCTCTGCTCCGCCTGGAGCCGGAGGAGCAGGTCCATGGCGGCCGCGCCCCCGTCGGCCCGCAAGGCCGACAAGGGGTACGCCGAGGCGGCCCTCATGGCATCGGTCATGTCGCGGACCTGGAACGCCATGGCCTCCACACAAGCCCGGGCCAGCTGCGCCCTCCCGGTCCCCCGGGTGATGCCGGTGATGGTCCCCCGGGCGGCCGGATCCCACCAGGGGCTGCCCAGGCCGGTGAGTGCAGGCACGAACGTGACGCCGCCGCTGTCGTCCACCGACCCGGCCAGGAGGCCGATCTCCGCCGCGTCGTCGATGAGGCCGAGCCCGTCCCGCAGCCATTGGATGGCGGCCCCGGAGACGAACGTCGACCCCTCGAGCGCATAGGCGACGGGGGCCCGTCCG
>JBEKWB010000153.1:0-8207 GCA_049513455.1 Acidimicrobiales bacterium
GACATGGCCTGGGCGATGGCGCTGAGCTCATCGCGTTCCTTGCCTTCAAGTACCGATCTTTCGAGCTGCTGTTCCGCAGTCATCGGGCTCCTCTTCCATAGAGGGTTGTCACCGCCTCGGAATATCCGCGCGCGGTGAGTGAATTTGGGGAGGAGAAAGGATTTGTCACGAACCTTCCCCCGATCACCTCTGCAAGAAGCACCCGGGACCGTTTGGTACCCGCGGGAGCGCTTCGAAGCGCAGTGGGGATGTACCTACAATAGCGGGACCGCGGCCCCAATGCCAACACCCTCCCATTTCGGGCACTTTCGCTGCGGGGCGCACCCGGCCCGGCTAGAGGGAAAGCTCGGCCAGAATGGCGCCGAGATCGAGATCGACGACCGAGGGCACGGATATCTGCCCGATGGCCAGATCAGGGTCTTTGAGGCCGTGTCCCGTGAGCACACAGACCACCTTGGACCCCTCGGGCACCCCCGTCTTGATGAGCCCGGCCACCGATGCGGCCGACGCCGCCTCACAGAATACCGACTCTTGCTGGGCCAAGAACGTATACGCGTGGAGGATCTCCTCGTCCGTCACCGCGGTGATGGATCCGCCGGATTCACTCGCCGCCGCCGTGGCCGAGTACCAGCTGGCGGGATTCCCGATCCGGATGGCCGTCGCAATGGTCTCGGGATTGTCGACCGGGTGCCCGAGAACGATCGGCGCGGCCCCGGCGGCCTGGAATCCGAGCAAGTGCGGGAGCTTGGTGGACCGGCCGATCTCTTTATACTGGAGGTAGCCGCGCCAGTAAGCCGTGATGTTGCCGGCGTTGCCAACCGGTATGCAGTGAAAATCGGGGGCGTCGCCCAGTACGTCCACGATTTCGAAGGCGCCCGTCTTCTGCCCTTCGATGCGATGGGGATTGACCGAGTTCACCACGGTGATCGGCGCGTGCGAGGGCAGTTCGCGGACGATCGTCAGCAACTGGTCGAAGTTACCCCGCACCTGCAGCACGCGCGCCCCGTGGACCAGCGCCTGCGCCAACTTTCCCAATGCGATGTGGCCTTCGGGGATGAGCACGACGCAGGCCAGACCGGCCCGGGCCGCATAAGCTGCCGCGGAGGCGGACGTATTTCCCGTCGAGGCACACACGACTGCTTTCGCGCCCTCCTCCACCGCCATGGAGATGGCCATGGTCATTCCCCGGTCTTTGAACGAACCGGTCGGGTTGGCTCCTTCGACCTTGAGCCAGACGTCGGCGCCCACCCGCGCGGAAAGACGGGGGGCGGGCACCAGAGGGGTGCCCCCTTCCAACAAGGTGACGACGGGCGTGCCGGGACCGATGGGAAGGAGTGGTCGGTACTCCTCCATGACGCCTTTCCAACCCGCGCCCACGTCTACTCCTCCTCCCCGATGACCCGGAGCACGCCACCCACCCGATCCACCGCCTGCAAAAGGCGCAGCTCGTCGATGGTCCCCAGAAGATCCCCTTCGCGTGCCTTGTGCGTAAGGAAGATGAGACGGGCCTCGTCATCCCACCCGACCTGCTCCATGGCCCGGATCGACACCTTGTGGTCACCGAACACCTTGGCCACGGCGGCGAGAACCCCGAGCCCCTCGGTCACGTCCATGCTGAGGTAGAAGGCCGAGCGGAGCTCGGGCTGCGGTCGCACGGTGATGCTCGTCCGTTTGGGCGCGGGCGCCGGGGCGCCGGCGCAGAGGTTGCGTGCGGCATCGACCAGGTCGCCCAGCACGGCGCTGGCGGTGGGCTCGCCACCGGCCCCCCGGCCGTAGAGCATGAGCTCACCGCTCACTGCGCCTTCGACGAACACTGCGTTGAACGCGCCCCGCACCGAGGCCAGCGGGTGGGCCTTGGGGACCATGGCGGGGTGCACCCTGACCGAGAGTTCGGGGCCGCCGTCGACCAGCTCGGCCACGGCCAGAAGCTTGACGGAGTAACCCAGGCGGTTGGCGTAGGCCACGTCCACTGCCCTGATTCCGCTAATCCCTTCCCGGTGGACGTCGATATCGACCACATCGCTCCCGAAGGCCAGGGCGGCCAGGATCGCCGCCTTCGCCGCCGCATCGTGTCCCTCGACATCGGCGGTGGGATCGCGTTCGGCGAGACCGAGGCGTTGCGCTTCCGCCAACGCATCTGCGAAGTCGACGCCGTCCTCTTCCATCCGGGTCAAGATGAAATTCGTCGTGCCGTTGACGATGCCCATGACCCGCACGATCTGCTCGCCGGCGAGCGACTCCCGCAGGGTCCGGACAATCGGGATGGCACCCGCCACCGCGGCCTCGTACAAGAGGTCGACGCCCCGGGCGTCGGCCAATTCGGCCAACTCGGCCCCCGACACGGCCAGGACGGCCTTGTTGGCGGTCACCACCGGCTTGCCGGCACGCAGGGCGGCCTCGATGAGCTCCTGGGCCGGATGCAGGCCACCGATGAGCTCGACGACGACGTCGACGTCGTCGCGGGCCACCAGCGCGGCGGCGTCGGTCCCGAACAGTTCGCCCGGGATGGCGGCCGGTCGGGTCCGGTTGGCACCGGATACGGCGATGGCGACCAGTTCGAGACGAATTCCGGTGCGGGCGGCGATGTCGTCCTGCCGGGTCAAAAGGAGCTGCGCCAGCGCACTGCCGACGTTCCCGCAACCCAAGAGCGCGACCCTCACCGTGGAGGTGGCGTGCCGGTCGGGCCGGGAAGTCATTGGACAACGCTACAGGTTGCCCGTACGTCCAAAGGGCGTTCCCGCCTCACGAGTCGAGTCGGGTCATGTCCTCGAGCGTCTCGCGTCGGACGACCACACGCGCGGTCCCGTCGGCCACGAAGACCACGGCCGGCCGCGGCACCTTGTTGTAGTTGGAGGCCATGGCATAGCCGTAGGCCCCGGTGACCGGAGTGGCCACCACGTCTCCCACCCGTAGGTCTGCCGGCACGAAGGCGTGCGGGACGACAAGGTCGCCGCTCTCACAGTGCTTGCCCACCAGCCGGACCGGCTCGGGCCGAGGGGCGCTGACGGCCCGCGGGAGGAACGCTTCGTACCCGCTGCCGTACAGAACCGGCCGCGGGTTGTCGCTCATCCCACCGTCGACGCTGACGTACGTCCGTATCCCGGGCAACCTCTTGACGGTCCCCACGGTGTAGAGGGTGATCCCAGCCGTGGCAACGATGGAACGGCCCGGCTCAGCCGTGATCCGGACCGACGGATCGACGCCCATCCGGGCGCACGCGGCCCGGGTGGCCGTGGCCCACTCGGCCTGGGTCGGGGCAGACTCGCCGTTCACGTACGGCACGCCCAGGCCGCCGCCCACGACGAGCTCGGGCAGGCCGAGCGGAGCGAAGAAGCGACCGAGCACCTCCGCCGCCTGCTCGAAGGACGACACTTCGAAGACCTGGCTCCCGATATGGGCATGCACGCCCACGAGCTCGACGGAGGGCAGCAGCTCGAGTGCGGCGACGGCCTGAGCCGCCGCGCCCGACGCGACCGAGAAGCCGAATTTGGAGTCCTCTCCGCCAGTGCGGACGAACTCGTGGGTATGGGCCTCGACGCCGGGGGTGACACGGACCAGGACGGCCGGCCGCTCCGAGCGGCTCGACGGCCCGTCGAGCAGGCGACCCAACCGGGCTATCTCGTCGAAGGAGTCGACCACAATGCGCCCCACGCCATACTCGAGAGCAGTGGCAAGCTCCTCCTCCGACTTGTTGTTGCCGTGGAGGATCAGTTTGGCGGCCGGCACGCCGGCGGAGAGGGCGACGTGCAGCTCGCCCCCTGACGCCACATCGAGGTGCATACCCTCCTCATCGGCCAGGCGGGCCATGGCGCGGCAGAGGAACGCCTTGGCGGCATACGCCACCCCGTCCCCCCAGGCCTCAACAGCCGCCCGGCAGGCCTGACGCAGGTGGTACTCGTCGTAGACGAAGAGCGGTGTCCCGAACTCGGCGGCCAGGTCGAGCAGGTCGATATCTCCCACCCGGAGATGCCCGTCCTCACCCACGGTGGCCGTCTTGGGCAGCAGTTTCCGCTCGACAGGGTCGGTGGCGCCTGCGTCCTCGGTGGGCATGGTCAAGCAGGATACGGCAGGCTCCACCGGGCCCGGGACGGCATCACGGTGGGGACGAGTACGATCATCCCCTGCTCTTGCCCCCGTAGCTCAGCGGATAGAGCACCGGCCTCCGGAGCCGGTGGCGCAGGTTCGAGTCCTGCCGGGGGCGCTTTGTGTTTTCGCGAGACTCTCTCGGCCCGGGCGGGGTACACCGCCTCGAGAGTTCAGCGTCCCGCGGCGTGACATGCCGGCGTGGACCGGTTCCGGGAGGGCTTGACCGTGTGCTGAGCACGCCTACGTGTGATCTTCGGATGCGTGCGTGTCAAAGTCGCGTACGGTGCGGGAGATCATTCGGCGCGGAGCGACGACGCCGCGTTGCCCCCGTGTGAGAAAAACCGCGGAAGCGACGCGAGGAGCGCGCCTGCAGCCATGAGCGCCACGAGCCCCAAGACCAGTGGACCCAGGGGCACGGCCGTGACCGGCACCACTCCGAGCGACGTGGCGAAGCCGGACCAGGCCAAGCGTCCGGCGACGATCCCGAGCGGCAACCCGACGACTACCGCGATCAACAGCAAGGTGAGCGTCTGCCAGGCGATGATGCTGCGTAGCTGACGACGGGTCAGGCCGAGGGTCTGCAGGACTGCCAGCTCCCGGCGACGGCGACGCGCGCTCGCCGCCACGGCAGCAGAGAGGGAGAGCAGGGCGGCGACCCCCACGGCTAGGGCCAGGGCCAGGGGCTGCCCGGTCATCTGGTGGGCGTTGACGATCGAGGCCGCCAATACGCGAGGCACCTGGTATACCCCGCCGGGGGTGCCCCCGGGATCGGCCTTGACGATGGGGCGCACGACGGACGCAGGTCGAACCCCGGGGGCCAGATCGATGGCCACGGTGGAGGGGAGGGCGGTGATGGCCTCATTAGTGGACGTAGTGAGGGAGTGCAGGTCTTCGACGGAGAGCAGGGTGGCCTCCGAGAGCATGGCGCCGGTGCCCAAGTCGACGTGATCGGTCAGTCCTACCCCGATGGACGGCAGGGTCACGATCCCGACGACGGTCATTCGACGCGTCGTGCCACCGTTGCCCACCGTCACGGTGTCCCCCACGTGCTTGCCCAGCTGGCGCAGAGTCGTCGCTCCCAGCTCGATCTGGTCGGAGACCTTCTCGTGCGCCTTCCCGAGTCGGTACCGCGTGGACGCCTCGAGGGTGCTCCCGCTCACAGTCGGCGGTTCTACCGAGCCCCGGTGGGTGGCCAATCCGAGTACGGGCACGGTTTGGCCGTCGATGAGGAGCTGGGTGAAGCCGAACGTCGACCATCCCCTCACCCCGTGCTCCGAGTTCATCAGACGGTCGAGGCTGCCATCGCCGCCGTGGAATGCGGCCGGATTGGCGCTGGTCAAGAAGCTGCCGTAGCCCCCCTGGTTTTGGATGAGCACGTCCCAGTTCCACCCGTAGCGATCGGGGTGGGAGACCAACCCGTCGAGGCTGGCCCCGAACACGGCTGCCGCGACGACCGCCAGGACGGCGGTCACGGTCCCCCCCAGGCTGGCCCGCACTGCGGACTTGCGGCCGCCGGCGGGCGGCTCCAGGGCGAACCGGATGCCGAGGGAGACCACCCGGGGAAGGCCGGCGGCGTCAGCGGCCTGGGCGAACCCTGAGGGTGATGGTTTTCCCGTTTCGAGGCGGGGCCGGGTCCGTCGCCAGGCCATCGTGGCTAGGAGGCTCAACAGGGCCAGTCCGAGGATCAGGGCGCCGCCCACCAGCACCGTGGGGTCGAACTGGGCGCCGCGCACGGGATCGAACTGGCGTACCGGCTCCAGAGGGGCCAGTGGTGAGAGGGCAACGGCGCCCGCCACGGCCAGCACCAGTCCGGCCAACACGGACAGGGCGGGGCCAAGGGCGCCGGTCACCGCTACCTCGCGGCGGGTGAGACCGAACGACCGGAGGGTGCGCAGCGACCCAGCCGAGCGTTGGAGCCATTCCGCCAGGCTCTGACTGACCAGTATCAGGAGGGCTAGGGCGGCCAGTCCGCCGAACACCGCCAGGGCGACGGCCTGGGGGCGGATGGCGTCCTGGGCTTGTCGGTGCACGGTGTCCAGCTTTCGTACGTTGAAGACGTAGCCGTGGCCGACCTCTTTGGTCAGGCGGGTCAGCGACGCCTGGAGCGCCGGCAGGCCCTCGGTTCCCCCGTCCAGTCGAAGCCCCACCCACGAATAGGAGATCTCCCGCCCGAACCGGGCCGTGGCGGCCCGGGACAAGAAGGCACCGTCCTGCGCGTCGAACTGGTCGACCAGGGCCGGCGGGGCCTCGACGACCCCGGTGACCCGGAAACCAGCCGACCCGATGACCTTCGGGGTGTAGGAGGTCCCGTCGTAAAGGCGATAGTGGACGGTGCCACCCACCCCCACTCCGAAGAGCCTGGCGATTCCCGGGCTCAGGGCGATCTCGTTTGAGGAGGCCGGATGGGGTAGCCGCCCGGCCAGTACGGTCAACGTGTCCTGGCGGTAGAACGCACCGTCGACGCTGCTCGCGACCGAATCGGTGAGGAAGGAGTCATCGACGCGGCCGTGCACCACCGGGTTGGCGTCCAGTCCAGCGAAGGCCGCACTGGAGCGCACGCCTGGTAGGTGCTCCACCTTGGCGATGAGCGACGTGTTCGTAGAGGGGATGTTGACCATCACGTCGCTGGCGTGGATTGACTGCAGGTAGCGCCCGTACGCCGACTCCGTTCGAGTGGCACCAGCCAGTGCGGCCATCGAAACCGCGCCCAGCAGTCCGGTAAGGAGGATCACCACCAGCGCCTGTCGCCACGACGTCCGCCAGCTAGCCCGCCACCAGTACCAGGCCACCGTCATCGAGCTATAGCCCCCGGCCCCGCGGCACCCACACCGAAAATAGCGCTAGTCACGCTCATTGACGCGGCTCGGTACTCTGCTGGCGCGGACAAGGTGCGAGTTCGTGGATTGGATCTTCTTTGCGGGCTCTGGCTGCGCACAGGTCACTCTGGCCTAAGCAAGGTAGCTGACGGTCTCCACGCCGAACCGAAGAGGAGCGACGGCTCACGGCCGTTGTAGTTGCCGAACAAGAGGTCCCAGACGGCCACCGTCTTGACCTCGGGATGAGCCCTCAGTCGAATCCAGTGCGGGTAGCTCACACCTACTTGGCTTGGAAAGGCGATGGCATCGGCTGCGCTGATCTGGTCGAGCGCAGTGTCCGTCCGGCGGACGCCCACCAATGCTGAAAGTGCGAACCCGACCCTGAGACCGATGAGCACCCCCACCATGACTAGCGCCCACCAGCGCTGCCGAATGTCTCCCTGCTCCCAAAATGCTGCAGCCCTCGCTCCACTTCCCGCCACCATCAGGACACGGTACGCGCATTCGGATTGAGTGAAAAGGTGGGTATCTCGTAACTCGGAGTAGTACTGGCACGAAGTGATCCTGGGGACAAGATGAGCGCGTCATGCGGTTGCCTTCACAGATTTCGACAAATGGCTGCGACAACGAGCTGAAGAAATGGGGGGTTTCTCTAGGCGGACTTATTCACGGTCGAGTCGGGGGCGTTGGCCGAATCGGAGACGCACGTGGCAGTAAGTGCTGATCCGAGCCGTGGTTCCGCATGTGGATGGGGTGCGCGGCTACCGCTCTTTGGCAATCAGAATTGGCAATCAATTGAGCGCGACGCGGAAGACTGTCGGTGACAGGCTGGACTCGGGCCCCAGCTTGGAAGCACTGGAATAGACCGCCCAGACGACTTGGACGAACCAGACGGCCCTCCGGAGCCGGTGGCGCAGGTTCGAGTCCTGCCGGGGGCGCTTTGTCAGCGAGTTGCTGAAGTCGATGCCGTTTCGAGTAACTCCTAATCCGGCTGGGTTTAAGCCCACACTCCCGGCCGCGCCATCGACATGAGGCTGGGCAATAGAGATTCGTCCACCACGTTCGACGAGGCTAGCCAGCTGCCCTGGCTGCCGGGCTAGGCGTAGCCGCTGGGGCTTCCTGAAGGCGGAGGAGCGGAGTTTGCGGCCTAGCGGACGGTCAGCCCGCTCCGAAGAAGGGGGCATCGCCGAACGCGAACACCCCGCCGTCGGCTGCCACCAGCCAGTAGCCGCCGCCATCCGCGGTGGCCGCCATGCCCACTACCGGCTGGTTGAGGTGCAGGCCACCCATCGAACCGAAGAAGCG
>JBEKWB010000154.1:0-8020 GCA_049513455.1 Acidimicrobiales bacterium
GTGGCTCCGGTGGCGTCCTGACCCGCTCATGTGGGGGCGCGCTGGCCAACAGCGCCAGCATCAACCCCCTCGGGAAACAATGAGGACGTGAGCTTCGGTGGACTGCCCCTGTTCGCCGGGAGGAACTCGACGCTGGTCGAACCACGAGAACCTCTCGACTCGCAATGGCCCGCGCACTACGGGGCACCGATCCACGCGCAAAGATCCCATACTGGCTCGCAACAGACGACAAGAATGAAGAGGCCACTGATGACTACGAAGTCCTCGGCGTCCACCAAATACCCGCGGCGAAGATCGATCGCATCAGGATCTCGACAGAGCGCAATCTCACCGATTGCACTATGTTTCGCTGGAGGGTGCCCCGGGCGCCCCCGGGAATCCGATATTGGACATCTGCAGAAACGGGGAACGACGATGGCTGCCAACAACGAAGATGCGGCTCTGGTAATTCAGATTCTCCGCTGGGGAGCGGAAATAGGACTCGACGAGGCAACGCACGAGATTTTTGCCGAGGGTTTCGATCCCGAGTTCGCAACCGCGGATGACAAGGCCGTACGCACGATGTTGGCGTTCGGCGAGACGGTCGCCACTCTCGTCAAGCACAAGACCCTCGACAAGGATCTCGTCGAGGACCTGTGGTGGGTTGACGGTGCCTGGGCACGCGTAGGATCTGCGGCCAAGAAGGCTCGCGAACGCCTGGGCGAGCCGCGGCTCTACGAGAACTTCGAAGCCCTCGCAACAGGCTGAACGACCTGGTCTTAGGACGCCAACGGAAAGCGCCGAACCGGGAAGCTGGCGAACTGCGGAGGCAATTGCAATCCGCTTGCAGACGGCTTGGTCGTCGACGTCCTTGGCCGCTTGGTTTCCATCGTCAGTAAGGCTTCCCGAAAACAGGAATCTCATCGAGTACCGCTGAGCTCCAAAGAGGAGAGAGCCTCGTCTCTATCTCGTGTTTCCCGAGAGGGAAGCCGTGACCCGGGTGCTCTAAGCACCGGGAGCGGGGCATCTATTCAACCGCTTGACACGGCGGACAATGTGGACCGCGAGGGCAGCCCGGAAAATGATCTGAGGCTCTGAACTCAGCTTCCAGGCGGCCGGTAGAGGGTCTTCTTGGCTGCTGCAGCGTCGGCCTCGGTCGGCGTGAGGAGCGCCACCGTTCGCGTTGTGGCACCACCACCGGCATTCACAGTCAGCGCCGCCGCGGCTGCGGATACGGCATCGGGCATGTCGGTGATGACATAAGCATCATTCTCGCCCAACGCAAAGTGGAAGGATTCTATCGTCCCACCCAAGCTCTCGATCAGTGCCTTGGCGGCAGCGACGCGAGCCGATCCGCCCTCGGCCTTCAGGCCCTTGACGCCGTCGAGGGTGTAGTTCACTTCAAGCAAGTATTTCGGCATGATGCCCCCTAATCGTCCTTTGGTTGTCGAAGATACTCTGAATAGACAGGGTGTGCTCCGGGTCGCTCCTATCGCCGAGAGTTCGCACCAGCCATAGCGGTTGCAAGTAGTCCGACGCGCTCGGAGTACCGCATTTGGCAGCCCGTCCCTCATCCCTCAGTGAATTCCAGCGTCGAGGATCGTTGACAAGTTCGGGCCGAGGGCTGACTCAACAGGTTCTCATCGGTGTAGTAGTCCTGATGGTCGAGCGCCTCGCGCCAGAACTTGGCGAGCCTCCTTGGCTCTGCACAGTCGAGCACGAGTTCCACTCTTGCCTTGTATCCCATCGCGTGCCTCCAGGGGCGGGAAGAATGGATCTCCGCACTCCAACCATTGTCTCACTGGGACTCCGGGCGCAGGCACCCAGTTCCGAACCAGAGACCCGCCCTTGTTCGCCGGCTCGGAGGGCCTGACAATGCGAACCCGAGGTCGGTCTTCCCGCTTGCTAGAGGCTGAGCGGTCGGAGGGTGGCCACTGCTTGGGGCTCGCTTCGCCACACGTCGGAGGTGTCGACGTACAATTCGATTCCATTCCCGTCGGGGTCGTGGATGTAGATGCTCTGGGAGACGGTGTGGTCGGCGATCATGTCGATGGTCACGCCCGTCGCCTCCAACTCCGCCTTGACGGAGCGCAACCGCTCCAGGGAGTCACCGACCTTGAACGCCACGTGGAACAGCCCTGGTGCGTCAACCGGTGCATCGGGACCGTCAGGACCCACCTCGACTACGGCGAAGTCGTGGTGGTTCCCGAGGGTGAAGAACGTCATGGACATACCCTCTCGCAGGCGGGCAGCCACGGGGAGCCCGAGGACGCCGTGATAGAAGTCCTCGGCCTTGCTGATGTCACGCACCTTGAGCACGGCGTGGCCGAGCTGTTCGATCCTCATTGGGCACGCCTCTTTCGCCTCATATGTACCGCCGCTGTCGCGGTGAAACGAGTTTCGCAGGCCGGGGGTCGCGTCGCAAGGGGTTGCGGCGTCGACTGGGTTCGTCGTTCAGACGGGGTGGTGAGCCATGTCGCTCAACCGCCTCCTGCGACGCCTCGTCTGCACCGAGATCACCAGCCCGATGAGCGCGATTGCGACCACCGGCAAGGCAATGATGGACGCAACTTCGGGAGTCGCTGCGGGAGGGTTGCCGGGTGACCCATCACCGGCAGGCTCACCGCTGTCTTCGCGGTTGGCCGCGACAAAGAACGGCCCCGACCAGACGTGCGGCTGGGTGAAGTCGCCCTGGTTGTCGCCGATGTAGAGCACGCACTCGGTCGCCGCCGTATCGCCGCAAGTGACGGTGTTGCTCGAGTCCTCGCCGAGGGTGATGCTGTCCGGGAGGGCGTAGATCGTATGGAGGCCATCCCCTTCTGCCGAGAGGTTGATCGAACCGTCGGAGTTCGGGAGCACCGTCGGGCCCTGGATGGTGTTGCCATCACACTCGTCGGGGAGCGTGGGGAGCACGCCGTCGGGGGCGGCGCACTCGAGGATGTTCACCGACGTGGTGGGAATGAACAGGCTGTTCGCTGGTATGACGACGTTGATCTGCTGTCCGCTCGAGAAGGGGATCCCGGCCATGTGGGTGCCGACCGGGACGGCCGAGCCAGGGACAGAGGCGCCCTCGGTCGGCGCAGCTGCTCCCGCCGTGCCCGCCGTGACGAGGCATGCCGTGACCGCCAACAGCGACACGGCCAGCCGATGAACGACTTTCACCGCCGTTACCTCCTCGCTTCTTTGTGGATCGTCGCGCGTGTCGGGATGAAGCGCCAGGATCGAGAACCGAGGTCACACCAACGCCACACACCGGTCGCGGCTCGTTCACCGAGGTCTGCTGCCACCTACCCATCTGCCGGCTGCGGACGGCCGCTATCACAGCCTGGCACCCTCCCTACTCGCCCCGATGCCCGGGCCCGGCCGTCGCGGGAGACGACCACCTTCCTGACGAGACGATGATCTGGTACTCGGATCTGCTCGGGCCTGCGGGCCAGAACGGTTCGCACAACTGGTCGTGCTGTGACAGCCGCACGTTCAACAATGCGGCTGAGCGCCACCATGCCCTGTCGCGGGCGCTTGCGAGCTTGCGTTGCTGCTGTCTTGTGCCGAGGATCTATCGATTCCGCTGGCGCGAACCTTATCGGTCTCCCTCATTTACGTGCCCGCACCTTCAAGGCCACAGGGGTAGAGGGAACGAGAATCTCGCAACGACTAGCTACTGAGATGCTTCTTGTTCTGTTTGAGTGTCCCGAAGTCGGCCCCAAAATGGTAGCTCCTCGCGTTGATTTGATGGCGTGGTCAAGGGGCCCAGCGGTGGGGGCCTGGGGGTCAACTCGATTTGCGGCGAGCCGCTCCGTCGCTTGCTTCTCAGTCCGGACCCCGGTGGCGGCAGGGGAGCGCTCTCGGCGGACCCAGTGGAGGGGTTACCCTGCGTTGTGTTCTTCATCAGCCTGCTGCTCATTGTCGCCGCAGAGGTCACCGCCTTCGTCCTCGTGGTCGAACACGTGGGATTCCTTTGGGCGTTGCTGATCCTGATCCTCGTGAGCGCGCTCGGGCCGTTTGTGGTTCGCCGTGTCGGATCGGGTGTGCTGGCTCGCACCAGGGAACGTCTGGCGTTGGGGGAGGTGCCGACCCGGGAACTGCTCGACGGCGTGGTGGTCCTCATCGGGGGCGTCATGATCTGCGTGCCGGGGTTCATCGGGGATGCCATCGGGCTCTTGCTGATGATCAGCCCGGTACGCCACCTCGTAATCCGGGCCTTCGGCCACCAGCTGGCCCGGAGGGTCCAGAAGATGCCGCCGGGCCGGTGGGGTTTCATTGACGCCCGCTCTACGCCCGTGCGCAACGACGGAGCCCCACGCAACGACATCCCACTCCCCCCGGGGACTCCCGACAGACCCGTGGAGCCGGGCGGCCCCGCCGAAGAGTGAGGTTCAGCCGGCGGAGCCAGGTGTAGCCCGCGAGAGCGCGTACGCATTCAGGCGTGCGAGCTCATCGAGGTAGATCTTCTGCATGGCCCGGGGAGCGAAGCGGCGTTCGAAGAAACCTCCGATTCCACCTGCCCCGTCCCAGCTGGTGAAGATACGCACGCGGGAGTTGGCGCCCTGCGGGGTCACCGTGAACGTAGTGACGAGGCTGGAGTTGCTGTCCGATTCGGTGATGACCCGACCCGGTTCCGGTTCTGCCACGGTCATACGGTACGAGCGTTCACGTCCGCCGGCGCTGACCTTGAACCGTACGACCGATCCGGCACCGACCCCTCCTGACTCAACCTCGAAGTCGGAGAAGGCTGGGGGCAGGAATTGCCGGTGCTCCTGCAGGTCCGCCAGGTACCCGTAAACGGTCTCGGCCGGCGCATCGATGGCGCGCTCGGCGGTAACTTCCACCTTGCTCATGAGACCTGCGTAGCACGATCCGACCGAAGGTTTCCAGCCGGACGAGCCCGGGAGAGGATCACAACCCGGAAGCTGCTGGTCACCACTTGCCTCCCATCACTCGCGAGGTCATCTTGATGGTTTCGAGGGTTCTCGTAGGAACAACCCGGCACCCGTATCTGCAGCGGGAGCGGATGCGCCTTGCGGCCTCCTTGCGTCTACTGGCCGGGTTCGACAGTCAGCACGTCATCCAATCCCGTGATCTGGAACAAGCGACGCGTCGGGGGCGTCGGGTCGCGAATGGTGAGGGTATGCCCGAGCGCCCTTACCTTCTTATGGAGCGAAACCAGTAGTGATAGCCCGGTTGAATCTATGAAGATCAGCAGTCCGACGTCGATGCTGAGATCGTCCACGAGATCCGCAGTCACGTGGCGCAGTTGTTCGCTCAGGGAAACCGCCGAGGCGGCGTCCAGTTCGCCCGCCAATATCACTCGGGTCGTGCTCTCGACTCGGCTCACGAAGACCTGGAGCTGTGAGGCGCCCGTCCCTGTGGTGGTGGACCTGAAATGTGTTTCCAGGGTCATTGCCCCCCCTCGACGCGCTCGGATTGGGAAGTGGCTGGACGCAGCTCCACCGGCAGCATCAACTCGGGCGACCTCTTTGACCCGGCCGAGGTCGACGCTATTACTCTGCCGACGCCGTTGCAATGGCTTGAGAGCACCCGCCAGACGTGGGGCAGACACGCAGGCCATCGGCCTGAAGCGCCATCGAATACGGTCAGCTTGCGGGCACCATGTGGTACGTCAGTGTGTTGCCATTGCTGGTGAAGGTCAGCGACAGGTCCTTACCGGTACAGGTGTACGAACCCTGCTCGGGCGAGGGCGTGACGGGTTTGGTCACACCGGCGACCGTGATGGTGGCATCGTCGGTGACCGTCGACACCGGGAAGGTACCCGAGAGCGACGTGGTCTTGGGTGAGAAGCCGTAATGGTCGGTCAAGGTGCCGTTGAACTTTGCTGAGCCCTCGCTGCCCACGAGCGGTGTACCCGGCGTGAAATTCCCGAGTGCGTCCCCGTTGGACATGATGTCCACGGTCGTTCCGGCACCCCCGGTGAAACTGAGGCCGGATGTACTCAAGGTGATGGCCGTGACGTTCCAGTTCCCCTCCAGGCAGGGACTGCTGGAGCTCTGCGGGGCCTTAGCTTTCTGATGCTTGTGGTTGGTGTTGCGCTTGTGATGCTTGGACGACGCGGCGAGCCGGACGGAGTGCGGACCACCCGCCGCAGAGCTGGCTGCGGCGGGGCCGATCACAAAGACTGCGGACGTGGCCAGAGAGAATGTCCCGAGCCAGATGCGTCGACGCCACGACCTCGGGACGAACAATGCCGATATTCCCATCTCTTCAGGATGACCCCCATCCCGCGAGTTGTCCCGGGCCCAGGTAGGGTCAGGGCTCAAATCCGGACACTCTCAATCGGGGAGCCTGGGCGTCGGGAGAATCGGCCGACGATGGATAGATACTTCTTCGAGACGAGATCAGCTCCCTGGAGGCCGATGGACAGGGTGCTCGTGGGAGTGTCGGGTCCGCGCATGCGGTGCGCGTTCCGCAATCTCACCCCTGTAGCCGAGATGCCGCAGAACCCACGTGCCGAACCGGCTGGGTGGCTTGCGCAGCTGAGCCTCCTTGGCCTCGGCCTCGTGGGCGTCGCTAAACCAAATCCGTCTTGGGGTGCGGGCCTGCCAACTCCGAGCCATGTCATGACAGCGTACCCCGGTCACAGAGCTGACTTCGGCTGGGCGAGAACCGTCGCCTGATCGACCAACTCCGGGTAGAGGTCCCGCCCGGCGAAGGGTGCCTGGTGTGCATATTTTATCTTCGCTGCGGAGGCAGCTGAGCTCGAAACGCGCGGTGGTACCCGACACCGTCGGGGTGTCACCGGCCGTGCTCGAAGTCGACCAGGGGCACGTCGTTTTCGGTGGTCTGGCACGCCGCCATCTCGTAAGTGGCAGGGTCGGAACAGCTGAAAATCGGTGCCGAGCATTTTGGTTGGCCTTCGCCTATTCTCTGCGCTGCACCCTCGCTTCGGTTGGGGTGATGGTTGAATGATCCGATCACAAGGGGAGGGTGTGAGGATGGTCTGCAAGGGATTGCTCAGGATCCGAAAGTCCGCGCTGCCGCTGGCAATGGCGACCATGATGATTGCCGGGACGTATGTCGCAGCCTCGTCGACGACCGCTGCGGCGGCGACGTCGGCATCGAGTTCGAGCGGGGTATGGCCCGGGGTCGGCAAAATATGCGAGCCGGGACCGGGCGGTGCCTCCTCGGTCCGCGGTGTGGGCGCGAAGACCATCAACATCGCCGTCTTCAACGACGCCTCCAACACCATCACTCCGGGACTCGAGGTGGAGTTCCCCGAGCAGGCCACGGCCTTCGCGGACTGGTGCAACGCCGCGGGGGGAATTGATGGCCGCAAAATCGTGATCGACAACCGGGACGCGGCGCTGTTCAACGCGGCGCAACAGACGACAGCGGCCTGCCAGAGCGACTTCATGGCGGTCGGCGGCGGCATGGCCCTCGACCAGCCCGCCGTCCCGATCCGCGAGAAGTGCGGGCTGGGGCAGATCAGCGGCTACGTCGTCTCGAACTTGTCCGTTCTTGGCACCGACCAGGTCGACCCGAGCGGCACCAACACGGACTCGATCTCCGCGGGGTGGTTCGGGGCGCTGGCCAAGGCCTACCCCAAGGCGGTCAAGGTTGCCGGCATGGGCGCGGGTGACACCCCTTCGGTCCTCCAACCCGAAACGAAGGACGAGTTCGCCGCCGAGGCGCAGGGCTGGACCGTCGTCGACTTCCTCGAGCCCCCGACTTCGGTGGAGAACTGGGCACCCTACGTCGAGCAGTACCAGCAGAAGGGGGTCACCGCCCTGTGGCCCGCCGACGATTCCAACTTCACCCCCTTCGCCCAGGCGATGACGACCGCTGGCTACCACCCCTCCTTCGTCATATTGGGGGCCCAGTTCGACAACTCCCAGACACAGCAAGACGTGGCGGCCAATCCCACGCTGCCCCCGGTCTACGTCGAGACGCAGTGGTGGCCCCTGGCGCAGGCCTCGCAGAACCCCTCGACCGAAGAGCTCGTCACCATCATGCACAAGTACGCCAAGGGTGACCCGATCGACTTCGACGACGAGGAGGGGGCCGAGTCGTGGCTCCTGTGGGCGAA
>JBEKWB010000155.1:0-7848 GCA_049513455.1 Acidimicrobiales bacterium
GCGCAGGCCTCGCAGAACCCCTCGACCGAAGAGCTCGTCACCATCATGCACAAGTACGCCAAGGGTGACCCGATCGACTTCGACGACGAGGAGGGGGCCGAGTCGTGGCTCCTGTGGGCGAAGGCCGCCTCGGCTTGCGGCGCCAGCAACCTCACGGTGACCTGCGTGCTGAACCATGCCGCCGCCACGACGAACTGGGATGCCGGAGGCATTCAGGCCCCCATTGCCAGCTTGGCGCTGTCGAACGAGAACCCCCAGCCCACGCCGTGTTTCGCCCTGCTCCAGTTGACGAGCAAGGCGATCGTCTACGACAAGAAGCTCACCGATCCCACGCGGTCCATCTGGAACTGCAACCCCAAGAACGTCGTCCAGCTGACCGCAGCACAGCAGGCCCAGATAAACGCCCTGTGAATGAGGGTTCGCGGGTGAGATCTGCCCTTATTTCGGTAGCGGGCTGCAGCCGACCATTCGAAGCGAGAGGTCGACGAATCGCAGCTCGAGCTCTTCGATGGTCATGTCTCCCCGGGGACGAAACCACTGGCTGCAGTTGATGCACATCTCCAGAACCGCAGCGGCCGTGATTGTGAGCGATCTCTTGTCGGATCCACCTGAAATGTCAAAGAGTCCGCTCCGGCTGCCGCGCCGAAGTACCGAAACCATCCGGTCCCGAAGCCTTCGACGAATGGCAATCACCTCCTCGCGGCGAGGCCCGCTCAGGTGCCTGTACTCGCGATTTGCCACCAGCGCTCCCTGCCTTCCCGCCGCGTGCGCCCGCACGTAGACACCGATGATGGCGACGAACTCCGAAACTGGATTACCAGCGGCCAGCTTCTGCGCGGCGATGATGTCTCTTTCGAGCCGCAAGTGGCGGTGACCGACCAATACATAGAGGAGGTCGTCCTTCGAGTTGAAGTGGTTGTAGAGCGCGCCCGGTGACAAGCCGCAGGCACTCGTGATCTCGCGCACTGTCGTGGCGGGAACGCCCTGCGAATAGAAGAGTTTATCGGCGGCCTCCAGGAGGCGGTAGGCCGGCGGTGAGAATCGCCGTTGGTCCTCCCCGCCGAGAGCCCTCTCCTCGCAATCAAATGAGATCGCACTGATGGTCACGTTCGATCCCTGCTGTTCGCTCTGGCGGCGCGGCCCCTCGTTCGCAACACGGGTCCAATCAACACTCGCTCAATATATAGAAGCGTTCGTCCATGGCGCGCTCATCGTATCGCCCCGACGCGAAATGATCCGAAGGTCAGAGGTAGCAGCGTGTGATAGTCCTTGACGGTGTGTGGAATGAGGGTATATAAACGCTCATTCACGCCACGTAATTGCTGGGCGTACGAGGAAAGTCAGTCGAAAAGGGGGGCAGTAGTGGCTTTTGCGCATCGCTTCATCAGGTGTTGGCTGCGGGTATTCGCTGCGATGGCGGTTGGTGCGATTGCGCTGACGGTCACCTCGGTCAGCGGTGCATCAGCAAGCACGAGCGTCCCGCTGTCGAATTCATTCGGCTACAAGTACGGCTATGCCGCGGCCGTAGCTGAGCTCCCCAAGCTCTACGCCGGCACGAACACCGCGGTGAACACGACACCCCGACCCGCCGCGAAGAACAAGTCGGTCTTTATCATCAGTTCGGGACAGGCCTCTATCTCGAGCTCGATCCCCTCAGATGCCGCCATGGCAGCCGCCCAGGCGATTGGCTGGAAGGTGACGATTCTCGACGGCAAGCTCGAGCCCTCCACGTACGGCGGGCTGGTCGATCAAGCCATCGCGGACGGGGCGAACGGGATCATTCTCGACGCCATCGACTGCGACCAGGTGAAGGGGCCGCTCGAGCAGGCCAAGGCCAAGCACATCGTAGTGGTGCCGATCTACGCCTATGACTGCAACGACCCCACCGAGGACGCCGGCCCCCCGCTGTACAGCGCGGTGGTGAACACGGACAACATCCCGGACCAGAAACTGGGTGCCTTCGCCGAGTCCTATGGGCGCGGTCAGGCCGATTACGTGATTGCAAAATCCAAGAACAAAGCCCGGGTGCTCGTACTCAACGATCCCGAATTCACGGTCCTCAAGTACACCGCGGCGGGATTCGACGATCAGATCGCCCACTCCGGCGGTTCGAAGGTCGTGGCCACCCTCAACTTCCTCTCGGCCGACCTGGGTTCGAAGCTACAACAAGAGATCCAGGCCGAGCTGCTCAAGTACCCGAGTATCAACTGGATCAAGAGCCCCTACACCTACGCCACTGAGTTGGGTGTCGTACCGGCTCTGGCCAGCCAACCCAAGGGCAAATACGACGTGATGGGCGGCGAAGGGTTCCAACCCGAGCTGGCGGGCATCGGGGCAGGGACCGTCACGGCGGCCATGGCGATCAGCTCTCAGTGGGAAGGTTGGGCCGCCATCGACGCGATGAACAGCGTCTTCACGCACAAGCCGGTCTATCCCTCGGGGATCGGATGGGAGCTCGTTGACGCCACCCACAACTTGCCTGCGAATGACACTCTCGTGCCGAAGCAGAACTTCGAAGCAGCGTACGAGAAGGCCTGGGGCGTAAAGGGGTAAGTGAGCTCCGGGGGGCCGAGGACATGACCACCGAAGTCACGCCGGACGTCCATCGTCCTTGGCGAAGGGTCGCGCTGCGTATTGACCACCTGTCGAAGACGTTCCCGGGTACCCGCGCCTTGAATGACGTGTCGCTGGAGGTCGAGAGCGGGACGATCCACTGTCTGCTCGGAGGGAACGGATCCGGCAAGTCGAGCCTGATCAAAGTCCTGGCGGGCGTGTACCAGGGTGATCCGGGCGGCACGATCACGGTCGACGACGTCAGCGAGCGGGCAGACCGCACCACGCCCGATTGGGCACGGGCCGCAGGCCTGCACTTCGTGCACCAGGACTTGGCGGTCTTCAATGGCTTGTCCGTGGCCGAGAATCTTGCCATCGGGCGGGGGTTCCCCGTCCGTAGGTTCATAGGCGCCATCCGCTGGCGAACGCTCAACCGGCGCGCCCGCGATGTGCTCGACCGGTTCCAGATCCACGTCGATCCTAAGCGACTCCTGGCTGATCTACGTCCGGCGGACCACACCATGGTGGCCATTGCCAGGGCATTGCAAGACCAGTTTCTGGCGGGAGACGAGGGAATCCTGGTACTCGACGAGCCAACCGTCGCACTGCCGTCGGCGGAGGTGGATGTTCTCTTCAGTGCTCTACGTCAGTATGCCCGGGCCGGTCAGACGATCCTGCTCGTCACCCATCGTCTGGAGGAGGTCATCAGCATCGCCGACAGGGTTACCGTACTGCGCGACGGAAACGTCGTGGCGACTCTGGACGCCGACCAATTCGATTACGACAAGTTGGTCGAACTCATTGTGGGTCGAGCGCTCGACAGCGAAGTGTCCGACGGGGTGACCTTGGAGGGCGAAGACCTGCTCTTGGAGGTCTCCAACATGTCGGTTGGTCCCTTGCAGGGCGTGACGTTCGGACTGCGCCGCGGCGAAGTACTGGGAGTGGCGGGCCTGCTTGGCTCGGGTCGCACCACGCTGTTGACGACTCTCTTTGGCCTGAAGGCCGTGACCCACGGTACGACGAAGCTCGATGGCCAACCGGTCGCATTCGCCGGCGTGGATCAAGCTATGGACGCCGGGCTGGCCTTCGTTCCCGAGAACCGTAGCGATTCCGCCTTCCTCGACATGGACCTGCGGGAGAACCTTTCCGCCGCCGACGTGCCGAAGTACTGGCACCGGTTCGTACTGCACCAGCGCCAGGAGGCCGAGGACGCCCGTCGATCAATTGTGGAATTCTCCATAAAGGCGAATTCGGTGTATCAACCGTTCGCCACTTTGTCGGGAGGCAACCAGCAAAAAGCGGTCGTGGCCCGATGGCTTCGCCGCAAACCCCGCCTTCTCCTGCTCGACGAGCCGACCCAGGGGGTGGACATCGAGGCGCGGGGCGAGATCTACCGGCTCGTCCGCAACGCGGTGGCAGCGGGCACGTCGGTGATTGTGGTCACCTCGGACTTCGAGGAGCTGGCGCGGGTGGCCGATCGCGTGCTCGTACTTGCCCACGGGCGAATCGCGGGAGAACTACGTCCACCCCATATAGACGCATCCCGCATCACGGAACTGGTGCTCTCCGCATCCGCCAGTGAGGGAGCGGGCGAGCGCGCGCACGAAATGGAGAACAATCACCCATGAGTCTTGAATCGACTCCTGCCGACGAGGCCCTTGTTGTTGACGAACCGGGCCCGACTGGAGTCGCGTCCGTGCAACACAACGGACAGTCGGGGCTCATGCTCAACCTCGAACGCTTTGCCCTGCCGGGACTCTTCGCCCTGGTGCTCATCTTCTTCAGCACTTGGTCAACCACGGGGCATCTGTTCGGCACGGCCGCAAATTTCCAGGAGGTGGCCTCCAACTACGTCTACATCGGGATCCTCACGCTGGCCTCGCTTATCCCGCTTGTCTGCGGTGAGTTCGACTTCTCGGTAGGCCAGAATGCAGGATTCACCCAGATTGTGGTGGCGACGGCGATGGCGCGATTCCATGTCCCGCTTCCATTCGCGGTACTGCTCGCCATCGCGTTCGGAGCGTTGGTCGGGCTCAACAACGGGAACGTAGTGGCCCGGCTCGGTGTGAACTCACTGATTGTGACGCTCGGCACTTCGGGCATCCTGCTGGGTATCGTCGAGTGGTACACCAACGGTCAATCGATAAGTCTCGGCATCTCCCAGTCGTTGCTCAACTTCGGTTCGCGGAACTTCGGCGGCATCCCCGAGGTCGTGTTCCTCCTGGTCATCGTGGCCCTCGCCGTCTACTACTTGCTGGAACATACGCCGTACGGGCGCTATCTCACCAGCATCGGATCGAACGCGCGGGCCGCCCGGCTGGTTGGCCTACGTGTCGATCGTCTGAAGCTCTCTGCCTTCGTGATCTCCGGGGCTCTCGCTGGAATCGCGGGAATCCTTCTCGTGGCCAAGAACGGAAGCGCCGGTCCCGAGGCGGGGTCGGTGACCGATACCCTCTCCGCGCTGGCCGCGGCCTACCTCGGAGCCACCTCCATCCGCCCTGGCCGTTTCAACGTCCTCGGCGCCATGCTGGCTGTCTACTTCATCGGGTTCAGCGTTGCCGGTCTCGCCATTGCGGGCGTGCAGTCCTGGGTCAGCCAGGTATTCAGCGGTGGTGCACTCTTCGTTGCCGTCGTGATCTCAACGGTGATTGGACGTCGAAGGTCCGGGACTTCGTAGGTCTCCGTGGACTGCCGTGGGCTCGCCGGTCCGCGCGGCTCGCCGCAGATGCGCAGATCGTCAGCTCGTCAGAGGGCGCGCAAAGCTCAGCTCATGACCGCTGGGGTCATGGATGTGGAAATAGCGCTCGCCCCAGGAGGCGTCTTCGGGCGAGGTGTCCGGATGGAACCCGGCCGTGACAGCACGCTCGTACATGGCGTCCACGTCGTCGACCCACAGCACGACTCGGCCCCAGACCGCCCGTGCGGGAGTGCCGCCTGCGTCGAGCTGAAGGTTGAGGTAGCCACCGCCGACCCGGAAGCTCGTAAAGGGCGCCTCGTGTCCCCCGTAGAGCAGATGGAATCCGAGCGCTTGGTAGAAGGCCACAGCCTCACCCATGTCCTGGGTCAGCAGGGTTACTGCGCTGATGCTCTCGACCGGCTCCCGTTGGGTGTTCACGCTCGTAGCTTGGCACGGGCTCGGTGCCAGCGGGGGTGGTACCCCGCTGGCAGGGTCGGCCCGGACGTACGGTACCGGCCAAATAGCGCCTCTGGTCGATCTGGCCGAGTGGCCCGCCGGTTACCAGCCCTGAGAGAAGGCGTGAGTTAGGGGGCTACCAACTCGATTGCGATGCCGTCGGGATCGCGCAGTTGGAGTGAGGGGTGACCATTTTCCAGGACGACTCCGGCATGGTCGACGCCGGCCTTCGTGAGGTGGTCCGCCCAGACGCGGAGAGACTCACCATCGGGCACGGCGAAGGCAAGGTGGTCCACGTGTTGATCTGTCGGTTGGTCCGGCCCTCCATTGGGCCCCGGGGCCTGTGTGAGCACGACCACGAGCTTGGCACCACGGTGTCTGAGTGCGACGTAGCCGATACGGGCGTCCTGCGCAAAAGGCACAAGTCCGAGCGCGGCGCGGTACCAGCGTGCGCTCGCCTCAACGTCTGCAACCAGGAGTTGGAAGTGCGAGAGTCCGGTGATCGGTGCCGCGGACCCCGGTTCTTCGAACGCCGTCACGCCCCTGATGTTAGCGAGAGGACTCGAAAAGTCCGAATGGACCGTCGGCATCCGCAGAACCGCGGGGTGGGCGGGTGCGAAACGAAGAAGGCCCGCCACGAGAGCCCTTCTTCGCCGCCCCCCCACCCGATACGAGCCCCCCGTTGCTAGCCAGGAAGATCGCTCCTACAAGGATGCGGGGAAATACCGCGACGGTCAATGGGTCAAAGGTCCCGTATTCGCTGTCGGCCGTCGCTCCTCCCGTGCGGCAGGAAACGTGCGGTTGCGTCGACAACGTCCGCCAATTTTGGTCGGAGCAGGGTTCGCAGCCGATCCATCGTTCCCGGCGGTTGCGGGGCAGTGGCGGGAGCGAGGCCTCGGTCCGCGAGGTGGGAAAGCGAGCGCACCTGGAGTTCTATGAGTTCGACGCAATCAGTGAGGGCGACCGGCGTCGACGCCATGCACACCTCGCCATTCCAGTGGCTGAAGACGATTGTGGCCGATTCGGGATGCCACGTGGCGCGCAGGTACTGGTCGCCACCTCGGACATCGGCGAGGAACACGCGATTCGGGGGCGCTTCGGCCACGCCCTGAGTATGCCCCCTGCCGGGGGCGTCCGCCAGCGTGATCCCCGGTGTGCCGGCGCGGCACCGTACTTGGCCGCGACGATATGGGCCGATACTCGTCCTTACCTGCTCACGCGCTCCCGTCATGGATCAGGTCGTTCAGGAGATCTTCCCAGGGGGAGTTCTCCCATCCGTCCTCCTCCCCGAGTCTTTTGGCTACGGCAACCGCGTTCTCGACCCACTCGATCCGTACGTCCTCCAACGGTTCTGCCTTACCGACGAGGTGGTGGGTGCCGCTTCCGGGCGTGGCGTCCGCCAGGCCGAAATCGATCGCGAACCACTCGTCCTTCCACATCTGGTGCCGTTCTTTCAGTTGCGCCCATCGAGGATGTTTCTGGTTCTTGTCGTTCGCCATCTTGATGGCCCACCTCGCGCAGAGACGGGCGCGATGCGGGTCTCCATCTGAGGTCGTCTTGGCGATCTCTTCTTCATGTGCCGCCAGCTTGTTCTTCTCGCTGTCGGGGAAGGATGCATGCACCTCCCGGACGAACACCTCGATGATCGGGGACGGGGAAGTGGATTTGGCCATGCGTGATGCTACGTCAGGAGCGGAACGAAGGTCTTTGTTGGCGCTACGACGGGCGCGCCGAGAGCGTTCGCGACCGCCCTCGTCTAACGCTCCTCAGTGGCGGGAACGATGTCCAAGACCGTCGTGAGACCCGTGATCTCGAAGAGTCGGCGCACCGAGGACGGGGGCGAAAAGATCGTCAGTGTTCCGTCGGAATGCCGCAACCGCTTGTGCTCGGTCACGATGACCGCGAGTCCGGTGGAATCCATGAATGTCACCTGGGCCAGGTCGAGCACCACGTTGTGGGGGTCCTGCACCTCCAGATCGGAGAGCTTGTCATAGAGGAATGACGCCGTAGAGGCGTCCAACTCCCCGGACAGAGTGACCAATGTTCGTCCTTCAGAGCTCTGCACTTCAATTTCGAGTGGGTCCCGACCGTTTGTCTGCATCACGAAACACTACCGACCGATGGGCAGCCCGATTGCAACGCACACGGATGCCCCCCGTAGG
>JBEKWB010000156.1:0-7819 GCA_049513455.1 Acidimicrobiales bacterium
GCCCGCTCGCTGGTCCGGTAGACCGGTTCGGCGCCGATCAGCTCGCCCATGAGCGCGCACCACTCCTGCAGCCGGACGGCTTCGTCCCCGCCCCAATTCACCACGGTCGCCGGCACGGCGGCGCGGCCGACCAGCGCCGGCAGCTGGTCGATGATGTCCAGCTCGTGGATCGGGCTGAACAGCATGGGATCGGTGGGGTGCACCACCAGTGGGCGCCCGGCCGCGATGTCCTCGAGATGCCGGGTCGGCCAGCCCCACACCGATCCGTAGGGAACGCCGAGCCGGGCGATCACCGTCGGGAGGCCGTAGGCGCGCGCACCACTTCGGGCTACTCCTTCGGCGACTATCTTCCCGATGCTGTAGGTCGGCAGCTGCGACCCGTGGTGGTCACCGAGTGGATCCGCTTCGCGGGCGGGATGATCACCCGGGGGCCGGTAGACCGCGGTCGAGGAGCAGTGGAAGAAGGCACGGGCGCGCCGGCAGCGCTGCATCAGCAGTCCGAGAGCCTCGGCCCCCGTCACCATCTCCTGCTCGAAATCGTCGTCGGTCGACCGCCGCACGGCGAAATTCAGGACGAGGTCGTAGTCCTCGTCGAGGTCGTCGAAAGAGCCGGTGGCGAGATCGAACGGGACCGGCGTCGCGCCGCTGTCGCGGAGCTTCTGCGCGTCAGCCGGTGTGCGCAGCCGCGCCAGGGCGTACACGTCGTTGTCGACCGAGAGCGCCCGGACGATCGGCGTTGCCACCGCGCCGGTGGCGCCGGTCACCAGGACCTTCAGGCCTTCGAGCTTCCCCTCCCGCCGAACGGAGGGAGTCATCACCTGCTCCGCTGCAACACCCTCACCGGCCCCGGGTCAGGCATCGACCGCGGGCGCCACCACGTCCTCGCCGAAGCGCAGCGTGGCCTCGATCTTGCGCTCCAGATCCAACGAACCCTGGACCCCGGCGACGTTGCTGTCGTCACTGCGATCGTCCACGTACCAGGGCAGGCACATGAGACCCGTCACACCCCAGCTCGACGCCTCCTGCACGGCGTCGAGCGTCGGGGGGACGTACAGGCCGATGATGATCTCGAACGGCTCATCGGCCCTCCCGGCTTCCGCCAGTTGCTGCTGCAGCTTGCCGATGTAGTGCTGGGCGTCCTCGACGGAGTAGGCGTTCCCGATCCAACCGTCGGCGAGCCGGGCGGCGCGACGGAGGGCGGGTTCGGAGTGTCCGCCGGACCAGATGGGCACCGGCTTGGTCGGCGCGGGCTCAATCTGCAAAGGCCCGAAGTCATAGTGCGCCCCGTGGTACTCGACCCAGCCGCCCTTCCACAGCTCACGGAGGGCCGGGATCATCTCGTTGAGCCGGGCACCCCGATTGGCATAGGACTGGCCCGTCTGATCGAACTCCTCTTTCATCCATCCCGCGCCGACGCCGAGGTGAATCCGGTTATCGGACAGGACGGCGGCGGTGCCCACCTGCTTCGCCACGGTGAACAGATCGCGCGCCGGAGCGATGTAGACGCTGGTGCCGAAGTGCAGCGTGGTCGTGACCGCCTGCATGGCACCGATCGTGACCCACACGTCGGGCCAGGCCACCTCGGGCTCCCAGATGGGCCGGCCGTCCTCGTAGGGAGAGTAGGGGTACGGCGTGTTGAGTACCCGGGGGTAGAAGATGTGATCGGACATGAGGATGCCGTACAGGCCGGCTTCCTCGGCGGCGCGGGCCAGAGGCACGTTGTGCTCCGGTGGGCTGAACGACGTGTTGGCCCAGAACTTCATTACATCCCCCTTCGTAGTGTCCGACGCGTGACGGGTTGTCTCAGTGGCGGACGGCCCGGCGGCGGCTACCTTACCCCTCCGCCCAGCGACCGTCCGGCGGTCAGGTCAAAGCACGCCCGCTGCCATGTCGGCGGCGTAATTCAGGAGGTCGTCGACGTGGCGCGCGGTCTCCGACGGGTCCTTCGCCGCCGGGTCGAGTCGGGCGGCACGCACCTGACGGGCCACGGCACCCTCGGCGATGCACGCCTGCTTCCACCAGCTGAACACCCTGAAGTAGGAGAGATCGCCGAATTCGAACCCGCAACGGGATCGGTAGCGTGCCACCACTTCCTCCCGGTCGACGAAGATGGCGGATCGGGTGGGCGGGTCGGTCAGAAACGACACCGGGTCGCTGGCGTTGGCCCAATACTCGAGCGACCAGGCAAAGTCGGCGACGGGATCCCCGATGGTGCAGAGCTCCCAGTCGAGAACGGCCGCCACCTTGAACTGTTCGTCGAGCACGACGTTGTCGAACCGGTAGTCACCATGGGCGAGTCCCGGTGCCACCGACTCCGTCGGCTTATGCGCCACCAGCCTCTCGTGCAGCTCGAAGAACAGGGGAGCCTCGCGGGTCGATCCCTGCTCGACCTGCCGCCGCCAACGGGCCAGCTGGCGCCCCAGATAGTCGCCGTGCCGGGCCAGGGTGTCGAGACCGTACGCCTCGAGATCGAGCGTGTGGAAGCCGATCTGGGTGTCGATCAACGAGTCGGTGGCCGCGTCGGCGTCGGACCGGCTCATCCCCTCCGTCGAGGCCAGATTGCGCAGCACCAACCCATCGACGAACTCCATGACGTAGAACGGTGCACCGGTGACCGCAGGATCCTCGCAATACGCCACGCAGGCGGGAACGGCCACGGGACTGCCGGCCAACGCCGAGATGATGCGCACCTCCCGACCCATGTCGTGGGCCGTGGCCAGGAGCGGCCCGACCGGCGGTCGTCGGAGGGCCCACTGGTGGCCGCCGGCGTCGAACACCCGAAAGGTCAGATTCGAACCACCCCCGACGATCGGCTCGAAGAAAAATGGTGCCGTGGCCTCGGGCACGTGCTCCAGCAGCCATGCGCTGACACGAGGAGGGTCGATGCCCACGGGGGGCGGATCGGTCACCACCTAGAGATTCTCGCTCGCCAGATCGAGGTACCGGGCGAAGCGCACCTCCGCCTCGGCCCGCCTCGTCGGGATGTGCTCACTGGGCCATCCCTCGACCGGCGTGTAGTTCTTCACCACGCGGCGCGCGATGAAGGATTTGTGGACCTCGTCGGCGCCATCGCTGATCCGGTAGTTGCGCGCCATGCGGTACATGGACTCGAGCGGTAGATCGCTCGAGTACCCCAACGCGCCGTGCACCTGAATCGCCCGATCGATCACGCGGTAGAGGACCCCGGCGCACCAGTACTTGACCTGGGCGATCTCCACCCTCGAGGCCGATGACCCGAACGTGTCCCAGTGCCATGCGGCCTGCAGCGTGAGCAGACGAGCCGCCTGGATTTCGGTGGCCGACTCGGCGATGAAGTCCTGCACGAACTGTTTGTCGGCCAGGACCTTGCCGTGCAGGGTCCGAGAGACGGCGCGCTCGCACATCATGTCGAAGGCCCGCTGGCACATGCCGATCCAGCGCATCCCGTGATGAATCCGCCCGGCCGAGAGGCGCTTCTGGGCCAGGAGGAATCCCTCGCCGGGACGTCCGATGAGGTTCGCCGCCGGAACCCGGCACTCGGTGAAGCGGATCTCGGCATGGCCACGCACGTGCTGGTCACCGACGCCGTCATAGGGGTGGTCCATCGTGTGGACGTTGCGCACCACCTCCATTCCCGGGGTACCCCGCTCGATGACGAACATGGACGCGCGCTCGTAGGGGGATCCCTCAGGCTCCGTCACCACCATGGCCAGCACGAAATCGGCGTCACGGGCATTCGACGCAAACCATTTGTGACCGTCGATCACGTACTCGTCGCCGTCACGCCGGGCCGATGTCGTGATTTGCGTCGGATCCGAACCGGCCGAATGGGGTTCGGTCAGTGAAAAGGACGAGGTCAGCTCACCCGCTAAGAGCGGCCACAACCAACGGTCCTTCTGCTCCTCGTTGGCCCCGATGGCCAGCAACTCGCCGTTCCCCGAGTCGGGGGCCTGATTGCCGAATATCTCCGGCGCCGAGGGCGTACGGCCCAGTATCTCGTGCAGCAGGGCCAGTTTGACCTGACCCAATCCCTGCCCACCGAGCTCGGGGTCCAGGTGGCCGGCCCAGAGTCCCCGCGCCTTCACCGCCTCCTTCAACGGTGCCGCGGCCAACTTGTAACTCTCCCGGCTCATCTGTGGCTTCACCAGGTCGAGCGGCTCGATCTCCTCGCGCACGAGCTGACGCGTCCATTCGAGCTCGGGCTCGAAGGCAGGATCGTTGCAGAAGTCCCATGCCATACGGCTCCCCTCCTCGGTGACGACGCCACGGACAATCAGTGAGGACACTGTAGAGCGGCACCGAGGCCCAAGAATGTGCCGGGCTGTTGTAGGTCAGGAAGCGGATCGGGGAGCCGGGGAGAAACGCACCGGGAGCCGGGAGGGCCCTGAAACGAAATTGGAGGCGAGCCATTCCGCCGGCGCGGTGGGCTCAATATCGGGCAGCCTGGTCAGGATCTGCCGCAGGAGGGCATCGATTTCGAGCCGGGCGATGTGGGACCCGAGACAGAAGTGGGGGCCACCGCCACCGAAGGCGATCTGGTCGTTCGGGCGACGGGTGATGTCGAAACGCTCGGGCTCCGCGAACGCGTTCTCATCGCGATTGGCCGCGCCGTAGTACATCACCACTTTGTCGCCCTCGCCGATGTCACGCCCACAGAGAAGGGTGTCCCGGGTCGCGGTACGCCGCATGTGGACCACGGGACTCACCCAGCGCAGCATCTCCTCGATCGCGGTGGGCAGGAGGCCGTCGAGATCCGCCTGGAGCCGGCGGCGCTCGTCCGGATGCTCGAAGAGGGCCAGCATCCCACCCCCGACGAGGTTTCTGGTCGTATCGCCTCCGGCGTCGATCAGAAGGAGAAAGAAGAGGCTGAAATCGATGTCGTCAAGGGGCTTGCCGCGCAGCTCCGACCGGACCAGCAGGCTGGAAAGGTCATCGCTGTCGTGCTGCCGCTTCTCGTCGGCGACCCGCTGACCGTAGGAGAACATCTCCGCCAACGCAGCCTGCACGGCGTCTGGGGTATGGGTTCCCGGCGCGGCATGCAAGATCTCCGTCAGCTGGTACAGGCGCCGTCCGTCCTCGAGAGGAATCCCGAGCAACTCGGCGATCACGAACGACGGCATCTCACCGGCGAGGTCGGCCACAAGGTCACATTCACCCCGCTCGGCCACCGCGTCGACGATCTGTACCGCCAATTCCTCTATGCGGTCCCGCCACGACGTGACGGCCCGAGGCGTGAAGCGCGAGTTGAGGAGTCGCCGCTGAGCCGTGTGGGCCGGTGGGTCGCAGCTGATCATCATCTGATGCTCGTCGCCACCGGGGACATCCGCGATGGTCATGGTCGGCCACGAGGAGAAGGTGGCGGCGTTGCGCCCTATCGCCCGCACGTCGTCATAGCGCGTCAGCGCCCAGAAGCCGGGGCCGGATGGCTCGGGATGGAAATGGCAGGGATCGTTGGCGCGCAGCCAGCGGTACTGATCATGAGGCTGGCCGTGGGCGAAGGACGCCGCGCTGAGCAGATCGATCTCCACCTAGGCCACCACCCCGGCGCTCCGAAGCTCCGCGATGCGGTCGGCCAGGCCGAGCTCGGTGAGGATGGCATCGGTGTGCTCGCCCAGGGCCGGCGACGCGTCCGTGGTATCGGCCGGCGTGCCGCGGAATTGGATCGGATGGCGGGGGAAGCGCGTGCGCCCGACGACGTGGTGCTGACGCTCCTCGAAGAGCCCCACCGCCACGGCATGCGGATCGCGCGTCAGCTCGTCAGGTGAAAGGACCATGGCGAACGGGACGCGCTCGGCCCCCAGGCACGCCGTGGCCTCGGCCATCGTCATGTTGACAGCGTGGGCGTAACACAGGTCCACCAGGGCCGCGCTGACGTCACGGTTCTTGTTGCGGTTCTCCATGGTCGCCACCCGCGGATCGTCCCAGCCCTCCACGCCGAGCGCCTTGCACATACCGGAGAAGTCGGCGACGGAAGTAGGAGTGACGACACCCCACCCGTCGCTGAAACGCATCGGCCGGAAACCGGCCACGAAGCTCGAGTTCAGCGAATGGTCGGAGTCGAGGAGCACCTCGTTGCCGGCGGAGTCGGCCCAGAGGAAGGACGCCACCGCATCCATCATCGCCAGCTCGACATGCTGCCCTCCCCTGCCCATGGCCCGGGCGAGCAAGGCCGCGGTGATGGCCTGCGAGGCGAACAGTGCGGTCACCTTGTCCGCCGCCGTCTGCCGAAGGAACACGGGGACGCCGTCGGCCGGATCGGCCTGGTTCGTGGCCAATCCCGCGTACGCCTGGATCACCGTGTCGTACGCGCTGCGATCGCGGTAGGGCCCCTCGGGTCCGAAACCGGACAGGGAGGCGTAGACCACGTCGGGGTTGACCTCCCGGATGGCCTCGTAGCCGAGTCCCAGGCGGTCCATGACACCCGGTCGGAAATTCTGGAGCACCACGTCGGCGCGCGCTGCCAGGTCCTTCACGATCGCCACCCCGTCGGCCGTGTGGACGTCCACCGCGATGCACCGCTTCCCGCGGTTGCACATCAGGTACAGGGCGCTCATGCCGTTCACCATCACGCCGACCCACCGGCCGATGTCGCCGATGCCCGGCCGCTCTACCTTAATGACCTCGGCGCCCTGGTCCGCCAGCAGTGCGGCTGCATACGGGCCGGTGAGCGCGATCGAAAGGTCGAGTATGCGGATTCCTTCCAACGGCCTCGTCATTCTACGAACTCCTCATGGGTGCGACTCCGTCCACGTGGCCCGCTGTAGGCGAGGCCCCACGCCGGACGATCCGCGAATTCCGGCACGACCACCCGGGAACGGGCGGATCGCCACGATTCGACCAGTGCATCCTCGGCACCGTACTCAAACGGGTCGGTCAGCACCTTCTCCTCCATGCCCCCGGGCTCGGGAGGGTGCTCGGCCAACCAGCGCGCGGTCTGCGGCACGGCCTCCCGGGCGGGCATCACATCGCGATGTCCGAGCCGGTGATGGAGCCGGCTCAGGTCAAGGACCCGGTGGGTCGGCAAGGGCTGGGTCAGCAGGGGCCACGCCGGCACCGCCAGGTCATAGGGCATGGAAATGATCTCGAGCTCGGCCCCGAGTGCCCGCGCGCACAACTCGACCACCTGGCGCACGGTCAGCACCTCTTCGTCCCCCACGTTGAAGATCATGCCGGAAGAAAGCTCGGGCTGCTCTATGCCGCGCACCACCGCGGCGGCGCAGTTCTCGGTGAAGCAGTGATGATGGAGGGTGAGTCCCTCGTCCGCCACGATGATCCACCGCCTCCCGTCGAGGATGCGCCGCACGATCGACCACTCCCGTGGTGCCGGCTGGTAGGGACCGTAGAGATAGGGATAACGAAAATGCGCCGCCCCCGGGTGGGCCTCGAACACCGCCGCTTCGGTGCGCACGATGCGGTAGCCCTTCTCGTCGATGGCAGGGTCGTCGACGAGCGCGGCATCCTCACGAACCGGCACGGGCAGGCCGGGCGGATCGTACAGCCATGCGTCGGTCCACCCTCGGTAGGCGGGCACGCCGCCGACGGACACGAAGTGGTCGCACATGCCCTTGGTGAGCTGGGCGATCATGCGCAGGCGCCCGTACATGGCCACGATGACATCCCACGCCGTCCCGGCGAGCGCCTCGCCGAGCGAGAGCTCGTCGTAGGGGTCGGCGTGAATATGGGCCAGGTCCGGTGGCGTCTCCGGTCGCTCGTGCGTCCCGCGGTGGAGGATCGTCACGTCGTGACCGTGGGCGACCAGCCGGGCCACGATCGGGATCCCACTCGGGCCGGTGCCACCGATGACGAGGATTCTCACGACTGGGGATGGTACTCGTGGGTG
>JBEKWB010000157.1:0-7493 GCA_049513455.1 Acidimicrobiales bacterium
TCACGAGGTGCGCACTTCCGGCACCACCATGACCTTGCCGGCGATGCGACCGGTCGCCAACGCTTCGAGGGCGTCGGAGACCCCGTTCAACGGCACGTCGTCGGGGTCGATGAACAGATCGTTGGGGAGCGCACCCGACGAGAGGAGACCGAGCGCCCGCTCGAAGCCCCCGAGGTCGTACACGAACGAACCGCACACGTGCAGCTCGTTGAGGATCATGCGGTTGGAATCGAAGGTCGGGTGCGCGATGCCCGCCCCCACCATCACGAGCACCCCGCCGCGGCGCAGCTGACAGAAGCCGGCCTCGACGGCCTCCTTCTTCCCGGAGCACTCGAGCACGACGTGGACGGCACGGCTGGAGATCCTCTCGGGCTCCCTCGGCGTGAAGATCTCGAGGCCGGAAGGATCGATGACCTCGGTCGCCCCTACGTCGCGGGCCAAACGCTTGCGGCCTTCCGACGGCTCGACCACCGTGACGCTGTCGACACCCATGGCCCGCAGTGCGGCCACCGTCAACGCGCCGATGGGCCCGGCGCCGATCACCATGGCCGTGTCGCCGGGGGCGATGCCCGAACGGGTGATGCCGTGCAGGGCCACCGCCAGCGGTTCGGCCAGCGCGGCATGGCGGGCCGAGAGCCCTTCCGGGAGGCGCAGGACCCCGGCGGCGCGGGCGAGGATGAACTCGGCGAAGGCACCGTCGCCGCTGTCGGTGATGGGGCCGCTGCGGTTCTCGCACTGGGACGGCTTGCCCTCTCGGCACCGCCGGCAGATTCCGCACTTCGGCGAAGAGCCGCCGACGACCCGTTCGCCGACCGACCAGTCGTCGACGTCGTCCCCCACGGCGGCGATGGTCCCGGCCCACTCGTGTCCGGCCACCGCACCGGGCTTGAATCCCCACCCGTCGCGCAGCTGGTGGATGTCGGAGCCGCAGATGCCGCAGTGGTCGACGCGTACGAGCACCTGTCCCGCGCCCGGCCGAGGGACGGGACGATCCTCCACGGTGACCACGCCGGGCGACTGGTAGACGGCGGCGGACATTGCGAGGGGAAGCTCGGCCACGGGCGCAACGTTAGGCGCCTTGTCGAAGCCAGGCGAGGCCCCCGGCCAGGTGGCGCAGGAAGACCGTGCTCTCCCAGGCCTGGGGAAAGTGCCCGAGCGCGGTGTAGAAGGTGCGACCCTTCTCGTCGCCGTGGCACCAGGCCAGGGGGAAGCCGCTCTCGGGGACCCGGCCCCCGGGTACGGAGAGGTCGACCTGCCCCTCGGCCAGTCGGAGCAGCACCCGGGCCCCGGGGTGCAGGGAGCGGAACAGGTAGATCTCATCGCGCCACTCCCACGTCGGGCCCAGATGCGCCGTGGACGGGTGCTGCCGGTCGACCACGTCGATGGCGAACTCCTGCGTCCAGGGGTGGCCGTCGAAGCGGGCGCCGATCAGCGAGCCGTACTCGGGCCAGCCGTAACAGGCATCGGTGGCGGAGTGCACGCCCAGAACACGGAGGCCACCGGCGTGCCACGACTCGACCACCGCCGCCCGCTGGGCCGGTGTGAACGGAGTCTCCCCGATGGTGAAGAGGGCGAGGACGCCGCTGGCGCGCAGCTCGAGCGGCGAGAGGTCCCGCACGTCGTCGACGACGACCGGGGCGAGTCCGGCGTGCTCGGCCAGCTCCGCCAGGGCGGTGGCGGCCTGTCCCAGCACCCCGTGCACACCCGCCGGGCCGTCGGCGTACGGCGCCACCTGGGTGACGATCAGCATCGGCTGGGGCATGGCTGCCACTCTAGGGTTGGTGCCGAGTCGACAGGGATGTTGAGACGACAGAGAGGAAGCGCGGCATGAGCACCGCACGCCAGCAGGAGATCGCGGCCACACTGCAGCGGCTGGGTTCGGCCACGTTGGGCGAGGCGGGTGGCCTCGCCACGGACCGGCGCCTCAAGCCCGCCTGGCCCGGTGCCGCCCTGGCCGCGCCGGCGTACCCGGTCGGCTGTACGCCGGGGGACAACCTGGCCGTGCATGTCGCCGTCACCACCGCCCCCGCGGGCAGCGTCCTGGTGGTCGACGTGGGTCCGGTGCCGGACCGGGGCTACTGGGGTGAGGTGCTCACGACGGCGGCAGAGGCGGCCGGGCTGGCCGGCCTGGTCATCGACGGCGGCGTCCGTGACGTGGCGGCGCTGCAGGCACACCGCTTCCCGGTGTTCTCGTCCATCATCTCGCTCCCCGGCGCCCGGAAGGACCAGCCGGGCACGGTAGGCGCTCCGGTCACGGTCGGTGGTGTCCCGGTGGCCCGGGGCGACTGGGTGGTGGGCGACGTGGACGGCGTGACGGTCGTGCCGGCGGCGTCGCTGGACGCCGTGTGCGCGGCGGGGGAGGCCCGGGAGGCCAAGGAGGCCGGGTTCTTCGCCGCGTTGCGGGCCGGGGCCACGACCGTGGAGCTCCTCGGCCTCGATGCCTCGCTGATCACCGTGGTCGAGGGTTGAGGTCGTCCCGACCCGAGGGCTCGACCGTCCAACTTGCCGTGGCGGTTTGTTTGACGGAGACGGCGAGATATCCTCTCGGCACACCAGAAGCGCCTCTGGGAGACTCCGGCGGCATCTTCGTTCAAAAGAGGGGAAGGCAACGTGGCGATTCGCCTTAGCGTCTTTTATCCGTCGACCGAAGGCGCAACCTTCGACCACGACTACTACCGGGACAAGCATGTGCCGCTGGCGGCGAAGACGTGGGGCCTGGACGGCTACGAGATCGACAAGGGCATCGACGGTCCGTACGTGGCCGCGGTCCACTTTCGATTCGATTCGCAAGAAGCCCTGGCCGCCGCGCTGGCCAACGAGCACACCGGCGACGTGCTGGCCGATGTCGCCAACTACACCTCGATCGCGCCCGTGCTCCAAACGAGCGAGATTGTGGACTGACTGACGAAAACAGCCGATCAGTCCTCGAGGGCGGCGGCAAGGCGCGCGAGGGTAGCGCTCATGGTCAGACGATTTCGTTCAGCGCGGTCATCCACGCCGGACACCTGACGGCTGAACTCGATGGCGGACTCGGGCCGCAGGTCTTCGCTCCACTCGGTCACGCGCGACCCCGACTCCGTCGGGTCGATGCGGTACCCCCAGGTCGAGTAGTGGAACTCCATCATCGAACACTCAAACGCGAACGCCCGGCCCGGGTCAGCCTCTATGACTTTGGCCTGCGTAGTCCACTCGTGCTCTCCATGACGGTTGCGACCGTCGAAGGTAGCGCCGACGACCGGGCCGTCGTAGCCCTCATGCCACTCGCACGCATGGCATTCCTCCGACCACTCGCCCATGCGTGTCACGTCCGAGATTGCGTCATAGACGAGCTCGGGCGGGGCAGCAATGTCGCGGGAGACCTCGAGCCTCTTGGCCATGGTTCCACGCTACCCGGGCACCCTCATCAGGGTCTAGCCTGGTCGGCTGGTGCTGACCCGGACGTTGCTGGACGTCGTGTTCTTGTGGCTGGCCTCGACCCCATTCATTGCGCCCAGCCTGGTGCAGTTCGTTCCATTGCTCTTGATTCTCACGGTCACGAGCACTCTGGCTCTGGTCTCGTTGCCCACGACCTCGGTTCTTGCTCGTTGCCCGGACTCGCTCCGGGTGCAGTGGTTGCGATCCATCGGGGTACCCGCCACGGGACTCTCGGGCTCGGTTCCCTCCCTCGTTCTCCTGACACAGCCTCGACGTTGAGCTGACCCGACGGCCCTCGAGGCCGCCGCCGTCAACCTCAACTCTTCGAGACCAAGGAGAACTCATGTATCTGCTCCACTCTGCAGCCGCCGCGCTGTCGGAAAGCTCGCTCATCCGTTTGGCCGGCGGGATCTTCCACCCCATATTCGTCGCGCTGGCCACCGTGTTGGCCGCCATCTATGGCCTGACTGCCAGTTACGGCCTCGCCATCATCCTGTTGACCATCGTGATCATGGCGTTGCTGATGCCGCTGACCATCAGGAGCACCAGATCGATGATCGCGATGCAGCGCCTACAACCCGAGATCAGACGCCTTCAACAGGAGTACAAGGGATTGGAGAACCGCGAGCAACTCAATCGAGAGCTGATGCGGGTCTACAAGGAGGAGCGGATCAACCCGGCCGGGAGTTGTCTCCCGTTGCTCCTACAGATGCCGGTTTTGATCGTCCTCTACGACGTGATCAGGGGCTTGAGCAACAAGCTCATCACCTTGGTTCAAGGCCATTCTGTGGCGGTCCCTCAGCCCCGCTACATCCCAAACTCGTCGCGGCTGTATCACCAGCTGGTGGCCGGCCACGGAGCGATGAACTGGATCGGCATCAACCTGGCGTTGAAACCGTTCTCGGCGCATGCCCAGTGGTTCGGGTTCCTGCCGTACCTCGCCCTCGCGCTGGTCGCAGTGGGACTCCAGTACGTCCAGCTGGCCCAGACCAAAAGGCGCAGTCCGGCCACCGCTCAGGCGAACCCACAGATGCGGACGGTGCAGAGGTTCCTACCGATCCTCTCTGCCTCCATCTACTTCGTCATTCCAGGGGCCGTGATCCTCTACATGATCGTTTCGACAGCCATCAGGATCGGCACCCAGTTCGTCTTCTTTCGAAAAGGAACCGCCGATCCTCCGACCTCTGCGGTCGAAGCATGATTGCTGGCTCCCAGGCCAAGTCGGATTCGCCGAGTGGTCGGCGTCGCCGAGTGAGACAGAATCAAAGGCGATGAAGTTCGCAGACACGCTCAGCTTCCTGCTCGGGCAATGGACTCTTGAGCGGTTCCTGACGGACCACCGATCCGGAACTGATGGGCGATTCGAGGGAAGCGCCACCATTAACCGGTCATCGTCTGGCCAGAGCGCCGGGTTCGGCACACGAGCACACTATGAGGAGGTGGGCACAATGCACTTCGGGAGGCACGTAGGGCCGGCATCGCGGAGCCTCGAACTTGTTCGGCTGGAAAGTACCATCGTGATGCTCTACTTTCCCGACGGAAAACCCTTCGTCGACCTCGACCTTCGAAGCGGGACGTGGCGAAGTACTCATCCCTGCGGTGAGGATGTCTACGAGATCCTCACCGTTGTCCGATCACCCAGCGAGCTCGAAGAACATTGGCGGGTGCGTGGCCCGAGCGAGGACTACGACGCCGTCGCCATGCTGAGGCGCTCCGACTGATCCGGGGCACTCCGATCTCACCTGGCCGTATGTCTGGTCGCTCGTAAGTCATCCTGACCACCCGTCTGCTGAGTGAGCAAAGGGGGACCAGAACGCCTCGAGCTCGTCGTCATAGGCCTAGGCACATGGCGGCATTACCCCTCTGGCTCTTTTGCGGCGAAGATCTCGACCCGGATCTCCACCTTGGGCTCGACCTTCAACAACAGGATGCGGGGTGGTTCCATACCGAATTCGCGGATGTCGAAGGTGGATTTCCCGGCCAACCGGATCGTCTGATCGTCCACGCTGCTGATGCTCATCACGTCCTTGTGGTGGCGCGAGACACCGTGGAAGGCGATGAGACCGCCGACGAGGTAACTCCCGCTCTCTTCCGACGGGGCAATCTTGTCGAGCGTCCCCTCGATCTTCGGGTAGCGCCTCGAATCGATGCGCCGCTGGAGCTCCCGGTCCTGCATGCGGTTGCCGGAGCTGAGGTGGTCGACCGTCAGCGAAAGGGTCCCCGCGACCGGTGCCGCCACGTCCACGCTGCCGTCGGCGGAGAACGTGACGTCCACGAACCCTTCCAGACCATCGGTGGTGGAGTGGATGGGATGCACGTTGGAACGCGCGTCGATCCACACGTAGGAGCGTTGGGGTGTGATGCGGTAGCGGGCCACCCGTGCTACATCTTCCGGATCCTGGAGTACCGGGCGATATCCGGCAGCGCGCTGATGAACAAGGCCAGGCCGAGGAGTACCCCGACGTTGATGACTCCGAGGAACACGTATCCGACAATGTCCATCCGCCGGATCGTCGTCGACGGTGACGGCGACGTGCTGGTCACCATCGACATCGGAGAACACGCCGGCCACGGTGGCGGCCAGGCCCGACAGGAAGACGTCCTGTGCGTCGGCCCGGTGCGACGGCACCTACACGACCCGTGGATCCAATTCGGGGTGGTACGAGAATTGGTACGAGTGAAAAAAACCATGCTCGCTCGAGGCGACCGGCATCGAGAGCTACAGCAGCCACCTAGGAGCGCTTCGGGCGTCAAGATGCCGGGCGTCTCGTCCGTTCGGCCGCTGTCAACTCTCCCCATTGATGCTCCCAGTCTCGTTCACCACTCCACCGGAGCAGCGTACGCGGCCACACACTCGGGCGCTCCGGAGGAACTCTCAGCTACGAACGGTCTGAGCTACGAACAGTCCGCGCAGCGCCCCAGCATGGCGAAGTGGTGGGGGTCGATCGTGAATCCGAATCGGGTCTTGGCCTCCTTGGCCAGCCCGCTGAACAGAGCGTCGGGCGCCTCGACCATCTTTCCGCATTCCTCACAGACGAAGTGCCCGTGCGCCGAAGCCGCGAGGTGGTACGTCGCGGGCCCGTGCCCCAGGTGCGCGTGGACGACCACACCCAGTCGCTCCAGTTCGTCAAGGTTGCGATAGATGGTGGAAAGGTGGATGTCGGGCGCCTGCTTTTGCACCTCGGCTGCCAGGTCCTCCGCCGAATGGTGGCCCTTGGAGTCGAACAGGGCCCGCAGCAACAAGCGGCGTGACGACGTGATCCTGCCGCCTTGCTTGCGGACGATGTCCAGGACGCCTTCCACGGTCGTCGTGTCTCCCGAACCGACCGCCAGGGGAGCCTGCGGCTTGCTCACACCTCCACTCTATTCGGCGCCGCCGCCCGGGTGGGGCCCGCAGGCGACGGGCCGACAAGGCGTAGTCGCCGAATGGTGCGCCTGGTTGACCTGATCCGGGCAGACCGGATCCGGTCAGACCAGGTTGGGCGGTGTCAGTCCGGCCAGGACGTCGCACACGCCCTGACAGGCCAGGCGGGCCATCCTCGTCCGCGTGGCGATGGTGGCACTCCCGATGTGCGGCAAAAGGGTGGTCCGGGGCGCACGGAGCAGGCGTGGGTTCACCGTGGGCTCGCCGATGAACACATCGAGCCCGGCGCCGTAGATCGTTCCGGCCTCGAGGGCGTCGGCCAGCGCGTCCTCGTCGATGACCGGGCCCCGCGCCGTGTTGACGATCACCGCGGTCGGCTTCATGACGGCCAGCTCGGCCGCGCCGATGAGATGGCGGGTGGACTCGGTGAGCGGCACATGGAGACTGACGATGTCGGCCCGGGCCAGGAGCGTTCCGAGCTCGGCCACGTACCCGGGCAGCCCCGTATCGGTGCGCGAGGTATGGATGACCTCCATGTCGAAGCCGGCCGCCCGTTGCGCCACAGCCCGGCCGATGCGCCCATACCCGATCACGCCCAGGGTCTTGCCATGCACGTCATGGGCGAGGTGGGTGCCGAAGCCCCAGCCGTCCCAGCGGCCGTGGCGCAAGTCGTCCTCGGCCGTGCTGGTGTTCCGGGTGGCGGTCAGGATCAACA
>JBEKWB010000158.1:0-7411 GCA_049513455.1 Acidimicrobiales bacterium
CCGGCCTGAGGGCGTCGAGAGAGGGACGGATGCTGACCGGGCTCACGCACCGGCGGGGAAGTCGGTCGACGACGCGAGCCCCTTTTGGGTCTCGAGATCCGCCAGTCGCTCGGTGAGAGCCCTGTGGATGATCCTGTAGGAATCACTGCCGAGCACGATCCGCCTCGGGACGGGACTCTGGTCGACCCTGTCGATGATGATCCTCGCCATCTTCTAAAGATCACCGGGCGGGACACTCGTGCCCTCTTCCAGCGTGCGCCGGATCATGCTCGCCGGGGTGCGGGGGTCGTCATCGACCCACGCCGAGCTCGAACACCCTTCAAGGACGTAGCGACAGCGTGGGTCACCTCGAGCACGGCCAAGAGCGCCGGATCCATCGCGCGAGACCGGGGGATCATCAACAATCACCTGCTGCCGTCGCTGGGCAACCGCGCCGTAGGTTCGATCACCAAGGCCGACGTGCAGAGCTTGGTGGACAGCTGGAAGGACAAGCAAGCGCCCTCCACGATTGGACGCCAATACTCCTGCCTCCGGGCGCTCATGAGATGTGCTGAGGCAAGCGAGTACATCGTGCGAACGCCCTGCCGTAATATCCGACTCCCCTGCTCCCGGCTCGTCGACCGGCCAGCCCTCGACGCCAAGCAGCTCGCGACCGTCGCAGAGGCTCTCGGCCCGGACCAGGCCACCATGATGTGGGTGGGGGCCGTACTCGGCTTCCGGTGGGCAGAGTGCGCCGGCATGACGGCGAACCGGATCGACTTCGCCGCCGGCACCGTGACCGTCGACCGCCAACTCTCTCGGGCCGGAACACTTGCACGTCCGAAGTCCGCCTCGAGCACCCGCACTCTGACATGCCCCAAGTGGCTCATGGACAACCTGGCGGCATTGATCGACAGACGTGGAGTGGGCAAGAGCTCGGATGATCTCGTGTTCGTGACCCGTGATGATCGACCGCTCGACTACACGAACTGGCGACGGCGGATTTGGCTCCCAGCGGCCAGTACGGCGTGTTCAAGCGATAATGAGGCCGAGCGGTGCCACGGGTTGCTGGGATCCATCAAACTCGGGGAGGTTGAACCCATTGCCTGACCAGCGACCGCCATCGAACTAACGGCTTTGATATCTAGGGACATTTAGAAATACTGGCAGTGGCCAGGCTGATGTCCCCAGGATGGGCAGGGCCACGAGGGAGGCCCTTGGTGGGGGCCCCGGAAACCGCTGGGCCATCGCGAAGACCGAGGCGGTACCGTCAAACCATGACGCGGGACGAAGCGATCCGAGTTGGGATATTCACCCTCGCCAGCTGGCACCGACATGATCACGGAGAAAGATGTGTCTGTCTCGAGGGGGAGCAGTTCGGAGCTCAGTCGGCCGCCCTAGTCGACGCGCTGGCTGCTGAGGGAATGACCTTCGACCGCTATAGCGGGGCCGACCGGGGGCCGCTGGGGCCACCCGGAGAGACACCCTCGATATGAACCAAACCAGAGAATTGATGACAGCCGGCCGGCCGTCGCGGCAGGTAACCGGTTGGTTATTACGGCCCTGCCGTTGGGTGAGGGGACTTAACAGTTACTTACCGCCTATGCGCAAGGTTCGCAATGACCGGCGCAGAGGGCGGGCCCGTCGCGAGGCTCCCCCAGCCGATATGCAACGTTGCATGCGAGGCTGGTGCGAGCGTCTGGTCGGATGTCGTGCCACATTCGTGCCACACGCAGTGGCACGAGACGGTTTTTCGCGGTCAATGAGGTGTACTGCGGGTGATCGAGGAAACCGTCTCTGAGCTGGGTGTTCAGACCAAAATCCTTGTGGGCGCTAGAGGACTCGAACCTCCGACCTCAGCCGTGTGAATGCAGTCCATTTTCCCGCGCCGATACCGGCGCTCCGTCCAGGCGTGCGGCCATATCTAGCCATATGCTGGAAACTCGTTGCGGTACACCACAGACCACTTCGCGAAGGCCTTCTCCACGCGTCCCTCTTTGCGAAGTATCTCCGCATTCTTAGCGTTGGTCGCGTCTTGATCAAGCAGTCGAGTTGCAACCTTCCTTTCGTCCCTCGTCAAATAGGAGTCGATCTTTGCTCCATCCTTCCAAGGATCAGCAAAGTTCGTCTTCACCCAGCTCGGCATACACCGCAAAGTCTCGGCCACCGCATACGAATACAGTTTCCCCATATTCGCATCCCTCCAGATGCGTTCCGTCATCAATTCAACGTGAAGAGATGAAAGGTGACTCCCATTGGCGAAGTTCCAGAACTTCATGAACTTCACAACCGGCTTCAAATAGTGTTCATGGGCAGCATTCTGATCAAACATGAGCCTTGTGTGATAAGCAGGATTCGTAGCCATCCAACCCCCGGAGCCATTGGGCATTAGATATCCGTCGCCCTCCCTCTTGAAGCAAGGAACTACGTCGACGCTGACGTCAGAGAAGTCGATCTTTACGGCCACTCGTTTCGAGCTGACATTGGTCGTAGAGAATCGCGAGTTCAATTTGTTGCGCACCATGTATAGAAGACCCTGCGGATCATTGTCGTAGGTGGCTTTATATTTCCCATAACTCAGCGGTGCCAGCAGATCGACGTCTCTTTCGGATCGGATGATGGTATTCCTTGCGTAGGATCCGATCGCGATAGGGCCTTCTGCCATAGCGAAGTTTGTCTCAAAGAAATCGCTGATCGTCGAGATCTTCGTCCGCACCGAATCCGCCTGAGTATCCGTGAGCTTGAAGTTCGTCAGCAATTGATTGAATGCACCAGGTACTGAAGTGGCCATTAGGACGGATACTCCTTCCAGAGCCGGTCGTTCTCATAGTCGGATTCTCCTGCGTCAATGCTCTCTTTGGTGCGCTTGTAGACAGATCTGTAGATATGTCTCGGCGGCATCTCCCTCAGTCCGTTGCGACGCTTGTTTAACTCTTTGCACATGTTCCTCAGAATCTCCTCGTTGCCCACTGAAGACAATTCAACTTCCTGGAACGTGATTGCGTCGTTTTTGAGACTGATTAGGCGGTCCCCCTTGAGTCCATGCGCTTCGGCGTTCTCGTCTGGCTTTAGAAAGCCCTTCGCGGAGACCAGGACTGCTGACAGCAATGCGAGAGTGGCGGTGATCCAGCTGTGCGTGCCAACAATGGCGGTGATTCCAGCACCTCCTGCGAGTAAGGCGCTCAGTATCACCGTTGGGATTCCAAGCCAACGATTCAGGCGGTCCCAAAATGTTCCCATGGCTTGATGAGAGCGACCGGAGTAGGTGGAATCGATTATGACCCTGTTTGCTTCATTCCAAAGGGCTTTCTTGAAATTCCTGGATTCTTCGTCAGGATCGTGCATAACGCCTTTCTTATGAGATTGCACTATGAGGCATACGATTCGTGTCCTTATGCCTCAGAATCCATCGTCTGCAAGATCACCGACGTTGGATCGCCTGGCGGCACCATCGTTCGCCATGATGTGGTATCTGATTGAAGTCCAACACCCATTTGTGATCGGATACGATCTTCAAGATCGCGCTCATAGGCGATAAGTGCAGCGATGTAACGCCGATAGAGAGAATCGTCAATCACTACGAGTTCATTGACAGCTCTCCAGGGACCCTCACTTACAAGACTCAGGGCTTTCTCATCCATCCTTCCCATGCGATGCAAAAGCACATTGCGAACCGCTCCAAGCTCATTGAGCGTGAGACGGAGATCGTCAGGCAAGGGTCGCTCCGGAACGGGGCGCATGTAGACGTCCTTCAGCAGGTCTTCCCAGCCGTCCGCTGATGGCAACTCGGGATTGGGCTTACGTTTCGGCGTCGGTAGCAGCGCATCGGCGAGAGTCTTGGTGAACTTGGTGAGGGCCTGTGCCCCCTCCTTTGAGAGCTCTCCTGCCTCCTTGAGCTCAATATTCCTCAATCGATTGTGCTGGAAGATCGCTTGTCGTTTGTCCGGATTCGTGGCAAGAACAATCGGATACAGGCCAGCCCCCATGGTCTCGACCAGATCCTCGATGCCGCCGTAGATTGCGACGATCGTCATCGCGTTCACGTGTGCGATAGCTCGTCCTGCGGATGCCGCCAGTCGCACTTTTCTTTCATCGTCCGCGGCGGCCGCCTGATCTTGTTCAAGGACGTTTCGCACACCTCGAATTGCCCACAGGCGCGTATCAATCGCTTCAGATATCAGCGCGCGAATTTCTAGTATCACTGCGCGTGCGCGAATTCCTTCTTTCTCGTCTTCTATCGCCACGGTCGGTCCTGTCCTTCTGCGCGCGAACGGCCGCCTGCGCTTTCTAGGTCTCAGCTCGGGCGACCGTTCGTTCTCTTTATTGTTTGTCCGCTCTGTAGCCCTTCGGTTTGAAGAACTCGGCGGTGAAGCCGCGGCGGAAGGACCAGCTCATCGATTTCAAAGCCTGTCCATTACGCTTAGCCAGCTGAGATGTGGCGACTAGCGCAATGAGCCAAGTGAGAAGACCGCTGATGAGCCAGATGACCAGCACGATGACCGTGCCGGTCATCGGTCGCTAGACCCTGCCCTCCACGTCCGCGGGATATTGAAGCCTCAATAGGCCTCCTTTCTGAGGGCCCAACCTCTCGGAACCCTGTTCCATCTACGGTACACAGGGGTTGTGACACGGTGGACGCTTAGCGTGTGAACAAGCCACCGACCTGCTTCTTTGCCGTTCTGCACTCCGTTAGGGCGTCGCCTTTAGGCTCCGATGCCTGCGTCGTAGTCCCGAATCAACCTCGGCACGTACGAAGGTCAGTCCTAATCAAAAATGGTGGGGTCAAATGGCTTGACAAGGACGATACGACCGTTCTCGGATAATCCGACCAGTTAGCCACCGCGACCTTCGGGGCAAGCCATCACACGTACTTGCACATTCCCGCTCGCACCCCAGCATGGTGCACCAGACCAGCCGCAAGGCCGTTATAACGGAGCGCACAGTGGTTTCGACGCATCTGGGACTCTACGGACTCTTGAGACGGTTCCATCGGTCGGCTCGATGGGAGACTTATCGCGTTCGCCGAAGTGTTCAAGGGTGGTAACCCGATCGCCTCCGTCCTACCCTGAGTACGCGGTGATCACACTGGACTCACTCCCTTGACCTTTGGAACACCGTTTCATCCGATTCTGGGTGTTGGAGAGACGACCAGTCGCACACCTATCGATTTGCTGAACCTACCGCTACCGTTCACCCAATGTCCTATCCTGGAGCCAGACGACTTCATCAAGGAATGCGGGCGGCGCGGCATCGACCTCACGTTGGCGCTTCTTGAGGATCTCCACCGGCACAAAATCCTTGAGCCCTTCTATCGGGTGAGTGACAGTCAGTCCTCCCCCAAATCCGCGGTGGATGTGTCCGAGAGTCTTATACCAGATCTCGGGAATTCAGGCTTGATCGCCCGCCTTATCATTCCAGCTCGCGAGGGGCGAGTATCTGATCCCGCCCAAGAGAGGTTCCGGCGGTGGCCCCGAAACGACAGTCGGGACCTCGAACCTCGATCACGCCAAACGGGCTACTGGTACTCCCATCACCAGATCCTGACTGCTATTCGAGCGAAACGACTGATCGAGGATCGACGAGTATTTTTCAGGCATCGACGCGGTTCAAAAACTCCATCCACCGTCCATCGGCTCAACCCTGAATGCCTTCCAACTACGCAAGACCAAGAGCGCGCTCAGTCGCTGCGCTCCATTGCGGTCCTTCTGTCGGCCTTGGACACTCGGTACTGGCCTGACATACACAGACAGGCTGCTTGGTACGAACACTGGTTGAAGTTCGAGAGCACCTTTGACCCATCGGAAATGTTGAGTTGGTTGAGATCGGAAACTGACACGCTTTCCGCCTGCGCAATGAGTCTCAAGGCGAGCGCCGGCTTCGTCGACGGTTCTGGCGAATTCTACGATCTAATTCGACGCGCCAATCCAGACAGATGGGACTCACTCTCCGGGGACATACTCATAGCCCTGGATCTTCGGATTGCCGCCGAAGTCATTGACAGGTTCGTCGACCAGCTTGCTTCGCGGACGCCCGCAGATCTTTCCCAGATTCAGCTTTCGCACCAGCGGCTCAGCGACCGCGGACAAGTGCTGGACGAGACTTTGACCCGGATGGGTTTGTCACCACATCCGTCGCTCGTCGTCGCCGTCGAGGGGGAGACGGAGTACCAGATTGTCCCGAAGGTCTTCGAGGCTATCGGCGTGAGAATGGATCCGTGCTGGATCAGAATCGAAAACTTCCATGGAGCAGACCGGGACCTCACTTTGCTCGCTCAATATGCGGGAAGTCTTTCGATCGGTCAAGATCGCGGGCCCTACGTCACACTCGCCAGACCGGTCACTCGACTCGTTGTGTTTGTCGACAGGGAGAAGAAATACGCGACCGCAATCAGCCGACGTAAGCAGAAGGCCCTCCTACTCCGGACGATGGTGGAAAGCGTCCCCACGCATTACCGGGGGGGTCTCTACGCTCCCAAGCTCCGTCTGTTGACGATTCATACGTGGGGGAAATATCCCTTCGAATTCGCTCATTTCACTGATGCCGAATTGGCCTCCGCCATCGTCGCCCTACGACCAGGTAAGTACCCGCTGAGTGAGCCACAACTAACCGCAGAATTGCGCATTGAACGTGGTAAACATGTCAACTCCGCCAAGGGGAACGGTCCTAACGTCGACCGATTCCTAAGGATGTCGGAAGATTGCGAAATAAGTAAGCCCGAGTTGGCTGACACGCTGTGGCCGGTACTTGAAGGCAAAATCAAATCTGCCCTCGCCACGGGCTTCCGTAAGCCTCCCGTCATGAAGGCAGCCGAGGACGCAGTTCGCTTAGGCACGCTTTCGGGGAGATCTCACATGGCGTTGGCCAAAAGTCCTTGAACCGTAGGGGATCTTCGGTCACGACCCACTTGAGCCCACCGCCAACGTTTTGCCGCCTGTAGTGGCGACACCGGAGATGAGGGGCAGTTCAACCTCCCTTGGTCCGGCTGTAGCCGCTCCGTCCTCCGCAGAGTGAAATGTCCTTGACGCCGGCTTGAATGCTCACCTCAACTGGCCCGACGGGCCTCCCGTAACTGCTCTACTCGAGCAGCGGCGCTGTCTTGTGAACCATCCAGCAGGTGCGCGTACAGACGCTTTGATGTTCCGACATCGGCATGACCAAGTATCAGCTGCACTTCGATGTCACTCGCTCCGGCCGCCCAGAGCAACGCGGCTGCCGTGTGCCTTAAGTGGTGCGGCGTTAGATGCTTCAACTTCTCAGCGGACGCGTCCGCTTCAGCCGTAGCCTGCGCTCGACTCAGACCCTCGGCGACGAGTCGTTTCCGTTCCCCGACGGCCCAGCGCACGGCGGTCCCACAGATCTGCGGACGTAATCTGCGCGCCAGGTAGTTGTTCCACCGGAGACCGCCGCCCGATGCACTCGTCAGCAACGGCGT
>JBEKWB010000159.1:0-7296 GCA_049513455.1 Acidimicrobiales bacterium
GCCCAGGGTCTTGCCATGCACGTCATGGGCGAGGTGGGTGCCGAAGCCCCAGCCGTCCCAGCGGCCGTGGCGCAAGTCGTCCTCGGCCGTGCTGGTGTTCCGGGTGGCGGTCAGGATCAACAAGAAGGCGAGGTCGGCCGTCGTGGCATCGAGGACTCCGGGGGTGTTACAGACCGCGATGCCCAGCGCGTGGGCGCGCGCCACGTCGATGTTGTCGTACCCTACGGCGGCGTTGGCCACGACGCGAAGCCGGCCCGCGTGGCCGGCCTCGAGCACCGCGGCGTCGATCCGATCGGTCAGCAGGCAGACGATGCCGTCACTGTCGGCCGCGCCGGCCTCCAACTCGGACTGGGTCAGCGGCACATCGTCGTCGTCGGGACCGACGATCTCGTGCCCGGCCTCCAGCAGCGGATCGGTGCCGCCGGGCGTCAGGCGACGGGTGACGAGGACCCGGGCCACAATCAGTGTGTCGTGTAGTTGATTTCGGGCGCGCCCTTCACGCCGATGGCGAAGCAGAAGCAGTGGATCGGGGCGTGGTCGCTGATTGGCCGCAGCGAATGGACCTTGTCCGGCGGAATGTAGACGAGGTCACCCTGGCTGATCGGGCGGTCCTCACCGTCGATCGTCATGATCCCTTTGCCGTTCATGACATAGTAGAACTCGTGGGTCGGGTGGGAGTGCGGATCCACCAGGCCGCCGCCCGGGACCTCGAACTCGTTGACGAGCTCGAGGAAGCCGCCGTCGGTGATGTCCTTGAACTCACGCGATTCGATTATCCACCAGACCGGAACGGTGCCGTTGTGCTCGACGACCGGCGCCTTGGCCTCAATGCTGCGCACGTCCACGTTGGTGACCTCTTTCCCTACCTAGACTGACTGCAGCGTCACATTAGAGCCGGCGAGCGCGGGAAGGAAGAAGTTGGTGTCCGAAGAGCACCGGAAGATCAGCCCCGAGCCGCTGTCCGAGGAGGCCTGGGCCCCTTTCGGCTGGCTCCCCGTGGCCGACACCGATCCCCGCGACGGGGAGCACCGCCTCTCCTTCGCCTGGGACGACGTCCATGTCAACCTCATCGGGCACGCCCGCGCCGAGGTGCCCGAGACCGGCGACGGGCTGCGGTGCCAGATGCTCTTCCGCCACGACACCCACACCCAGACCGTCATGTCCCTCGACGTGCCGGCCGTCATCGCCGTCGCCCCGGCGACGCAGGATTTCTCCGCGGCAGCGGACGCCGACTCCATTCGGGTCTTCCGCCTCGAGCCGTTGCAGCCCGTCGTCCTGCACAAAGGAACCTGGCACTGGGGCCCCTTTCCCGTCGACGCTGAATCGGTGCGCCTCTTCAACGTCCAGGGTCTCCGCTATACCGAGGACAACGCCTGCGTCGACCTGGCCTCCCGGGGGATCGACGTCGACGTGGTCCTCGACTGAGAGGATCACCGCCGATGGGCCACTCCGGCTTCTGAGGCGCCGACGCGGGTTATTCGAAGAGTGACCGGTGGACCATGGTCGCCAGGGTGTCGAGCGCGACCTCATCGACCGGTTGCCCCACGAACTCGCTCATGGTGTGGAAGCGATCCAACATGGCCACGACCGCCAGGCCGGCGGTGTGCGGGTCGAGGCCGTGATCCGACGCGCCCAGCCCGATCTGACGCTCCAGGGCGTCGGACATCAGTGTCAGCGTCTGGCGGAGGATCTCGAGGAGGGACGGATCGATCGTGGCCAGGTCGGTCCAGGCCCGGAAGAGCGGGGCAAAGCGAATCCAGTGGTCGGAGTAGGCCGCGATCCATCCGCGTACGTCGCTCCACTGCGGCGTGCCACCCAACTCGGGGGGTCGGTCGAGTGCATCGGCCAGGTCTTGCGCGTGGGCGCCCGCTTCGGTGACGAGCGCCCGCAGAAGGTCCTCCTTGTTGGAGAAGTAGAGGTAGAAGGTGCCGTGCGAGGTCTTGGCTATTTTGACCACGTCGTTGATCCGCGTGTCGTAGTAGCCGCGCTGGTCGAAGGCGATCATGGCGGCGTCGAGAAGCCTGCGCATGGTGCGGCGGCCTTGGCTCCGGAGCACGCGCTTGCTGGCGGGGACACCGACGGCGTCGTCGACCGCACAGAGCGACGGTCCGGTGGCCGGCGCGGTGACGGCCGGGGCAGCGGTCCGGCGCGGCGCCGCCCGCTCGGCACTCCTCGACGCGCTCGACTGGGCGCGTGGGGCTGGGGGTGACGCCATGCCCCGGGAATGGTAGCCCCCCGAGCCCGCCGAAATGGCTAACCTGACACCGTTGTCAGGTTCGGGAGGGGGCTGGAATGGGACGAGACCAGGGACTTCGTATTCGAGTGGACCGAGAGGGGCCAACTGCCCGGCCTCGCCCCCGGGTTCTCGGACGCCAGGCCGACGTGCGTGGCGGATTGCGTCTTCCGAGCCTCGTGCTGACCCAGGTGCGAAGTGTATCGATGCTACGAATAGGGAATCAGTGAGCAGTATGGCTGAGCAGCGAAGTGACCGGCATCCCGGGGGGATGCATCGAGCCGGACAACAGGGGGATGCCATGCGGACGCACAGGAAGCGACGGGGAGCCGTGTCGGGAATGATCGCCAAGGCAGCCGTGGCCGGCGTGGCGCTCGCCACCGGCTTCGTCACGATCGGCGGGTCGGCCGGTGCCGCCACCAGCAGCGCACCGGGGGTCACGGCCAACTCCATCACGGTCGGCACCATCTCCACGCAGACCGGACCCATCGCCTCGAACTTCTCCTCCCTCATCTACGGGGAGAGGGCGTACTTCGACTACATCGATGCCTCCGGTGGCATCAACGGCCGCAAGATCGACTACAAGTACGCGCTGGACGACGCCGGGAGCGGGACGACGTTCAACCAGCTGGCCAGCACCCTGATCAATCAGGACCACGTCTTCGCCATCACCGGCGTGGCCACGGCGTCGTTCGCGCCCAACTACTTCGCCGAGGCCAAAATCCCGACGTACGGGTACAACGTCACGGGGAACTGGGCCGGCCCGCTCAACCTCTTCGCCGCCGGAGGGTCCGTGCTCTTCTACGGGGCCGAGGGACCGGAGATGACCTACGTGGCGAAGAAGACCCACGCCACGTCGGTCGGCCTCTTGGCCTACGGGATCGCCTCGTCGGCGGCCGGCTGCGAGGCCGGGGCCAAAGGCCTCGCTTCGGCCGGGTACAAGGTCAGCTACACCGACTACAACATCGCCTACCCCGGGACCACGGTGGCCACCGACGTGCAGCGCATGAAGCAGGCGGGGGTCAATCTCGTCATCAGCTGCATGGACGTGCTGGGCAACATCAACCTGGCCCGGGCCGTCCAGCAGTACGGCCTCAAGACATCGCAGCTGTGGCTCAATGGGAACGACAAGTCGACGCTACAGGCGAACGAGAGCCTGATGCAGGGCGTCTACTTCGACATTCAGCACGTGCCGTTCTCCGCACCGACCTCGATCTATCCCGGGCTCAAGCTGTACCTGACCGAGATGAAGAAGTACGAGCCCAACTACGTGGAGGACGAGGTGGCGCTGCAGGGTTGGGAGTCAGCCTCGCTGTTCGCCGAGGGAGTCAAGCTGGCCGGGAAGAACCTGACCCAGGCCAACGTCGTCGCCCAGACGAACAAGCTGACCGCGTTCACGGCCAATGGCCTCAGCTCCCCCGTGAACTGGAAATCGGCGGGTCATTCCGGTGGTCTGCCGCCGTACTGCGACGCCTACATCCAGGTCAAGGGCAAGCAATACGTGCCGGTGTTCAACACGGGGAAGAACGTCTTCAACTGCTTCGAGTCGGCGAGCGCCAAGAAGGGTCCCGTGTTCCCGCTGCCGGCCGGCACCCCGGGCCCCAGCTGAGACCCGACCGCACGACGAATCCACGCCGCCTTCGATGGAGCACTTCCTCGGTTTCGCCCTCCCGGGCATTCCCTATGGATGTACCTATGCCATCGTGGCGGTCGGACTCGTTCTGACCTATCAGGCCACCGGGGTCTTCAATTTCGCGTTCGGGGCGCAGGCGTTCGCCGCCGCGTTCGTGTTCACCCTCCTCACGCAGAACGAGCACTGGTCCGGGTTCCCGGCCTTCGTCGTCTCGGTCGTGGTCTTGTCGCCACTGGTGGGCCTGGCCTTCGACCACTTCCTCTTCCGGCACATCCCGAACTCGAATTCGATGGCCAAGGTGGTCTGCAGCCTGTGCCTGTTCGTGGGCATCCCGTCGCTGATGCCGGTGATCTTCGGGGCCCAGAACCTGGACGCCACCGCCACCATCTTCCCCTTCTTCAATCCGAACGTCGTGTACTTCACCTGGTTCGAGACGCCGATCAACGGGATCTACCTCTCCACCACCACGGTCACCGTGGTCGTCCTGGTGGCCCTCACCGCCCTCCTGCGCTACACGAGCCTGGGGCTGCAGATGCGGGGTGCGGTGGAGAGCCGCCGGCTGGTGCAACTCGACGGCGTCAACTCGCGCGGCGTGGTCGCCATCGCCTGGGCCACGTCGAGCTTCATGGCTGGATTGGCCGGCGTCCTCTTGGCGCCTATCTACGGCCCGTTCCAGGCCAACGACTTCGCCACCCTCATGGTGGCCGCCATTGCCGCCGCCGCCTGGGGGCTGTTGCGATCGGTGCCCATCGCCACCGGAGTGGCGGTGCTGATCGGCGTGGTCAGCACCACGCTGCAGGGCTACCTGCCGACGTCCAGCATTCTCTTCTCCGCCGTGCTGCCCGCGCTCCCGTTCTTCGTGCTGGTGGCGGCCCTTCTGATCCTGCCCGGCATGCGGACGCTGGACCTCAGCCGGGATCCTCTCTCCACCATCGATCCACCGCCCCCACCGACGGCCGCCTCGTCCCGGGCCCCCCAGATGGACTGGATCATCCGGAGGGCCTGGTGGGTCCTCCTGGCGCTCTTCTGCGTCTCCATGCTCACCTGGATTCCCACCACCTGGGAGGCGGCCTTCAATGCCGGGCTGGCGCTCTCGACCGTGTTGCTCTCCATCACCCTCATCACCGGCATGGCCGGTCAGCTCTCGCTGTGCCAAGGGACCCTGGCCGGTGTGGGCGCCTTCACGTCGGCCCAGCTGGCCATCCACCTGGGACTGAACATGCTCGTGGGTGGCATCGTCGGTGCCGCGCTGGCCGCGGCCGTCGCCGTTGTGCTGGCGCTCCTCTCCCTGCGCCTGCGGGGCCTCGGTCTGGCCCTCATGACGCTGGCGGCGGCGCTGCTGTTCGACAGCACGTTCTTCAACGCGGTGTCGATCAGCGGAGGGTCCGAGGGCCTGAACCTCAAGGCGAAGTGGCTGGGGACCAGCGCGTTCTTCAACTTCGACGGGCACGCCCTCTTCATCTTGTGCATGGTGGTCCTCTCCCTGGCCGTGTCCGTCGTGCTCTTGGTGCGCAAGGGCACCGTGGGTCGGAACCTGGCCGCCATGCGGGGTAGCGAGATGGCCGCGGCCGGTTTGGGCATCAACCTCACCAAGCAGCGCGTCGTCGTCTTCGCCCTGGCCGGCGCCATCGCCGGCTTCGGCGGCGTGCTGGTGACCATTCAACAGCAGCAGGCCAGTGCGAACGACTGGAACTACAACTACTCGTTGATCTTCATCGTGTTGGTGGTGACCACGGGCGTGGCCACCGTGGAGGGGGCCATTCAGGCCGGTATCGGGTTCTACGTGGTCACCCAGCTTCTCACCTACCTCCCGGGCCGGTTCGGTGGGACCAGCCTGGTCATTGTCCTCTTCGCTTTCGGAGCGTTGCAGTACGCCCGCCACCCCGAAGGCGTGGTCGAGTTCCAGAAGCGGCGTTCGACGCTGTGGTTCGAGCGCCACCTGTTCGATCGGGACGCCGAGGAGGTCGGCGCGCCACTGTCGACATCGGGCGCCGATGGCTGAGCCCCCGCTTCTCTCGCTGCTCGGCGTGGCGAAATCCTTCGGGGGCGTGCAGGCCGTCAGTGACATCAGCTTCGATGTCCAGTCCGGGGAAAGCGTGGGGTTGGTCGGCCCGAACGGGGCCGGCAAGACGACGCTGTTCAACTGTGTCTGCGGGCAGTTGCGCAACGATCACGGCGAGATCCGCCTTCAAGGCATCTCCCTCCACGGAGTGCCGACGTACAAGCGGGCCCGACTGGGAATCGGTCGTACCTACCAAAGGGTGGAGATCTTCACTGATATGAGCGTGCGGGAGCACCTCTTGGTCGCCGAGCGCGCCCGCCGGGGCGAGGGGCGCCTGTGGAGGGACCTGCTCAACATGAGCGCGCCGACGCGCTCGGAATTGGACAACATCGAGGCCATCATGGATCTGGTCGGCATCAGCGCGCTGGCGGACACCTCGGTGAACGCGCTCGGGTTGGGCCACTGCCGGCTGGTCGAACTGGCCCGTGCCCTGGCCGGCCAGCCCAAGATCCTGCTGGCCGACGAGCCGTCGTCGGGCCTCGACATACATGAGACGGCCGAGGTGGCCAAGGTGCTCCGGACTGTGCAGCGCGAGAGCGGTACCGCGCTGCTGCTGGTCGAGCACGATCTCTCCATGGTCGGAGAGGTAGTGGACCGGACCGTGGTCATGGACCTCGGGTCGATGCTGGCCACCGGCACCTTCAACGAGGTGATGGACAATCCCGAAGTCCGGCACGCCTACCTGGGTCAGATGGAGGGGTCGTGACGTCGACCGGGGGCGGGAGCGGCGACGTCCTGCTCCTCCAGCACGTCAGCGCGGCGTACGGGCCCTATCGCGCCCTCTTCGATGTGTCGTTCCGCGTGCCGGCGGGCGGGATCGTCGCCCTCGTCGGATCCAATGGGGCGGGGAAGTCCACCGTCGCCCGCGTGGTCAGCGGGCTGGTGACTGCGTCGCAGGGGAAAGTCGCCCTCTGCGGCAATGACGTCACCGGACTGCCGGCCTACAAGATCGCCCGGCGCGGCATGGCGCACGTGGTCGAGGGGAGGGGCGTCTTCTCCAGCCTCACGGTGGAGGAGAACCTCACGCTGGCGTTCCGCCAGCGAGCGGGCCGACGGCTGCTGGCCTCGAACCTTGATCGCGCCTATACCGCCTTCCCGATCCTCGGAGACCGGCGGAGGCAGATGGCGGGCACGCTGTCGGGGGGACAGCAACGCCTGCTGTCGCTGGCCAAGGTGCTGGTGGTCCCGCCCCAGGTGCTGATCGCCGACGAGCTCTCCCTCGGGCTTGCCCCGGTCGTCGTCGACTCCGTCTACGACGGCTTGCGGGAGATCAATCGCAACGGCACCGCCTTGGTGGTGGTCGAACAGCAGGTCTCGCGCGTCCTCGAGTTGGCCAGCCAGGCGGTCGTCCTCGACCGCGGCTCGGTC
>JBEKWB010000160.1:0-7275 GCA_049513455.1 Acidimicrobiales bacterium
CACCACGACCCACCTCTCCCGACCCGACCGGCGACAGCCCTGCGGTCCTTGCTATGCTATCTGCGTGAGTGCGCAGGTAGATGTGGTTCCCTCCAATGGTGAGTTTCAGTCCGCCGTGGGGATGCTCAAGCTCCTCGGTGACGAGACCCGCCTCCGCATCATTTGGGCCCTGCTCGACGGCGAGCATTCGGTGAACGAGCTTGCTGCGCTCGTTGGGGCCCATCCGACCGGGGTCTCGCAGCACTTGGCGAAACTGCGTCTGGCCCGGCTGGTCCGGACCCGACGTGACGGCACCCGGATCTACTACGTGGCCGACGATGCCCATGTGAGGCGACTGGTCGAAGAGGTTCTTTCGCACGCCGACCACGTGACGCGGGCCGGACCCGAGACGGCGCATGACGCACAATCCTGAAAGCGATCATGGCCACGGCGCCGCCGGCCACGCCCACGCCCACGCCCACGGCCACACTCACGATCTCTCGGCCGAGTCCGATCATCGATACTTGACCATCACCCTCGGACTCCTCGTCGCCTTCATGGCTTTCGAGGTGGTGACGGCGTTCCTCTCGCATTCCCTGGCGCTGCTCGCCGACGCCGGGCACATGCTCGCCGATGTCGGTGCGATCGCGGGATCCCTCGTCGCGCTGCGCCTGGCCGCGCGTCCCGAGACGGGTTCGCACACGTTCGGCATGAAGCGGGCGGAAATTCTGGCGGCCGTCGGAAACGGCATCACGCTGCTCGTTGTCGCCGCGCTCGTCACCTTCGAGTCCATCGAGCGACTGGTCCATCCCATTGCGGTGCACGGCGCGACGCTCATCGTCGTCGCCGGGGTGGGCGTCGCGGTCAATGTGGTCGCCACCATGACGCTGGCGAAGGCCAACCGACGGTCCCTCAACATCGAGGGTGCCTACCGGCATGTGGTCACCGACCTCTACGGGTTCATCGGCACCGTGGCGGCCGGGATCGTGATCGTCACCTCGGGCTTCTCGCGGGCCGACTCCATCGCGTCACTGGTGGTCGTCGCCCTCATGCTCAAGGCCGCCCTGCTGCTCCTGCGCCCCGCGCTCCGCATCCTTCTGGAGGCCACCCCGGAGGACATCGACCTCGAAGAGGTGCGCAGTCACCTTCTTGAATTGAGCGAAGTGGCCTCGGTGCACGACCTCCACGCCTGGACCCTGACCTCGTCCCTGCCGATTCTCACCGCGCACGTCGTCGTGACCGACGACTGCATCAGTAACGGTGACATAGGGCGCGTGCTCGATCATCTTCAGGGCTGCTTGGCCGGCCACTTCGACGTGGCCCATTCGACCCTGCAGCTGGAGGCGATCGGTCACCTCGAGCACGAGCTGGGGGGCCACCCCTAGGGTTTCGGTGGTTCGAGAGCTGCCACCAGTTCGACGTGTTCGGTCATCGGGAAGATGTCGAACGCCCGCAACGAGGTGAGGGACCAGTGTGCATCCAGCAGGACCCGGAGGTCCCGGCTGAACGACGACGGGTCGCACGAGACGTAGACCAGACGCCGGAGGGTGGTCGCATGCCCGTTCAGAGCCGCCATGACCGCCTTGCCCGCACCTTCGCGTGCGGGGTCGAGCACCATCAGGTCGGGTCGGCCGATGCCGTGCTCCACCAGGTTGGGCGTGATCGACGCCCGCCGCACCCGCAACTGCGGACGCCCGTGCCCGTTGTGCTCGGCGTCCGCGCAGGCCCGTCGGTCACGCTCCACCGCCAGAACCGACCCCGTCACGCCGACGTCGTCCGCTACCAGCACCGAGAACAGGCCTGCACCGGCGTAGAGGTCGACGACGTTGTCGCCGGGCCCGGCACCGAGGGCGGCCCGCACGGCCCGGGCCAGAGCGTCCGCCGCTCCGACATGGACCTGCCAGAACACCCCCGCCGAGACACGGAAGGTCACACCCGACACCTTCGTGTGCACCCCGCCGGATCGTTGCTGAGGGCGCCCGTTGACCACGAGCCGCGCGGATACCGCTGGCAGCGCGGGGGCGGCGTTTCGATGCACATCGAGTGCGATCAGTGCTTCGCCGGTGTCCGGGGCCACAATGATCTCGAGCTCGTCCACTCCCGACCAGTTGGCTGCGAAGGTGCCCGTCTCCATGACCGGCCCGCAGGCGATGGGGCAGTGGTCCACGAGCTCCAGCGCGTGCGATCGATGCCGGCGGAATCCGAGATGTCCGGAGTGGTCGACGCCCAGCCGGACACGGGTGCGCCACCCGAGCCCGTTCTCGTCGCCGGGAACGGCGTCCACCCGCACTGCTCGAGTGACGCCGGCGACCCGCTGGAGCTGTTCGGCCACGCGGGACGCTTTGAGTCGGCGCTGCGCGGCCGGGTCGATGTGCTGGAAGTCGCATCCGCCACACCGGCCCGGACCGGCATAGGGGCAGGGCGGCGTCACCCGATCGGGAGAGGCTCGGAGCACTTCTGTCGCGTCCGCACGGATGAACGACGAGGTGGTCGAGGTGACGGTGGCCACCACCCGTTCGCCGGGGAGCGAGTGACGCACGAACACCACCCGCCCATCGGGCGCGCGGGCCACGCATCCGCCGCCGCCGGCAATGTCCCCGACCTCGAGCTCGAGCTCGGCCCCCACGTCAAGTGCAGCGGGGCCGGCGTCAGTCACGGGCCGAACTCTAGGTGCAGGAACGCCGAACTCTCTGCAGGCTCCCGGCGCGGACTATCCCCTGGCGCAAGCGGCGGAGCCCCATTGGGCGACCGTCCCCTCATCCATATGAGACGATTTGGACGTGGGCGAGCGCCAGCGCATCACGTCGGGCTCCCCGTTCGAGTCACGCATCGGATTCAGCCGGGCCCTCCGGGTGAGCGACCGCGTGTGGGTGTCGGGGACCGGCCCGGTGTGGCCGGAAGGCTCCTGTCCCGACGATGCCGGCGCGCAGGCCCGTCGCTGCTTCGAGATCATTCTGGCTGCGTTGGACGAGGCTGGTGCACGCGCCGAGGACGTGGTGCGCACCCGCATGTTCCTCACCTCGGTCGCCGACGCGGAGGCCGTTTCGGCCGTTCACGGAGAACTGTTCCGTGACATCAGGCCGGCAGCGACCATGGTGGTGATCGCGGCGCTGCTGGACCCGCGCTGGAAGGTGGAGATCGAAGCCGAGGCGCTCATCCGGCCGCGCGACTGACGCGACGCCAACGCCGGCCGAACTACGCCAACGCCGGCCGAACTACGCCAACGCCTTCATCGTCTCCTGCAAAATGGTGGCGCCCCGCTCATCGCCCACCACGCCGGATTCCATACGGTTCATCACGTACGAGACGGCGACATCGTTGTCCTGGTCGATCACAATCAGGGATCCCCCGTAGCCGCCCCAGTAACACGCCCTCGGCCCGATGGGCATCGTCTCGCTGCTCAAGCCGTAGCCCATGCCGAAACGGGTAGGGAGGCCGAGCACCAGGTCCGTCCCGTCGGCCTGCACTTCGAAGATCGGCTCGGTGCCCGACTCGGAGAGCAGGCGCACACCGGCCGACTGGCCCCTCCCTGCGATCACCGACTGCACCGCGGCGACCGATCGCGCGTTGCCCTCCCCGTTGGCGGCCGGTATCTCCGCGCGACGCCACCAGGCGTGATGCGCCATCGTGGCGTCGAGGGGCGGGTTCATGAAGGTCTTCATCAAAATCTCCGTCACCTCCATGCCCTCGACGTTGATGGGCGGGGGCGGGATCACGTTCGAGACCCGCCGGTCCTCGCTCTCGGGCAGCCCGATGAAGAAATCGGCACCCAGTGGCTTGGCCACCTCGTGGGCGAACCAGGCGCCGATCGATTCTCCGGTTATGCGGCGCACGACCTCTCCGATCAGATAGCCCTGTGTCAGCGCGTGGTAGCCGGAGGCCGTCCCGGGCTCCCACCACGGCTGCTGGGCGGCGAGCGCCGAGGTGCAGAGCTCCCAGTCGGCCAGCTGCTCGGCGGTGATCGGCTGTTCCCAACCCGAGAGGCCCGCCGTGTGGCCCATGAGGTGCCGGACCTCGACCGCCTCCTTTCCGCCTTGCGCGAACTCGGGCCAGTAGGTGGCCACCGGCGCGTGGAAGTCCAGCTGCTTGCGGTCGGCCAGCATCAGGGCGCACACGAAGGTCATCGTCTTGGTGGTCGACCACACGTTGGTCAGGGTGTCCCGCTCCCACGGCGCGCTCTTGGCCTCGTCGACGTACCCGCCCCAAATGTCGACCACGGGCTCGCCGTGGAGGTAGACGGCCACCGAGGCTCCCACATCGGCACCCGAATCGAGACTGGCCGCGAGAGCCTTTCGGACACCATCGAAACGTGCCTCGCAGGTACCGTCCACATCTGCCATGCCACTGCCCCCTTCGGTAGTCGGAGCTCGCCAGAGCCTTCTGCAACCTAGGCACAGGACGGGTACGTGTGCCACTGTCGGGTGTCGAAGTGCCGTTCCTACACTGGAAAGAGACCATGAGCCCTCCTTCCGACCCCCCGCCGTCAAGCTCTCCGTGGAGGACACCGGCGGTGCACCTGACCGAGCCCCGGCGGACGGAGCGGCTGATCCTTCGTCTCTTCACGATCGGCGACCTCGAGGCGGTCTACGACATGCAGTCACGCCCCGAGGTGGCCCGCTACCTGTATTGGAGTCCCCGTGATCGAAATGGGGCAGCCGAGTCGCTGCGGGAGAAGCTGAAGTGTACGAGCATCGAGGTCGAGGGCGACATCTTGAACCTGGCCGTGGCGCGGGCCCGGGGCGGCCCGGTGATCGGCGACATGATGCTCCACTACGTGAGCGCTTCGCACCGGCAGGCGGAGGTCGGCTACATCTTGCATCCCGATGCCCAGGGTGAGGGACTGGCGACCGAGGCGACGCGGGCGATCGTCGACCTGGCCTTCCGGGAACTCGGGGTCCACCGGGTCTTCGGGCAGATCGATGCCCGGAACACCGCGTCGGCCCGCGTCCTCGAGCGCGTGGGCATGCGGCGCGAGGCCCACCTGGTGGAGAACGAGTGGGTGAAGGGGGAGTGGACCGACGAGGTGATCTACGCCGTCTTGGCCGACGAATGGGCCCGCCCCGCCACGGGGACCACCTCGCCCGCCCCTACTAACCTCGGATAGGAGGGCCATGTCGGCCATCCCGTACGTGCAGTTCAGGCCGCGCACTTAGTCCAAGGGGGCAACGTTTTCATGCCGATCGCCATCACCGACGACCACCAGGAGCTGGCCGCCACAGTCCGGGGCGTGCTCACCGCCCATAAGGCACTCCAGGCCGCCCGGGCGTTGCTCGAGTCCGACGAGGAGCCCCGGCCCTCCTACTGGGGCGAAATGGCTGATCTGGGTTGGCTCGGGATCCACCTGCCCGAGGAGTATGGCGGGTCCGGGGCGGGACTGCCAGAGTTGGTGGTCGTCCTCGACGAGCTCGGCCGCCAGGTTGCGCCGGGTCCGTTCCTCCCGACCGTGTTGGCGTCGGCGCTCATCGAGCAGTGCGGCAGCGCCGAGCAGAAGCGACGCCTGCTGCCCGGGCTCGCCGACGGCACGCACACGGCGGCGCTGGGGCTGGGCACGCCGGACCTCGCACTGGTCGACGGGACACTGCGGGGCGATGCCGGGACGGTCATCGGTGGCCGGGCGACCGACCTGCTCCTGCTCCGCGTCGGCGACGACGTCGTGATCGCTCCGGCCGGTACCGCCGAGCTCACCTTCACCGCTCCGCCGGATCTCGACCCCACACGCCGCTCGGCGCATGTCACGGCGTACGGTGTTGCCGTGGCGCCGACCGACGTCCTCTCCGGCGCTGCCGTCCGGGCGGTGGCGCTGGCCCGCACGCTCGGAGCAGCGGAAGCGGTCGGAGGCGCGGCCGCGTGCGTCGACAGTGCCGTCGACTACGCCAAGCAGCGCGTCCAGTTCGGCCGGACCATCGGAACGTTCCAGGCCATCAAGCACCACTGCGCCGACATGCTGGTGGCGGCGGAGCTGGCCACCGCCGTGGTCTGGGATGCGGCCCGCGCCTCGGTCGACGGCAGCGCCGAGGAGTTCTCGCTCGTGGCGGCCATGGCGGCCACCCTGGCTTTCGAGCCTTTCGTGCACAACGCCCAGATGAACATCCAGGTGCACGGGGGCATCGGCTTCACGTGGGAGCACGATGCCCATCTCTTTCTCCGGCGCGCTCTCGTGCTCAACGCCGTGTTGGGTACGCCGCGCGATGCCGAGGATGTGACCACCCTGGCCGGACGTGGGACGGCGCGTGAGGTGACGCTCGAGCTGCCGCCGGAGGCCGAGCAGCTCCGTGCCGAGTTCCATGCCGAAGCCCAGCGACTGGCCGCGCTCAGCGGGCGCGAGCAACGCAAGGCGCTCGTCGACTCCGGCCTCATGGTGCCGCACTGGCCCCGACCGTGGGGCCGGGACGCCGGTGCGGTCGAGCAATTGCTCATTAGTGAGGAGCTGGAGGCGGCCGGGGTCAAGGTGCCCAGCTTCGGCATCACCGGGTGGAACATCATGACGGTCAACCAGTACGCCACACCGGACCAGGTCGACCGTTGGGTCGAGAAGACGCTGATGGGGGAGTTGGTGTGGTGCCAGCTGTTCAGTGAGCCCGACGCCGGCTCCGACGCGGCCGCCGTCAAGACCCGGGGGACCCGCGTCGAAGGTGGTTGGAAGGTCAACGGGCAGAAGGTCTGGACCTCCGGGGCCCAGTACTGCGACCTCGGGTTGGCGACCGTCCGCACCGATCCCGATGCGCCCAAGCACGCCGGCATCACCACCATGGTGATCGACATGCACGCGCCCGGGGTCGAGGTGCGACCGCTGCGCATGATCACGGGCAATTCGGATTTCAACGAGGTGTTCCTCAACGATGTCTTCGTTCCCGACGACGATGTGGTGGGCACTCCGAACGACGGCTGGACGGTCGCCCGATCCACCCTGGGCAATGAGCGCGTGTCGATCGGTGGCGGGACGGCCGGCAGCCTCCTACCCGGCATGGATCTCTTCGACCTGTTGCGCCGTCATGGCGACCGGGTGCCGGGGGCCGCGGCCCGGGTCGGGGGGATCGTGACCATGGACCACGCGCTCAAAGTGCTCAACCTGCGCCGCGCCCAGCGCGCGGTGATCGGGTCCGGGCCCGGACCCGAAGGCAACGTGACCAAGCTGGTGCTGGCCGAGCACGGTCATCGACGTGCCGCTTTGCAGGCCGATCTGGTGGGGCGCGACGTCGCCTTCCTCGAAGGGGACGGCTTGTTCGCCGGCATGTCCCAACTCGCCACCCGCGCCATGTCGATCGCCGGCGGGACGTCGGAGATCACGCGCAATCA
>JBEKWB010000161.1:0-7090 GCA_049513455.1 Acidimicrobiales bacterium
GGGCTCCTGCTGCTTGCCGGCGACGAGCGGACCCTGGCCGAGGTAGTTGCGCTGCGCGACGAAAGGGTCGTGTGCCTGGCCCTCGGAGAGACCGCCGGCCTTCGGGCCGGAACACGCGTGCTCGGACTGGGCGGGCCGTTGCCCGTGCGCGTGGGGCCCGAACTGTTGGGTCGGGTGCTCGACGGGATCGGTCGCCCGATGGACGAGGGGCCCGCGATCTCGGGGTCCGACGTAGCGGTCACCGGGGCACCTCCCCACCCGCTGCGGCGCGGCATGGTGGTCGAACAGCTGCCCCTCGGGGTCAGGGTGCTCGACGGCCTCATCCCGTGCGGGAAGGGCCAACGGCTCGGCATTTTCGCCGGTTCGGGTGTCGGCAAGTCGTCGCTGATGTCGATGATCGCCCGGGGAACGGCCGCCGACGTGTCCGTCGTGGCGCTGATCGGCGAACGGGGCCGCGAGGTCGCAGAGTTCATCGAGCGAGACCTCGGCCCCGAGGGTTTGGCGCGTTCGGTGGTGGTGGTCGCCACCTCGGACGCGCCGGCGGTCATGCGGATCCGGGCTGCCTTTACGGCGACCCGGATCGCCGAATGGTTCCGGGACCAGGGAAACGACGTGGTCTTGATGATGGACTCCGTCACCCGCTTCGCCATGGCCCAGCGTGAGGTGGGCCTGGCGGCGGGCGAGCCTCCCGCGACGCGTGGATACCCGCCGAGCGTCTTCGGGCTTCTCCCTCGCCTTCTGGAGCGGGCCGGCCTCGGTGAGCGGGGGTCCATCACCGGTCTTTACACCGTTCTGGTCGAGGGCGACGACATGAACGAGCCAATCGCCGACACCGCTCGATCCATTCTTGACGGCCACATCCAGCTTTCGAGGGCTCTCGCCGAGTCCAATCACTACCCGGCGGTCGACGTGCTGGGCTCGATCTCCCGGGTGGCGCCAGCCGTCGCGCCACCCGAACAGCTGCGCGCCGGAGGAGTCGTGCGCGAGCTGCTGGCGGCATGGCGTGACGCCAAGGATCTGATCGAGATCGACGCCTACGTCGCCGGCACGAACCCAGTGGTCGATCGGGCGGTCGCCCTCAAACCGGCGATCGACGCCTTCTGCCGGCAACCGGTGACCGAAGTGACCGGTCTCGTCGGCGCTCGTGCGGCACTCGTCGGCCTGGTTCCCACCGAGGGGTGCCTCTCGTGAAGGCATTCCGTTTCCGTCTGGCCACGGTGGCCCGAATCCGGGCGCTCGAAGAGCGCGTCGCCGCCGACCGCTTCATGGTGGCCCATCGGATCCTCCGACAGGAACAGGAGTCGGCGCGCGCGGCCGAGACCGCCCTGGCCACGCTCCAGGCGCCCCAAGGCGTGATCCCGATGGCCGCGCTCACCTGGGTCGGGGACCAGGCGGAGCGCCTCGGTGACACCGTCCGCGTGTGCGCGGAGAACGTCGCAGTGGCCGAGTCCGCCCGCGCGGAGGCTCGAAGGGCCTGGGACGTTGCAGTCCGGCGGTCCCGCGTGCTCGAGCGGCTGGGGGAACAAGAGCTGGCCCGGTGGCGCAGTGAGACCCTGCGCGAAGAGGCGGCCGAGCTCGACGACCTGTCGCTGGCCCGTCACCGCCTCATCGGACTAGCACGATGACCGTCGACTCGGTCGGCCTCGCCGAAATTCAGCAGACCCTGAGTGAGATGCAGAGCGCATCGGTGGCAACCGGCGCCTCGATCTCGACCGGGGACGGGGCCTTTGCGACGAGCCTGGCTCAAGCGACGAGCGATCTCTCGGCCACCAATGGGCTCTCGGATGTCGGTGGCAACACCCTCTTCAGCGAGGCTCTCGATGGCGGCGGGGGCTCGTTCGGGACGGCTGACGGGTTGAGCTCCGGCGGCGGATCCGACGGCGAGTTCAACCTGATCGCGATGCTCCTCTCCACGCAGGACGGCGCCGGTGCGAGTGGCGTATCGGGGACCGATGCCCTGTCGGGTGCCGACGGGGCCACCGGACAGGACGTGGTGAACGAGGCGTCCCAGTTCGAGGGCACGCCCTACGTCTGGGGGGGGACGACGCCGGAGGGCTTCGACTGCTCGGGCTTCACCCAGTACGTCTTCGGACAGCTCGGTGTTCAGTTGCCACGCACCAGTGAGGAGCAGGCGACTGTCGGTACCCCTGTGGACAGCCTGGCCGACGCCCAGCCGGGTGATCTTCTTTTTTTTGCCGGTTCCGACGGATCGGCTGGATCCCCCGGCCACGTCGCCATCTACATCGGGAACGGGGAGATGATCGACGCGCCGCACACCGGGACGTCGGTCCAAGTGCAGGCCGTGTCGAGCGCAGGTCCGGTCGTGGCCATCCGTCAGGTGCTGCCCGGCGGCTCGTCAGCGGGCGACACGGTGATGGGAAACGTGAAGGTCCCCGGTCAGTACGTGAGCACCATTGAGGAGGCCGCGGCCAACAACGGCATCCCCGCCTCGCTGTTGGCTGCGCTGCTCTCTCACGAGAGCGGGTTCGATCCGACCGCCGTCAGCTCGGCCGGTGCGGAGGGGATCGCCCAGTTCATGCCGGGCACGGCCGCCGGCATGGGCATAGACCCCGATGACCCGACCGAGGCCATCAACGCCGCCGCCAAACTCCTCGGCTCCTACACTACGCAGTTCGGCTCGTACGCCGATGCGTTGGCTGCCTACGACGCCGGCTCCTCCGCCGTCGAGCGGTACGGGGGTATCCCCCCGTATGCAGAGACCCAGGCGTACGTCCCCGCTGTTCTCTCCCTGGCCGGCCTGTCCGGGACGCAGGAGACCCTCACATGAGTGGCGCCAGCTCCACGGTCTCTGCTGCCCCTCCGGTGCCGGCCACGGCCAGCGCCCACGCGACCGCGGCTGTTCAGGCGCCTGAGACTTCCCCGCCGGGCGGTCCGGCCCAGTCGTTCACCGAGGTCCTCTCGGCGCAGCGGGCGGAAACGCCGCGTGACGGGGGGGACCGGCACGACGCCGACGCCAAGCGGGATCCTTCGCATGGAGAGACTGCGGCGGCTTCGGCCAAGGGAGGGCGTCCCTCGTCCCCCTCGTCCTCCTCATCCCCTTCGGACCCGCCGCCACCGGCGTCGCCCGTCGGGGTCGCGCCGGCTTCCGGGTTGGCCGTCTCCTTCGCACCGGCAGCCGAAGACCCCACAGAGCCCTCGACGCCGGCACCCGAGGGTGGCTCGGCGGTCCAGGAGGCCGCAATCGCCGCCGGGCCCGTGCACTCGACCCACCCGCCCGAGGCCGGTATGGCGACAGCGTCCAAGGATGCGGGCGCGCCCGGCGCCGAGGTGTCCGCCGCAGCCGCTCAGGCCGTCGCTGTCGCCGAGCCGGGGGATCCCTCCGCCGACGGGCCGGACAGCGCCGTGGTCTCCCCCTCCCTGACCGCCGAAGGGACCGCAGTTTTAGGGTTTGCCGCGTCTCGGTCTACGGCGGCTTCCCTGCCGGCTCACAGTGGCGCGGCTGCAGAACCTGGCACGGCGGCCGCCCACACGGCATCGACGCCGGCCGAGGCCGGAGGCCCCCCCAGCTCTACGCCCACTCCTGCTCCACTTCCGCACCTTCTGCCGGAGAGCCCGCTGGCCCCGTCCGGTGCGCCGCGCGCCGCCGGAGCCGTGCTGCCCGTGGGTGGGGCCGCCGCACCATCAGCCCCCACGATGGCGCAGCAGGCGGCGAGCTCGCTCGATGTGGACGACCTTTCCGGATCGATCTCGCGCCCGTTGAGTGACGGAAACGGCACCTATACGGTGACCGTGGCGTTGCACCCCCCTGAGCTCGGGCACCTTCAAGCGGTGCTGTCTCTTGACGGAAACGACCTTCAGGTCTCCCTCACGGCGCAGACCCAGACTGGGCACGACGCACTGGCCGATGCGACCGACGCCCTGAAGAACCAGTTGGCCCGCGGCGGGGTCAACGTGAACGTGACCCTGCGCGATCCCGGGTCGCAGGCGGGAGGGGACGACCGGTACCGGCCTCCGACGTCGTCGGGCGCCGGGTCCTTCATCACCGAGAGCACGGCAATGGAAACGCCACTCCCGTCCGGGCTCGTTTCGGGCCAGATCCACCTCGTCCTCTGAGCGAAGGGAACTCGACCATGACCACGCCGATCAGCCCCACCGATAGCTCCGCTGTCCCGGTTGGGGACACGTCGACAAGCACTGCCGACGACACGGGTACGGCGAGCCTCTTGCAGCCCAACACCTTTCTCAGCCTCCTCGTCGACGAGCTCAAGTATCAGAACCCGCTCGATCCCACCAACTCGGCAGACTTCATGAACCAGATCGCTGAACTCTCGCAGGTCGAGCAACTCCAAACCGTGTCCTCGTCGTCGGAGATCAGCGAGGCCGCCGGTCTCATCGGCCAGACGGTGACCGGCGATGACACGAGCGGGAACGTGGTCAGCGGGACGGTGACGGGCGTCACCAACGGGACCAATGGCCCGACGCTCGACGTGAACGGTGACTCCGTCGACCTCTCGGCTGTCCAACAGATCGGAGCTGCCTCGAGCTGATCAAGACCGCCAATGCAACCCGCCGAACAGTTCACCATCAAAAAGAAAACATCCATCACGATAGATAGGAGCACCCCATGTCAGTCCGTTCTCTCGGAACTGCCGCTTCGGGAATCGACACCATGCAGACCGATCTCGATACGATCGGCAATGACATCGCCAACTCGGAGACCGACGGTTTCGCGTCGCAGACCGCCCAATTCTCGGACCTGTTGACGGAACAGCTCCAGCCGGCTGGGGGCGCGGCCGGCCAAACGCTGGCCAGCACCAATCCTTCGGCTATCGGTGCCGGCGACGAAGTATCGGCAATTGAGACCAACTTCTCCGCCGGTGCCGTGACACAAACCGGCATCAAGAGCAACGTCGCCATTGAGGGTAACGGTTTCCTTGTGGTGAGCCAGGACGGTCAGACGTACTACACGCTTGACGGTGACCTCCAGATCGACAGCAACGGCAATCTGGCGACCAACAGTGGGGGGCTGGTCGAGGGGTGGACCCCGGGGCAGCCGACGACCTCGCCTCCCACCCCGCTCAGCGTCGTCGTCGGCTCCACCGGTCCGCCGGCCCAGACACAGAACGTCGTTCTGGGGGGCAACCTGCCGTCCAACGCCACCAATCCGGTGACCATCACCACGACGATGTACGACTCACTCGGCGACCAGGTCCCCGTTACCCTCACCCTGACCCCCACCGCGGCCGATACCTGGTCGATGCAGGGCACCGTCACCGGTGCGGCTCAGCCCCTCTGGACCGCGCCGCAGACCCTGGTCTTCGGGAGCGGCGGCCAGCTGGCCTCCATCAACGGGACCGCGGTCGGAACCGGCCAGACCGCGCTCGCCATCGAGACCGAGCCGAGCAACTACGCCTGGACCGGGGCGACCAAGCCGGCCATCGACTTTCCCGCTGTCGGCTCGGAAGGTGCGGTCACCCAATTCGCCGACGACCAGACGATCGAAGTGACCTCGCAGGACGGGAATGCCGCAGGCACCCTGGAGTCCTATTCGATCGGATCCGACGGCGTGATCACCGGGACCTACTCCAACGGCGACAGCCAGTCCCTGGGGACGATCGCCCTGGCCCAGTTCGCCAACCCGGACGGATTGGACGACATCGGCCAGACCTATTTCACCCCCACCGTGGCGTCGGGCAAGGCCCAGCTCGGGGAGCCGGGAACGAACGGCCTCGGCACCCTGCAGGGCGGTGCCGTGGAGGGGTCGAACGTCGACCTGGCCACCGAGCTCACCGACTTGATTGAGGCACAGACCGCGTACCAGGCCAACACGAAAGTGGTCGACACCACGTCCACCGTCCTGACGTCGCTCGTGGAGATGTCGTAGTCGATCCCTGGGGGGCCACGGCATCCTTCGGTCAACCCACCTCTCAATTCTGCAATCAAATGGGCCGTTATCAGAGGCAGCGAATCCTCTCTTTTGGGAACGGAGCCCACGTGATCGCGGTAAAGAAGCTCGATGGATCGATGATGCACATCAACGAGGACCTCATCGAGCGCGTGGAGGATGGTGCGGACGGCCAGTCGGCGGTGTACCTGGTGAACGGCGGCCACATCATCGCGGCCAACGATCCGGCCACCGTGGTCGAGAAGATACGGGCGGAGAAGGCCGACCTGCTCCGCCGTGTTTTCCAGGGCCCGGACGATCCCGCTCTCGCTGCCTCCGCCCGGTCGTCGGCGCCGGGTCCGGCGAGGTTGAGCCAGGTACGAGGGTAATGACTCCGGTCGGCATCCTGATCGCACTTTTGGCCATCGTCGTCTCCATGACGATGGAGCATGGCCACGTGGGATCGCTCATCAAGGTGTCCCCGTTGCTCCTCGTCGTCGGCGGCAGTCTCGGCGCGACCATGGCCGGTTTCGAGCTCCGCCGGCTCCGCTCTGTTCCCCGTGCGGTACGGATCGTGCTCAAGCCACGCAAGGGGCTGGACACACGCGCCACGATCGATGCGCTGCTGGCGATGGCGAAGGAGGCCCGGTCGAACCCACTGGTGCTCGAGGAGCTCGAGACCGATGACGCGTTCATGAAAAAGGGGATTCAGCTCATCGTCTCGACGTCGGACCCCGACCGGGTGTACGAGCTGATGGCTGCTGAGATTGACGGCCTCCGGGTGCGCCACCAGACCGCGACAAAATTCTTCTCCGACATGGCTGGCTACTCGCCGACCTTCGGCATCCTCGGGACGGTCATCGGCCTGATCTCGGTCCTGGGCCAGTTGAGCTCGCCGGGCAAACTCGGCCCGGCCATCGCGGCCGCATTCACCGCCACGTTGTGGGGAGTGCTGTTGGCCAACGCGGTCTGGTTGCCCATGTCCAACAAGCTCCGGCGCCTTTCGGACGAAGAGATCTCCTATCGCGAGATGGTGGTCGAGGGATTGCTCACCATGCAGCTGAATGCCTCGACCACGGAGCTCAGAGACCGTCTGGACGCGTTCCTTCCGCCGTCAGAGCGTAACCAGGCGCCGACAGGGCCCCCTCTCGAAGAGGCGCCGGATGCTGCTGCGTGAACATGATGATCCCCAGCAAGGGCGGCAGATCGTCCGGGCGCGCCAGGGGCGGGCGCGGCGGCCATCAA
>JBEKWB010000162.1:0-6903 GCA_049513455.1 Acidimicrobiales bacterium
CTTTCGGCTCCAAACCCACCCGATCGCCTGTGGGAACGAGGAAACATCGGACCCTCTGAATCCCCCCTAAGCAATCAGGGTGCAACGTGGGTAGTGTCTCCCGAAGCGGTATCGGGCCCGCAGTCGAACTGCTGGTCGGTCACCGAGCAACCGAAAGGATTGGTAGAGCCATGCTCTTCATAAGCGAGTACAAGTTGAAGCCCCATTTGACCAAGGCCGAAGTCAAGCGCCTCATGGACATTTTCGGCAAGCGCGGGGCCGTAGAGGGCGAGATCGCACACTACGTACGGGCCGATGGCACTGGAGGCTTCACTATCGCCGAGAACGACGACTTGACTTCGGCCTACGCAGACGTCTTGTTGTACTCGGAGTACATGACATTCACCGTCACTCCAGTTCTCAAGATCGATGACGCCGTGGGTCCAATTTCCGCTTACATCGGTTAGTAACCGCTTGTAACGAGAGCGGGTCGATTCATTCTTTCACCGGGCGTCGCGCATCAGCGCGGTCGTGAGCTTGGCCACTTACAGATCTAGTTCGACAGGTGCAAACAGGCGACCCGTTGGTGCCGTAGGGTCGCGCTCCGGACCGGCGGTCGGGGGCAGGCAGTCCGAGTCAGGAGACCACGTCGTAGAAGGTCTGCACGACTCCCTCGTCGAGAGCTGCAAGGACCTTCTCCAGATGACCGCTCGCCATGATCAACTCGCCAAATGCGGCATCGTGTGCTTCGCGCGATGACCAAGTTTGGAGGAAGGCAGAGGATCGCGGATCGGCCTGATCTTGGAGGATGTCGAATGACTCGCAGCCCTCGGCAGCCAGCATCCGCTGTCGCCCTTCGGACTGCAGCTCGAGAAGCGTCGCCTCTTGGCCTTCAGCGGCGTGAAATCGAGTGACGGTCGTAATGCTCATGGATGCACCTGGATTCTGAGACTGGCTGACCAGAACGGTTCAGCGGGGGTTTGCGCAAGCCCGGCGTATGGTCGCTGCCCGCAAGCTTCGGGCCTTGTTTGGCAGGTCCTCACTATGCGCTGGCTGCAGCGATACGAGCATCGTATTCATCAGCGAGCGTCAGAAGCGCCATGGCCCCGTCACCGGCGAAGCATGAGCCGTGCATCACCGCCAATGTGGTGGGAGCGAGGTCGGCGAGACTCCGGATCGTAGGCCCCGTCTTTGGACTCAGGGTGGAATAGCCGAAGATGTCCTCGGCCTGCGAAGCAGGTCCAACAATGTCTTCGGTCGAGATGGCGGGCGGATCACCGAGTTGAGTGAACAAGTCGCCGCAGAACAGCGTCTTTGTGGCTTCCTCGAACAGAAGCCTCGCCTCCCAGCCATGGGGAACATGCGGCGTATCGATATGCCGGACCCGGTGATCGCCTAACTCGATGACTTCACCGTCGGCAAGCGGCACCGGCGGGCGATTGGCCAAGTCATTGATTGACACCATGCAACCCAGGGCGCCGTGGGCCACCTTGGCTTGGGGCGCCGCTGCGAGCAGCTCGTTCATCGCTCCGCACTCGTCCGCCTCGACATGGCCGAATGTGATCCACCGAAGCCGTTCAATTGGGGTCACTGTAGCGATCGCATCCGATACGAGGGGGAACATGGCCCGGGGTCCCGTATGGAACAGCAACGGCGCCTCGTCATCGATGAGGTACTGGTTGAAGGTGAAGCCGGTTGGTCCGATGTCGGGCACGAATGTTGAAAAGCGAAAGATGCGGTCGGCGATCTCGTCGATACGGGTGTCCATGGCAGTTCTCCTTCTAATGAAGTCGGGAATCTTGGTCAGAACGGGACGATCGTGGTGAGGAGGCCCGTTGCCGGTGCGCGCCCAGCCAGTGTGCGGCAGAACTCGACGGCGTCGAGGGAGTCGTGCTCGTCTTCCCGGGAGCCCGGGTCTCTCACGTACGTCCCGCCGGCTGGGCCGGAGAGTTCGAGCAGGAAGGGTTTGCCGTGGCGGCGCGCCCATTCTGCTACGACATCGGCAACGATGCGACCGTCGTGGTCTGCACTGAGCTCCAACGGCTGGCCGAGTGCATGGGCCGAATCAACGCGGTGCATCCAAAGATCCCGCAGGTAGATGGTGTCGATGAGATACCCGAGCCTCCAGGTCTCGTGCACCGGGCCATCGACAGCCATCTTGGCGTGATTACGTACGAGCGCCGGTGTGCGACTGCGTCCCCGCACCGTCTTCGGTGCGATCGCTGCCAGCCGCTTGACGACCTGGGCGGGGCTGAGGTCAGCGCGCTCCCGCACCTGTACTTCTGACAGTGCAGCTTCGAGGGGACCACCATGCTGCTTCCGGTAGGCCCGTCCCCGGCGAAGTTGGTGGATGTTCTCGCGCATGGACGCGCCGGCTTCGCATGCACCCAGCACGTGTTGGTACATCGCACGAATGTCCCACGCCGGGCAGTCGGTCGGGCTCGACCACGCTTCGCCGTCCAGCGACCGGAGCATTCGCAGCGTGCATTCCAGCTCATGCTGTTGCAGGTTCATGGCTTCGTGATGGGTCAGTGGTTCGAGCGCCGTCACGTCGATGGTCGTCATGGTCATGATCGTGGTCCTTTGGTTCGGGTCGGTCGGGATGAAGGCTTCCGGGCCATTCGGTGCGACTGGGAGTGGGCGAGCAACATGGTCACCGACTCTTCGACCAGACCGGTCCACCGATCCCCACCGGGATCATTCGAGATCTGCTGGTCAACCAGACCTGTGATCAGCGCAGTCCACAGGTCAATGTGGCGCGCTTCGGTGATGCCATGGAGGGCAAGCAGCTCATGGGCATTGGCTAGGGCACAGATCGCTGGCGCATACGACTCTGGCGACGGTTCGAATCCTGGGAGTGTCCGTTGAAAGAGCAGTTGGTAGCGCGCGGGATCACTCGTACAGAACTCGACGAAGCGGCGCGCATACGCTGCCAGGATCTCGTGAGGCTCGTCGCCGTCGATTGGTTTGGCCATCCTGTCGGCGAACTCGGTGGCAGCCTGGCCGAACATGGCGTCGTAGATGGCGCTCTTCGACTCGAAGTAGGCGTACACCGTTGGCGTAGTGATTCCTGCCCGGCGGGCCAAATCGCGAAGAGACAAGCCCGCAAGACCTTCCTCGTCCACCAGTGTCCAGGCTGCTCGGACAATCGCATCTCGCGCCGAGCGTCGTCGACCTTCCCGCCAATCAGCGGGCTCGGAGAGATTGCTCATTGATCGCTATACTTATACGGTGTCTAATGAAAGTCAATGATGGTTCAACTGCGCAGCTCCTGCAGGTCGCCCGACGCTCTCGGAATCCTGGAGGACACTCAATCGGAGTCATCGAGGTGGCACCCGGTCATTCAGCAAATCGATCCTCATCGCATTGAACTGTCAAAGGGAACCAGGAACGGCCATGGACCATATCCACGCGCCCACATGTGCCGGTACGTGGCACCCTGAGCGGCCCTGCGGGGCATGCCAAATTCCTTGTCGGAGGGAGCCGCTCATGGTCCTTTATAGGAACGTCGATGGCTCCAAGTGCTTGGGAGCCGTGCCCCCGGAGCGGCGGTCGGGGACACCCACTTCAAGACGTTCCGGACCCGCGACATGTAGGGATGAAGGCGTACACTCGCAACCAGAGGTGCCGAACCGGAAGAAGGTTCCGTGAAGAGACTGGCGAAGTTGTCGTGGCGGGCTCGGGGTGCTGGTGGTACTTGCACCGCCGAAGTTGACCACCCGATTCGCGGCTATCGAATCAACCCAAAGTACCGGTCTCTCGCGCTATCCGGACCCGAGGGATCACCCCCTACGGTGTCATGGATCTCCTTCGACGGGGACGCCTATTGGGTCCGGCTCTCAGCTGCCCAGGGCTGGCCGCGTTCGATTCGGGTGACCCAAAGCGATGTGGACGGAACGAGGGGTTAGAAACTCGGGCCGATGACATCGGTCATCTGCACCCCAAGATCAGAACAGCAGCATCGCTGACAGGTCTCACGGAACCGGCGACGGCGGCACCCCAGCGCTGCAATCGATTCACACGGGTCAGACTCAGGGGCCTGCCGGGAGGGGTATCCCCGACGTGCCGAGTGTGACACTCTCCCGCCAGTCCTGCAGCTCCCCAGATCCGTCGATAGGCCGTGGTGCTCGGAGGCACCAGAGCGCGCCATTTTCAGGTGTGTTAGCAATAGGGGCTGCGCTTCCGCGCAGTCACCCCGATGAAGGGACGGTAACCCGTGTTTGTGACAGTCATCCACCGAATTCACGACCCCGAAGGCTTTCAGGCCGCCGAGGCCAAGGCACTCGAAGCTGGGCTTCCTTCCCACGTTGCGTTGCCGATCCATGCGGCTACCAACGATCACGGACTCGGCATCTGCATCTGGGAAGGCGAATCGGTCGACGCCGTGCGTGAGGTGGTTGAAGGCGCGGTCGGACCATGGGCAAACAACGAGTACTACGAGATGCACGTGGACGGACTTACCTCGCAGCTCGGAAAGTAACGGGCTGATCGCGGCGACCCAGATCTGCCGTTAGGGGTGCCTTGCCCATGGTTCCGGAATGCCGCACACCCAGCCCAGCGAAGGTGGGCAGTTGAGGACCCAGGGCAAGTTCCACGGTGTCGTCGAACTACGGCTGCACCACGGCGTGAAGCTGGAAGTGTTCCGTTGACATGGCATCCAAGAGCTCCGCCGGAAGGTTTGGCTTGACGTGTTCGTTGAACCACGATTCTTGCTGCGCTTGGCTTTCCCAAACCTCGCCAACGTTGAATCCGCCGGGCGTCGGATACGCGACGTGCATGATGAAGCCGGGCTGCTTCTTCACCAGTTCGTGGAGGACGGGGGCCCCCTGATCGTAGGCCGCTTGGTCCATTCCAGGGGCGGTAATCCTCACAAGCACGGCCATTGGGTCTCCATTCGCAGTTGGGGCAGGCGAAGGCTACACCGAGTCCTCCAACCAGGCGTTTGCTGCTGCGACCGTAAGGCCGAGGGGAAGGGTGCCGCAGTCCTGCCGTACGTGGGGACCCTGGCTGCATCACAGACATACGTCCTACTAGCTCAACTCCTCGGGCATCCCACCAGCCTCCTCCCACGCCACCACTCTCCCTCCAGACGTCGCTGGAGCGCCCGCGCCTTCGGGTCATCGGCATCGATCTCACCCTCCTCGATGGCGGCAAGGAGGAGACGAAGGGCCTGAGCGGCCTCGGCGATAGTGGTGCGAGCTGGAGGGCGTAGGGAAGGCGTCACCAGTAACCATCATGGGTCACCGTGAGCGATTGTTGGGGGACACGTCGCCAGGACCAGAGAATATGAACGGGTGCGGTTCAAGAGTCCGGTGGTGTGAGTGGCGATCCAAACTGCATCACGGGAAGGTGCTGCAGACCGGGGGGCACCGAGAGTCGCCAGTTTGGCTCGTCTCCGATCTTCGACCGTCCCACGGGGACAGATATCCCCGCCTGATTTAGGTATCCCTCGACGAGGTCTACGAACCATTGTTCAGCAAATGGGGCGACGGTTACTTCAGCGACAAGCCTCGTGAGGTCCACCGGGATTGAGACTCCCGGTGACTCTTTTTTAGCCCCATCGCGAAAAACGGCTCGAACTTCTTGCTCATAACCGAAAGCGTCCCTTTTCATATAAGCCAGGTTTAGGCCGTCGTTCCACACAACACTGGCAGCTTCTGGCGGGGCTTCGGTGAGCGAGTAATCAAAGTATGCAACTTCACCAACAACGGCGTCTCGATCCAGGATAATAGATTCGCTAAGTCGCGCAACGGTTGAGCGAACCGCTGCTCCATCCTGCGGCGAACCAAACGTGGCCCACATCGCAGCCGAGTCACGATCACCGCTGTACCAACAGTTCACGAACACGAGCTTGCGCATCTGTTGGAAGCTCCTTGCCCATACTTCGATCATCTCTTGCGGCATCTGTTCAACGCGATTTTCATTCTGATTGCGAATCAATGCCGGTGCCCAGTTTGGAATCGAAAACTCAAACGGATCCCCCAGCATGTCAGCCCGAGCGAACCAAAGAGAATGGGTCGATACAAGCGAAACGAACTTTGTGCCAACTTCAATGAGATAGGGATTCGGCTCAAGGCCGCTGAGTCACCTTGATCCTCCCCCGCTCCTCCAGGTCATCAATCCTGTCGATGCTCAGCACGCTGTCGCATGTCGGGCACGCCACCACCTGCCACATCCGTTTGATCATCGCCATATCCCGACAGATGGTGGAGCGATTGACGTGAAAGAAGTCGGCCAACATGGCCTGACCCCCGCGGTCGAACGGTGACCAGCCATCCTTACCCAGGTCTCGCCACATCTCGATGATCTGGCGACGACGAAGGATGGCCTTGACCTTGCGGCGGGCGTTGTAGCGCCTTCGGCCAGCAGCGCGGCGGGACGCTTGGTCATGGCTCGTTGCCGGTGACCACTGGCGATTGTTGCCCGCACTAGGGGTGGATCTCGATTGCATGAGCGAATTCTGTCGGGTTTGTGGCACGGTATGGCGGACTAGGAAGAGATCCAACTAACTACCCGGCCGGCCTCGGCAGCGTTGTCTCCCTCCAAGCCATAGAGTGTGGCCGGCACGCGCAGGCCAACTGGTCCGAACATAACAAGCACATGGCCTCCGGCGTAGTAAGAGTAGCTGTCATCGCCAACCTGATGCTTTTCAAGCAACGACGATGGCACTAGATCCATCCATTGTTTCGGAAGGTTCAGATCCTCGGTAATTTCGGCGAGTACATCCTCAAAACTGGGGACGGGCGACCAGGCGTAGTTGAACACTCCCATCGCGTACTGATTTTCATTCGGTTCCACCCATCTAGTGACGAGATAGCAACAATCCGCTGCTGCCGCATCAAGAGTGGCAAACGATTTTTCATAGTGCGCCTCTGAGAGTCGGTCGTACACATTCATCGGCCTTCTCCCCTCCGCAGCACGGTG
>JBEKWB010000163.1:0-6894 GCA_049513455.1 Acidimicrobiales bacterium
AAGACAGCGGCAACGGCAGTCGCTGAGCTGCGTAAAGAGGCGGCGCGACAAGGCTAGGCCATCCACTTCGTCAGCCAGCCTGGCGGTGTAGTTATGGTTGCAGTCCCCCCTCCGACACGCTCCAGGTCCACGCCCTCTGGGCCTGTGACCTGGGAGTTTCCGAACGTGTCGCTGGCACCGACACGTTTCAGGTCCACGCTTCGCAGTGTCGACGTCAACTTGACTTCTTCAGTCGTGCCGATCCGGCGATACCGCACGGTCAACCCCAGTGCCTGGTAGAGCGCAGCTCGGTCGGCCCGCTCAATACGTCCGAGTAGCTCCGGCAAGTCTCGAAGCGCCGTAAGGGTCTCGAGCACCTCGTCGAGACCAAGTGGCTCCGGCGCCGGGGGAGCGGTCGCCAAGACGGACTCGCGGCAGCCTTCTCCCGTTGGGTGGCTGCGATCCGAGCGGCGATGACTTCGGCAGGAATACCGGCCTCCAGACCGTCGAGGTGTTTAGAGAGCTTGCGCTCGCATTCGGTGACGCTCGCCCGGGCCCGGGTGACGGCTGGGTCTTCCCGGTGACCGAATGGCGCACCCCGAAGGGGTCAGCTGATCCAGATTTGGGTGGGCCAAATGGATCCACCGATCATGCCGAAGGCGGCAGCGCCCTTCGGCGTGGTGGGGTTGTTCCAATTCTGAATCTTCGGCGTGCTGACCACGGCCCACACTGCCCGGTCAAGCCACAGGTACGGCAGGTCGATGGCCAGGCGTTGATTGAGTACCTGATAGGCCTTAGTCCGGATGGTCGGGTCGGTGCTCGAGCGGCCGAGCTCTAGGGCGGACTGCACCTTCGGGTCGGTGTTGCGGGCCATGTTGACGGCAAAGTCCGCGCCCGCCGTGGTCGTGCTCCAGAAGATGTAGTTGAGATCCGGGTCCACCGCCGAGAACTGGCGCCAGCAGGCGGCTTGGTACTTGCCAGTCTCCGCGTCGCTGAGCAATTCGTTTTGGTCCATGAACTTATTGGTCACCTGAAAGCCAACTTCCTGGAAGGCCTGCTGCTCGTACTCCGATTGGCGGATGTCCGTCGGTGCGTCGGTGTTGCTCAAGGTGAAGGCGACGGGCTTGCCTGTACTCGCCGCCACTTCTTTGAGCAGCTTGCGGGCCTCGGTCGGGTTGTACTTTGGGTAGGAGGTCTTGGAATAGTAGGGAGACCCCGGAGTGAAGAGGCCGGTGCTGACCGGACACACGTCTCTGTCGATCACCTGCGCGTACTGCTTGGGGTTAAGGGCCATGGCGGCCGCTAGCCGGACTTTGGGGTTGTCAAAGGGTGCCGCGTTGCAGTTCAACATGACGCTGTCCATGTCCGGCTCGCCCACCAAATGGGTGCTGTCGTCGATATAGCTGTAGTCCTTGTTCCCGCGGAATTCGATGATGGTCTGCGCTACGTCGGTGACCATGATGTCGATGGTGCCCGACTGGAGCGCCTCGGCTCGGGTTGCCTCGTCGGGAATAGGCTTGTAGGTGATCTCATCCAGGTAGGGCAGCCCCGGGCGCCAATAGTGGGGGTTGGCCGTCGCCGTAAAATGGCTATTCGGTTCCCACTCCTTGAAGACGAACGGACCTGTCCCCACCGGGTTCGATGTCCCATTCGGATTGGCCAACATGGATTGGGCCATTAGGTAGGCATTCTGCCCGCCGATACCCCCGGCCAAGTAGAGCGGGAAGGGGGCCCAGGGTGTGTTGAAGGTCAAGGTGACCGAGAGGGGACCGGTCTGGGTGATGGTGTCCAGGATGGAGCCAATGATGATGCCGACGAGGAGGGAGGACTTCTGGGCCCTGAAGTTGGCCAGCATGGCGGCACCATCGCAAGGGGTGCCATCGTGAAAGAGCACGTTTGGTCGGAGGGTGACGGTCCACGAAGTGTAGGTGGCGTTTGGGGTCACGCTCTGGGCCAGGTACGGCTCCCAGGTCCCGGCAGCGTTCATGATGGTGAGAGGGTCGAAGACGGTACGGGCGTACATGACCCCGACGTTGTCGAAGCTGGCCGTAGTCGGATTGAATCCCGTCTCCTCCGCGTCTGTCCCGAAGACGAGGGAGCCACCGCGCTTGGGTTTGCCCTTGCTGATTCCGTTGCGGCCTGGGCCGTTTGTGGTGGCACCAGCGATGCTTTCCCAGTCCAACGCTGAGGCACCCGCTATGCCCGCAGCCGCTGCCACGCCCGCGACTAGCAGTGAGCGACGATCGAATGTCGAGCTCATGTTCTCCTTTCAGTGTTGCCGCGACGTTAGCGGTCCGTTGTTTCGTGCCCAAAACGTGGAACCGGTACGCCTACGCTGAGGAGCCATGGGGATCAACTCCGGAAGGGCGATTGTTACGAGCACAGTCGGGACGTGAGCCGCCGGTCGGAGTTGGTCTGTTTGGCCCTCCGACACCAGGTATTGTCGCCAGTGCCGCCACAGATGCCGCGTGATGCGCGTCCGTACGGTTGGCCGCGGCCACAAGAGGACCGGTGTCCACCAGGATCATCGAACGTCGGGGAACTCCGCCCGCAGAATCTCACCAGACCGTTCCGCTAGATCTGATGGCCCCTCGAAGCTGGCGAAGAAAGAGGGGAGCGCATCACCTGATCCCTGATCCGCCTCCGCCTCGTCGGCGACGATCGCCACATGGACCCGCTGCCCTGGCCGAACACCATGGCGACGGAACTCGGCCAACAGCTCGGCGTCGTCACCGGGGACGGTCAAATCCCATTCGGAGGCGGCGTCGGAGGTGCTCATGGCTTCCATCGTAGGTCCAGCCAATCCGACTGCTAGCGAATCAGGCCCCCTAGCGCCCGCCGCGGCCCTGGCGACCTCCATCGGACCCAATTCGAGGTCCATCCCAGAGTCATTCATGCCGCCCGGCGAAGCTCTGACCAGCCACTTTCCACTACCACGGGGCGTGGACTTCGGTTGCCAGTCGGTCCTCCGACACGAATGGACTTGTCAACGGGACGGCGCCACGGAGTGCCAGCTAGATGCTGCCGCCTCCCCCATATGGTCCTCGACCGCCACGACCGCCGCCCCGCCTCGAACGCATCCACATCCGCGCCCCTATCATTCCGGCGATCAAGATGATGAAGGTGTCACTTTCTCCTCCGAAGGCCAGCATTTGACGACAACCGTAGACCCGTGGTCCCACCCGTAGCCTTGTGACGTGCCCGATCCCGCCACTGCTCTCGTCGCCTGGCTGATGACCCCCGGGATCGGCGAAGAGCTCCCGGACCTCGAGGACTTAGCCCATCGGCCCGGGTGGACGAAGCGGGCGCAATGTCGTGGCGAGGACAGGGCTCTGTTCTTCCCGGAGCTGGGTAGCAACGCCTCCAGGGCCCGGGCCATTTGCTCGGTCTGCCCCGTACGGCCGGAGTGCCTCGCCTACGCCCTGGCTGACCCGGAGAGCGCGGGAGTGTGGGGCGGAAACTGCGGTCGGTGGCGTAGGGTCGACCCGATGGCAGACCTGCACCACATGGCCGGGAAGTTCGGAGTCGCCGTACACATGATGGCGACCAGCGAGGGGACCTTGCGCGAGCGGGTGTACGACGCCTATGTCGAGTCGGCTCCGTTGGGCACGCCCGAGCTCGGCGGCGGCCACGCCGGCGCTGAACCCTCACCTGCCCTTGCGCAACGAATACGTGAACTTGAGGAAATGGCGGCCTACGACGGGACCTACGACACCAGTTTCGCGGTGAAGACCGACGGCCAAATTCAAGAGCTGGCCGAGGAGATTTACTCCATCAACCTCGCAATTCAAGGGGAACTCCTGGAGGGTCACGGTCCTGGCCGTTGAACATCCAGGGACGCAGCCGGAGGCCATGTTTGGGCAAGGCGTTCAGCGCTACCCCTCCGACACGCTCTGAGCACGCGTGACACGCCCGGAGTAGGGTCGACTCGTGGTTGGCGAATCCGGTCGGTCGGTTCAATACCCAAGACCGGCGCTCGAAGCCCTAGCGGACTTAGAGCGCGCTTTCTCGTCGATCGGCAAGGTCGTGGAGATCAGCAAATTGACGATGTCCCTGACTGGAAGGACCCGATACGGTCTTCAGTCAGTCAAGCTGCGAGTATCTGTATTGGATCAAGGGACGAACCAATCGTTGATCCAGATTCAGAGTTTTGGCGACGATATCTGGGGTGGTGGTGCCCGGAAGGGGACGGACAAGCTCCTGCGAGCTCTGGAGTCCCAGGCGTAAACCAACTGACCCGACCGAGAAGGCGGTGATGAGGTCGCCGGGTTGGGGCATGGGCAGACGGTAGCGGCCCGGTGTACGGTCGGCGGCATGACCGACTGGCCGGCAGAGTGGCGCCCCATCAACCCCGAAGAGGCGCAGAAGTACCTGGACGCTCATCAGGATGGGTCAGGGGATCCCGAACTCATCGAAGAGTGCCAATCGTTCCTAGAAGGACCCATCGAGGGAGCCACGCAGGAATGGGACTTGCCCGAGCTACCCGAGGAACTGACGGAAGAGAAGGGCGCCGATTAGGCCGCCCACTTCGTCAGCCAGCCTGGCGGTGTAGTTATGGTTGCAGTCCCCCCTCCGACACGCACCAGTGGGAACCGTCCCACCTAGAATCTGCCCTCCCGGGGGCCGAGCTGAGCGACCCGGGACAGGGGCTCCGAGGCCACGGGGAACCTGGGCAAATGGGGGTCTCAGCGACCTGCGGTTTTGCACCACTGGGACGCGCGATCTCGCACGTCCTGGAACGCGGGCTGGCGACGTGTCGCCACGTTCTCAAGCCTTGAAGGGGCAAGCACGGCGCAGGCCGCAAGGAAGTGAGAACCCACATCGCGCTCAGCCCCCCCATGCCGACGGCTCCACGAGGGGTCTTGCCAGCTTTCCCACCTCTAGGCGAACCAGATTTAACCCGTGGGGCATATGGCAGGCTTGCGAGCCTAAGGTTCGAAGGCAATCGGAATCGCAAATGGATACCAAGGGAGAGGTGCGGCATGCCTGAGTACACCAAAGGAACTGTTCTGACCTGTGCGCATGATGATTGCAACTGTCGGGTGGTCATCGAAGCCGAGTGTCACTGCAGGGACGTGTCGTCGACCTCGATGTACATGTGTGCCTGCGGGACGCCGCTGCTTCCCGTCGAGAAAACAACCGCGAACTGAGAGTGCCCGTTGCGCACCGCTACCACCCGCTGGCTAGCCTGTGGGCTTTTCTTTGAGTTTCTCAAGGGCGCGGGAAGGGTCGACGCCTCCGACCGCGCGGTTTCGAACCGACGGAGTCCCTATTGACGCCGCAGGCATCGGCACCAAGATGGGAGTGTCGGCGGACGCCCCGACGCTCGACAGCGCGTACAAACTGGTGGCCTTCGGGAATCGACAAGTGCTCAAGCTGTCCGCCGGAAAGGCCACGCTGCCCGGCGCCAAGCAGGTGTGGCGAAGCCTCCCGATGGGCGAAGACCTCCTTGCGGTGCGCAACGAACCCGGCCCCGCCGGGTTCGAGCCGCTCCTCGTCCCGGTCATGTGCGCGAGTAGACGCCTCGAACCCCCAGGCACCATTGAGGCTGCGCAAGCACGGCTGGCACGCGATCTCGAGGGGCTGCCCACGGCCGCCCGAAAGCTGCACCAGCCGGCGGCACTGGCCGTTGTGGTGTCCGATTGCCTGCGATCGCTCGTCACCGAGGTGACCGCGGGACTCCAGCGCGGCGCCCGGGCCACCCACTCGACAGGCGGCGCTCAGAGCTTGTAACCGATCTCCCTCAAGAGACGTTTGCGGTCGGCCTCGTCAGCCTGGGTCTGATCCCCGCGGGCCGAGGTTGGAGCACCTGGGCCTGCAGGACATGCACCCAGATCGGGCGATCTGGCGCGCTCGCATAATGGACGCGGTGGAGATTACGCGGAGCTACGTCAATTCATTCACTACGGGCAGATGCCAGACTCAATGCCACTGCGGCCGCCTCACACGGATCCTCCATCGGCACGATCCCCGTGTCGACTTCACCGTCGGGCCGGGTGAGGGACCACGTGCCGATGCCGATGACAGGAGTGCCGGAGCGAAGAGCCAAGACGATCTCGGAAAGGGTGCCGTATTCTCCGTCGAGAGCGATCACGACCGCGGCGGAGCCAACAACTAGAACGTTGCGCGCCTCACCGAGTCCGGTGGCAATGACCACGTCGACCCACGGGTTCGCGGCCGAGGGGTCCGTGCCCGGCAGGATTCCCACTGTCAGCCCGCCTGCCGACTTGGCACCCCGGCAGGCCGCGGCCATGACCCCTCCGAGGCCACCGCAGATCACGATCGCTCCGGCGGATGCGAGGGTGGCGCCGACCGCCTCGGCCGCCGTAATCACGGGAGCCGTTGCCTCGGACCCACCGACGACTGCGATCTGGGTCGCCATAGTGAAGCCAGCGTACGCCGCCACGGCCTTTTTGTCGTCGCCTGGGTGGGCTGCCCCTCTCATGTCCCAGCGATCGATGTCCGCCTCTGCCGTACGACGACCCAGTAGGACCGAGGAGGATACGACCAATGCCGGCAGACCGGTTCTCCACTACGACGTCGTCACGGGCCGGTGCTCTGGAGGTTCGCTCGACCACAACCGACAGCCAGGCGATACACCGTTCTAGGACGGTGCTGATTTATTCCATACACCCCGTCGCGCTGTTCGTTGCGGAGGTCATATTCATCCTCCGAGTTTCTTTGCGACCTTCTCGGGCCACCGTGGAGGACTGTGGATAACCGCGCTGTCCAGAAATGTCAGTAAATCTGCGTCCTCCTAGACGTGGCCCCGAACCGTTCTGAATCAAGGACCCAGCCAATTGAGATCGACCCCGTTACGGCCCTCGAGACGACCGCTCGCGAGACAGTCGATGAGGCCGCCAGCTACATCGCTGCGGCCATTGAGGCTGAGGACGCCGCCCATGCCAAGGCGCT
>JBEKWB010000164.1:0-6858 GCA_049513455.1 Acidimicrobiales bacterium
CGCCGTAGAGGGCCTCCATGAGGGTCGCCGAGGGCACATCAAAAGGGTACAAAAGGGGTGTCACACGAGCCGGGTGCCGCTGTCGGAGGCGTGATCCCACCGGGGCAATGCAAGGCCGAGCCCGCCGCTGTTCCTACAGAAGTCCCTCGGCGTCGAGGAGGACGTCCTGCGCGCGGGCCTGCTGGCGCACGTTGCCGTACGCCAGGGCCAGGTAGACCAGTCCCCCGACTCCCACGCCCAGGAAGACACTGAAGTCCGCCCCGGAGTTGGCGGGAGAGTCGGTGGTGTGGAACGTCAGCTCGTTGAGCCAGTGGGGCAGCGTGAACGTCGCCGACAGCGCGGATATGGCGGCGAACATCCCGACGAGCTGGGCGATGATGGCAGGCCAGAACACCCCACCGGAGTGCCAGTACAGGCTGTCCCGGGTGGTCTTCTGCAACTCACTGGGCACGTAGCGCCGACGGCGCAGCAGCCAGTCGACCACGAAGATCGCTGCCCAGGGAGCGATCCAGACGATCACGACATCGACGAAGTCGCTGAGATACGTCGAGAACGACGAATTCAAGACGGCGTACATGGTGACGCCCAGCGCGATCACGCAATCGATGAGCACGGCCTGATACCGCTTCACGGGGATGCCGATGGCCTGGAGTGTCACCCCCGAGGAGTACATGTCGAGGCTGTTGATGCAGAAGAGCTGGAGGGCGGCGAAGACCATGAAGATCACGACGAACCAGGCCGGGATCGCGCTCTGGTGCGCCAGGGGCAGGAAGCCGCCGGTGCCCTGGCCGATCCCCACAATGAAGGTTGCGACCACCGCGCCCAGGGTCATGATCAGTATTTCGGGCACCGCCGTACCGAGGAACACCCAACCGACGATGCCCTTCTTCGACGTCTCCGGCGGGCAGTAGCGGGTGTAGTCGTTCCCGTTTTCGGCCCAGCCCAGCCCGCTGAGTGCGATGGTGAACGCCAGCCCCTCCGTGTACGTCTCCCAATCGGCGCTGTGCACCCCGTGCAGGTGGGCGTGGGGGATGGCGAAAACGAGCAGGATGGCGAACAGGACGACGAAGGGGACGATCATGGCGCGCAGGGACTTGACGATGGTGGCGTGGCCCAGAAAGGGCAGGATCCCCTGGGTCAGCACGGCCACAATGACCAGGATCACCTTGGCCGGGTCACCGAATCCGAAGCCGGCCTTGGTGATGAGGACCAGTCCGGCTCCGACGATGAGGATGAGTCCCTCGACTTCGAACCCGATCTGGGTGATCCAGTTGAAAAAGGACATGGGCCGTCCGCCGTTGGGCCCGTAGGCGGCCCGGTTGACGGCGAAGACCGTCGTCCCCGTCTGGGGCCCCTGGAGCGAACAGATGCCCAGCAGGAAATAGGAGAGGTTGCCGATGATGATGAGCGACAGGGCCTGAATGAACGTGAACCGGAAGACGCTCATGAGGATGCAGCCGTAAATGAAGTACTCGATCTGAATGCTGGCCCCGGCCCACATGCTGAAGATGTCCTTCGGACGGGCCCAACGTTCGCTCAGGGGGATGAAGTCCACCCCGTGCTGCTCGACGTGGAACGCTTCGTCCGACTGCGGGTCGTGAATGACCGCCAGATCATCTTCCGCAATCGCCACCGCGCCGCCTTCCTTGTTTCGCCCCGTTTCCCGCCCCGGCGCTCCGGGACATTGCACACTGTTGGGTGCAGCGTCCCGCGTCAAGTGGAAATCCGTGAACAACGTGAGAACTGCGGTGTCGGGCACGCGTCCACTCAACGCTCGTTCGTGCAGTAGAACGGGTCATGGTCTGCGCCCTGCGCCCAGCTGATGGCGCCCTGATGGTGTGCGGGACCACCTCGGACGCGGGCAAGTCGACGGTGGTCGCCGGCCTGTGCCGGCTCCTGGCCCGCCAGGGGGTGTCGGTCGCCCCCTTCAAAGGACAGAACATGTCGCTCAACTCGGTGGTGACCACCGAGGATGCCGAGATCGGCCGGGCCCAGTGGATCCAGGCGGTGGCGGCCCGGGTCGAGCCCGAGACGGCCATGAACCCGGTCCTGCTCAAGCCGACAAGCGAGTGCTCGTCGCAGGTCATCGTCATGGGGCGCCCGCTGGAGACCCGGCAGGCGGCGGATTACCAGCGGTCCAAGGCCGGTCTGGTCGATATCGTCGACGGCGCCCTGGCCGATCTGCGCCGGCGGTTCGACGTCGTGATCTGCGAGGGCGCGGGCAGCCCGGCCGAGATCAACCTGCTCGACCACGACATCGTGAACCTCGGCCTCGCCGCCCGTGCCGGGATCCCGGCGGTGGTAGTCGGCGACATCGGTCGGGGCGGCGTCTTCGCCCATCTCTACGGCACCGTGGCCGTACTGCCCGAGGAGCTCCGCCGGTGCGTCCGTGGTTTCATCATCAACATGTTCCGGGGTGATCCCCTGCTGCTCGGCGACGCCATGGGGCAACTCGAGGCAAAATGCGGCGTGCCCACGCTGGGCGTGCTGCCCTACGTGCCCGGCCTTGTCCTCGACGCCGAGGACTCCCTGCACCGGATGGTGGCGGCCCTCTCCGTCGAGCCGGCTGCCCCGGGGGCCGAGCAGCTCGACGTCGTCGTGCTGCGCCTCCCACGCCTGTCGAACTTCACCGACTTCGATCCCCTCCTCGTCGAGGGCGGTGTCGCCGTCCGCTTCGTGGACCACCCATCGGCGTTCGGTGACCCGGACCTGATCGTGCTCCCGGGGACAAAGTCGACCGTGGCCGACCTCGAGTGGGTGCGGGCCAGCGGGCTGCTCGAGGTGATGACGGCGCGCCGGGATGCCACCACGCCCCCGGTGGTCCTCGGCGTGTGCGGTGGCTTCCAAATGCTGGGTCGCACCATTGAGGACCCGGACGGCGTCGAGTCCGTCGTGCCAGCAGTGCCCGGTCTGGGTTGGTTGCCCCTGGCGACCCGGTTCGCGGCCGAGAAGACCACCCGGCTGCGGGAGGGGTCCGGTCCCGGCGGGGTCCCCGTCCGGGGCTACGAGATCCGCCACGGTCGCACCGCACCCCGCCAAGGTTGGGAGCAATGGCTCGCGCTGGACGACCCGAAGGGGGGCGACGACGACATCGAGAGCGCGTGCGACCGGAGTGCGCTCGTCTTCGGCACTTCCCTCCACGGTCTGTTCGAGCAGGACCGCTTCCGGGGGGAGTTCCTCGCGTTCGTTGCGGGCGCCCGGGGGAAGTCCTGGCAGCCCTCGGGAGCGTCGTTCGCCGCGGCGCGTGAGGATCAGATCGACCGCGTGGCCGACGTCTGCGCGGCCCATCTCGATCTGGACGCACTATGGCGCCTGGTCGAGCGCAGTGTGCCGGCGCCGTAGGGCCCGTTAGGACCCGATGACCTCGCCGAACGCCTCGCAGTCGGGATTCTCGCAGACGAACTCCGGCTCGGCCCAGGAGCCGGCCTCTGAGGGAAGAGCCGTGACGCCGCAGAAGGGGCAGATGGGTGCCCGCCCGACGTCGGCGGCGGGCGGGCTCACGGCGCCAGGTCCAAGAGCATGTGGTGCCCGAGGTCCCCGACGAGGTCGATGATGATGTGCATGGAGGCGAACTCCCACCGTCCCTCACTGCAGGTGTACGTGTGGCGGTAGCGCCCGGCAATGACCGGCTGCAGCGCCAATGCGCCCGGGACCGCCTGCAGCACGGTGAAGTAGGACCGGCTGCGGGCCGCCCTCGCGTCATCGTCCACGTCCACCATCACGTTGGTCATCACGTGCTTCGTGCGGGGCGTCCCGTCCTCGTAGCGCCGGGTGGTCCGTTCGTAGAGTGACTGCACGGCCGGCGCGCCCGAGACGGCGTCGCCGAACCCTTCGAAGGTCAATGTGGCGTGCGCGAACACCTCGGCCACCCCGGCGAAGTCACCGGCGTCGATCCGCTCGGCGTAGGTGTAGATCAGCTTGGTGATGCTCTCGCCCGGCGTCTCGTGGTGCATGCGCCGATTGTGACACCGATCACTGCCCCAGCAACCGTTCCATCCGCGTGGCCAGGCGGCTGGGCCGGCCTTTGGTTCCCTCGGTGCGGTCGGCCAGCTTCATGGCCAGGAGGCCCGCGTTGACACCCAACCAGCGCAGGGGCTCGGGCTCCCAGTCGGGGGAACGGTGATTGACCCAGGGAAGGGCGGTGAGCTCGGTGTCCGCGCCCGTGATCAGGTCGGCCAGCGTCCGGCCGGCCAGGTTGGTCGTGGCGACGCCGTCGCCCACGTACCCCCCGGCCCAGGCGATGCCCCGGAAGCGATCGAGTCCAACCGAGGAGTGCCAGTCCCGAGGGATGCCGAGGGGACCGCCCCAGGCGTGGGTGAAGTGGGACGATCGGAGGGCCGGGAAGAGCTCGACGAGGGTCTGGCGCAGGAGGCGGTGCACCGAAGGGGTGCCGTCGTAGGAGGGGCGCACGGCGGAGCCGAAGTGGTACGGCGCCCCGCGCCCCCCGAAGGCGATGCGGCCGTCGGCGGTGCGCTGCCCGTAAATGATCATGTGCCGGTAGTCGGTGAAGGTGGCGCGACCGCGCAGTCCCGCCGCGCCCCAGAACTCGTCGCTCAACGGCTCGGTGGCCACCATGAGGGAGTAGACGGGCACCAGGGTCCGCGCCGTGCCGGGCAATGTCGGTGTCCAGGCCTCGAGGGCCCGCACGACGACGTCCGCGGTCACCGCTCCTGCGGTCGTCCGGACGATCGGGGAGCGGCCGGGACCGCCCGGGACGATGTCGATCACCTCGGTGTGCTCGTAGACCCGGACACCGCGCCGTTCGACTGCGTCGGCCAGGCCGCGGGCAAGGAGGGCCGGTTGGATGGCGGCGCAATGCGGGGTGAAGGTGGCCCCGAGCATCCCCTCCATCCCGATCATCGACTCGGCTTCTGCCCGGTCGAGCCAGCGCAGGTCGTCCTCACCGAACCCGAAGGAGCGGGCCTCGGCGATCTCGGCGAGTGCCCTGGTGCGCTGCACGTCGGTGCGGGCCGCGTCAACGGTCCCTCCCTTGGCAAAGTGGCAGTCGATCCCTTCGGCGTGTGCCGTCGCACCGACGGCGTCGACCGTGGCCTGCATGGCCCGGCGCATGGCCCGCATGGCATCGATGCCGTAGAGCCGGGCCAGCGCGGCGTCCGACGTGGCGAACAGAGCGGAACACCATCCGCCGTTGCGCCCCGAGGCGCCGTAACCCGCCACCTCCTTCTCCACCACGGCAATGCGCAGGGAGGGATCGGCGCCGGACAAGGCGTGCGCGGTCCAGAGGCCGGTGAAGCCGGCCCCCACGATGCAGACATCGACCGCCAGGTTGCCCGGCAGGGACGGGCGGGGGGAGGGACGGGGAATGGCGTCCCACCAGAGGGAGAGGTGGCCGTAGTGCGCCGCGCCCCCCTCTGGTCCCCCTACACCCGGCGCCACGCCTCGGTCAGCACCTGGCGCAACGTCGACACCATGAAGTCGATCTCCTCCTGGCCGCAGATGAGCGGTGGCGAGAGCTGCACGACCGGGTCCCCGCGGTCGTCGGCACGGCAGATGAGACCGGCTTCGAAGAGCGCGCCGGACAGGTAGCCGCGCAACAGGCGCTCGGACTCCTCGTCGTTGAAGGAGAGCCGCGTCTGCTTGTCCTTCACGAGCTCGATGCCGTAGAAAAACCCCGCGCCGCGTATGTGGCCGACGATCGGGAGGTCGTAGAGGCCCTCGAGCGCCGAGCGGAACGCCGCTTCGGTCGACTGCACGTGCTGGAGGATCTGCTCCCCCTCGAACACGTCGAGGTTGGCCAGGGCGACGGCGCAGCTGACCGGGTGGCCGGCGAACGTGATGCCATGCAGGAAGGACGCGCCTTCCTTCAAGAACGGCTCCATCAGCCGGTCCGAGGCGATCATGGCGCCAAGTGGGGCGTACCCCGAGGTCAACCCCTTGGCCACCGTGATGATGTCGGGCTGGTAGGAGTAGCGGTCCGCCCCGAACCAGTGCCCGAGCCGGCCGAAGGCGCAGATGACCTCGTCGGAGACCAGAAGCACGCCGTGGCGGTCGCAGATCTGGCGGACCCGTTCGAAGTACCCGGGGGGTGGGGGGAAGCAGCCGCCGGCGTTCTGCACCGGCTCGAGATAGACCGCGGCCACCGTGCTCGCCCCCTCCCGCAGGATGGCCCGCTCTATTTCGTCGGCCGCCCACTGGCCGAAGGCCACCTCGTCGTCGGCGAAGAGCGGTGCCCGGTAGAAGTTCGTGTTGGGGACCTTGATCGCACCGGGCACCAGGGGTTCGAAGGGGGCCTTGAGGTCGGGAATGCCGGTGATGGACAGGGCGCCCATGGTCGTCCCGTGGTAGGCGATGTCGCGGCTGACGACCTTGGTGCGCTGTGGTTGGCCGGTTATCCGGAAGTACTGCCGGGCCAGCTTCCATGCGGATTCGACCGCCTCTGACCCACCGGAGGTGAAGAAGATGCGGTTGAGGTCCCCGGGGGCGTACCCGGCCAGGCGCTCTGCCAGTTCAATGGCGCGGGGGTGGGCGTAGGTCCAGAGGGGGAAGTAGGCCAGCGTGCTGGCCTGCTTCGCTCCCGCCTCGGCCAACTCCGTGCGCCCGTGGCCCAGCTGCGAGGTGAAGAGGCCGGCCAATCCATCCAGGTAGCGCTTGCCGTGCTGGTCCCACACGTAGGCCCCCTCGCCGCGCACCATCACCGGGACCTCGTGGCTCTCGTAGGAGCCCATGCGGCTGAAGTGCATCCAGAGGTGGCGCCGGGCCTGCTCGCTCAGGTTGGAATTCTCGGGGTTGGAACTGCTCATTGGTCCTCCGCTCAGGGGGTGGCGATGGTGGGCTCCCGCCTACCGGGTGCCCCACGTATACGTCTGCTTGGCCAGCTTCAAATAGAGGAAGGTCTCC
>JBEKWB010000165.1:0-6821 GCA_049513455.1 Acidimicrobiales bacterium
CTCGGGACAGATCCTTCTCAAGGCGGTCGAGCTCTGCACGACGCTGTTGGAGTTCAGCGTCAGATTCGAGGGCCACCATTTCCGCCGCGTCATGGCTGGAGGGCATCGGCGGCTCCGCCGGGCGCTCCTGCCGGTAGCGGGCGATCCGGGCCGTCAGGTTGACGACCTTTTGGGCCAGCGCATCGAATGTCAGGTCGCGCAGGTCGTCCTTGATCGACTTGGCCGTCTCGAGGAGGGCGCGGGCCGCTTCGTTCCGTTGGGTTGCAGCGAGGCGAGCCCCGGCCAGGTCAAGGACACCGCCCTCATCGCACGTCGCCCGGAACGCGGCGTGGGCCTCCGCGAGCCGATCGGCCAGCGCCTGGGCTTCGGCTCCCGCATTGACGACCATACCGAGGAGTCCGGGCACCATGACCTCGGTGGAGCCATCCACCATGAGCTGTCGCTTGGTTCCGGCGAGGAGCGTATCGACCTGGCCGTCGATCTCCAGGTCAATGTCGGCGATCGCTTCCAGGTGGATGGTTGCCGCACCGGTTGCCGCGGCGGCTTCGGCTTTCGCCACTTCGATTCCGGCGGCCTCGATGCGCGCCACCAGGGCATCATCCACCCGGCTCGACTCGAGGACCGCCTCTGCCTCGTTGCCGCGGCGCATGGCGTCTGTCGCCCTCTCCAAGCGTTCCGAGAGTTGTGCCACCTCAATCTGCTGGCGCAGGAAGTCGCGGTCACTGATGGCACGTCGCTGGGCGACCTCGACCTTGACTATCTCAGCTTTCGCGGCGTCGAACTTCTCCTGCACCGTGGTCAGCCGAGCCAGGACCTCTTGGCGAGCGGGAAGGGCGCCGGCGACCTGTGACTCGATTTCGACGACCGCCGCGGCCGTATCAGCCGCCCGTTGCTTCAGGTCAGCCCGGGCGATGCTGACGCCGAGCATGCGATCGCGCTGGGCCAACGCGGTGTCGCGCCACCCCTCCAGTCGGGTGACGTCGCTGCGGCGGCTTTGGATCGCTTCGAACCGCGCCACCAGCTCGTCTTCACTCTCTTTGTTCGCGGCCTGCTGCTTCAGCAGAACTTTGGCCTCATCGCGCAGGCGGTCCACTGCGGCGGCATCGTCGTCCAAGGAATGGAGCTTGATCTCCAGTGCGGCGACGCGGGAAGCGGCGTCGGCGACCAGCCCGGACAGGGCGGTCCGGTCAGCCTTCACCTGGCCGGTGGCCGTCCAGTACCGCTCTCGTTCCGCGGTGATCCGCTCCCAGAGGTCGTCCTCGCGATCACCGCTCGTGTCACCACCGGCTGCCTTATCGAGCGCACGGCCCAGTGATCCACCCGCGAAGGCGGCCTGTTCCAGTTTGGCGCCCTGCTTGAGCCGGAAGGCGTCCCACAGGGTCTCGTCGAGGGTCTCGTCGAGAATTGCGCGGACCTTGTCATGTGCCTCACGACCGGTGAGCTGGGATCGCGTTGGTTCGAGAATGTCGAGCACGGTCTCCCGCTGTTTGTGCCAGCGTTTGCGATAGACGAAACGGTACGGGCCAGTCGACAGCTCGATCTCGGCCTCGGCGCCCACGTCGAGGTGGACGGGCTTGACGGCCTTTACCCGCTGCTTGCTCGAATCATCCTTCTCGGCGAGCAACAGGTCGATGGCCTCCGACAGGGAGGTCTTGCCGATCTCGTTGTCGCCTTCGATGATGGTGACCCCCTGGACCGGGAACGTGACCTCGCACTGGCTCACGCCGCGGTAGTTGCAAAGCTTGATCCGGTGGATCCTCACGACGCCGCCGATGTTCTGGCCAGGCGGTAGAGCAAACCGAGCGCGTCCCTGGCCGTGAGGGCATCATCGCCTGCTCCCGCTCCGAGCTCGCGGAGATCCTCGAGTCCAGCGGCGGCGAAGCCCGAGAGCCCGAGCCCCCCGAAGTCGTCATCATCGGGAAGGGCGACGAGATCGCTCCGGCGTTCCCAGCGTTCGAGGGCTCCGAGAAGGTCAGACGCGTGATTGAGGGCGGTCTCGAGTCGATCCATGTCGGCGAGCGAGAGTTGCCCCACCAGCGAAAGTTTGACGATCGTCCGAGGCTTGTCGGAAATCTCCTCGAGGAAGTGCTCGACCTTCTGGCAGTCCTCGGTTCCCGTCACATCGAAGTCCTGACGCACGAACCGCCAGGTGCCGACCTGGTGGCGTTCGACGCAGACAGAGTCTGCGGAAAGGTCCACGATCAAGACATTGCCGGGGTCGATCTCGTCGTAGGCAGTGGGTTCGGGTGTTCCCGAGTACCAGATCCGCCCGGTTCCGCCTACTTCGGTGGTGGAGTGACGATCACCCAGCGCGACGTAGTGCACGCTCCCGGTGCTGATGGCCGCTTCGAGGTCGCCCAGGGCAATGAGTGCCGGGTCGGACGGGTTGGGCGAGAGGCTGTCGGTGCTGCCGTGCCCGACGACGACTCGAAGCGCGCCGTCGCTCGGCAGGTCAGCCACGGCGCGGGAGACCAGGTCGACGAGCGGTCGCTTGGTGGACCAGGGCGCCCCGACGACTTCGACTCCTTCGGCCACGAGGATCGGGCCACTGCTCTCGAGCACGACCACATTGTCCGGGCAGTTGTCGACGAAGCTCTTCGAGCGGAACACCGACGCGGCGTCGAGCGGGTCGTGGTTGCCCGGCAGGAGGTAGAAGGTGACACCCGGGGTGGCCTTCATGGCTTCGAGCGAGCGGACGACCACCTGGCGCTCGACCTGGTTGGACTCGAACACGTCGCCGCCGACCACGACGAACGAACAGCCCTCGTCCACGGCCAAGGCGCCGATATTGGTGATCGCCTCGATGCGGGCCGCCGTGAAGCGGGCCTGGGCCTCATCGGACAGAAAGTGCCGGGTCATGCCGAGCTGCCAGTCTGCCGTGTGAAGGAATTTGGTCATGGGCGCACGGTAAACAGGCGTTGTGACATCTGGACCTAATTCTAGGGCTGACCTGCACCTTCAGGGAGTGATACCCAGTCAGGTTCGGCGGACGCACCGGCAAACGCGACTCAGGGCCCCCAGCTACGGGCTAGCGGATGGACCGGCAGGTCTCCGATCGGTTCGAACCAGTAGCGAGGGTGGAGGCGCATGGACATGCCCACTTGACGGCCCAGCTCCGTCTCCGGGTCGTCGATGCCGTCGGCAGCCGGGTCAAAGGCAAAGGCGAAGTCGAAGTCATCGAACGCCTCTTCGGCCAGCTGCCCCAGTGCGCGTTCGAGCTTGGCCATCGGCCCCGCGGGGAGATCCTGCAGTTCGGCGAGGATCCGGGTCTGGTTCAGCAGGGCGTCCAACACGAACTCCTCACCCCGGCAGGCCAGGCCCACCCATGGATCTGTTGCGAGGTGGGCCACCACCTGAATGAAGCAGATGTGCAGTCCTCGGACGAAGCCGCTGGAGTAAAGGGCCCGATGCATCTGGGGGAGGTGCTGATAGGAGAAGGTCCCGACGTTCCCGGAGTCAGGGGCCATGAAACGAGAGGCAATCTCCTCGGTGAACTGATCGTCGATGACGGCGATGGCCTCCATCAGCGCCTCCTCGACGTCGTCATCGAGCAAGCGGCCCAGTTCCGTGCCCTCGAAGGCCACAAACGTTCGTGCCACGAACGGAGTCTCGCGCCGATGCGCCCTACCGACGATGTTCGAGGTAAACGAGGCGGTCGTCAAGCTGCTCATCGGCCACGGCGCGCACTGCAGCAGCGAGAGCGCTGATCCCGTGTGGGCGTCGAGAGAATCGACTTGAGAGCGCGATCAGCACTCCCGGGTGGTGCTTACCGCTGGCGACCTGCTCGGTGGCGATGCGGGCGAAGTCTGCGACATTTTCGGTGAGCAACGCATAGCCGCCTTCCGCTGCCGCACCGAGAATCTCGGGATCGGACCTGCCGGCGAGTCCTTCCTCGCTGACAGTGACCGACTCGATTCCTGCGGCGCGCAACGCATCCGCCAACGCGGGCGGGTACATCTCGTCGAGGAGGAGCTTCAAGATTCGGATGCCGCGGCTGTTTCCTGTCGGTGCAGCTCGATGCGGGCATCGATCTCGTCCGGGTAGGCCGCCCGGTAACGCAATGCAGCCTCGATCTGAGCTCGAGTGAGGACTGATTCTTCGACGAGCGCCGCCACGGGATCCGCCTCGCCTGACAGATCCTCGACCCACATGGCGATCTCCCACGCGTCGGGGCCACCGACGAGTCCGGCACGCCGGCCGGTGGGGCCGTCCCGGAAGGTGATCAAGGGATGCTCGTCGCGCCGAGTCCCCTCTTCGGCGTAACGGCGCAGACGATCCGACAAGGTCTCACCCGCGGCACGCGCCCGCAGGCGGAGCCGCTCGGCGAGGCTGTCCTCAAGCCTTACGGAAACATTCACCGACATGTATTCAATGTAGCACAATGTCCGCACCCCGGCTGACGCCTCTCGGCCACAGGTCCATTTAGCGTCGGACGACCTCGGACAGAAGGAGGTCCGGGGCACCGACCCTCACGTCGTGGAAGCTGACGTAGACCTTGTCTGAGTCACGGAGGCCGAAGACGTCCCGAAGAGTCCGAGTGGTCAGTTCATCGAGGTGATCCAGTTCCTCAGATGAGCTCACTTCAAAGAACCAGTTCGGAAGCTGAGGTGGACTCGGGTTGTTCCACCCGAGCACTCGCAGTTCGCACTCTTGCGCCGGTGTGAACTGCTGATCCTCATCAAGGAAGAGGTTGGATCCGCACTCGCCCAGCAATGACTCCCCGTCCTCTAGGGCGAGAAACTGCAAGAACCTCGAGGTTACGTTCGAATCGCAGGTTGGACACGATCCGAGAGCGGTCTCGACGACGACGGTCCATCGTCCTGGCTTCGACCGAAACTGGCCAAGGACCGCCCGGTGGCCGCTGATCAGTTCGAGCACCGTCGTTTCTTTTCGATGAATTGGTCCACGGCCGACCGTTCGACCCAGGAGATGAAGTTTGTCGTAGAACGCAATGGTCATGTTCATGACCGTAGAGAAGCGCTGTGACATCAACCGGGAGCGCGTGCTCTTCGAGGAACGCAGCAACGGTGCCGTGGACGGGGGATGACAATTCCAAGGAGTCCGTGAGCCGGCGGATCGGCCGGGGTACCTTGGGTGCCTGACCGAGAGAGGAGGTCGACGAGGTGGGCGGACAGCGCAAGAAGAAGGGAGGCCGGGTCACACCCAGAGGTGGCGGCGCCACCGGGAGGCTGACGGCTGCCGAGCGGGCGGGCCTGGACGACATCTTCGACCAGATCCTCCGGTCTGCTCCGAAGGATCTGACCGACGAAACACCTCCGTTGGTTGTCGAAATGTGGGCCTCGCAGATGTGGTCCATCTGGGCCAACTCCGAGCTGATCGGCATGGACGCGGTCGAAGTGTTCGCCGGTGGCTTCATCAAGCTCGCGGCCAAGCGGGCGACTCCCGGCGCGCTCATGGCGCTTCGCGCCCTCAGTGCGGTCGCTCCTGAGCCGTACGGTTCGCGTGCCCGGCGGGAGGCCGAGCATCTGGCTTCGGCTGGGGTGCCCGAGCGGCGTTGGGCTGCGGTGGTGGGGACCGGGCAGCCAACGGTCGCATGGCTCTCCTACGACCCGATCGATGATGACGGCGTCTGTGTCATGGTCGAGTTCGACGGGCCTGCCGGACCGAGCACCATCGGCATTGTCGTCGACAATAACCTGGGCGGGTTGGCCAAGGACACCCTCGCCGCGCCGGCCGGGATGAGCGAGGTGCTCGCCAAGTTGCAGGAAGGCGACGACGAGCCCGGGCGGATCAACTATCGCGAGATCCCGGTGGAGGAGGCGGCGGCGCGCTGGACCGAGGCGCTGGAGATGACGGATATGACGCTCGACCCGCCGACGAGCGACGACTTCGACAATCTGTGCGCCCTGGTCGCGGCTCGGCTCTCCAAGCTGCCACCCGGTCGGGGGGCTTCGGTGCCATCCAGAATGGACGAGGAGGAGCGGGACCAGCTCCTGGCCCAGTTCCTGGAATCGGACGAGACCGTGGGGCTTTGGGGTCTCTCGGGCGAGGACAACGAGGACGATACCGTCGAGCACCTGGCCCACCAGATACTCGCCTTTTCGTCGGACTACGTCCTCGGCACTCCGCTGCGGTTCAGCCCGGTCATGGTGGAGATCTTCTGCCTGGACTGGGCTCCCCGCAAGGTCGCAGTCGACGGTGACGGTTTCACGTTGCTCCCCGACGTGTTGGCGGCCTGGATTCGATTCGTCGGCCGCAGGCGGGGCATCCCCGAGGAGGCGCTTGCGGATGCGGTCGACGCCGCCTACGAGTACGCGCCCGAAATGATCGAGCTCTCCCAGGACCCCGAGGAGTGGGGACCCGCCAAGATAATTGCCCTCGGCATCCAACAACGCGGGATCGATCTCACCGATCAGTCGGCACTGGACGACTTCATTGACGAGGTCAACCGTAATGGCGGGATCGACGTGCTCGCCGACTCGTTGGTGGAAGCACTCGCACCAAGGCGCTGAGCCCCGGCGGCAACTGTCGCCGCAACTATGGGGTACTCAGGCTGGCTGGCGCAGGGATTCGGCGACGATCTCGGGATGGGGACAGCCCACGATGAGTTCGTCGAAGTGGTCGCCGCCGAGGGTGACCCGAACACCGCGAGGGGTGTCGTGGTGCACCACGGCGAAGATCTTGGCGGTGCGTGATGTGAAGGTGCCTATGGCCACCGAACCCGGAATGCCCGTGCCCACGCGGATCCCGTGGATCGCGCTCAGGGCGTCGTCGAGCACCTCCACCGATTTGACGGAATCGAGCGGCACCCGTACCTCGCCGTGGACAGCTTCGAGCTTCTCCGCCGTGCTCAGGCGCAC
>JBEKWB010000166.1:0-6715 GCA_049513455.1 Acidimicrobiales bacterium
AGGCCGGTGAGGGCGGGCACGAACGTGACGCCACCGCTGTCGTTCACCGACTCGGCCAGGGGGCCGATCTCTGCCGCACTCTCGATCAGCCCCAGACCGTCGCGCAGCCATTGGATGGCCGCCCCGGAGACGAACGTCGACCCTTCCAGCACATAGGCGACGGGGGCCCGACCCGCCCCCGCAACCGAAGCCGACCCCGCAACGGCCCCGGCGCCGGCCCCGGGCCCCGCATGCGCCCCCAGATCCCACGCCACGCTGACGGTGAGCCCGTCAGGCGCCGCCGGCCGCTCCGGACCGGCATTGGCGAGCACGAAGCTGCCCGTCCCGTAGGTGACCTTGACCATGCCGGGGTCGATGCAGGCTTGCCCGAACAGCGCGGCCTGCTGGTCGCCCAGCACCCCCGAGACCGGGACCCCGTGCAGGACGGCGGCGGCCGGGCCGAGGTCGGGGAGGTGCGCCAGGCCGAAGCGTCCGGCCGACGGCCGCACCTCGGGCAGGGTGTGCTGCGGCACGCCGAAGAGCGCGCAGAGGTCGGCGGACCAGGCGAGAGTGGCCGTATCGAGCAGCATGGTGCGGCTGGCGTTGGAAGGGTCCGTGGCGAACTGGCCCCCGTCGGTCCCCCCGGTCAGGTTCCAGAGCAGCCAGCTGTCGACGGTACCGAAGGCGAGGTTCGGGTCGCCGGCGGAAAGCGCCAGATCTCCCTGACGGAGGAGGTAGGTGATCTTCGTGGCGGTGAAATACGGGTCGAGTATCAACCCGGTCCTCTCCCGCACCATGGGGAGGTGGCCGTCGCGCTCGAGCGCGGCGCAGAGGTCGGCCGTGCGCCGGTCCTGCCAGACGATGGCCCGGTGCAGCGGCCGGCCGTCGGAGCGGTCGAAGGCGACCAGCGTCTCGCGCTGGTTGGTGATCCCGATGGCCGCCACCGTGCCGCCCGCCTCGGCGAGGCGGCCCCCGACCTCGGCCAGCGTGGCGCACACGGCGTCCCAGATCTCGCCGGGGTCGTGCTCGACCCAGCCCGGGCGGGGAAAGTGCTGGGTGATCTCGCGGTACGCCACGTCGACGACCCGGGCCTGCTCGTCCACCACCAGTGCCCGGACCCCGGTCGTTCCGGCATCGATCGCCACTACGTTGCCCATGGCGGGGAGGCTAGTGACGCCGCGAATCCGGTGTCAGCGGGTCGGGGGCGAGCCCCGTCCGCCTCCCGCGAGACCCCGGCCGCACCCAGAACGGGGGTGTCCGGTACGGTGGGGACGGAGTCGGCGCGCTAACCATCGCGAGCACCCCGTGACCTGCGCCAATGGGGGTGCACTTGCTTGACAAGGGCGTAACTACAGTGCTGTAATGAACACAGCATCTCGTGTCCCAGGGGCGGGTCAACCACTACATCTTGTGGTTAAGCTTGTAACTACCTCCCCCGAGCGCTTGATGACGACATAGGCGCAGTCGCCAGTCCAGACACTCGGGGCTGGCGTTGCTGTCGCTAAAAGACAGCCCACACAGGAGGATCTCACCGTTATGGCCATCGCCCCCCAGCGATCCGGTATTGGCATCAGGCGTCACTTCACCACCGCCGGTGTGCATCCCTACGACGAGGTGCGCTGGGAGCGGCGCGATGCCCGCATCACGAACTACCGGGACGGCAAGGTGGCCTTCGAGCAGCTCGACGTCGAGGTGCCGGAGTTCTGGAGCCTGAACGCCACCAACATCTTGGCCCAGAAGTACTTCCGTGGGACCTTGAACACCGGCGAGCGCGAGTGGTCGCTCAAGCAGGTGGCCGACCGGGTGGCCGACACGCTGACCGCGTGGGGGCTGAAGGACGGCTACTTCGTGGACCAGGAGGAGGCCGAGGTCTTCAACCACGAGCTCAAGCACCTGATCATCCACCAGAAGGCGGCCTTCAACTCCCCGGTCTGGTTCAACATCGGCGTCCCGGGCGTGCCTCAGCAGGGGTCGGCGTGCTTCATCCTGTCGGTGGAGGACGAGATGGACTCCATCCTCAACTGGTACACCGAGGAGGGGATCATCTTCAAGGGCGGCTCGGGGGCCGGGGTCAACCTGTCGAAGATCCGCTCGTCGCACGAGCTCCTCAAGGGCGGCGGCACGGCCTCGGGCCCCGTCAGCTTCATGCGTGGCGCCGACGCGTCCGCCGGCACCATCAAGTCCGGTGGCAAGACCCGTCGCGCCGCCAAAATGGTGATCCTCGACATCGACCACCCCGACGTGGAGGACTTCATCTGGTGCAAGGCGATCGAGGAGCGCAAGGCGCGCGTCCTGCGCGACGCCGGCTTCGACATGGACCTCGACGGCGCGGACAGCCACTCGACGCAGTACCAGAACGCCAACAACTCGGTGCGGGTGACCGACGAGTTCATGGAGGCGGTGATCGACGGGCGCGACTGGCACCTCCTCGCCCGCACCGACGGTTCTGTCATCCGTACCGTTCCCGCCCGCGACCTGTTCCGCCAGATCGCCCACTCGGCCTGGGAGTGCGCCGACCCCGGACTCCAGTACGACACCACTATCAACCGCTGGCACACGGCGCCTCTGACGGGGAAGATCAACGGAAGTAACCCATGCTCCGAGTACCTTCACCTCGACAACTCGGCCTGCAATCTGGCCTCCATGAATTTGCTCAAATTCCTCAATGAAAATGACGAATTCGACGTCGAGGGCTTCAAGGCGGGCGTGTCCGTCATGTTCACCGGACAGGAGATCATCGTCGGCAACGCCGACTACCCGACCGAGAAGATCGGGGAGACCACGCGGGCGTTCCGCGAGCTGGGTATCGGCTATGCCAACCTCGGTGCGCTGCTCATGGCGCAGGGACTGCCCTACGACTCGGACGCCGGACGAGCCTGGGCTGGTGCCATCACGGCGCTGCTGACCGGCCACGCCTATGCCACGTCGGCCCGCACCGCCGCGCGCATGGGGCCGTTCTCCGGTTTCCACGACAACGCAGAGGCCATGATCAAGGTGCTGCGCATGCACCAGGCCGAGGCGTCGCGCATTGACGAGGAGGTCGTCCCGCCCGAATTGCTCTCGGCGGCCCAGGAGTCGTGGGACGAAGCGGTGGAACTTGCAGAGCAATTCGGTGTGCGCAACTCGCAGGCCTCTGTGCTGGCCCCGACGGGCTGCCTCGTCGGTGGCACGCTCCTGTCGACCAGCCGGGGGCTCGTTCGGCTGCACTCGCTGGGTGATCCGGAAGGCGCGAAGTGGCAGGACTTGGGCGTCCAGGTAGCCACCGACGAGGGGCCACGGGAGGCGACGAAGTTCTTCATCAACGGCCTCGAGCCGGTGGTCACGGTGGACACTGCCCGCGGCCATCGGGTCCAGGGGACGACGATGCACCGGATCAAGGTGGTGGATCCGGCCTCCGGAGAGTGGGTCTGGCGCCGGTTCAGCGATGTGCGGCCCGGGGACCTCGTGCCGCTAGCGTTGGGTTCGTTGCTGGGCGAGCCCCAGGACGTGACGCTGCCGCCGCTCGCCGAGGCGTACTGGACGGGGGAGCACCACGTTCAGGTTCCTCGCCAGATGACAGCGGCGCTGGCCGAGATAGTCGGTTACTTCATGGGTGACGGCTCGCTCCACAGCCGGGGTCTGCGCTTCTGTGTGGCCAACACCGACTTCGATGTGATTGAGCGGTTCCAGATGCTCGCCAAGGAGTGCTTCGGGATTTCGGCCAAGGTGACGCCGCAGAAAGGGTATGCCGAGGTGCGTATCGACTCGGTGCGTCTTGCCCTGTGGTGGGAGGCCTGTGGATTCACCAAGCGTCCACCGACGGAAGGCCATGTGGGCAAGGGGTATGTCGCCCATATTCCTGATGCCGTCCTTCATTCGAACGATCGTGAGGTGTACGCGGCCTTCCTGCGCGGGCTATACGAGGCCGACGGGGACACGAGTGCCGGGTATCCGACTCTGAAGAACACGTCGGTGCAGATGGTCAGGGACACCCAGTCGATGCTGCTCGCGTTGGGATTTCCCACCACCTTTTCCGTAAAGGATCGAACGGAGCACTCCAGTTGGGGCAATGCTCCGCTCGCAGTGCTGCGGCTTCTCAATGCCTCGTACAGCTCCACGTGGCTCGAGGAGGTCGGCTTCATGAGCGACCGGAAGAACGCGGGCGTTCGGGTGGTTGACGTGGCCGTTGCCCAGACCGGTCGTCACGACCATGTGCCACTGACGCGAGCGCTGGTTGACCGGCTCGCCCCGGACAACGACAGGCTTCGCAAGGTTCTGCTCATGGAGCAGTCGCGGGGGCGGGTGAGCCGGCGCATCGCCACCGAGCTCTTCGCCCGAACCGGTGACGCCGAGCTCGGGCACCTGCTCGGCTTCTTCTACGACACCGTGCAGTCGGCAGAGCTCGATGAGGAGGAGTTCACCTACGACGTATCAGTGCCGGAGAACGTCACGTATATCGCGAACGGCTTCGTGAGCCACAACACCATCGGCCTGCTCATGGATTGTGACACCACCGGTGTCGAGCCCGACCTCGGTCTGGTCAAGACGAAGAAGCTCGTCGGCGGCGGCACCATGTCGATCGTCAACCAGACGATTCCCCGCGCGCTGGTCAAGCTCGGATACGGACCAGATCAGGTGTCCGAGATCGTGATGTACATCAACGAGCACATGTCGATCCTCGGCGCGCCGCACATCGCACCTGAGCATCTGGCGGTCTTCGCCTGCTCCATGGGCGACAACACCATCCACTACTCGGGACACATCCGCATGATGGGCGCGGTCCAGCCCTTCATCAGCGGTGCCATCTCCAAGACGGTCAACCTGCCCGAGGACGTCACGGTGGAGGACATCGAACAGCTGCACATCGACGCCTGGCGGTTGGGGATCAAGGCGGTGGCCGTCTATCGGGACAACTGCAAGGTGGCCCAGCCTCTCTCGACCACCAAAATGGCGGGCGCGGAGAAGGGTGCGGGTCTGGACGCCGAGGTCATGGGTGGCGACATCGCACCCCCGGGCTCGGCGGCCGAGGCCAAGGACCGCGCCGTCGCTGTCCGCATTGCCGAGCTCGAGGCGGCACTCCTGCACGAGCAGGAACGCAAGACCGAGTCGGTCGTGGTGGGCGCCGTCAGGGAGCGCCTGCCCCGCCGCCGCAACTCCAAGACGTTCGCGTTCAGGGTGGCCGACTGCGAGGGCTACGTCACCGTCGGCGAGTACGAGGACGGCCGACCGGGCGAGGTTTTCATCAACGTCTCCAAGCAGGGTTCGACCCTGGCCGGCATTATGGACGCCTTCTCCATTTCGCTCAGCCTGGGTCTCCAGCACCAGGTCCCGTTGGCCACCTACGTGCGCAAGTACACCAACATGAAGTTCGAGCCGGCGGGTATCACCGACGACCCCGAACTGCGCATCGCCACCAGCCTGGTCGACTACATCTTCCGCCGGATCGCCCTGGACTACCTCTCCGTCGACGAGCGGACCGAGCTCGGGATCCTGTCCACCTCCGAGCGCATGCAGCCCACCCTGCCCGGCGTCGAGGAGATGGCCACTCCGTCGGTCGGGCTGGTCGATGACGGCCCTACTGCGGCACCCGTCTCGTACGGCGGCGTCTATCCCTTGGCCCGGGCCGAGCAGCGTGACGCCCCCTACTGCTACAACTGCGGCAACGCCATGCAGCGCGCCGGCTCCTGTTACGTCTGCGCCAGCTGCGGGACCACCAGCGGGTGTTCATAGTGAGAATCCGCGCGTGATGACATGCCGTTTTCGCGGCAAATGACACCGGATTTCGCGGGTGATGACATCCAATTCGCGAACGGTGACATGGCTGGTGCTAACTCCCGCGAGCGGCCGCGCCGCTTTCGTGCGCGAGCACCTGAGCCAGATTGGTTTGCGGGTATCTCCTCGCCGGGGACGTAGATGCCGGGCACCTGCCCCGGCTGGAAGTGAGCAGCATGTCGAACGCAGAGGTAGTACCGACCCCTGGTGCCCAGACGCGCACGTCCCGGAAACTCCCTAAAAGGGCCGTCCCCGCCAAGACGCTCGACAGCACCGGGTACGCCCGAGCGTTCAACCACCTCTGCCACTTGGTGCCGCTAACGCGGGCGGGTAAAGCGAAGGCCGTCATCGACGACTTGGTGATCACCGCTTTCGTCCTTGACGAAACCGTCCCGCTGAGCACTCCCAAGCAGATAGCCGAGGCGTTGTATCTCTGGTTCGAACTGCGTCTTGCCGAGAGCGACGTCAAGGAGTCGGTGGAACGCCACCTGAGCGCCAGGCGTCTCAGCTACGACCAGAATGTGAAGACCCTTCACCTGGCACTGGCTCCGCGTGCAGAGGCCCAGCAGCGCATCGACCAGAGCCGACAGCTCGAGGATCAGGTCCGTTCTGACTGGTCCGCCACCCTGCTAGCGGCCGGAGTCGACCAGGAGCTTATTGCGCCCCTCTGGGATTGCCTTCGGTGTTACATGGCCAAGGCGTTCATGCGGCATGGGGCTCTGGCGGTGGAACTGCTCAACCCCACGGTGCCGACAGCCGACAGGGACGTCATCAACCTGGGGAAATACCTCGACGAGGCGATTCAAGAGACTTCCACTTGGGCGGACTCCGCCAGGGTCCGGCTGCATGTGTCGTCCTTCTTCAGTGACGTCACGCCCAGCCGGGCCCGATACCTCGCGCAGCTCCTTGACTGCACTTTCACCTTCTTCGCACTGACGGTGAACGACGCCACGACCACGTACATGAAGGGGTCTCTGGCCCCCCT
>JBEKWB010000167.1:0-6583 GCA_049513455.1 Acidimicrobiales bacterium
CGGCACCCTGGGGACACCCCCCGCCCCGCCGGTCCCCGCCCCCGGTCGGTCCCCTAGCCCCGATGTGCCGAACGGCCTGAGCGGCCACGAAACCCGTCTCTGGCAGCAGGATGAGGGGGCGATGCGAGCGGCCCTGGAGCGCCACGACTCGATCCCTGCGGTCAGCGATCGAAGGCCACGGCGGGTACGTGTTCTCGACGGGAGGGGACGGGTTCGCCGCGGCATTCGCCCGCGCCGGTGACGCCGTGTCGGTGGCCATGGAGGCACAGCGGGATCTGGCCTCAGAGGCGTGGCCGCCCGGCTCGGAGCTCACCCGCCAGCAAGTGGCCGCCCTGGGCGGTTAGCTGCTGCGCAGCCTTCGCCCAGCTGGCCTGCCCTGCGTGCAGTCTTATGACCCTCACGCAGGGCACGGGACAAGTCCGAGGTGGAGGAAGGCGTAGCCGAGAGCTCTCGCCCAGTCCGAGAACAAGCTGCGTCGCAGAGGGTCCTCAGGGTCACGTGCACACTGATCGCCGGTGAGGCCGCGATCAGGCTGGCCCTGGTCGCGGCCGGCCGCAAGCGCTCGTCGGCCGCCACCACTTCGCTGGCCGGACCTCGGCTCTCGCCCGGGGTGGTCGCCAGATCAGCGTCGCGGGTTGGGCGACCAAGGTGGGGTCCGCCGCCGAGCCCGCGGCGGGGGTCGACGCGCGTAGCTCAGCGCGGCTCGCGCCACATCGGGACCAGAGGCGGGCAGCCTGCCGGTAGTCCAAATGCAGGCATCAGCTCGAAGCCGTGCCGCCGATAGAAAAGATCATTTCGCGGGTTCGAGTTCTCGAGGTAGGCGGCAACCCCTTCGCGGTCACACCGCTCAGCCATTACCGTCATGACCGCGGACCCACCGCCGTGGCCTTGCCGATCGGGCCTAGTCCCCAGTACCTCCAGGTAATAGTGCGGCTCGCGGGGGTGGGCCTTGTGCATGGCATTGGTCAGCTGCAGGCCACGCCTGTTCAGGAAACCGGAGCGCAAGGAGGACAGGAAGACACGCATCAAGTCCATCGGTTGCAAATCCCATCTACCAACGCCGTGCCACAATCCAACGGTCCACCCGTCGTCGGTGAGGTAGACCTCATGGTCGGAAGCACGCGTGGCCACGCGGATCAGGCCGCGGAACACCAGGCGTAGCCGCCGCTCCACGTCCGTCTCCTTGCCGAGGATCCAGCACGCGATCGGATCGGCGGCCATGGCTGCCGCCAACACGTCCCCAGCAGGGTTGATGTCGGTGCGAGTCGCTTTGCGGACTGGCGGGGTCATCCTCTGGCAATCCTTCCCCTACTGAGAATCGTTTTGGGAGCAGCGAACCCTGTTTGTGGACGAAGAAGCAGAAGATCCTCGACAAGCGTAGGATCGCAGGTATTCACCGCGTTCGATCGACTGACTTTAGTCGGAGGCAGGAGAGTTCATGGAGAGTTCTGACCACTACGTCGTCATCTCGGCCGATGGGCATGCCGGGGCTTCCATGGATACTTATCGCCAGTATCTCGATCCTGCGTTCCGCGACAATTTCGACGCGTGGCGGAAGGAATACTCGAATCCTTTCGCCGATCTGCGGGATACCGAATCGCTCGAGTACTAGCGCAACTTCGATGATGCGCTCCGTCAGAGGGACGTCGAGGGCGACGGTGTTGTGGCGGAGGTTCTGTTTCCCAACACGATTCCGCCCTTCTATCCCTCGGGCATTATCTTCAACCCGCCCGCGCCCAAGGACGCTGAGGACCTACGGCTCCGCTGGGCCGGTATCCGCGCCCACAACCGGTGGCTGGCCGACTTCTGCTCCCAGCGCCCTGGACGTCGCGCCGGGATAGCCCAGATCATCCTGGACGACGTCGAGAGGGCAGTCGAGGAGGTTCGTTTGGTTGCTGAGCAGCCGGGCCTCTTCGGCGGGATCATGCTGACGAATCCCCCGGTCGACGGGACGACCCCGCAGTTGCACTCACCAGCGTACGAGCCGCTCTGGACTGTGTGCGAGGACATGGGGGTCGTGGTCAACAGCCACGGAGGAGGTGGCGGTCCGACGACCTACGGCGAAATCGATACATCGCTTGTGATGATGTTCCTCGAGTTCGGCTGGTACTGCCAGAGGCCGCTCGTACGTCTGATCTTCAGCGGCGTGTTCGAACGGCACCCCAACCTCACGTTCGTGATGACCGAGACCGGTAACTCGTGGGTGCCGGGTACCCTCGCCGAGCTGGACTTCATGTACGACCGCATTGTCAACGCAAGACCGGGTGCGGTCGAAGGTTTCTTTGGTGACATGATCAGCGACAAGGTCAAACTGCGACCCAGCGAATACTGGGCGCGCCAATGCTATATCGGTGCCAGTTTCCTCAGCCGGAGAGACAGCAAGGCACGGCATGGCACTGGGATAGATCGGCTCATGTGGGGATCCGACTACCCGCACGCGGAAGGAACCTTCCCTCACACCCGGTCCGTGCTCCGTCACGTCTTCCACGACGTTGAGCCCGACGAGGTCGCCCTCATGCTCGGCTTGAACGCGTCCCGGGCATACGGCTTCGACCTGGCGCAGCTTCAGCCAATCGCCGACCGCATCGGGCCGACGGTCTTGGACCTCTCGCACGACCTGCGTCCTGACGAGCTGCCGGCTGACGCCACGACGATCGCGCTGCCGGTCTCGTGAGACCCCGCCAGACACAGCTGCGACCGCGAGACGCCGCTGCGCCCACGGAACTCGGCCGAGTTCCTCGCGCCCACCGTATAGCTTGCGTCACGACCCTTCCCTTGATGGCGACGGCCCGATGGAAGGTAGCCCGCTGGCCATTGTGGTGAGGGCTGCCCCTGACCTTCGGGACAAGGCGCACCTAGGCTGGAGCGGGTACCCGGGATTATTGTTCCCACCGTGAAGCCTGAGGCCTAGTGGTATTTGGTAGAGGCACTGTCTAGAGCCAGAGGACTTCGTGGGATACGTGACGACTACGAGGCCAAGCGAGCCCAGTTGAGCCACTTCGCAGGCGTCTTGGCTGGGTTCCGCCACCTGGGCGTTATCACCCAAGATGAGGAGCAGGACTGGTATCGCAGGATGCTTGTTGCGCTTGGCTACGAGCTGCCGGACCCCGCTCCATCTGGGTTCAGCCAGGCTATCTACGTCGGTGATCCGGCTAAACGTCCTCCACCACCTCAGTCCAGAAGTGCTCCCGAGTTAACTCGCTCGCAACTAGGGCCGGAGCAAGAGCTCGATCTCCACGGCGGCAAGCTCCGGGTCGTCGCTGTCGACTTCTACGACTCAGCCGTAGCGATTAGATGGCGGGTCTCACCCCAGCCTGACATCGCATCTGTCTTTCCAGACGAGGTCGGCGCTCTCGAAAAGGACCTCATTGGGCTAGAAGAGTGGGCCGCCGAGGATCTCCGGCAGAAGGGGTACGAAGAGCTGAGAATGATGCGGCTCTACAAGTTCGGACTGCGAGATGACCTTGGTACGTCGTATGTCCAGACAGAGGCACGGGTTCATGGCGGCGGCCAAAGTGAGGTGACGGGTGAAGTCGAATTTGACGCACCCCGACCCGGGGCTTCACTGCTCATGTTCTCATGGCTCGGACTTGAGGTGCCAATCCCAACCGGTTGAGATGTCAGCGTGAGGCCGCGTCGGTCACCAAGGATGCGCGTGTCCCAATATGTCCGTCGAACGCATCATCCCAGGGTCGCCCCGTACGCCGGCCCGAGGGCAGGCCGTACGGCACTTTCGGGCTAGGCATTCACGCCCTCAATCCGCCGGGATCCCTCACAAAAGTGGACCGCCTCTGTGCCCTTCAGCTCCTCTCCGAGAACCTTCAGCCTTCCTTGTCCGCCTCGCCCATAGCGTCCTGACTCGCCTTTACGATCTTCTGCGCAAGCTGGGTCGACGTGCCGACAAGCTGCTCGGTCATCTTGAACGCCGAATCGATGATCTGCTGGCGCGGGCCGTTGTCTGCACTCACGTCGGGAAAAACACCATTAACGGTGTCAAGGAACTTCCGCACCGATTCCAGCGCCGTGTTCCCGGCATCATGAAACGACTCGATGATGCGATCAGCGCTGCCGGAGCCAGTCTCTTTGCTGGTCATAGGGTCCTCCATCTCTTGGGCCTCGAGTCGCCAATGTGAGGCTACTCCTATTCTCTTCACAAGGAAAAGACGCGAACTAGAGGCCTTCGGCAGGTTCTCATCGCACTGTGGTGCCCCCGACCGCCGGGCCGATGGCGATTATCGACCGCGGCTGATCGGCACTTTGATGCCCACCCTTCGAGCAGGGCTTGGCCCGTGGCCAACTCGCAGGCGGGGATGCGACTTCGACAAGCCTTGCGGGGTGATACAACCATCCGATGGAAGACGTAGAGGTTCTCTGGCTCACCGAAGCCGATCAGATCGCACAGGCCGTAGGCGTGGCTGCTCGGTCGTTGCGGGACGGTCCAGACTCAATTGCTGTCTCAGACGATCCGCTCGTCCGCCTAGAGATGCTCTACAGCACGTTCGCGGGCTCGCTGGATGGTGCCAGGGTTGCCGGGGTCCGACGGGGAGATTGCGTTCTTGGCGTTGCTTCCGCTGTCGAGCCCGGCCACTGCGTTGGAGCGAGGCTGCCGCCAGAGATCAGAACCCTGGACGCTCCCTCGAAGGACGCCTCTGACGCTGATCGCTTTTTGCACTTTGGATCGACCCTCGCCGCACACGATCTGGATGAGCCCCACTGGCACGTCGGACCCGTCGGAGTAGAGCCGGGTTTTCAGTCAATGGGAATGGGTCGGGCCGCGATGAGGCTGTTGTGCGAGGAGTTCGACGACCACGCCAGGGTCTCGTGGTTGGAGACCGCCAAACCGGAGAACGTGCGGTTCTACATCGGCCTCGGATTCGAGGTCGTTGAAGAATCGCCGATGCTGAAAGCGCACCTGTGGTTTATGCGCCGACAGCCTCAGTGATTGTCCAATCAGGATTCGCTCGGCCGAACGGCGGATGTCCCCGAACGCCGGGATCGGGCGCAGCAATGGACACCATCGAGGATCGCCTGCCTGGGCATCGCCCAGCAAATCCACGGCGACTCTCCCGTGGAGTAGAGGGCCTTCCGGTCAACCTCCAACGGAGCGCGTCGCGGAATGGTCCGGACGAATAGGACCGCCGCGCGCAACTAGAGGACGAATAGCCGACCGCCGCCAGAGTTTCGGCCGTGGCTTTCGCATGCACCCATTCTCAATCAGGCACGACGGGGATACCCCCGACGCCTATGTGCGCTCCTTAAATTGACGGTCGCAAATCGGTCTCCATTCCATCGAGACCCGCGCCGATCGCGTCCTTCAGGATCGCGGCAACAGGCTCGCTCATCTCTGGCTCAGACTCGAAGTCGACTGTCCACACAACGACAGCCAGCGAGTCGAATGAACGGAACACCTCGACGCTTCCGATGTAGGACGTGACTGGAAACGGCGACTCAGTGCGCTCATACGTCAGTCGATGGCCCTCATCGTCCAGTGCGACAAGCCTGTCGGTGATGTTGCCCAGGCCCCCGTCCAACGTGAGGTAGCGGATGGCCCCGATGCCTTCTCCTTCGATCTTGCATTCCGCCATGCTCGGAAACCACACGTCGAGGCGTCCAAACTGCTTGATGGCGTCCCAAGCCTGGTCAGCGGGAACGTCCATCTTCCTGGTGATCGTCTGCTTAGTCTGCATGTCTGAGCGTAGCTTTGATGTGCAGCAGCGCTCTGGGGGTGAGTTCCGAACGCCGGGACAGGGTGACACCCTGAGGGCTGGATACCGTGCCCTCGGCGACGACGCCGGCGGCGGGATCAGTCAGTGATTGGTTCGCTTCCGCCCCTGATCGGGTTGGAGGTAGATCCAGAATCTCACGGTGTGCAGACCGAACAGAGCCCCAACAGCAAAGCGACGGGCTATCTCGGCCGGCCCCGGATCCGCACGAGCACGCTTGCAGGATTCATCGTCGAGCGCGGACTGAAGTCCCAGGCCACTTGCGACAAGCGCGGCTGTCAGCTCCATCCAAAGAAGAGTGGCCGGCCCTAGCCGAAGGCGGGTGGGAACGCCGGCCGTGACCATGGCTGCATCACGAACCGCCAGTCCGCAACAGGCCACCTCAGTAATGACGGCGCCTGGCCGACCAAGTCGCCGAATGGTGAGTTCCGTGAGCGGATAACCCGCTGCGCTCAGGCCCAGCACGATCTTCCCAAGTCTGGGATCCATCCTGAACCCTCCATCGTGCCGAGCAGACCCGTGCCAGAAGTTGCCGGGAATCAATGCTGAGTACGGCGAAGAATAGACCTTCCTCATTCCAAGTCCTCACAGTGCCGTCAGCGAGTTTGACTTCGTGCCTTCCACGACCGCCCGCACTCCTGACTCCGGCCTGCCCCCGAACAATGACAATGTCCTCAAGGATCCACCGCTTGATGGCTGGTTCTGAATAGCTTCGGGAGTACTGGAAGATTCGGCCTGACTTTGAAACCCCTGAGGCGTCTTCGGGCGTCGTCGACCGAGCTCTCCCAGGCGCACATTGAAACGGCACGCCTCGTCTCTGAGTTGGGGTGAATTGGTCCGGGTTGCTACCAACAACCCGG
>JBEKWB010000168.1:0-6407 GCA_049513455.1 Acidimicrobiales bacterium
GACGAGTTCGGAGTGGTCATCGGCTCCTCGTCGTTCGCCCGCGGCATCGCCGATCGGCGCCGCCGGGAACAGGAGCTTCGAGAGAGCAGGGAGTCTCTTGCCCACACGCAGGCGATCGGGCGCATCGGCGCCTGGAAAGCCGGTTTTGGTCCTGAGAAAATCCTAGCCCTGACGCCCGAGACCTACCGGATCATCGGGATCGAACCAGGTCGCGAGGTGCGCAACATCGACTTTTTCAACCTGGTCCACCCCGACGATCGGGAGCTGCTCGCCGAGACGGTCATGAAGATGAGAAGTGAGGGGAGCTCGGCCGAGCTCGAGGTCCGCCTGGCGCACCCCGACGGGAGCACCCGGTGGCTCTTGTTGGCCGCGGACGGGCAACAAAGCAGCACGGGCACGGCGGCCGAGCTCACCGGCGTCGTACAGGACATCACGGAGCGCAAGCAGGTCGAGCTCCGGCTCGCCCACGAGGCGCTCTACGACCGGCTGACGGGGCTGGCCAACCGCGCCCTGTTCCTTGACCGCGCCGAGCGGGGTGTCGCCCGCGCGCTCCGCAACCGTTCGAACATCGCGATCCTCTACGTCGACTTGGATCGCTTCACCCTGTTCAACGGCGCCCGTGGCAACGAATGCGGCGACCTGCTGCTGTGCGCCGTGGCGGATCGGTTGCGGTCCCTGACCCGCGTGACCGACACCGTCGCCCGCTTCGGTGTCGACGAGTACGGGATCGTCTGCGAGAACATCACGACGGCCGCGGCCGCAGCAGAGCGCGTCGAGCGAATTCTCGCCGCAATTGGCGAGCCGTACACGCTCGAATGCGGTGACGCCTTCATTACCGCCAGCATCGGCGTCGCCGTGAGTGGACCGGGTGCGTCGGCCGAGGCGCTCCTGCGCGATGCGCACCTGGCCATGCATCGCGCGAAGGAGAGGGGCCGGAACCGCTTCGAGCTCTACGACTACAAACTTCGCCTGGAGGTGGAGCAGCGCTTTGCGCTCGAGGAGTCGCTGCGACGGGCACTGGACGGGGACCAGATGTACCTGGCGTTCCAGCCGATAATGTCCCTCACCGCGAACCGCTTCGTCGGAGCCGAGGCTCTCGTGCGTTGGATGCACCCTGAGCGTGGCGTCGTCCAGCCGGGTGACTTCATCCCGGCGGCAGAGGAGAACGGCCTCATTGTTCCGATCGGTGCCTGGGTGCTCGAAACAGCCTGTCGACAGCTCCGTGACTGGCGTGCGGCCACGCCGGGTCACGGGAACTGGGGCATGTCGGTGAATGTCGCGGCGGTACAGCTCCGTTCCGCCGAATTCCCCGGCATGGTCGAGCGGGCTCTGGCGGGCGCCGGCCTCGAGCCGGCCGCCCTCTGTCTCGAATTGACGGAGTCCGTCCTGATCGAAGATTCGATGGTGTCAGACGTACTGGCGCGACTCCGTCAGATCGGCGTGCGTATCTCAATCGACGATTTCGGGACGAAGTACTCCTCGCTCTCGTATCTGACCCGCCTGAACATTGACGAGCTGAAGATCGACCGGTCCTTCATTGAAGGATTGGTGGGCGACGATTCGAAGCGTGCGATCGTCTCCGCCATTCTGGCGATCGGGAGCGCTCTCGACATACCCGTGACGGCCGAGGGCGTCGAGACGGAAGCGCAGCTCGTCGAGTTGCGCCGTCTCGGCTGCGAGACCGTGCAGGGTTTCTACTTCGCCCAACCGCTGTCCGCCGACGAGTGCCTCGCCGCGCTTCGAGGTCCGGCAGAGACGTCGACACCGTAGGGTCCGACGGAGCCGACGGCTCCCTTCTCAAGTAAACGGCCGAGCCCTCTCAACTCTCGGCCCCCCTGGACCGTAGGTGATTGTGGAGCAAGGAAGCTCCATCTTCCATCCGGAAGAACCAACGTCATCAGGAGGACTAACTCATGTCGGGATTACTTATCAATGACAACCCAGCCGCTGTCGCGTCGTACGACAACCTCGACGCCACCAGCAGTATGCTGTCACAGGCGGTCGGCGAGCTCTCTTCGGGCTTGCAGATCCAGACGGCTGCCGACGACCCTTCCGGGTACGTCATCGGCCAGTACCTGCAAGAAGAGTCGAACGGGTACACCCAGGCGATCAGCAACACGCAGGATGCCGTGTCGGTGCTTCAGACGGCCCAGGGCGCTCTTGGTCAAGAGGCTTCAGTCCTCCAGACCATGAACTCCTTGGCCACGGAGGCCGCCAACGGTGGTGTGCAGGACGCCGGCACACTGTCGGCCGCCCAGTCCGAGTTCGTCTCACTGCAGAACGAACTGGACCAGATCGCCGGGAGCACCTCCTACGGCACGACCCCCCTGTTGGGCGGGACGTACGCGGGCGAGACGTTCCAGGTGGGACCGTACAACAGCGCGAGCGACCAGGTCATCATCACGATCGCGGCATCGGACTCGACCGCGCTGGGTGTGGACAGCGTCGCCATCAGCATCGGCACCGTGGCCGCAGCCGAAGCGGCCATGACCGCCGTGCAGTCGGCCATCGCCACCGTGGCCGATCAGGCTGCCAACGTCGGTGCCACCCAGAACCAGATCACCTCGCTGGCGTCGAACCTCACCACGGCGCAGCAGAACATTGAATCGGCCCACGCCAACCTGGTCGACGTCAACGTCGCCCAGGAGACGTCGACGTTTGCCTCGGACCAGATCCTCGAGCAGTCGGGTGTCTCGGTCCTGGCCCAGGCCGAACAGTTGCCGAGCCTGGCGGAGAAGCTCCTCCAGAACCTGTAGTCGGCGGCCCTGGACAATGAGGTCCGGGGCAACAGAAGCATCGCGCCGCTGAGTGCATCCCCGATCCCCGGAACGGGGCGGGGGTGCACTCACGGGGCGTGGGAACGCACCGCAGGACACGCACGAGACCAACAGTGGAGTAGGGCAGATGACAACCACACCGGTGAGCTTCGGCGGATTGGAGTCGGGTCTCAACACCTCGGAGATCATCAGCGCCGAAATGCAGGTGCGCGAGCAGCCGCTGGTTGCCCTCCAGACCCAGCAGTCCACCCTCACTACGCAGATCTCCGACTACCAGACCATCAATTCCCAGCTGCTGACCTTGCAGCAGTCCGCCGACGCATTGGCGGATCCGGCGGCCTACGACGAGGCATTCTCGGCCAGCTCGTCGAACTCTGCAATCGCCACCGGTACCATTTCCTCAGGATCGGCCGCCGGCTCGGTCACCCTGGCGGTGGATCAGCTGGCCACCGGATCGACGCAGATATCCCAAGGCACCGTGGCCTCGACCGACGACGTGGTGGCGTCGGGCAATGTCCTGGTCGGTTCGGGGGGATCGGCACTCGGCCTGGCCTCGTTCTCGGGCCGATCGGGCCTCTCGGTCGGGACCCATTCGATCAGCGTCACCCAGGCTTCGGCCGGTGCCACCGTGTCGGCAGGCACGCCGCTCGCCGCGAGTTCGACGATCACGAGCGCGAACGACCAGCTCGATGTGAACGTCAACGGGAGCCCGCTGTCGGTCACCATCGCGTCGGGGACCTACACCCCGGCCCAGCTGGCTCAGGCGATCATGCAGGGGTCCGGTGGAGCGCTCAGCGTCTCGGTGAGCTCGAGCGGGAAGCTGTCGATCGCCACCACGCAACAGGGCAGCACGGCGTCCCTGCAGGTCACCGGTGGCTCGGCCCTCGGCGAACTGGGTCTCTCAAGTGGCTCGACAGTCTACGGGACCGACGGTCAGATTGACGTGGACGGGACGACCACCACGGTCAACGACATCGCGGGAACCGGCACCACGCAGGTCACACTCAACTCGGGAGCCGGTGGCACCGTGACGGCCGAGATCTCCGGCGGGCTGAGCGTCGGCACCATGACCGCCCAGAACGTCTCCGTCGGCGATGGCTCCCTTTCCTCCGTGGTCGCGGGTATCAACGGGGCGGATGCCGGGGTCACGGCCACCGCCCTCCAGGTCGGCACCAACGAGTACGCGCTGGAGGTGACGTCGAACAGCACGGGAACGGCCGGAGCGGCGACCGTCGACACGCAGGCCTTCTCCGGCTCGTCCCTCGGGGCCCTGCAGACGACGACCGCAGCCCAGGACGCCATCGTCTCGATCGGCGGGACCGGGGGCTTCGAGGTCACCTCCCCGACCAACACCGTGACCGGCCTGCTGCCGGGCCTCGGCGTGAACCTGGCGCAGGTGAGCGCCACCCCGGTCACCATCACGGTCTCACCGGATGGTTCCCAGGTGGTGAGCCAGGTATCTGCCCTCGTCAGCGCGGCGAACCAGGTGCTTTCCAGCATCTCGACCGATACGGCGTACGACCAGTCGACCAACACTGCCGCCCCTCTCAACGGCCAGACGTCGCTGACCGAACTGGCGCAGCAGGTGCTGTCCATTGTGGGCCGCGCCGTCGGGGCCTCGGGCTCGGGTTCGGACGGGACGGCCGGGGAGTCCGCCGGGTTGGCCATCACCTCGTCAGGCACCATCACCTTCAATCAGAGTGCCTTCGAAGCGGCCTACGACAAGAACCCGGCCGCCGTCCAGGCGATGTTCACCGAGGGGGGCACGTTCTCCCCGTCGGGCTCTGCATACGATGGTCAGGTCAGCGTCGCCGGCGCGACCGATGGCACGGTACCGGGAGACTATGCCATATCGATCAGCCAGTCGGCGGCCCAGGCCGTCGATACGGGATCGTCGGTGTTCGCCGCTCCGACCTCGGCGATGGGTGCAGCCGAAAGCTATACGGTGTCCTCGGGCTCGAACAGCGCCACCTACGCCGTGTCGGCCGGCGAGAGCGTCGCCGGCGTGATCAGCGGGCTCAACGGCGCCCTGGCCGCCGCTGGGATCGACGTCTCGGCCTCACTTAGTGGCTCCGCGGGCTCCTACCAGGTCGAGCTGAACTCCGCCGACTATGGGTCGGCCGCCACCTTCGGCGTCACCACCTCGGGGAGCGACCAGCTCGGCGTCACCACCTCGGGGAGCACGTATGCGGGAACCGATGTCGCGGGAACCATTGATGGGCAAGCAGCTACCGGGTCCGGACAGATCCTGTCCCTGTCCCATGCGGGCAGCCCCGCGGACGGCTTGGTCCTCCAGATCACAACCCCGGGCATCACATCGCCTTCGGCGCTCGGTACCGTCGATTACCAGCCGGGCATGGCGCAGGGGCTCGCCAACCTGGCCGAGCAATCGACAATCAGCCCAAGTGGGCAGATCGCCGACACCATCAGCGGCCTGAAGAGCACGCTGAGCAACGTGACGGGGGAGGTCGCGCTCCAACAGCAGCTCGTCAGTACCCAACAAGCGACCTTGACCCAGGAGTTCACCCACCTGGAGGAGACCTTGGCCCAACTCTCATCGGAGAGCCAGTTCCTGACCGATTCCTCCAGCTCTTCGTCGTCGTCCTCATCAGGTCTTTCCTCACTGTCGGGGTCGTCGACCTCCTCTTCGGGCAATGGCTCCTCGTCAGGCGCTGGGTGTGGAGCGCGACGATGTCCGATCAGAACGCTGCCTCCGCGTACCAGCGCCATGCGGTGCAAACCGCGAACGGGCCGCTGCTCCTGCTCATGCTCTGTGACCGCATGTCAGTGGACATCGCCCGTGCCGAGGTGGCGCTCGAGGCGAGTGACAACAAGGCGGCGAACGAGCACCTCCAACATGCCCAGAAGATCGTCCGGATGCTGCGCAGCGCCCTGGATCCTGACGGATTCCAAGGCGCCTACGAGCTGCTCGCGGTGTACATCTTCCTGGAGGCGCACCTGATCAAGGCGAATCTGGAAAAGGACGCCGCCCTGGTCCAGGAATGTGCCGACCTGATCCGGCCGATCCACGAGGCGTGGCGCAAGGCGGTGAATGCCAATGAACGAGCCGATGCCTCCTCCCACATGGGCTGAGTACCTCCATGCGGCATCGGCCTACCTGAAGGACGCACGCAGGACGGCCGAGCGCGGCGCACCTCCGCCCGCGCCGCCCGCGCGGCCCGGTGGTCCGATCCCCGCCGAATGCCGGAGCGCAGCCCTCGCGCTCGCCGCCGGCTACGACCTCCTGGCGGAGGAGGTGGTCGCGCGCATGTCGATCATCGAACAGCGCCGGCCCTCCGCCATCCGCCTCAATGCTCCCCGTGAGCAGCCCCTGCCGCGGTACATCGACACCCCGATCTGACGACCCGTAGACGGGGCCCTTCCGAAGCGAGGGCCTTCGCCGAGAAATTTCGTTCCTCCCCTCAACTCTGGTGACCCGTGGGCCGTAGAGAGTGGCGAGCAGGGAACGCTCAGCATCGGGCCAGGACGGCGAACACCCTCAAACGCAGGGAGGAGCACGGCTGTGGCAGATGCCGCCGAGTCCATCGGGATCTTGCAGTTCGCGCTCGATGCGGTCGTCGATCAGCAACAGACAATCGCCAACAACATCTCCAACCAGGACACGCCGAA
>JBEKWB010000169.1:0-6274 GCA_049513455.1 Acidimicrobiales bacterium
GTCAGCATCGCTCCAGCGGCTGCATAGCCCTAACCGGATATCTCTCGTCGGTGCCACTGACAGGCACCTCGTCCGCGCGCGCCCAGTGGCACGACGGAACCCAATGCATTTCACCCCAGCCACTTTAGCTATTCAGCGGCCACCTTTCGCTTCTTCGGCACATTGCCAAAAAGTGTTTGCAATTGAGGCGCCCTCGGGACGACGTTGGGCGGTAACCAAGTCGGTCCGCTGGTGATCTCGATTGATCCTGGATGACGCTCTCAGCACCACAGGTCCCGAGCATGGCCGTAGTGTGGGCTCGTGCGAGTCGAAGCACTCCACGACGTGGTCGTGATCGGAGCAGGGGCAGCAGGCGTGAGCGCAGCGATCGAGTGCTTCGACATCCAGCTCGACGTCGTAGTGCTCGAGTCCGCTAGCAAGGTCGGGGGGCAGATCGACCAGATCCCCCACACTGTGCGCAACGTGGCGCCGGCAGCGGACGGCAACGAGGCACTCGTCGGCGCACTGGCGCGCCATGCTTCAACTCTCGGTAACCTGTGCGTGCCGAGAACGTCATCCGGACTCGTGACCTGGACGAACGTATTGAGCTGCTGGAAAAGAGGCGGTGCGGTGGCACCAGAGGTAGGCACCTCGACGAGCCTCGACCCTCCCGTTTCACCGATGGTCGTACCCACACGCTGGCGCCCCGTGAAGCTCCAGGTCAGGGCATTGAACGAATAAATGGACCCTACATGCTCGGCGTCGCCTTGCCGAAGACGCCACCGTGGCCCGTCACGCCCGTCGCACGTAGCGGGCGCCCGACAAGGCCCGTCGTCATCCCGCCCGTCGCTACACAGTGGTCGTAGTCGCTTGGTCGGCCTTCCCGAGGTAGCGGTCGAGGACCTCCTGGCGCGCCTCGGTGGCCGGACCCGACCACCCGACCCGCCCCCTCGTGAGGATCACGCAGCTGTCGGCCAGCGCCAGCGCCCGGTGGACGAACTGCTCAATGAGCACGATGGTTATGCCGCGCTCGGAGGCCTCAGCGAGGCTTTTAAACACCCGTTCCGCCATCATGGGAGCCAGGCCGAGTGACATCTCGTCGGCGATGATCAGGCGCCGCGGGACCGCCAGGGCCCGAGCCAGGGCCAGCATCTGCTGCTCGCCGCCCGAGAGGCTGCCAGCCTGTTGCAGGCGCCGGTGGCCGAGCATCGGGAAGAGCTCGATGGCTCGTTCTATGGCGGCTGCCCGCTCGTTCCGCTTCTCCTGACCCACCGCCATGCGGAGGTTGTCGATCACCGACAGTCCGGGAAAGATGCCGCGGCCCTCGGGGATGTAGGTGATGCCGAGCCTGCGGATGTGCTGGGCCGGGCGCCCGTTCACCGCGTGCCCGTCGAAGAGCACCCGGCCTCCTGCGGCGGGAACGAGTCCCGAGATCGTCCGGGCCAGGGTGCTCTTGCCTGCGCCGTTCGCACCCAGCACGGCAGTCACCGACCCGGCCGCCACTTCGAGGGAGACGCCGAACAACGCTTGAGAGGGACCGTAGCGAACGTCGAGATTCTCGACCACCAACAGCGGCTCGGTCATGGATTCCTCTGTCCATTCCTCTCAACCGTGGTGTCCTCATCGCCTAGATACGCGGATCGGACGGACGGGTTGCTGCGGATCTCCTCCGGCGTGCCGGAGGCGATGAGCTGACCGAAGTCGAGCACGAGGATCCGGCTCGACAGGGCAAGCACGGTTGCCACGTCATGCTCGACCATGAGCAACGACACCTGCTGATCGTCGCTGTCGACGACCTTTCGGAAGACCGATGCCAGGTTCTCGGATTCCCGTGTGTCCAGGCCCGACAGCGGCTCGTCGAGTAGCACTATGTCCGGGCGGGTGGCGAGTGCCCGCGCGACCTCGACGAGGCGGCTGGTGCCCAAGGGCAGCCCACCCACCGGTGCCCGCGCCACGTGGGTCAGGTCGAGCAGCTCCAGCAGCGCGTCCACGCGCTCGTACTCTGCACGCGGCGGCGCGCGCAGGGTTCGAGGGTCGAGCATGTCACGCCACAACCGCTGGCGGGAGAACCGGACCCGGTGGGCCAGCACGACGTGCTCTCGGACGTTCAGGCCCATGAACAGCTCGGGCTGCTGGAATGTGCGAGCCATCCCATGTCGGGCGCGCAACTGGGGGCTGGCGTTGGTGACGTCCACGCCGTGCAGGTAGACGAGGCCGGCGTCAGCCCGCAAGAGTCCCGAGAGCACGGCGAACAGAGTGGACTTGCCGGCTCCGTTGGGCCCCACCAGGCCGACTATCGTGCCGGGCGGCACCTCCAGGCTGACGTCGGACAGGGCCAACAGGCCACCGAACTGCACGGTGATCCCGGTCGCTGCCAGCGCCGGAACGTCCGAAGGCGTGGTGGCCGGCCGGGCGGCACCGGCAACCATGCCGGTGCTCATGTGGGCACCTCCTCGACCTCGGGGGATCGGGCACCGTCGCCGGCGCCGGCGTCGACCAGCCTACCTCCGGCCATCACGAATTCGCCTCCCGGCGGCGGCGACCGATGTGTAGCCAGGCCGAGCAGCCGGCGGCGGAACATCTCGCCGGCCTGCTCCAGGCTCCCGTCGGGGAACTTGGCCACGCCGATGGCCCCGAGCCCGAACAGCAGGGCCGGGATCTGCCCCGTCCAGGCAGGAAGGTAGGCCAGGGCGAGCGCGGGCAACAGGGCGAGGGAGACGCCGGCGAGCAGCGCGGCGACGTTGGAGCGCACCCCCACCGTCACCAGCGCGGCAAGCCACACCACTCCGAGGAAGGTCTCGAAGTTGCCGGGCAGGGCGGTGGTCTGGGCGGCGACGAGGAATCCGCCGCCGACGCCGGCCACCAGCGCACCCAGGCCGGCCACGATGATCTTCATCTGCACGACGCTGATACCGAGCGTCCGCGCACCGGACGGGCTCCAGCGCACGGCGTTCAGCGCCAGGCCGGTGGTGGAGCGCCGAAGGTTCGCGATGAACAGGGCCACGATGGCGAAGGCGGCCAGGCACAGGTAGGCGAATGCGCGGTCCGAGACGGCGAAGGACGGCCGACCCATGTTCACCCCCAGTCCCAGGTTCTGAAAGATCCCCAAGCTGAACACCAGATTCTCCATCAGCAGGCCGAAAGTCAAGGTGACCAGTGCGACGTAGAGGTCACCGAGGCGGATGGTCAAAAAGCCGATGATGAGACCCATGGGCAGCGCCACCAACCCGCCGGCGGCAATGGCCGCCAGCACCGGCCACCCGTGCGCGGTGGCCAGCTGCGACGCGGTGAGGGCTCCGACACCGGCGAAGGTGACCTGGCAGAGCCAGATCATGCCCCCCTCCCCCGTCACCAGCGTGAAGGACAAGAAGATGATGCCGTAGGCGAAGGCTTGGGCCACGAGGCCCACCCAGAATCCCCGTACGAGGACGGGCAACAGCGCCGCGACCACCATGAGCACCATCGGCCCGGCGAATTTCCCGAGGCGGCCGAGGGATCCCTTGTCGAGGGTGCTCGACGCCGAGCCGGCGAGCTGGCTCGCCCCATGGGGCATGATGGCCCGGTCCAGCGGGCCCCCCACGCGCTCAAACTCGACATTGGGGTCACGGCGGACCAGGTTGTTGTACACCAGGAACACGGCGATGAACATGAACGGCACGGCATCGATTATCTCGGCGGTCCAGCTGCTGGAGGGTGGGAGGTAGCGCTGAATGAGCGACGTGGCCACGCCCATGGCGACTCCCACCGCGACCGCAATGGGCAGGCTGCGGAACTTGGCCGCGATGACGGCGGCGAAGGCGGCCGCGATGAGGAGCGTGAAGTTGTTGGGATCGAGGCCGATGATGGGTGCGGCCAGCACGCCGGCCAGCCCGGCGAAGAACGTGCTCACCGCCCACACCCCGATCGACACTGCGGTGGGACTGGTGCCCGACAGCGCGGTCATGGCGGGAGAATCCACCATGGCCCGCACCTTCAGCCCGACATCGGTGTACCGCAGGATGACGGAGCCGAGCGCCACGGTGGTGACGACACAGGCGTACACAATGATCTGGTCCATCGTCACCGCCACGCCCAAGAAATTGAAGACCCTGACGGGCTCGGGAGCGAGACCCGGCGCCGACTGGATGGCTTGAGTGCCGAAGATCAACGTGCTCGTGGCGGGGATGGCGACCAGGAGACCGAGTGTGGCCACAACCTTGACCAGGGGCGAAGAGAGGCGCAGGTACCGGAAGAGCACCAGGTAGAGAAAGATGCCCAGCACCGGGCCGGTGATGAGGATCGATAGTGCCGCGGCGTAGGGGATGCCCCAACCCTGCTGGACGTTCAGGTAGTAGTAAAAGCGCGCCACGAAGTAGGCCAGCGCGCCGAACGCGAAGTTCAAGATGCCCGAGGAGACATAGGTGATGACCAGACCGGCGGAGGCGATGGCGTAGATCCCTCCGAGCACTAGCCCGGCGATCACGTACTGAAGCATTCAGCCCCTCCCCGCCTGCCTCGATCGCAATCGCGGCCAGTACTGCTGGCCGCTCTGCCGTGAGCCAAGGCTTCCCCCGTTCCTCGTTCGGACAATGGGCGATAGTGCCTGAGGGTACATCATCTTCCGTCGTCACATGAGGCCAGTGTTGCGGGGTTTCGTCGACATCGACGGGCCCGCCATTGACGATGTCCGCATGAGACCGTAGCGTGGTGATAGTCGTAGGTAACGAAAACGCCTGCCGAGGGCTTAGTCGGCGCCATGAATTGCAACTTGGGGGACCACGTGGGCTTTCGTCGTCGTGTCAAAGCTGCAGTCGTAGCGATGGCCGGAACAGCGGGTTTGGCGGCAACGCTCGTCGTCCCGTCCGGCCTGGCGCTGGCTGCGGGTTCGCCGATCAAGATCGCGCTCATCACGTCGGAGACGGGGATAGCGGCCTCCGAGTTCTCGACATCGGCGCAGGGATTCCTGGCCCGCATTGACCTGCAGAACGCCGAAGGCGGCGTGAACGGGCGCAAGATCGACCCCATCGTGATCAACGACCAGGGCAGCCTGACGACCGTGGTCACGGCGGTCCAGCAGGCCATCTCCGAGGGCGTCGTGGGTATCGTGAACGACACGCCGTTCTTCTTCGCCGCCTACAAGTACGCGCAGAAGGCGGGCATACCGGTCACCGGTGGCAGCTTCGACGGCCCGGAGTGGGGGGAGCAACCGAACACCAACATGTTCGCCTCAGACGTCGGAAGCATCGACCCGACGTATCCCATCAACATCGGTCTCGCCAATTTCCTGAAGAGCCACGGAGGCACCGTCCTCGGCACGTATGGCTACGCCATCTCTTCTTCCTCCTCACGGGCTGCGAGCGATACCGCGATCGCAGCGAAGCACGTCGGCATGAAGGTGGGGGTGCTCGACACCTCGATCCCCTTCGGAGGTGTGGCGTTCACGACCGAGGCGCTGGCAGCCAAGTCGGCGGACGTCAATGCGCTCTACGGGACCATGGACAATAACTCCAACTTCGCCCTGCTTACCGCTTTGGAGCAGACGGGGGTCAGGTTGAAGGTCGTGTCGTTCCCCACCGGGTACGAGCCCGACATCATCCACTCGACCGTGTGGAAGGCGGTACAGGGCGTCTACTTCACCGCCGAATTCCGCCCGTTCTCCATCCCCGATGCCGGCACGGTGCAGATGGCCGCTGCGCTGCAGAAGTACGCTCACCGCGCGCCGTCGGATTTTCCCACCTACAACATCTACGAGAGCTGGCTGGGCGCCGACCTCATGATCAAGGGCCTGGAGCTGGCAGGCAAGAGTCCCACCAGCGCCGACGTGATAAAGGTCCTGCGCCAGGTCAAGTCCTACAATGGCAACGGCCTTCTTCCCGCCACCATCGACTTCGCGACGATCTTCGGCCACAATCTGCCCGAGTCCTGCGGCTGGTACATGAAGGCGGAGAAGAACGGGTTCGTGGCCACGACGACGGCCCCGGTGTGCGCAGGGTATCTTCCGAACTCCGGAACTGTCCCTGCCTCATGACGCGGGTTTCGTACGCGCCCGACGCTGCCGGGTGGCGGCACGAGAGGAAGGTGACCGATGGCCACGGCCGACATTGACGGGCTGAGGATCGCATACGAGCTGTGGGGTGCGAATACTCGGTGGGATAAGACGCCACCTCGTTGGGTGTTTGACCTGTCCATGGAGAAGTTCGAGGTTACTTTCCCTGAAAAATGGGACGAGCCGACGCCATCTCAGGCTCTCCGCTACGTCCAGCGTGAGATCGAGCGGCTTGGACTCAAGTAACTCGTAGGGCCGTGGGGGCGAGTA
>JBEKWB010000170.1:0-6213 GCA_049513455.1 Acidimicrobiales bacterium
TCCCCAAAGACGCGTGACTTAGTAAGAGCATGCCCTCCATGAGTGGCTCGTCATTGTTGTGTCCGCTGTCTTTACCCCGGAGCGCCAAAATTGGGGCTTGACATTGATAGGAGCGTCGCCGGTTAGGGACTGATCCCATCGACGACTTCATCAACGGTACGACACCACCTATGCCATACCGAATCCGGGTAGGGCCAGCCAAGACGTATGGCAGCTTCGAGAAGTTCCCCGTTTGTTTTCCAAGGTTCTCCTAGCACCTCGACCGGGGCGCCAAGTTCCCCGGCTTCGTCGTAGAGACGTAGCGCGACCGATTGGGGAATGAGGCGATTGAACGGATCAGAGGGAGTGCCCGGATCTTCCCCGGGGAGGCGCACCGGACCACCATTTGTCGCCATGCCCCAAGCCCAGCCTGCGTTTGCCGCCTCACAACTGAGATAGTCGCCAACCAGGACGCTTCCTAGTCGACCCCTTCGTAGGCCGAGGTTCTCGAGCGCGGGATCTTCAGCGTTGTGCTCAACAACGTCGAGCCAGATTCGGCAGCCTGGTTCATAAGTCACGAGCAGACGGTCGCCGACCCGGACGCCTTCGGGGAGCCGCACTCGATCGTTCGGGCGCTGGTCGTTCATATCGATGAAGTCGACAGGGCGCCCCCATTCGGCGTCAGCGGCGTCATCGCATGCCCATGAACCAAGCAACCCCAATGACGATCCGACTGCAAGAAGATCCTTAGGATCCGAACCACGTTCCAACAGAGCTTGCGGCGTGCCGCCGAGTTCCCAGTGGCCAAGGACGTTCATGTGATCGCGCTCGACCTCCCACCAGTTCGCTTCGAGACGTCGACTCGCGGCGATCACCTCAGCCACCGAGGAACAAGCCATCGAGCGCCGGGTCAGCCGAGCCCAACCCGCCAGTTCCCTACAGCGATCAGCGTGGATATGTCCGAACGTCTTGGCGGCTAGATTGAAGAGTTGGGTCGTGTTGGCGTCTATGCCGAGCAGGTCACGGACCTGTTGCTCGGCCAGCTCGCGGGTGCTCTCGATCGACATGACTTGTTCACCATTTCACATTCGGTGAAAGCGCCGCACGGCGTCCGTTCCACCTGCCCCCAAACGCCGGGCCAGGGGGACACCCTGCAGGTGCTGGCGAAAGAGCACCTGCGCCGTGGCAAGGTTTCTGTATTTCGCCAGACAGGGTCGCAGCGCACGCCAGAACTGCGGAAAGTTAGGGGCTAGGCGAACTGACCGAACTGCAGCTTGCGTGAAAGTGCCAACCGTCATGGATGACCAGACAGGCCTTCCCAAATCCATGGACGTAATCGATGCCGTCGCTGAGACTCACGTAGAGGACAATTAAGACAAGGATCACGAGGACCACGAGCGCCATCGCATTGATGCCTCGTCGGGGAGGGCGCTGTGCCACGGCGGCTTCCGGAGGAGACGGGGAGAGCGGCGGTTCTTGATTGGTCGCCTCCATGGGTGTCACATCGTCGCACACACGGGATCCGAGAACCGGCATTCACGCGCACCGGTCGCCACTGGCAACCTCTCAATAGCGAGCATTCCCCCAGCGGCCTCGACCCCGATTTTGATCGAGACGGCTGTCCCCAATGTTCATCGAACAGGGCATCCAAGGGTCGCCCCGAACATTGACCGGGACCGGGGGGCTGATCAGGTGTTCGGCGGAGCATCATCCGATCCCGTCATCTGGGTTTCACCAAACGCCGACGACCGGTGCGTTGAGGTGCGTTGCGGCTTCTGAGCCATAGAAAACGGAGTCACCAAAGTTGAAGGTCCCACCGTCCGAAGCGACCAACGTGTAGCCCCCTCCATCAGAGGTCGACGCAATCCCTACGATCGGAGCGTTGAGCGGGGTGCCTCCCTCGGAGCCGTGGACACGGCCTTACCGAAGGTGAAAACGCCGCCGTCCGAAGCGACGAGCCAGTAGCCGAGCCCGTCGGGCGTCGTTGCAATCCCCACGACGGGTGCGCTTAGGGGAGTGCCTGCTTCGGAGCCGTAGAACGTCGCGTCACCGAAGGTGAAAATCCCACCGTCAGACGCCGCCAGCCAGTAACCCTTGCCGGTGGGAGTGGCGGCAATGCCGACGATGGGCGCGTTCAGCGGTGTCCCGCCCTCGGAGCCATAGAACGCGGCATCACCGAAGCTGAAGACGCCTCCATCGGAGGCGACGAGCCAGTAGCCGAGTCCGTTGGGAGTGGACGCGATACCCACGATCGGCGCGTTCAGGTGCGCGCCCGCCTCGGAGCCATAGAACGCGGCATCACCGAAGCTGAAGACGCCTCCATCGGAGGCCACCAACGAGTACCCGCTAGTTGGCGTCGTGGGTGCCGGTGTCAGCTTCAAAGCCGTCTGCACTACCCCGCTCAGGGATTTCGCGTAGGTCGCGCTGAGATCGTATTGATCGTTGTAGACGCGGATGTTTCCTACAATGGGCTCGCAGATTTTCGAGCAGATCCATGGTGCGGGGTTGATGTATTCGGCTCCATTAGCTTTCGCAGCCTGCTTTTCGGCCGATGTCAACACGCCCGTCTCGGCAACCGACAAAGGGGTCGCACATGCCTGAACGTCGGACTCATGGGTCACAAGGCAGACCGGGTCGTCCTGGGTCAAGTAAGGGATATCCCCCATGACGACCAATTGCGTACCCGACATCTTGAGCAGCGAGAGTGTCTTGCTGTACCCGGCTTTCCACTGCGCCGAGGTTACGAGGAGATGTCGGGTCACATGTTGGAGGGTCGAACTCGTCACTACAACCATGGCCGGGTGTGTCTGGCGAATTGCCGCAATGGCGGCCGTTCTGAATTCATTGCACGCGTAGTTGGGGCTATCGGTATCCACCGAATAGAACGTGAGGTCCGGGGCGGGACACGCGGGAAAATAGAAGATCCGCACTCGCCAGCCCGTGCGCTCTGCCGCGTACCTGATAGCCGTCAACCACGTGCCGGCGAGACCGTCCCCGAATATGTCCAGGAGGCGTGCTCCCGTGGGATCCCCGTAGGTGCATTCTCCAAAATGAAGCGCATCGATCCCAACGTTTGGCGCCGTGTAGTGCGCGGGGCAGTCACCGTTGTCCAGAACCTCGATGTCGTTCAGGTTCGACAGCTTCGGTGTCAGATCGGCCGGTACATGGGTGATGGATTGAGCAGCTTTGAGAGCCTCACTCACCTGATTTGCCGACAAAACCGACTTGTCGCCGCTGGCGTACGATCCGCTCGCTACCCAGCTCGATGCAACGAGGCCACTCGCCAGAACCGCCGCAAAAAGTGCCAGCTTCCGGAGCCGCCTGCGCGCCTCCACCCAATATCCGGTCATGTAAGCCTCGATTGGTCCGCCCCCGGAGTGCTGCACCTCTGACCTGCCGCCGCTTCTTGTGTAATCAACCACTGGGGATCGCTACCCGGACCCGGATGTGGAGGCACCACAAGAGTCCCGCCATTTGGCAAAGTAAGTGTCACCGTGATCGGACTGGGGTTGGCTCCGCACCAGTTGAACCACATAACAAAATCCTGGGCCGCATTGGCTTGTTTGGCTGGCAATACGACGTTCGCTGGGTTTGGCGCTGGGGGAGGCAGTGGGTTCTGAGTTGTCTTCACATAGAGCGCCGCTCCTTCTTTGTCGAGAATCGCAAGACTGAGGTAGCCGCCTAGCTCGCAGTTCGACGCGCCGGTATTGGTGAGTGAAAGTCCGCCGACCGATGTCCCTGCTCCTGCTGCTAGGCGTCCACCGACGGAGAGTTGTGAAGCGGTGCAGGTTGGGATGGTCGCTCCGGGTGGCGGTTGGGCCTCGGACTCAGCAGGCGATGCGGGCACAGCCCGTCCGGGACCCAGATGGGTCTGGGTTTGCAGCAGTCGCCAATGATGCCCACGGAAGTCCCATTGAAGACAGGGGGCGTTCGCCACATTGCGCGCAGCGTTAGTAGAACATGGCCCCACCAGTTCCAGTACCGCACCGGAATGCGTCGCCGGCGACTCAGTCACCCCCAAGAACGCCCCCAGACCGGCGGCCAGCGTGAGTACGGTTAGGAGTACGTAGGGCACGACCTTCACCCGATCAGGATACGTCGGGCTCGGGTCTGCAGGTCCGTCAGGTCGTGGTCAGCGAGATGGGTCGAGGGGCGCCCCGTACGCCGGTTCCTTGTCGTTGTTAGGGCCTCCGAACATACGAGCGGTTCTCCGCCCCGGGGATCTACGGTTGTAGGGGTGGCCCGGCAAAAACAACCGACGCAGGTAGATAGAGATGAAGCGGTTCGCCTCACCCTTGCTGGCTTGATCGGGGACGAGGGGTTCGCTGAGATCACGGCCAAGCTTGCAGACCTGCACCCTGAGAACGACACGTTCCCGGCTGAGGAACTCCTCGAGCTGGCGGCCGAGGCGATAGCGGAGTCCGGTGCGACAACCGCTGAGCCAATCGACTACGAAGAGATCAGGGAGCGCTACCTCCCTGAGCATCCCTTCAGCGGGAAAGAGCAGCACCACAAGAGCCACTACGCCCTCTCGGCAGCAGCCATGATGCGCGCCGGTGTATATCCGGACCTGTTGGGCGAGGTGGGGTGGTGGCGGAACAACGACCTATGGTCCTATAGCTTCTGCGCCCTCGTGATTTACCTGCGGATCGCCGCCGAGCGGACTGGTCGATCCTCGGGTGACGTGGCCCGGGCCTTGGCGGCGACTCGCGGCGTCGACATCGGGCCCTGAGCACCATTCGTCCGGCAGATCGACCCTACCCGCCGGCCACGAAGGCGACCACGACGTAGGCCGCATGACGGTCGAAGTTCTCCCGGCGACGGTCATAGATGGTCGTGGTCCTCGGGTCGGCGTGGCGGGCGGCAATCTGGACATCACGAAGCGGTACGCCGGCATCGAGCGCTGCCATGATGAAGGCACCTCGCAACATGTGGGGGTGGACGTCGCCGAGCCCGGCCTTCTTGCCAATGGAACGCACCCAGCGGTGTGCCGTTCGCCGGTCGAGTCGTGACCCGTCGTGGCGATGCAGGATCGCACCCTCGCTGCGCTCACCGATGGCCAGGTCGATGGTGCGGGCCACCCGCGGGACCAAGGGAATGACGGCCGGCTTGTTGCCCTTGCCGATGATCCGCAGTGTCCGGTGCCCCCGGTCGAAGCCCAGGTCCTCGGCGTTGGTGGCACAGGCCTCGCTGACCCGGAGCCCGTTGAGGCCGAGCAGCATCGCCAGGGCGGCGTGGTCGCGGTCATAGCGCTCAGCGGTGAAGAGGAACGTGCCGAGTTCGCCTCGGTCGAGTCCCCTCACTTCGCTCGGGTAGACCTTTGGACGGCGGACGTACTGAGCCGGGTTGGCGGCGATCCGTCCGTCGATGTGGGGAAATCGGTAGAGCCCGCAGATGGTTGAGAGGCGCCGGTCGATCGTCGAGGCCGCCAGACCTCGTTGCTCCATATCGGCCCGCCATAGCTCGATGTGGGGTCGGGTCGCTTCGAGCACGGCCAGACCCACGTCGGCGCACCACTGGAAGAAGACTCGCACGTCGTAGCGGTAGGTCTCGAGGGTGCGTCCGCTGTAGCGGGCGAGGTAGGCAGCCGCTGCCATCTGGGCCTGATCGAAGGGATCCTCTTCGGCGGCCGTCACCAGCGTCGTCGTTGTCATGTTCGCTGTCATGTGGTTCCTCCTATTTCGAGGAGACCAGCGAACATCGGCGCAACCCTTTGCGCACGTCGGGCACAATATGGACATGGAAGCCGTGGGTCCGGCGTTGCCCGTCTGTTCGTTCTGTGGGTACCCCAAGGGCATCGGAACGTTCAGCAACGATCGCAAGGCGTATATCTGCGTCGAGTGCCAGGCCGTTGCCAAGCAGTTCCTGGATATCACGGCCAGTTTCTACGGCCAGGGAGACTTGGCCACCAGCGAGGGCGAGGCGGACCGGAGTGGAGATGATCCGGGGAACGGATCACCTGTATAACCGGCGATCGGGGACAGGCGCGACAACTTTGCCGCTTCGTCCTACTTCTGTCGCTGCTTCCTAAGCAGCTGATCAAGGTCAGCCACGCCCTGCCTCTCACACACCTCACCCAGCGTGGATTCGTTGCCGAAGTTCTTCAGCTCTGGATAGTCAGGCTTCAGATTCTTCATCTTGGTGTCACTTCGCTTCTTCTGGATCCGGCCGTCCCGATCCCGATGACGACCATCTAGACCTTTCATGTCATTGCTCTCCTCTCGTCAGCCCCTT
>JBEKWB010000171.1:0-6114 GCA_049513455.1 Acidimicrobiales bacterium
CTAGTGTGGTGACACGTAAATAATCGCGCAATAGGTGTAGGATGGGTTCATGGCCCGTCCACCTGCGCCACCACTACACCTGAGCAAGAAGGAGCGCACCGCGCTCGAAGGTATCGCAGCAAGCATCTCCTTGCCGCACCGGGCCGTGAGGGAAGCCAAGGGCCTGTTGATGGCTGGTGACGGTGTGGCGAACTCGAGCATCGCCGAGGCTCTGGGAGTCTCACGTTCGACGGTGCTCCAGTGGCGGAGCCACTTCGAATCAGACGGGGTCGACTGGGTGGGTGAGGTGCACGAGGGCCGGGGTCGCAAACCGGTTATCACCCAAGAACAGATCGACCAGATGATCAGCGACACGTTGCAGACCACGCCGCCTGATGCCACCCACTGGTCGAATCGCACCATGGCCGATCACTGCGGGCTCTCACGCACAACGGTCCAGCGCGAGTGGCAGGCCCGAGGGATCAAACCTCACCTGGTCAAGACGTTCAAGGTCTCGAACGACCCGGACTTCGAGGACAAGTTGATCGACGTCGTCGGCCTGTACATGAACCCACCCGATGGTGCCATTGTCCTCTCATTCGATGAAAAGTCCCAGATCCAGGCCCTCGATCGCACCCAAAAGAGCCTGCCCATGAAGCAGGGACGCCCAGGGACCATTACCCATGACTACAAGCGCCACGGCACGACCACCTTGTTCGCCGCCCTCAATGTCCTCACCGGCGAGCTCATCGGCCAGTGCTTCTCACGGCATCGCCACGAGGAGTTCTTGGCCTTCTTGCGCCTGATCAACCGGGAGGTCCCCCGGGGCAAAGAGATCCACGTCATTTTGGACAACTACGGCACCCACAAGCACCCCGACGTAGTGGCGTGGCTGGAAAAGCACAAGCGTTTCCATTTTCACTTCACGCCGACGAGCTCATCCTGGTTGAACATGGTCGAGCGGTGGTTCGGAGCGATCACGACCAAAAGGATCCGGCGGGGCAGTTTCGGCAGCGTTCCTGAACTCGTCGAAGCCATCGAGGACTACATCGCCCTTCACAACGAGGACCCCATTCCGTTCATCTGGACCAAGACGGCCAAGCAGATCATCACCAAGGTCCGACGGGGACGGGTGGCCCTCGAGACCGTGCGTCAATCGCGCGCTATTTGAGTGTCACCGCACTAGTGACAAGTAATACACCAGCCCCATCACAACCGTCGAGTGTGACAGCAGCCATGTCGACGATCCGCTGTAGCGTCGTTGCGACGGTGGGCTGTGTACACAGCGACCGTGCGATCTCGGCGAACCTGGCGGCAGACGGATCGGCACTCGGCTCCGGTGACTCAGACTCCATTGCACCTCACGACCCGACCCCTTGCTCTGCACTGTTTGCTGCCACCGTAGCCCACCGGGTTGTGTAACCGAGGTCTGATCCTGCTTCTGACTCCTCCCCCCCTGTGCCGCGCGGAGATGTAGCTGGGGGCCACTCCAGACCGGACAGAAGCGGCCCAGGCGGACCGTGTCAATGTACGACTGGCACACACTCGAAGAGCACCGCCCCGCAGCAATCCCGAGCAACCGTGAGCGGACTCCATCCACCACCTAGCCGGACCGACCCCAAAAGGTGGACCGCGGTGCAGATCTTCACCTTCGTTGGGCGCGTGAGGTAGTCCAGCGAGCTGTGGCGTCGGGCGGGGTTGTAGAAGAAGTTCTCGAGGTCGGCCATGGCGATGCCGAGCTCGACGTTGGTCCGCCACCTCGGATCAGCCGATCGGCACCGGTGACCAGGTGGCCCCACCCTCGGTCGTCATGAGGAGCTGGCTGGTGTAGTTCGAAGGAGGGCCAGGCTCACCGTGGATGACCACCCCCTGAGTGGAGGTGGTGAAGCCCAGGTCGTTGAAGCCGATGCCCCCATCGTCGAACGTCATTGCGGTTGTCCAACTGGACCCGCCATCGGTCGACAGGTAGAGCCAGCTCGCCCCTGAGGCGGCTGAGACCACGAGCGTGCCGGTCGCGGTGGCCGCCAGTTCCTCGGGGTCACCGCCGCGCGGGGGCGTCCCCACCGGGGTGCTCTGCCCGTTCTGTGTCTTCACAATCTCCTTATCAACGCTGCCCGCTGCCCCCTGCCCGCTGCACAAGGTGTAGAGGTGGGTGGTGTCGGGAGCAACGAACGTGTCGACGCCGTAGCCGGGGACGACGGCGCACGGGTCGGGGAATGGGTTCCAACTGTTGGGTGCTGCAAGGTTCGACGTCGCGTAGACGTCAACTTGGTTTGACGGGCTCGCGCCGCTCAAACTCACGAAGCCCACGCGAGCATGCAAGGAGAGGGCCATGGAATTCAGTCCTGTTGACTCGACCGTTGGTCCAGTCAGGACGGTGGTGAAGGGACCGCCGGCCACGGGCGCCTGCTCCACCCGAAGTTGTCCGGCGCACTCTTGCTCACCGGTGCAGGGTGAGACCACCGCATCGACATATCCTCCGGAGGTCTCGAGGGAGACGACCGATCCACCGAGATTGAGCTGCTGCCAAGTCGCACCTCCGTCATGCGTGGCGAATAGCGAGGGTCCATAGATCCACCCGTCGAGCTCGTCGGCGAAGCGCACCTCGCTTACCGGCGGGGAGGTGGAAGTGGTCTCGAAGCGGTTCACGTACCCCGCGATCGGCGCGGGTAGGGCCACCCAGCTCGATCCAGCGTCCTCGGTCCGGGCCAGGGCCACGCAGGACCCGGCGGCGCACGATGCGTCGATGCCGATCACGAACCCGGTACTGGCCGAGACGAAGGTCACGGAGCCCGGCTCGAAGCCGCTCGGAACCGTGGTGCCAGCCGGGGGTGCGGGTCGTGGAACGGTGGTCGTCGTAGTGGTCGATGTCGGGGCGGTGGAGGTGGTCGTGGTCGTGGTGGTCGTCGTTGTGGTGCGTTGCGGCGCCTTCTTCTTGGCCGTGGAGCAGGATGCGGCCCCGAGCGCCAGGCAAAGCACCAGCGCCACCACCAATAGCGTTCGTGAACCGGTCATGAGGTGGACTCTTCACCAAACCAGCCCATCTCAGACAGGGCCGAACGTCCCGACGTGCGAAACATTCCGGGGGGCGTTCCGCCTTGCCGTGGTATCGATGGTCCATGCGACGAGGCGCTCGATGTCCTGCACGATGGTGAGGTCCATGCTGACGGCGAGCGAGCCGGGTAGTTCCGCAACCAGCATCTCGAGTCGCTCGGCCCGGGGTGCGGCGAGCACCACCCGTGCGCCCAGACAGCGCAGCAGGCGAGCCGTGGCGGCTCCGATGCCAGACGACGCTCCGGTGACGATTCAGACGCTGCTGTCGATCTCCATAGCCAGCTCCTCGTCTCAAGCGGTCCGTTGGCGAGCGGGCCTACTCGGTACGGGACAGGCCCCGAAACGCCAGCACAAAGAAGACCAGGGCGAAGATCACCACAATGGCGAGTTCAACCCAGATGGGCAAGGAGTAGCCGAAGATGGTCACGCTGGTCGGGAAGCGGGCTCGCGCCGCAGTCGACATGTTCTGGGCCGAGAAGACGACCTCGCGGAAAGGTGCGACGGCGTAGGTGAGCGGGTTCAACCGGGTAATGACCGTCAGCCAGCCGGGCAGGCCGTTGAGAGGGAAGAGTGCTCCCGAGAGGAAGAGCATCGGCATGAGCAGCATCTGCATGACAACCTGGAAGGACTCCATCTTCTGGATCCGGCTGGCCACGAAGACGCCGAAGGTGGTCATCGCCACCGCCATCAGCAGCTCGAGGGCAATCATCTGGACGACCAGCATCGGGGTGAGGTGGATCCCGACCAGCGGGGCGAGCACCAGCATGATGGTTCCCTGGACCGCGGCGACCGTCGCGCCTCCGACCGTTTTGCCGAGCACAAGGGACGTGCGGCTCACCGGGGCGACCAGCATCTCACGTAAGAAGCCGAACTCACGGTCCCATACGATCGAGAGCGCCGAGAACATCGCGGTCATGACGACGCTCATGGCCACTACGCCGGGATAGACGAATTCCCGGAAGTTGAAGCCTCCGGTCGTCCCCACCAGCCCGCTCATGCCGTAGCCGAGGACGAATAGGAACAAGATGGGTTGGATCAGCCCGCTCACAATCCGAGTACGGGTCCGTACGTAACGGATGAGCTCGCGTTCCCACACCATGCCGACGACGCGGACCTCGTCGGAGAGCCGAGTCTCGGGGATCTCCCTCAGCGTCGTCGGATGGGTGGCTGTCGCGATGGTCATAGTGCTCCCTTAGCCCCTTCGAGCGCCGCGAGCGCCGCGAGCGCGGGCGAACATGGGTACGGCCTCACCGTGCTGCTCTCGTATCTCGCGGCCGGTGAAGTGCAAGAACACGTCGTCGAGCGTCGGGCGGTGAGCCCGCACCGTGCGTACCGGCACACCGGCGGCGGCCACGATGGGGCCGACAGACGCTTCTTCATCGGCCACGAACGCAGTCAGACCGTCCTCGGTACGCTCCACCTCGTATCCGGCCAACTTCAGCGACGCCAGGGCGGCCTCGTCATCGGCCGTCTCTAGTGCCACCGTGTCCGTGCCGACCGATGCCTTGAGGGCGTCGGGCGTGTCGATGGCAATGACTGAACCGTGGTCGATGATGCCGATCCGCTCGGCGTATTCGGCCTCGTCCATGTAGTGGGTGGTGAGGAAGATGGTGACACCTTCCTCCCGGCGCAGCCGCTGGATGTCGTCCCAAATGAGGGCTCGGGTCTGGGGGTCGAGACCGACCGTGGGCTCGTCGAGGAACAGGACCCTGGGGGTGTGGAGCATGCCGCGGGCGATCTCGAGGCGGCGGGCCATTCCGCCTGAGTATGTCGACACGAGATCCCTGCGGCGATCCGAAAGGGCTACCAACCCCAACACCCGGGAGATCCGACCGTCGACCTCCTCGCGGGGCACTCCATAGAGGACGGCGTGGAACCGGAGGTTCTCTTCTGCGGTGAGCTGATCATCGAGCGTTTGCTCCTGAAAGACCAGCCCGATGTGCCGTCGGACGGACTTGGCTTGGGTGGCCACGTCGAATCCGGCCACCTTTGCCCTGCCCGAGGTCGGATGCGCCAAGGTGCAGAGCACCTTGATGGTCGTCGATTTCCCGGCGCCGTTCGGTCCGAGAAAGGCGAAGATCTCACCTTGCGCCACCGAGAAGTTGATCCCGTCGACAGCAGCCAGATCGCCGTAGCGTTTGACTAGATCGTGAACCTCGACGGCCGGTGCTATCGCCGCGCCCTCGTCACTGCGGGATCGCTCGGGAGCGACGACACTCGTCACCGCGCATCGATCCGGATTTCGCCCCGCACGACCGGGACTGTTGGTCCTCTCCTTCTCATTCTCCGAGGTTCGCGCCACAATGCGCCATTCACTAGGGCCAATGGTCCCCGCGTGGCGGCCACCTGACGCGGCTGATCGTTGGCAGGCCAGGCATCGCCACCCTGCCCGGAACTCCGCCCGTGCCACCGGCGAGAAACAGATCGATCAAGAAATGTGAAATGTGTATCCAATGGTTACCCGCAAGAGACACAGTCTGTGAGCTCCGTACGCCAAAGACCACCGCGTTGGGACCTTTGGCCCTGCTGCAACCTCACACCATCCGGAAGACTGCAACCGTACGAATCTGAAACCCACACTCTGGGAGGTCTGACAATGCGGCTCCGTGGCAAGTACCCTCATCGCGACCAACCGTCCCGTTCGATACCTTCGTACTTGTTGCCGCCGGTCCCACGTGAGGTCGTATTCGACCCCTCCCTTCGACGGGCAAGAGATCTTCTCGCAGAGGCGGAAGGCCGTCTGGGACGTTGAGCGTGCATAACGGGCGTGGCTCGCACCGATGATCCCAGAAGAGATCGGATCTTTGCGGGACGTTCGGCCCTGGTGGATCGAGCTCCCCCGGCTCAGTTTGATCTGAGACACGCTGAAGGAGGAACCCATGACGGAGAGCACATCGCTCGAGGATCAGGTCGAACACGGTACGACCGAGGCGAGGTCGGACGTCTTCGAGCGCATCGGCCGGATGCTCGACGAGTGGCGAGGAAAGATCGACGAGCTCGTCGTGCAGCTCGACCTGGCCAATCTGGACCTACGCGACGAGGTCCACAAGAACCTCGACGCCGTGCAAAACGCGTATCTCG
>JBEKWB010000172.1:0-8791 GCA_049513455.1 Acidimicrobiales bacterium
CAAGGAGATGGACCGGGCGCGCCGGGCGGTGGTCAAAGAGCTGTATCCAGCGCCCGAACGCTCACGCGCCCAGGGGCGTTCCCCGTCCCACGACTACAGCCGGGACATCGAGCCACCGGACCTCGATTTCGGACTCGGTCTCTGACGCCAAACCGGAGCGCAGCTCCTGATGCGCCGCCCTCGGGCGCTCTCAGCAGTTCGCGGGCTTTGCAGTCCTCAAGAGACGACGGCCCAGCGCCGGGCTTCGTGCTTTAAGAGCACGGCTTCGATGAGCCCTTTGACCATCTCGCGTTCGTCGGGGTCGAGGTGGCGCGTCGCCTCATAGGACAGCCGGAGATCTTCGTCGGGATCGCGATCATGCTCTCCGAAGACGAGCGAGTCGGTCGTCACGTTCATCGACAGGGCGATCTTTGCCAGCACATCGAGGGTGGGAGAGCTGGTGCCCGCTTCATAGCGGCGGATCTGGGTGACGTGGATACCGACGCGGTCGGCGAGGGCCTGCTGGGTCAGGCCCCGTTCTTTACGGGCGGCGGCGAGTCGGGTGGCGAAGTCCATGAGTATGTGGATTGTTGCTCCCTCGACCATACGGCTGCCCTCCGACAGTGCTTGACCCAATAGAGAAGTAACTCTACTCTCAATAGAGCAAGATAGCTTCTTGACAGATCTTAGGAGGAACTCGTGGCCCGTGTCCCAGATGAGGAGATCGAGCGGCTGAAAAAGGACGTGGACCTGACCGAGCTGGTGATCCGCTCCGGGGTAGCACTGAGGAAGGCCGGGGGCGATCTGGTCGGATGCTGCCCGTTCCACGACGACGGAAGCCCCTCGCTAGTGGTCACGCCGTCGAAGAACCTCTGGCACTGCATGGGGGCGTGCCAGGTGGGCGGGTCGGCCATCGACTGGGTGATGCGCACCCAGGGGGTGAGCTTTCGCCATGCCGTCGAGGTGCTCCGCGAAGGCATGGCACCGGTGATCACCCCGGGCCGGGGTGCCCCCGTCGCCAAGCGGTCGGTGTCGAGGCGGCTCCCCTCGCCGCTAGACATCTCGGCCGAAGACCAGGCGGTCCTCTCCCAGGTTCTCGACTACTACCACGCCACACTGTTGGAGTCCCCAGAGGCCCTCCGCTACCTGGCCCGCCGCAAGATCGACGATCCCGAGGTGATCGCGCGCTTTCGCCTGGGTTATGCCAACCGCACCCTCGGCTATCGCTTGCCCTCCAAGCAGACCAAGGAGGGCGGCGCCGTCCGCACCCGCCTGATCGCGCTCGGGGTGCTGCGGGCCTCGGGACATGAGCACCTGAGCGGCTCGGTCGTGGTGCCGGTCATCACCCCCAAAGGTGTGGTCACCGAACTCTACGGACGAAAGCTCCGCAACAACCTGCGGGTGGGCACACCATCGCACCTCTACCTGCCCGGTCCGCACCAAGGGGTCTGGAACGAGGAGGCGCTCGCCGGTGGCGAGGTGATTCTCTGCGAGTCCCTCATCGACGCGCTGACGTTCTATTGCGCCGGTTTCCCTCACGTGACCGCCTCCTACGGCACCGCCGGCTTCAGCGCCGATCACGCAGAGGCCTTGGCACGTCAGCGCGTCACCCGGGTGCTCATCGCCTATGACCACGACGCCGCCGGCGACGAGGGGGCGAAGAAGTTGGCCACCGAGTTGATGGCGGGGGGCATCGAGTGCTTCCGCATCCTCTTCCCCTACGGGAGTGATGCCAACGACGTCGCCACCGGAGCGGCCAAACCCGCTGACGCTCTCGGCCGGGCGGTGCGGGCGGCCGAATGGATGGGGGCGGGCAGGCTGACGCGCCGTCAAGCCGCTCCGGCCGGGCCTGGTGACGTCGATGCGGACCAAGGCGACAGTGAGCAGGACGACAGTGAGCATGGTGTCGGGGCCGCCACTGATGGAACGGACCACGGTGGCAGTGAACAGTGTGACAATGCCGACACAGAAGTGGCGGAGCACGGTGACACCGTTCAACCCCTTTTCTCCTCAGCTGCTGTCTTTGCTGTCGCGGCGCCTCTCGCGACGCCGGCCGCCCACGACGAGCTGATCCTCGACATGGGACCGCGACGCTGGCGGGTGCGCCACATCCCCAAGAACCCCTCTCCGGGCAGCCTGCGGGTCAACGTCATGGTGTCTTTGGGTGAGCGCTTCCACGTCGACACGGTCGATCTGTACTCGGCCAAGGCACGCACCGGCTTCGTCGAGGCGGGTGCCGCAGAGCTGCGATGTGAGCACGACACGCTCAAGGCCGAACTGGGCCAGGTCCTCTTAGCCACCGAGGACACCCAGGCCGCCGTGGCTGTCCCCGAGGCTTCCGGGGTGCCGCCCATGAGCGCCGCCGATCGCGAGGACGCCCTGGCGTTGCTCAGCGCGCCCGACCTCATCGACCAGGTGGCGGCTGCGTTCACCACACTTGGCGTGGTGGGCGAGCGGACCAGTGCGCTCACGGCCTGGCTGACGCTGACCAGCCGCCTGTCGGACCGCCCCCTCGGAGCGGTGATCCAGTCGTCGTCGTCCGCCGGCAAGTCCACCCTGGCCGACGCCGCCCTGGCCTTGATGCCGCAGGAATCGACCGTGACCTATTCGGCCATGACCGGACAGGCGCTCTACTACCTGGGGGAGAGCGACCTGGCCCACAAGGTGCTCTCCATCGCCGAGGAAGAAGGCGCGTCTCGGGCGTCCTATGCGTTGAAGCTCCTCGTCTCCGAAGGAAGGCTGTCGATTGCCGCGGCGGGGAAGGACCCCATCACCGGGCGCCTCGTCACCAACACCTACGAGGTCACCGGCCCGGTGGCGCTGTTGATGACCACCACGTCACCCGAACTCGACGAGGAGCTGGCCAACCGCCTCTTGGTCCTCGCCGTCGACGAGGGGCGCCACCAGACCCGGGCCGTCCATGTGGCCCAGCGCGACGCCGAGACGCTGGAGGGATTGGTCGCCCGGTCCAAGCGGGCCGAGGTGATCGTCCGGCACGCCAACGCCCAGCGCCTGCTCAGTCCGGTGGCTGTGGTGAACCCCCACGCACCGGGCCTGGGGTTCAGCGACCGCTCGACGCGCCACCGCCGGGACAACGCCAAGTACTTGGGACTGATTCGGGCCGTCACCTTGGCCCACCAGCACCAGCGGGCGAGGAACCAGGTCTGCGTCGAGGGCAAGACCGTCACCTACATCGAGGCCACCACCTCCGACGTGGCCCTGGCCGAGACACTCTGCGCCCACGTGCTCGGCACCACCACCGACGAGCTGTCACCGGCGACGCGCAACCTGCTCTCCGCCATCGTCGAATTCTGTGCCAAGGGCGGCAGCCGGTTCACCCGCCGGGCGCTGCGCGACGCCACGGGGCTCGGCGACAGCCAGCTCAAAGTCCACCTCTCTCGCCTGGTCGACCTCGAATACGTGGCCACAGAGCGGGCCGGGCCGGCGACCACCTACGAGCTCGTCGCCGATGTCGACCATGGGGCCAACCATGTCTACGGCTCGGATCGGCCGGGTCAAAGAAGCTATCGGCCGGGTGAAAACTCCGATCGGCCGGTCATCGGCCGGTTCGGGAGTCATAAGAAGAGGACCCAAAATCCCCAGCTGGATGGCACTGTCGATCCACCGGGTGATCAATCGGGCGGAATCGGCCGGGCCGGGGCAGAGAGCGACAAAGCGCGCTCTGCCAGGGAGAACCAGCCCCCCGAGCCTGATCGGCCGGGTCTGCGCCAGATTCACGGGACAGGGGCAGGGGACGACGAAGGCGTCGTCGTCGACCGTGCCCGAGTCGGTGGGTCATGAGCCCGCGGCGCTCACCGCCCAAGCGCGGCGGCAAGCAGGTCTTCGCCATCGGGGGCAACGAGAGTGACCAGAGCGGCTTCTACGTCATCGGGACGGACTGGCTGGAGTGGCAGGCCACCCACAACTACGCCCACGGCACCCTGGTCGACCGCTCGTTCTACCTGGCCCGCTTCGTCGCTTGGGCCGAGCTGCGAGGGATCTTCCGCCCGGCCGACGTCACCCTCCCGGTCCTCGAGGCCTACCAGCGCCACGTTTCCTTGCGCCGCAAGTCCGACGGCACTCCGTTGGCCTGGTCCACCCAGGCCAGGTACCTGATCCCTTTGCGCGCCTTCTTCTCGTGGTGTGCGAAGAACCGCCGCATCTTGTCCAACCCGGCTGCGGATCTGGTCATGCCCAAGCACAACCACTCTTTGCCCTCGTCCACCTTCACCCACGAAGAGGTCGAGATGGTCCTCTCGGTCCCCGACACCTCGACCCCGATCGGGCTGCGCGACCGGGTGGTCATGGAGATCCTCTACGCCACCGGCATGCGCCGGGGCGAGGTGGTGGGCCTCGACCTCGTCGACGTCGACCTGGCCCGGCGCTGGCTGACGTTGCGCCAGACCAAGACACGTTACGACCGCGTCGTCCCCATGGGCGAGCGGGCGGCCGCCTGGCTGTCCCGTTACTTGAGCGAGGCCCGCGGAAACCTCTTGATCGGCGAAGATCCCGGTGCGGTGTTCTTGGCCACCAACGGGCAGCGCCTGGGGGCGACGTGGCTGACCGGACAGGTGCACCACTACATCGAGGCGTCGGGCACGGGCAAGAGGGGGAGCTGTCACCTCTTTCGCCATTCGTGCGCCACGCTCATGGTCGAAGGGGGAGCGGACATCCGCTACGTCCAGGAATTGCTCGGTCACCGCGCCCTCACCTCGACCCAGATCTACACCCGGGTCGCCCCCGAGCGCCTGGCCGCCATCCATGCCGCCACCCACCCCGGAGCCCGACTGCGCCGCGGCACCGATGGAGGAGACGAACCCGTTGCGCCACCGCCGGGGTCCCTTCAAGGGTCCTGCGCTGACGCTCCGGATCACACGTGACGGCTGACGCCGCCCTTGACCGCCCCCCGTCGGCGGCGGGTTGGCCGGACAAGTGAGCGACGCCGAGACGTCGCTCACCTCGAACGAAGGAGGACCAGTCATGCCCATCTTCCACAGCAGTGACCACCCTGACAGCTTCGGGATTACCTACACCGGTGAGGCCTGTCGAGCGGACCGACACGAGAGTTGTCCCGCCTGGTGGGGCAAAGGACGTGCCGGGACCAGGTGCGACTGTCCCTGCCACCTCCCCGAAGCATCCTGTGCCCCGCAAAAGTCCACAGCCCCCGACGAAGGCGATGACACCCTCCTGTTCGTCTCCTTCTATTGCAAAGCCGGCTTCCACGACAACTGTCCCCGCTGGCGCCAACCCTCCAACCGCTGTGCCTGCCCCTGCCACCAGCCTGACCAGCAAGCGGACTGAGGCGCATGACAACCACCGGCCGCCCGTTCCTTTCTCCGCTGGTGTTCCCTCGTCGCTCATAAGGAGGCACAATGGAAGAGATGGCTGTCGTCGATGTGTCAGAAGAGCGCCGCCGCCGGCGCCGGGCCGGTGATCCCCGCCTGTCCGCCGCGGGCCAAGAGGTGCTGGCCCGGATCACGACCGGGGACCTGGCCGATGAGTTCCAGGCCGCCCTCGACGCTGACTTAGAGGCCGACCCCATCCTCGGTGGCCACCACCACGACGCCGCCTGATCCAAGCGGACAGCGCCATCAGTGATCGTGGTCGACGAGTACCTGGCTGTGCGCGTCGTCGGCGGCCGATGGCCAGAGGGTTTGCCCGACGACGAGGACCTGGTGCTCCCGGCCGCTCGACACTGGCGACTCCTCCAGCGCATCCACGCACCCGGTGACGGTCAGCTCTCGGGACTGCTCGCCACGTTGAGCACGACGGATCGAGACACCATCCGCTTTCCCCATCCAGAGGTGCTCGGGGTCGCAGATCCCCGGCCCCTGCTCGACGAGGCGGCGCGCCTTGCTGCCCGTTACGGCGGCACCGGATGGCTCACCGGTGAGACCCTCGCCGCCGGTCTCACTTACGGGCGGGCTCTGTGGTTCGGCACGCAACGAAACGTCGGCCGGTTGCTGGCCAGCGCAGCCGACGACCTCGGCATCGCCGTCCACGTCGTCACCTAACCCGTCCCGTTTTTTCTCAGCCGCCTGTCTGTCTCGTGGCGCGCCGACTCCCATCATTAACCTCTCGTGGCGCGCCGACTCCCATCATTAACCTCGCTGTTGCACGCGTTTCCGGCTCGCACGGTCGTTAGAAACGTCAAAGTGCCTGTTCTGTAAGGGAGAATGGGGGTCTTCGAAGCTCCCAAATTCCCGTACGGAAAGGCACTTGACGAGTGAAGCGTAGTGGACGGCTGGGCAAGGTAAAGGTGACCGCGGATGGCGAGGGCGTGGTCTCGCACGCCGGGGCCGAACTTCTCCGAGAGATGGCAGGGTTCACCGGCTTGATCGATGCGTGGGACCGAGCGCTTATCAGCACCTACAAGGCCATGCCGATCCACTTCCCCGGAACCGTGTTGGCCGATCTGGCGGTCGCCATCGCCGACGGTGCGGACTCCATCAGCGACCTCAAGTCCCTGCGGGACCAGCCCGTGCTCTTCGGCCCGGTGGCTTCTACATCGACAGCGTGGCGGGTGCTCGACCGGGTCTCAGAGCTCCACCTGTCCAAGCTGCGCGCCGGGCGGGCCGCAGCGCGCGCCGCAGCCTGGGAAGCGGGAGCGGCTCCAGATCTATCCCACGAGCTGTGCCTCGACATCGACGCCACCATCGTGATCGCTCATTCAGAGAAGGAGCTGGCCTCGCCTACGTGGAAGCACACCTTTGGCTTTCACCCACTCTTGTGCTTCTTGGATCGCCCCGAGATCTCCTCGGGCGAAGGGCTCGCCGGCATCGTGCGCGAAGGCCGAGCGGGGTCCAATACCACCGCCGACCACATCTGTGTCCTCAGGATGGCCCTGGACTCTCTTCCAGAAGCAGCCCGGCCCAAAAAAGGCGACCCCGACGGTCCCCGCCTCTTGGTGCGGGCCGACGCGGCGGGGGCGACCCATGGCTTCGCCGCCTTCTGTCGGGAGCAAGGGGTGGCCTTCAGCTTCGGGTTCGCCATCGACGAACACGTACGCAAAGCCATTGTTTCGTTGCCAGAGAGCGCCTGGGTCGCCGCAGTCGAAGACGACGGCGCGGTGCGCGACGGCGCCTGGGTGGCCGAGATCACCGACCGCCTCGATCTCTCGGCGTGGCCGGAGGGATCCCGGGTGATCGTGCGCAAGGAACGCCCACATCCGGGCGCCCAGCTCAGCCTCTTCGACGAGATCGAAGGACTGCGCCACACGGCCTTCATCTGCGCCGAGAGAACGGGCAGCGAGACCTCTGCTCTTTCGATCGCCCGGCTCGAAGTACGCCAGCGCAGCCACGCCCGGGTGGAGGACCGCATTCGCCAGGCCAAGGCGGCGGGACTGCGCAACCTGCCGTGCAAGCAGGTGGCCGAGAACCACGCCTGGCTCGAGTGCGTGCTGGCGGCCTTCGACCTCGTCGCCTGGTCCAAGCTCATCTGCTTTTTCGACGAGCCCGCCCTCGCCCACTGCGAGATCGCCGCCTTTCGCTACCGCGTCTTACACATGGCGGCGCGCATCGCCCGGGGCGGTCGTGTCGTGCGGTTACGCCTCGATCGCACCTGGGCCTGGTCCAAGCAACTCGCGCTCGGCTTTACCCGCTTGCGTGCGGCGTTCGCCTGAGACGCCCTCACTCTGCGTCGACACCGACGCCATCAGGTAGCAACTACCCACCGGGTCCTTGATCCCGCACGCCCTCGAACGGGCTGTGCTCACGCTGCCGCGTCACAGGGACCACTCATCGCGCTCGTCGTCGTCTCAGACGGCAGGGAGACCTTTCCGTGCAACAGGGAGGTTAACCCCTTCATGGTCGGAACCATGAACCCCTTGGCCTGGTGTTACAAGGTCACACCCCGGCTTGACTACGAGCCGTGCGTCAACAGTGGCACCGATCCGATGTCGCTCCCCTCGCCGACCAACCCCTTGGCCTGGTGTTGCAACGTCACCCGTCTTGGTCACCGTGCTGAAGGCTCGACGATGGGAGAATTGGCAACGATGGCGGTGCCAACCACCAACACGAAGCGCCGCACTGTTCACTGCTCGAAACACGCGTTCGCGCCCATTGCCTCGTTTCGTCCCAAAAACGCCGTCGCACCGAACGTCACCCTCCCAGTTCAAAGACATCAAACCTGTCTCCGCCGGGCGGGACTCGCGTCGGAATCTCTCGTCACCGGGGACGACCCTCTGAATGCGACGGATCCACTCGGACTTATTCCTTCCTATTCCGTTTACCGGATCGTCAAGAACGGAAAGGTCCGATACATTGGGAAGACGAAGAGAGCGCCCGAAACAAGGGAAAAGGAACACCGAGCCTCTGAGAAGATGAGCGACGATGACAGGCTTGAAAGATTGAACACCGGAGACTTAACACCTGATCAAGCCGCAGGATTGGAGCAGGTGTCGGTCTGGGGTAGTGGCGGTGTTGCCAGCGTCAGTGGATCATCACTCGAAAATATTAGAAATCCAGTTGGCAAGTCCAACGACGACTACGAGTATCTCTTTAAGTTGGGCCAGGAACAGGTTCTACAGAACCCTTCGATTGCCAAGCAATTGTTCCCAGACGACCCAGGGCGGGCATCGGAGTTTCTTCAGTCGGTCGAAGCCGATTTCACGAACGGGATTGTGCCTGAATCTCCGGGATTTGGCACAGGCGCTGGCGACGACACCACCGGCGACGGCACCGGCGAAGGAACCGGGGTTGGATTTGGTGATGGCTAGCACGATTCGGACAGTGTGATCGCGTGAGTGGTGTTCCTAGCCCAGAGGACAGTCCCAGTCCCCTTACACTTCTAACCGCGGAACCGAAAGACGTAA
>JBEKWB010000173.1:0-5996 GCA_049513455.1 Acidimicrobiales bacterium
TCGACATTGACGAGGCACTTCTCGAACGGGCACGGGCCATGCTCGGTCCCAACACCACGAAGAAGGATGCGGTCAATACCGCATTGTCGAAGTTGGTCCGCCTGCACGACCAGCGTGAAACCGTTGACTGGATCGTCGCGACGGATCCGGTCGGCGACCTGCGTGACCCCGAGGTTCGTGCCGCCGCGCGTCGGTGAGTCGTTATCTGGTCGACAACAGCGTCCTCCAGCGTTTGCCCCGGAGTCCCGGAGTCCAGACTGCCGTCAACGCCCTTCTCGACGCTGAGCACGAGTTTTGCTGTTCAGCTCTCACCCTGGACGAGTTCGGCTTCAGCGCGCGATCGGCGGCCGACCACGCCGAGGGCTCGCGCCGACTGCGTACCTCGTTCCTCTATCTCCCGGCATCTCCGGAAACCGATCAGATCGTCCTGGACATCCGGAGCGCTCTGTGGCGAGCCGGCAAGGGTCGCTCCGCGGGGGTGATCGATGTCGCCATTGCTGCCATTGCGGTGTCCTTCAACGCGGTGGTCCTGCACTACGACAGCGACTTTGATCACATCGCCGACGTGTACCCACCGATGAAGGCACGGTGGGTGGTTCCCCGGGGATCGATCACGTGACCTCGGGGGTGGGCGTGCTCACCACGGGTCGACGAACGGGCGTCGCTTCCCCTGGCGCGACGGCGGTGGCGGCGCCGACCGCAGGGCATGGACGATCCGGTCCCTCGAGTGCGCCGGGTCGATGACGTCGTCGATCTCGAAGTGCTCCGCCACGTTGAGCGCCTTTCCGTGCGCATAGGCCCGTTCGACCGTGCTGGCAAAGGCCGCCTCTTTTGCCACGGGGTCGGCAATGGCGTCGAGCTCACGGCGGAAGCCGAGCCGCACCGCGCCCTCGAGGCCCATGCCGCCGAGCTCGCCCGTGGGCCAGGCGACCGTGAAGATGGGTCGGTGAAAGCTGCCCCCGGCCATGGCCTGGGCCCCCAGCCCGTAGCCCTTGCGCAGTATGACCGTGCAGAAGGGCACGGTGAGGTTGGCCCCGGTGACGAACATCCGGCTCACGTGCCGGACCAGGGCGGTCTCCTCCGCCTCGGGGCCGACCATGAATCCCGGCGTGTCGCACAGGAACAGCAGCGGGAGGTCGAACGCCTCGCACAGTTGCATGAACCGCGCCGCCTTGTCGGCACAGCCGGCATCGATGGCTCCCGCCAGGTGGAGCGGGTTGTTGGCGAGCACCCCGACGGGACGCCCCTCCAGCCTGATCAGCGCCGAGACCATTCCGGGCGCGAACTGCGGCCGTAGCTCGAGAACCGAACCCGCGTCGGCCAGCAGGTCGAGTACGGCATGCACGTCGTAGGCACGGCGGCGATCTTCGGGCACGCAGTCACGGAGGAGCTCCTGGTCGGTACAGGACCACTCCTTTTGGGGACCCTGGAAGTACGAGAGGTACTGCTTGGCCAGGCGGACGGCGTCGGCCTCGTCGTTCGCTTCCACGTCGACGACGCCGCCCCGGACCTGGACGTGGCGGGGGCCGATCTCCTCGGGCGCAAAGACGCCGAGGCCGCCCCCTTCGATCATGGCCGGACCCCCCATGCCGATGTTGGCGTCGGGCGTGGCGATGATCACGTCGCAGCAGCCCAGGAGCGCCGCATTTCCGGCGAAGCAGCGCCCCGAGACAATGCCCACCAGCGGCACCAGGCCGCTCAACCCCCCGAAGAGGGCGAAGGCCTCGGTGTCGAGGCCGGTGACCGCCGCCGTGTCGGTGTCACCCGGTCGGCCGCCACCGCCTTCGGCGAAGAGGACGACGGGGAGCCGCAGCCGTTCGATCAGCGCGAAGAGCCGGTCCTTCTTGCGGTGGTTCATCTGGCCCTGGGTGCCGGCCAGCACCGTGTAGTCGTAGGAGAGCACGGCGGCGCGGGCGTGCGCATCGTCGAAGCGGTCGCCGTTGATACGCCCGATACCGGCGATCAGGCCGTCGGCCGGCGTGCGGTGGATCAGGTCGTCGAGGTCGCGCCGCGCCCGCTGCGCCGCCACGACGAGCGCCCCGTACTCCTCGAAGCTCCCGGGGTCGCACAGGTCGGCGATGTTCTCGCGGGCCGTTCTCCGCCCTCCGGCGTGACGGCGCGCCGTCGCGTCGGGGCGACCGGCGTCGAGGGTGTTCGCGACCCGCGCCCGCAGTTCGGCCAGCTCGGGTCGCACCGCAGTGGGGGAGGTGGCCTCGGCGGCATCCTCCTCGGGTGCACTCACGGCCCCCTCTTCCACCTCGAGCAGCACGGCGTTCGCCGCCACCGCATCGCCTGGTCCGACCGGCACGCGGCGGACGGTACCCGAGTGCACCGCTACCACCTCGTGTTCCATTTTCATGGACTCAAGGATCAGGAGCGACTGGCCGACGTGGACTCGATCACCCGGTCCGACGGCAACACTGAGGACGGTACCGGCGAACGGCGCCAGGACAGACGAGGTGGTATTGGGCGCACCCGCGCCCGTCTCGCCTAGGGATTCCACAGAGGCTCGGGCACCGAGAACCCCACGTCGTTTCCCCAGGTGTTGCGATAGGAGACCTGGTCGACGGGAAGCCGGGGGGCGACCCCCCATGTCCCGGTCGCGTAGCCGAAGCTGACCGTGGCGGCGAGAATCCACCCTTGGTCAGCGGGCACACCGAGAATCTCCAGTGTCTCGGCCGGGTGGAAGAACTGCAGCAGGGCCGTGATGCAGCTTCCGATGCCTTCGGCCCGCGCGGCCAGCATGGCGCTCCAGACGGCGGGGAATATCGACCCGCCACTGGGGTCGTGCTGGGCGAAGGGAAAGAGGAAGAGCGGCACCTGCGCGAAGTTGTCGGCGAGCCACTGGGCCGAGCGCTGTACCCGCAGGAACTGGCGGGACTCGGGTTTCTCGGGATCGGCGCGTGCGGCGTCCATCTGGGGTTTGTAGATGGTCTCCCAGAGCTGCCCCATGGCGTGCTGGTAGAGGGGAGCGAGGGCGGTCTTCTTTTCCGGGTCGTCGAGCAGGAGGAAACGCCAGTTCTGCTGGTTGCCGCCGCTCGGGGCCCGGACCGCGGCGTCGAGGATCTTGGCCTGGACGTCGTAGGGGATGGGATCGGGTCTGACCCGTCTCATGGCGCGGGTCGTGTAGAGCGCTTCGTGGAGTTCCATGGCTGGGCAGGTTAGGCCGCACCCCGACGCTGCGTCACGGAGCGTCTGCGTGCAAGAGCATGAGGGCAGAGGCGACCTGTCGCGGGTGGGTTCGGATCATGTTGTGCCGTGCGTCGATCCACTGCACGCGGATGCGGGGGTTGGCCTGGACGGCGAGCGCGGCCGCCCGCTCCCGGACGGATTGGAAGGCGGGACCCGTGGGGCCATGCTCGACCCGAGAGCCGAGGATGTACAGCGCGGGACAGGCGACAGCGTGGAGCGCCTCGTCGAACTCCGAGAATCGACCCCTGTAGTCATCCCCGATCCGCGAGAGCTCGGTGTAGGACATCGGGGCATGCCGCAGGATCCGGTGCAGTGCGGCCCGACGCGCCGTCACGACAAGGTTGCGCACCGGACGGCCGGGCGCCTTGCCATTGAGCAGAGGCAGTTCGACCGGTAACGCCCCGTCGATCATCGCCAAGGCGCGGCAATCATCGATTCTGTTCGCCGCCTCGAGCGCGACCCCGGCCCCGAGGGAATGGCCGACCAGGGTGACGTCATGGAGCTGCATCTCCTGAATGAGTTCGACAAGGTCGTCCACCCGCGTGTTCCACGAGTAGTCGGAGCTGCGGCTCGATGCCCCATGGCCTCGTTGGTCGAAGGTGATGATCCTGAACTGCCTGGCCAGTTTGACCCCGGCGACATCCCATTCGCGCTGGTTCCCCCCGAGTCCGTGGATCAAGACCATCGGCGTTGCGCCGCCACCCCAGTCGCGCACCGAGAGCACGGCATCGTCGCGGACAAAAGTGAGGGTGACGGCCACGACCCGTCAGTCGTCGACCAGTTGGACCCGCTCGACGGCCTCGATACCCGCGGCAGCCACGTAGCGGCAGTGGGTGAAGGCGAAGATGGGGAACTCGATGCCCAGGCGTTCGCAAAGTTCGTTGTGCACGGTGGCCTCCAGGTGTTTCCGGCTGCCGGGTCGCTCCTCGACAAGAGGAACCGATGCTAGTTTGCTCCGGGCTGGCCCGCTACAACCCGGGTTGACCCATTTAATACCTCGCGTACGAGCGGGACAAATCGAGAATCCCCGAACGGTGCCCGGATTCGTGTCGGACCCCACCGACAGGTCCGACGCCGAGCCTGGACCGCCAAACGGGGGTTCGGGCCAGTGCACCCTTCTCCGAGCTCCGGATCACCGCTCTTCGCGATCAGGAGAGTTGTGCGTCCGTTGGGCATGAGAAGGTCGCTCATTGTCGACAGAATGAGACAATTGGCCCGACGAAGAACGGTTATCGCGCCCAATCAGCGTGGCCCCGGCAACGCCACGAGATGAAGGGCAGCTGAATGCGAAATCTCTCACGGAGGGCGACGACGGCCTTGATCACCGTTTGCGTTCTCTTTGCAGTCTTTGTCTCTGCAATCGGCGTGATCGGGATCCTTGGCGTACGGTCAGCTAGTCAATCAGGAAGTGAGATCGCCACGGGTGAACTCACCACGTCGACAATGACCGCTCAGCTCGCCCGAAGTATGGACTTGGTCTATTCGACCGCCGAGCGGGCGTTGCTTTCTGACGATGTCAGTCAACGAGTGGCCCTCATGAACTCGCTGTCTTCGCAGCTCATTCCGCAGGTTGACCTGCGGCTCGGAGATCTTCACGTGCTTCAGGCCGGCGATCCGTCGGCGGAAATCCGCGATTTCCAGCAATTTGCCAAACAGTGGGGAACAGTTCGGAATCTTCTGAGCTCAACCATCGTCCTCAGGAGTTCGGGTCCAGTGACTGCGGCGCGCCTGACACTGATCTATCAGCCACTTAGCCGCCACATTGACCAATTGATCGTGAACGAACAGGGCTATGCGGACGCTCAAGCAGACCAGGCGTCTTCGAAGAACGCTGGCACCTTGTGGACGATCGTCGGCGCTATAGCGTTGGCCCTGACAGCCTGCACCTTGCTTGCCTGGACTGGGACCCGACGAATACGAAAAGTGGTCGGGCCTGAGCAAGACCAAGTCGAATTTGCCGAAACCTTGCAAATTGCCGGAGATGAGGAGGAGGCGCACCAATTGCTTCGGCGCCATCTCGAACGGAGTCTAATTGGCAGCACCGTCGTTATATTGAACCGCAACAACAGCGCCGACCTTCTCGAAGCCGTCACACCCCTACCTTCGGGCTCGTCACTGGCCGAGAGTTTGAGGGGCGCTCAACCGCGTTCCTGTCTCGCAGTTCGCTCTAGTCGAACTCACCGTGAGAGCACGACACACCCCGGCCTTCTCCCTTGCTCGGTTTGCTCGATTTGCCCAGGTAACTCCACTTGCGTCCCGCTCACTGTCGGGGGGGAGGTCATTGGGTCGGTTCTCCTGAATCGTGAAACCGCCTATACCGAATCTGAGGATCAACGCATCCGAGAGTCAGTGAGCCAGGCCGCACCAGTCCTGGCTAACTTGCGCAATCTGGCGGGTGCGGAAGTTCGGGCGGCGACCGACGGACTTACGGGTCTTTCGAACAAGCGAGCCGTGACCGACACGATGAAGCGTATGTTTGCCCAGGCATCCCGAACGGGATCGTCACTCACGCTGGTACTCCTTGATCTGGACCACTTCAAACAGATCAACGATCAACATGGCCATCCGGTTGGCGATCAGGTACTGGCAAGTGTTGGCGCCATCCTCCGACGCGCCCTCCGGGCTGGAGACTTTGCGGCGCGCAATGGCGGTGAGGAGTTCGCCCTGATCTTGCCCGGCACCGATGCCTCCACCGGCTACCTGATTGCCGAACGAGTCCGTGCCGCCATTGCCGACATTTCCTTGCCCGGAATCGCCGTGTCAGTGACCGCCAGCCTGGGCGTCGCAGGATTCCCGGAGCATGC
>JBEKWB010000174.1:0-6343 GCA_049513455.1 Acidimicrobiales bacterium
ACCCGGTTGATCTCGGCGCCCGGCTCGGAGCCACCCGACCAGGCGATGGCGCGACCGGATGCCAGGAGATCGAACCAGCCGAGGGCCATCTGGGACCGCCCCGCGTTGTGGACGCAAAGGAATAGGACGGCTGGGACCCGTGTACTCGTCCGATCGGCGGACTGGGCCAGTGCCTTGAGACGCTGGACGGCGAACTTCTTGGCACTCACGACCAGGTAATCCTTGATTCTGGCCGTGGCCGCCAGCTCGTCGAAGCTCTCTTGTAAGAGAGCCATGATCGTTTCTTGGCCGAAGACCCCTTTGAACTTGTCGTGGAGCTCCTTGGCCACATGCTCGAGTGCCGTCCTCTGACTCGGTGTCATCAACCCTGCATCACTCATGTTCCCTCCCTATTGGTGGCATGGACTCGACGTGACCCGCTGCCTCTTCATGCACCCCCGTCGTTGCGGTCGTGCTGTGACTCGGTCGCCCGCACCCAGGCCTGGGCCCCCATCTGCACGGCGTCCCACGGACTCCCAAGAGGCGGCGTGTACGAGAGGTCGAGCTCGCTCATGGCGTCGACGGTCATCTCGTTGAAGATGGCGGCGGCCGCGATGTCGATCCGTTTGGCCACCTCGGCGTGTTTGTGCCCGAAGAGCTGGACCCCGAGGAGGCGTCCGGTCCCGCGGTCGCCGGTGTAGCGCATCCGGATGCGATGGCTGCCCGGGTAGTAGGCCTTGTGGTCGTCCGCCTCGAACTCGACGGTGACCGGGTCGAAGCCACCGGCGACTGCCTCGTGGTCGCGCAGCCCCGTCCGTGACGCCACCATGTCGAAGACTTTGACGACCTGGGTCCCGAGGCTGCCGGCGAACTCGCGGCTGCCGCCGATGGCGTTCTCGCCGGCCACCCGGCCCTGCTTGTGGGCCGTTGTGCCCAGCGGCAGGTACGTGAGGCCGAGCAGCCGATGGTGCGTGACCACGCAGTCCCCGGCGGCGAAGACACCCTCGAGGTTGGTTCGCATCCCCCGATCGACGCCGATGGCCCCGCCGGTGCCCAGTTCGGCCCCGGCGGAGACGGCCAGTGCCGTATCGGGACGCACCCCGACCACCACCAGCACCAGATCGGCGTCGACCTTCAGCTCGGCGCCGGACGACTCGACGGCGTCGACCTCGAAGCGGGCGGTCGAACCTTCGGGCGCCCGGGCGATCCGCCTGACGGTCGTATTGGTCCGTACGTCAATGCCGTGCGCGCGTAGCTCGGCGTTGACCAGGGCCCCCAGGCTCGGGTCGACGGTAGGGAGCACCTCGGGGAGCTGCTCGAACTGGGTGACCGAAAGGCCACGGGCGGTCAGTCCCTCGGCCATCTCGAGGCCGATGTAGCCGGCCCCCACGATGACCGCGCTGGCGGGGTGGGCCTCTTCGAGCGTGCGCACCAGCTCGAAGGTGTCGCCCATGGAGTGGAGCAGGTGGACCCCGTCGGCGGGACCGAGCGCGTCGGAACCGGTCAGGCCCTCGATGGGGGGTCGGGCCGACACGGCACCGGTCCCCACCACGAGCTGGTCGTAGGGGATCTGGTCCTCGACCCCCGCTTCGTCGACCACGTGCAGGCGCCGGCCCGACACGTCGATCTTGGTGGCCAACGTGTTGAGCCGCACCTCCATGCCGGTCGCCTTGAGGTCGTCGAGGGTGCGGTGTGCCAGATTCCGCCAGTGGGTCACCTCACCCGAGACGTAGTAGGGGATGCCGCAAATGGAGAAGTTGGGGTACGCGTCGGCAACGACGACAGTGACCTCGGTCGTCGGATCGAGCTCGCGGGCTCGCAGCGCGGCGCTGATGCCGGCGTCACTGCCACCGATGGCAACGAGGTGCATGGGGTTCCTTTCCTCGGGATGGGGTCGAAGAGTTCGGGTTCAGCGGGTCTCGAGGTCGTTCTCGCCCCGCAGGTGCGGCTCGATGACGTCGGCCGCCTCTGCCTTGGTCATGCCCGGGTACAGCCCCTTGATCAACCCGAAGGCCACGACGCCGCCCACGATCTGGGCCGAGATGAAACTGGGAACCGAGGAGGGTGCGATGCCGGCGAAGCTGTTGGAGAACATCCGGCCGACGGCGATGGCCGGGTTGGCAAAGCTGGTCGAGCTGGTGAAGAAGTAGGCGGCCCCGATGTAGGCACCGACCGCCGCCGGGGCGATGTGGGACCGTCCCGTGCGGGCCAGCGCGAAGATCACCAGCATCAGGCCGACCGTTGCCACCACCTCGGACAGCCAGTGAGGTCCCGTCGCCCGGTGCTTGGTCGAGATGGAGATGGCGGCCTCGGAGAACATCATGTTGGCCACGATCGCCCCGAAGATGCACCCGAGGACCTGGAAGGGAAGGTAAGCGGCGGCGTCCTTCCATTTGAGGCCCCCGAACCCGGCGTCGACGAAGGAGACCACCGGGTTGAAGTGCCCGCCCGAGATCGGGCCGAACATCAAGATGATGGCGAAGAGCCCAGTCGCGGTGGCTGCCGCGTTCTCGAAGAGCTCGAGGCCCACATTGCCAGGTGAGAGGTTCTGGGCCGCGATGCCCGAGCCGATGACCACCGCAGCCAGGAAAGCGCTGCCCAAGAACTCGGCGAGCAGCCGCCGCCACAGCACCGTGTCCCTCACGCTCTGACCTCTGCCTGCGTCCTCAGCTCAGCAGCAGGACGAGCTGGTCTTGGCCGCGCCCAACGTGACCGGAATACTTCCGATCGCCTCGGGGACGCAGCACGACCCATCGCCGGCGATGCCGGTCTCGGCCGGGGCGTCGGCGAGGACGGTGTAGACCTCCCAAGGCGCACCATCGGGGTCGCTGACCCACACCTTGTCTTGGACGGCGTAGCAGCAGGTCGTCTGCTCCTCGATCTCGGTCGCCATTCCCTCGTCGTTCAGGCGCCCCGTGGCAGCCGTCACCTCGTCGGTGGTCTCGACCTCGACACCGAGATGGTTGAGGGCGCCGACCGTCCCGTGGCCGCGTGCCGTGCGGTCCTCGAGTAGGACGAGCTTCAGCGGCGGGTCCGCAATGGCGAAGTTGGCATAACCCGGCCGGCGCTTGGCCGGCTCGGCGCCGAAGAGCTTGGAGTAGAACTCGACGGCTTCCTCGATATCGCTGACGTTGAGTGCGAGTTGGACCCTCGACATGGTGACCTCCTGTAGTATCGACCTCAGTCGATGTATCGAGTATGGCTGATGCATTGACCGATGTCAATGTGAGGAGTGAACCGTGAGCAAGTCGACCGTTGCGACGAAGGTCCGGCCGAATGAGTGCTGTGCATCAGTGCTGGCCGCTCCGCTCGACACCGTTGATGCGGCCGAGCTGGCCAGCGGTTTCAGCGCACTCGCGGACCCCGTCCGCCTACGGGTCCTCAGCATTCTCGCCGCCTCGGCCGAAGGAGAGGTCTGCGTCTGCGACTTCGTCGAGCCCCTGGCCAAGAGCCAGCCCACCGTGTCACACCACCTCAAGATCCTCAGCGAGGCGGGCCTCGTCCAGGGCGACCGGCGGGGCAAGTGGGTCTGGTACTCGCTCAACCGTGCGCGGCTGGCCGAGCTTCGGGCGGCAATCGACAGCTGACCCCGGCGCTCTCCCAGCTGTTTGGCAACGGGAAGAAGTGGGCGTCGGCCGGCATGGATACGGCATCCGATGATGCCTTCGCGACAGAGCATGTAACGGTTCCAACCAGAGAGGCCGGTTTCGCTGGAGTGGACATTGAGATGCAACTTTCCAACCGTCCTCCGCCCCCAGTCCGATCCATCTCTTGGCCCTACGTTGCGGTTCTCAGGAGAGTCCGAGCAGTGCCACGAGGTCGCGCAAGACCTGTCCTCCGGCTTCCTTGGCAGTGTCCAGAGCCTTCGGGACGTCGAGGTCGTCGAGCAATGCCGAGGCGACTTCGTGCTCAGCCGCATCCCGATCCCTCGAAGAGGCCCCATGACTCCAGAGGTTCTCGAGCTCCCGGGCTGCCCGCTCAAGACTGGCCTCGTCGAATTCCCACGGCTCCGCCCAGTGGCGCGAAAGGATAAGCAGCCGCAGCGCCCCGGCCGGAAACCGTTCGAGTACCTCTTGAACGAATACGAGGTTGCCGGCTGATTTGGCCATCTTCTGGCCGCCGACCAGCACGTTACCCACATGCATCCAGCACCGGGCGAAGGGCCGCGCTCCGGTAAAGGCCTCGGCTTGGGCGGCCTCATAGGCGTGATGGGGGAAGGCCAGGTCAGCCCCTCCTACGTGGAGATCAACCACCGGACCTAACGTCGCCAGAGCCATCGCGGTGCACTCGGCATGCCAGCCCGGGCGCCCGCGGCCCCAGGGACTCGACCAGGCCGGTTCGTCCCCGATGGAGCGTTGCCATACAACCGCATCGAGAGGGTCGTCCTTGTCGGGGTCGTCGGGGTGTCCGCCATGCTCGCGAGCCAGGGCTATGGCTTGCTCTCGGTTCAGTCCTGCGCGCTCGGGAACCTCGGCTGCGTGGAAGTAGACAGACCCGTTGCGCTCGTAGGCCGCTCCCTGATCAATCAACGCGGCCGCTAACGCGATCACCTCGGGCACGAAGTCGTGGCTGCGTGGTTCGTAGGTGGGACGAACCACACCAAGCTCCGCCATGTCGCGTTCGAACCGATAGGTCTCTTGAACGGCGAGCGACCGCCACGGCACACCTTCGGCGTGGGCCCGGGCGAGAAGGTGATCGTCCACGTCGGTCACGTTGCGACACACATCGACCTCAGCCCCCGTCAAACGTAGGACTCGGGCCGCCACGTCGGCCCACACGAAGGTGGCGGCGTGTCCGACGTGGGTGGTGTCGTATGGGGTGATCCCGCATACGTAGATCCGTGCCCGACCGAGCACCGGAAGGCGCACTCCTCCAATCTGGGCGACCGGCGACTGTCCTAGACCGGCATGGGCATTGATCATCCTCGCCACCTGCCCAGTTCCTGTCGGATACACGACGGGCGGCGGCTCAGAGGACCATTCTCGCCACGACATTCGGTTGGTGCTCAACTCAGCCACGTCGACCTCCTCGTCCTCACCGTCAGATTACGAGCTGACCACCTGCCCGAGTAGGGCCAATCGTCCTCGTACCAATTGATTGACCCATCACATCCCTCGCGAAGATGCTTGCCACGCGCGAGCTCGGCGACGATTCTCTGACCGACGGATGACACTACGTGAGCCCCGCTACGGTTCTGACGTGGGCTTCTACCGTGAACACATCCTCCCCCGACTGGTGGATCGCGCCTGCGGTACTGCTGGCATGACCAGCTGGCGCGTTGGGGTCTCAGAGGGGCTACGCGGACGAGTGGTGGAGATCGGCTTCGGTTCGGGTCTCAATGTCGAACACTATCCAGCGGAGGTCGACGTCGTCTTCGCGGTCGAACCTGCCGAGGTAGCTCGTCGCCTAGCCGAGCGTCGGGTTGCGTCGTCGACCGTGCGCGTCGAGCATGTGGGGCTCGATGGCCAGTCGATTCCCCTGGCCAACGACAGCTGCGATGCTGCCCTCTCGACGTTCACCTTGTGCACGGTTCCCGACGCAGCGCTAGTGCTCAGCGAGTTGCGGCGGGTGGTGCGCCCGGGCGGAGAGCTCCACTTTCTTGAGCATGGTCTTGCCCCCGATCCTGACGTGGTGGCTTGGCAACGCCGACTCGAACCGTTGCAGCGTCGCCTCGCTGCCGGATGCCATCTCACCCGTGACATACCCGTGCTCATTGCTGACGCCGGCTTTGTGGTTGATCGCATCGAGCAGCGTTACGCCAAGGGGCCCCGGCCATGGTCGTGGTTCACCACCGGAGTCGCCCTAAATCCGGGCTGAACCGGAAGCAGGCAGTCGCAGGCTGTCGGATCCGTACGAACTTCCTTGCTACACGGCCCCGACCGCCAGGCGTGTCGCCGACCGCCAGGCGTGTCGTCCGGAAAAAACTTTGGCCGCCGCTCGATGATGATCTGAAATCCCACTAGGAGATTGGAACAGCAGTTGCTTTCGCCTGAGCCCGCATCGAGGCCGACCAGGTCTGGTAGCCACCGTCGAGATTGCGCGCTTCGAACCCGAGCTCATGCAGGAGCGCGGTGGCCGTGTGCCCCCGCTGGCCCACCTCGCAGTAGACGACGACAGGGCGATCACCCAGGTCGTCGAGATGGTCCCGAATCGAGTCGATCGGTACATTGATTGAGCCTTCGATGGCCCCCGCGGCGTGCTCTTCCGCAGTGCGCACATCAACGACCGACCACCCGCCCGCGGCGAGCCCGTCGAGCTCGCATGGCTCGACGACGTCGCAATCGCCGTTGAGCACGTTTTCGGCCATGTAGCCGAGCATGTTGACCGGATCCTTGGCCGACGAGAACGGTGGGGCATAGGCCAA
>JBEKWB010000175.1:0-5827 GCA_049513455.1 Acidimicrobiales bacterium
GCGTTCGCCGAGCGCTCGGCCAACGCGGCCGCGGCGATCGACGACCTCGATGATGAGCTCGACGACCTCCACGTCACGTTGACGGCCGAGGTCGTGTCGGGCACCATGCCCCTTCCCGTGGCCATAGAGCTGGCCATGGTGGCCCGCTTCTACGAGCGGTTCGGCGACCACGCCGTCAACCTGGCGCGGCGGATGACCGCCCTGGTCGCCGGCGGCCCCGAGCCCGGGTCATCCGGGCCCGACTGAGCAGCAGGCCTCAGCGCACTCCGGCCGACACCAAGGCCTCCGCGATCTGCACCACGTTGAGGGCGGCTCCTTTGCGGAGGTTGTCGCCGACCACGAAGAAGGCCAGCGCGTGTGGCACCCCTTGGACTCGACGCAGGCGGCCGACGTAGGAAACGTCGCGGCCTGCCGCCATGAGCGGGGTGGGGATTTCTGCCAGCTCCACCCCGGCGGCAGCCGAGAGGGCCGCGGTCGCCCGTTCCACCGACAGGTCCCGAGTGAACTCGGCCACGATGGCGGCCGAGTGACCGGTGAACACGGGAACCCGCACGCAGGTGCAGGTCACCGCCAGGTCGGGGATACCCAGAATTTTACGGCTCTCGTTGCGGTACTTCTGCTCCTCGTCGGTCTCCAGCGAGCCATCATCGACGATGGCGAACTGCAGCGGGATGACGTTGTGGGCGATGGGCGCCGGGTACACCGAGAACGGTGGGTAGTCCACCGCCCTGCCGTCAAAGGTGAGGTCCTGGGCCCGGTCGGCGGTCTTGGCCAGTTGCTCGGCCAGCTCGCGGACGGCCTCGACCCCTCCGCCGGACACGGCCTGGTAGGTCGAGACGATGATGCGGGTCAGCCCGGCGGCGTCGTGGAGGGCCTTGAGCACGGGAATGGCCACCATGGTGGTGCAGTTCGGGTTGGCCACAATCCCCCTGGGGATGGACGCCAGCGCATCCGCGTTGGCCTCGGGGACGACCAGGGGGACGTCGGGATCCATGCGCCACGCCGACGAGTTGTCGATCACGATGGCGCCCGCAGCGGCCAGGCGGGGGGCCAGGGTGCATGAGACCGAGGCCGGGGCCGAGCACAGTGCCAGGTCGATTCCCGAGAGATCGGCCGTGAACGCATCCTCGACGGTGATCTCCTGGTCGCCCCACGGCAACGTGGTCCCCGCCGACCGGCTCGAGGCCAGGTACCGCATCTCGTCGACCGGGAAGGCGCGCTCGGCCAGTATGGAGCGGAGGACGACACCCACCTGCCCCGTGGCTCCGACTATGGCAACTCGCATCCTCTTAGTTTAGGGGACCGCCGCGGGGCCTCTCCGTCGCTCCCCACCACCGGACGGCGTCATGCCGGCACGGCGGGCACGCCCTTACGTCGACGCCGGCGGGCCGTGTAGGTCACCCCGACACCGAGGGTGAAGATGCCTGCCAAGGGGATCAGGATCGACACCGGTGCCTCCGGGGTGGTCGCACCGGGCCCCGACGGGGTCAGGGTCACCGTCAGGATGTTCCGGTAGAGGGCGGGATCGTCAGGCTGGACCGTCCACTGGGGCGCGCCGCCCTGCTGGTCCCCGAGCACCGTGCCCGCCACCGGGATGGGCTTGGGCGTGCTGTAGCCGGAGAAGACCATGGTGAGCGTGCCGTCGGGATTCTGCACCACGGTCGGGGAATAGGAGCGACCGGCGAAGTAGGCGCTGATGTTGAGCGGCTGGTCGCTGCTCGATGCGAGCGCGGCGTCCTGCTGCTCCCGGGCGGAGAACGTGTAGTCCGTGCTCTCCACCACCGTGGGCTCCGTCCAGTGCACGCCGTCGGTCGACGACGAGTAGAAGATCTGGTCGAAGGCGTCACTGTCGCCGTCGGACTCCCAGGCCCCCGAATCGAACATCCCCAGACTGCCGTCGGGGTTCACGACGATGGTGCCGCGGGTACCCACGTACCGCAGTTCCGGATTATCGGTCGCGCCCTGGGCCAAGTTGATGGTCGAGGGGTAGTTCTGCGCCGACGGGTTGTCGATGTCGGAGTAGGTGCCGTTGATGTTCGTCGTGGATTGCGACGCCGTACCGCTGATCGGGCCGATGTCGGTGAAGTTGATCCCGTCGGTGGTGTAGGCGTAGCGAAGCACCGTCAGGTCCTCATTGTTCTTGAACAGCGAGGCCGCCTTGTTCTTCCCCTCGCCGATGGCGTTGAGGGTACTGAAGGAGGCAATGGCAGCTCCGGGGCCGCCCACGTCGTTGCCCGCGGCGACCGTGCCGGTTCCGCCCGAGCAGCCGGTGAAGGTTCCCGCCGAGTACGCGGTGCAGGTCACCGTCTGGGGCGTCCCCGAAGCGGAGCTCCCGAGGTAGATGGTGTTCGCCCCGCCCGAGAGCGGCTCCGCGGTCGAGGTGGACGGGGTCATGGTGATGGTGCTCGCCGGGAGCGTCACCGCCGCCGAGGTCGTGCCCTCTATGTAGTAGTTGAGGATCTTCTCGCCGTAGAGGATCACGGTGGCGCTCGAGGGGATCGTCACGGTGGTCCCCTGTTGGGTGCTGAGTGCCGCCGCCAGCGTCGCGTTGTACGAGGCGGGCAGGGAGCCCACGATCCCGTCGGGGGCGATGAGGCCGTTGGTCTGCGACGCTCCGCCGGCTTGCCCGTGGTCCGCCGGGACGATCGGGTCGGACGTCACCGGGTTCCCGGCGGTGACGGACACGCCCCCGGACTGGGTCGTCGTGCAGTCCTCCAGCGAGGTGTTGGCGCCGTTCGTGTTGATGCAGTAGATGGTGGCCCCGTCGACATAGAACCGCCCGGGCACGTTGGCCGCGGCGATGGTGCTGAGCGCGGCGTTGAGGGCCACGGTCACTCCCCCGGTCTCCGCCGCGGTGTTGGGCCCCTGCGGGACGGTGACGGCGGTGGTGGCGTCACCGAGCACCTGGACCAGCGGGTCACCCGAGGCGACCGACAGCCCGGACGCATTGGCGGTGGTGCAGCCGGTCAGCGAGCTCCCCGACGTGCCGGTGCAGGTGATGACCGAGCCCGAAGGCGAGGCGGCGTCGAGGTCCTCGAACTGACCCGCTCCGACCGTCTCGGCACCCGTGTTGAGCGAGTTGACCGAGATGGTGGCCCCGCTGCCGCCCGTCGTGGGCACGGACGACCCGGCCGAGGCGAAGGTGTCCGGGTCGACGCCGACGGACTCGACGGCGGGCAGGGCGGACACCGGATTGGCGGCCGTCAGGTTGAGGGAGTGCACCAGCAAGCCGACCCCCAGGTTGTCTCCGGCCGGGCGGTTGACCGTGTAGAGGTACGAGTTGCCTCCTACCGTCATGACGAAGGAGTGGCCCTGCCCGTTGTCGTTGGTGTCACCGGTCGGGCAGTAGTTCTTGGGGTTCTGCGCCAGCGCCGTCCCCACGTAGTTCCAACTCTGACCCCCATTCGTCGAGTTGGCGACCACAACCTGCTCCTCGGTGTCCTTGGGCCGGTAGTCGAAGAAGCCGGTCAGGTGCCCCTGGGACGAGGAACCGGGCGTCTGGATCACGAAGGGGAAGTAGTACGGCGACATGGGCAGCACCGTGTTCGCCGGCTCGGCGGCCTGGGTGCCCGTCTCGGGCAGTGCCCCTCCGCTGGTGCAGTAGGCGTCCACCGGTCCCGGCGTGCCCGCCGACCCGGTCGCGTACGGCGGGCCGGGGGGGGCACCGGCGGCCGGGTAGACGGCCAGGTTCGGATAGCCCCCGGTCTGGGTCGGCGTGCCGCCGGGCTTGTAGGTCGGCAGGCTCTCGTTGTAGGGAGCGCCGAACGCCGGGTCCCCTTGCGACAGGGTCCAGGGCCCGTTCTCCACCGTGGCGAGGTTCACCGTTCCGGGGGTGTAGGTCGTGTTGCCGCTGGCGTGCGCCACCTGCGTGCCGACGAACTGCACCAACGAGGTGGCCACGACGGCGAGCCCGGCGAGCCCCGTGACTGATTTACGACGGATCATTCTCAGCTTCTCTCGGTCGGTGAAGGGGTTCGCTCAGGAAATCGTGAGAGGCCCGGCGCTGGTCCGGTTGCGACGGCGGTACAGCACAAAGGCGCCGCCGAAGAGCACCAGCCCGAGCACGGGCAGGGCGACGACGATCGGCGACTCGGGGGTCTGGGCGGCGGGTCCGGTCGGAGCCCACGCCAGGCCGTGGAAGGAGGCATTGGGCGAGTTCGTGCCCGTCCCCACGGAGACCAGGTTGTTGACCGTCGTGCCTGAGGGCAGGGTGCCGCCGGCTCCGCTGCCGTCCGTGAGCTCGGAAATCTGCGTCGCATAGGTGTTGGTGCCGGTGCCGTTGGTGATGTAGATGTTGGCGGTGCTGCCGTTGACGCTCGCCACCAGACCGGTGGGGTCGTCGACGGTCACCGAGCCCTCCAGGGTGGCCGTGGTGCCGTTGTAGGCGTACTTCTCCACGGCGTTGTTGGCGGTGTCGGCGACGTAGAGGGTGTTCGGTGTGGTGCCCGTCCCCAGGGTCACGAAGGCGAACCCGTTGGCGTTGAAGCCGGTCGGCGGCGTGGTGATGACCTTGGTCGGCGTGGGCGTGCCCGACGTGGGGAGCCCGGTCCCCAGCTGGACGATGTTGCTCGTCGTGGACTCGAAGAGGTTTCCGTTGGAGATCTGGACCTCATGGACGTTGTCCGTCGTGTCGATGAAGCTGTTGGTCGATGCCCCGTCAGCGGTGTAGCCGACACCGGCGCCGCCGCCGTTGTAGAAGTCAGCCGACGGACCCGTCGGTCCGGTCGCCGAGCGGAAATTCTGTGCTTCGGTGGTGGAGTCGGTGAAGGAGGTCGAGGTGTCCGCGGTCCCGTTGTTCGACACGATGGCCACGGTGCGGGGGGTGGTGGTCGCACTAGTGATGGAGGCCGTCCCGTCTGGCGCGTCGTAGCCGGTGGCGTAGAGGTACTGACCGTCGGCCGACAGGGTCAGGTCACCGTCGTTGGTGGCCTTGCCGCTCTCCACCAGGGCGTGGGTCGTGCCCGAGCTCGTGTCGGGCAGCGACACCGAGAATCCGCTGGCCACGCCGGCGGTGTTGTAATCGACCAGCTGCACACTGCCCGCCGCCGACGAGCAACAGCCGCTCTGTTCGGTCACCTGGTACACGACGAGGTCACCCGCCGTGAACGTGCTCGGCGTGACGGCGAATGCGGGGCCGGCCATGGCGAGGACGCTTCCCCCGGTGGCACACGTGGCGAGCGCCAGCCGGACGACGCGCCGGGAGGAACGGAAACGGAGGTAGCGCGGCACAGAACTCCTTCACGGGGTTAACGGAATGTGGCCGCAGCTTAAGAATATTTAATGAACCGATCGTGATCGATCATCGAACGCGCGGCAATTTCTGAGTGTCCATACCGCTGCACGCTGCGCCTCCGGCGAAATCACTCAATTCCCCCATGTTTGTGGGAATTGTGCGCCCATTCGCGGGTTCGTCACGCTCAGTTCACCGCAGTCACATTGTCGTCGACTGCAGTCGGTGGCGCGGGGTCGGCTAGTTCCAGACGCGCACGTAGCGCACGTCCATGGTGGCGGGGAACACGGTGGGGTCGCCGCTGTTGTAGGAGTTCTCCATGAGGATGTACTCCGGGCTGGTGAGGGCCACGTTCACCGTGCCCACGACGTTGCCGTCGTAGAGGAAGGTGAACCCGGTGGTGGTCCACAAGACCCCGTAGGTGTGGGTGCCCGAGAGGTCGTTGACGGTGGCGCCCTGGGCCGTGCTCGCCCCCGTTCCGTAGTGGACGTGGTAGGCGGTATAGCCACCACCGCCCTCCATCAGGTCGATCTCGCCGTCTTCGGGCCAGGTCTGCCCGTCCAGCCACAGGGCGGGCCAGTTGGCGACCGTCCCGCT
>JBEKWB010000176.1:0-5809 GCA_049513455.1 Acidimicrobiales bacterium
CAGTCGTTGGAAAGTCCGGGCCATGCCCATTGATGCCCTTGCTCGTGGGCCGACATTGGTGATGTCCAGGCCGTCGAGCAGGACACGTCCTGTTACCGGCTTCTGCAGACCGGTCAGAACGTTGAACAGGGTCGTCTTTCCAGCCCCGTTGGGACCGATCAGCCCCGTTATCTCGCTGGCCCTGGCTTCCATCGAGGCCCCAGCCACGGCGCGAAGACCACCGAACCTGACCTCAACTTCCTCAGCTCGCAACACTGGCGTCACTCCTCACAGAAACCTCGGCTTCAACTTCGGGTGGCGACTGCAATTCCAGCCTCCGGTTGCGCCACTTTTGGAGAGGGGTGTTCGCACCGAAGGTACCTTCTGGATTCTGGGCGACTCCTATTGCAGCCAGCCCGACCAGAAGTGAGATGATGTTGTCGGGTGCATCGTGCCACCAGGTCGTGAGATGGCTCTGGAGCAGAGGGCCAAGGCCCAAGGATATTCCACCGAGGAACACCCCGCCCACGGTTCGTATACCCCAAACGACCGCGAGCAGCAGAACGGTAAGGCTCACGAGGAACGTGAAGTCTCCAGCATCACCGCCGCTGACGACGCCCTGCGCTCCCCCGTAGAGCGCTCCGCCCACTCCGGCCAGAGCGGCCGACAGCGCAAACACCACCAGTTTGGTCCAGTTGATCCTGACACCGGAGGTGAGGCTCGCAGCCGGACTGGCGTTGATGGCCAGGAGTCGCCGGCCGAAGGCAGATCTTCGTATCGCGAGGATACCCAAGCCGAACACGGCGAACACTACCGCGAGCAACACGAAGTAACTCCGGTTGCTCGTCATGGAGATGCCAGGGATGTGGGGACGCGCGACATTCAAGGCGTCGCTCTGCCCGAAGAACGTGATGTTGCTGAAGAAGACCTGGTCCATGCTGTAGGCAAAGGCCAAGGTGGCGAGGGCCAGGTACAGCCCACGTAGTCTGAGAGCCGGGAGTGAGACGATTGCCCCGACTGCGCCGGCCAGGCCGACTGCGGCTAACAGCCCCAGCAGGGATCCCGACGAGCCCCCTATCTTCGCCATGGCGTAGGCGCCGAGTCCGGCAAAGGTCATCTGGCAGAGGGAGACCTGACCTCCGTACCCGATGAGCAGCACGAGGGAGAGCATGATGATGGAGAAGGCGACACCCCGATCGGCGTAATTCAGCGCCGATACCGGGAGGAATCTGGCCGCGACCACGGACAGGGCGATGAACACAGCCGCGGTCACGAAGGATTCTGTGCGCCCGGCAACCCTGGGCGGCACCAGCTGGGACACGCGCGCCAGCGCGGCTCTGGGCTGGGGAACAACCAGGATCACCACGAACAAAAAGACCATGGGAATAATGAGCGAGAACGAGGTCCAGAATGTGCTCACGGGCAGGTAGCCGATCCCATAGGACTGGACCACGCCCAGCAGCAGAGCGCCGGCGAAGGTCATGGGGAGGCTTTTCAGCCGTCCTACCATCGCGGCCGCGTAGCCGTTGACGACCAGGAGTGTCAGGATGGTTGCGTCGAGATTGACAGTGGGGGCCAACAGGATGCCCGCGATGGCCGCCAACGAGGAGCCCATCGCCCAGCCCAGCATCGAATAACGCGCTGGCCGGGCTCCGGAGAGCCCAGCCAGGTCCCGATTGTCGACTACCGCTCGCGTGGCTATGCCGGGCCGTGTATAGGTGAAGAAGAGGCGCAGCGCAGCGGCGACGATCACGGCGATGACCACCACCGTCACCTGCTGATACGTCAGGGTCACCCCACCGACGGTCACCTGGTCGCCCGCAAAGAAAGGCGTTACCTCTCGACCCGTCTGTGGGTTCCAGACCCACGTGGCGACTGCCAGCAAGAACAGGAGGAGCCCGACAGTGACCGTGAGCTTCGCCTCCAGTGCGGCCCGTTCGAGCCGACGCATCAACAGCCGTTCGATCGTTATCCCCCCGACCGGGGCGACCAGGAACGCCACGAAGATGAAGGCCGCCCAAGACGGCCATCCGTATTGCACAGTGAACTGCCAATAGATGAAGGCGCAGAGCATCCCTATCGCACCCTGGGCGAAGTTGAATATGCCCGAGGTCGTGTAGGTGACCACGAGCCCCATGGCCAGCAGGGCGTAGGTACAGCCGTAAGTCGCCAAGCCCGCGATCGTCAAAGCCAGAAATTGCTGCATCAGGCCCCCCTGGTATGTCGTCGACTATGGACGGAGTCCGTAGTCGACAGCGTTCATGTACCTGTAGGCCATCGGACGTCGCTCAGGACGCCTTGTAGGGGACGAACTTTCCCTTGCATTCGAATCCAGTCTTGGGAGGATCGGTCCGCTCGAACTTGCCGTTTTTCACGGATATGATGACCTCACAGACGGACGCAACCTTCTGCCCTGGGTCCACGGCCGGAAACAATCCGTTGGCATTGAAACTGGTGACACCCTTGAGGGCAGTAAGGAAGCTGGCCTGCGTCGGATTGCTGCCGGCCTTCTGAAGCGCCTGTGCGAAGAGCAAGCCGGACGCCCAGCCATCGACGACGAAGAGATTCATGCTTGCGCCCGGATGCACCTTCTGAAGCCACTTCGTCATGGTGGATATCTCCGGGACGGCCTTCGCATCCTGACCGAGATACATTGCGTCGGGTTCGTAGATGACCAAATTGCTGGCCTGTGAAGGATTGCCCAGGGTGGAGAAGAACGAACTGTCGTAGGCGGTTCCGTTGATCACGGCCAAGGGGTGGAAGTTCTGTTGGTTGGCCTGCTGGAGGAAATCGACGAGATCGCTCACGGCGTCGTCTGTCTCGTCGACAACCTCAACTCCCTCGGCCTTCATCCTCAAGATGTCGGAAGTGAAGTTGGTCTCAAACGGCGAGAAACCTCGGTTATAAATGATCTTGTAGCCGATCGACTCCATCGCGTTCGCCTGCTCGTTGTAGTCGAACTGCTCGGTCGACCCCCAGAGCGAGGCGGTCTTCTGGACGGCTTTGGCACCGAACTTGTTCTTCACCCACTGATATACCGTCGTTGCGTCCCCCGGCTGGGTCGGCTCGGCGGAGTACACGTTTTTATATGAGTCAAGGGCCGGATTGAGGATCGCACCCTCGAGATCAGGCAGATCCGGGTTGGCCTTGAGCGTCTGCTCACCGCAAGCATCGACCAAACTGAACGTACCCACTAATGCGAACGTGCTGCTGGCCAGCCCCTGGATGCCATTCGTATAGGTCGTACAGTTCAGTGCCGAGTCGACGAAATCGACCTTCACCTTCCGGCCGTCGACCCCGCCCTTCGAATTGGCGTAAGCCGCCCACGCCGCCAAACCTTCTTGCGCACCGGAAAACAAGCCGGGCACAGGTCCCGAAACATCGGCCAACTGGCCGATCGTAACCGAAGACGACGTCAGGCCAGGCTGGCTCCCACCTCCGCTCGCCGCCGCCGCGGTCGACCCACTCACCAGCAGGGCAAGCGCACCACACGCGGCAACAGCGCCCCGAAACCTCAATAGCGCTCTCTTGGATGGCATCTGACCCCCCTTGGTAGCAGCAACCACAGCCCAGAAGCACGAGACCCCCCCGTGCCCGGTCGACGCCGATATTAGAACAGCACTTCAATCTTTACAAGCCTCGCACTCAGCGCGACGGGGTTTTCGGTTGGGGGCGTACCGTTAGCTCGGAACGGACCTGGTGGGTCGGTGCCTTCTCAGGGTACCTCTGGTCCCCAGAGCAACGATTCGTCGCAGGACTGCATGCTGGGGCCGGTGCACTCGGGAGCTGCTTGCGCGCGCCAAGGGCTCCCGTAAGCCCCGTCGCACGGGGGGGTGCGGGCTCGCGCAAGCAGCGCCACAATGCACCGGCCTCGACACCTGGCCGCCGCTTCGCATTAGGCCGCCGCTCGTCGTTCTCTTACCCATCCAGAGCGGAGAGCTCGTCAGCGAGCAACGGCAGCAGGGTGTTGCAGTCAGCTTGCCCAAGACTCTTGACGGAGAGCGGCCGGGGCATCTAAGTGCCGGCTCCTCCGCCCCGTATGAGCCGACCGGGGCGCACTCCGGTATCAACGCCGTCGCGGCGAGTCACGACGCCCGCCACGATCGTCTCTCTGTATCCGGTCGCGTCTTGGAGAATACGACGCCCACCCGCCGGCAGGTCGTGCACGACGCGAGGCCGGTCCAGGTTGATGGCCTTCAGGTCAACGACGTTGAGGTCGGCCCGCTTACCCACCGTGATGGTCCCGCGATCATCGAAGCCGTAAAAGGCAGCCGTGTCCGCGGTCTGCTTCTTCACGACGTACTCCAGAGGCAGCCTTGGGCCACGTTGGCGGTCGCGCACCCAGTGAGACACCAGGTACGTCGGGTAGGTCGCATCGCAGATAAAACTGCAGTGGGCGCCGCCGTCTGCTCCTCCACAAAGCGTGTCATCGTCGCTCAACATCTCGTAGATCGCGTCGTGGTTCCCATCGACGTAGTTGAACATCGGCAACATCATCATCTCGCGGCCGCCGTCACGGACCAGCAGGTCGTACAGGAACGGCGCCCGCTTTTCGCCACAGTCCTCGAGCAGTGCGGCCAGGCGGCGCTCGGGAGCAGGTTCGTAATCGGGCGGATCCCCAAGCAGATAGAGCTGATCGAAGGCCATCTCCATGACGCCGGCCATGCCGGCGTTGCGATCCGATGGGTCCGGCGGAAGATCGGGCTCCGACAGGATCGCCGCTCTGACCCCGGGCTCCAACATGGCTGCAGCCAACTCGTCCAGCTCGAGCTGACTAGCCAGACGACGATAGGTCGGACGGGCGCTGAAGGCGTGATAATTGCCCAGGCCAAAAAGCATCCCAAACGGCCGAGCCGCCACCTGCGCCCGGATGTCCGCGCCTTTTGCCCGGGCCTCGCCCGTCCCATCCATCATCGCCCGCCACAGGGTCGGGTTCCCGCTGACCTGGAAGAGCAGGAACGACAGCGGAATACCGGTCTCCTCGGCCAACCGGCACATCCAGTCGAGCTCGGCCATCGCCGATTCATGTTCCAATCCCGAAGCTCCCCGAGGCGCCACCTCGAATACGCAACGCCCGCCGGCCATCGCGGCCCTCGCAATCTCGAACAACTCTCTCTCGTCGGCATAGGTGCCCGGCACAACCTGGCCGTCGACAGCCCGATGCCCCAGCTCGCGCGACGTCGAGAATCCAACGGCTCCGGCCTCGACACCTTCGCGCACCAACCGAGCCATCTGGGCCACGTCGTCCTCTGTCGATGGCTCGTTCCTAGCCCCCCGCTCCCCCATGACATAAGCCCGCACCGGACCGTGCGCAACCTGCGCGGCCACATCCACAGTAAAGCGGCCCTCTCCCAACGCGTCGAGATACTCGGGGATCGTCCGCCAACCCCACTTCATCCCTTCGCTCAACGCGGTTCCCGGGATGTCTTCGACCCCTTCCATCAAGCCGATTAACCACTCTTCCCGACCCGGCTGCACCGGCGCGAAACCGACGCCGCAGTTGCCCATCACCAACGTCGTTACACCATGCGCGCTCGACGGCTCCAATACAGCGTCCCAGGTCACCTGACCGTCATAGTGGCTGTGCACATCCACCCAGCCCGGGAGCACCGCCAACCCGGCAGCATCGATCGTCTCCGCCGCCTCCCCCTCTAAGCCCCCGCCAACCCTGACCGCCACGATACGCCCGTCCGAGACCCCGACATCACCGACTTGGCCCGGACGACCGCTACCATCAACGATCAAACCATTACAAATCTTCAAATCCACCGTTCCCGTCCTCTCTCAATCCCGTCGGCGATCCGGTTGCAAGTCAAGTGTGTGTGTGTGT
>JBEKWB010000177.1:0-5767 GCA_049513455.1 Acidimicrobiales bacterium
GGCGAAGAAGAATCTCGACCATTCGAAATTCGACGCCAGTGAGATAGATCTCAGAACCGTCCGAATGAAAGGCTCGCCGCGCCGCGATGTCGATAGTAAAATCGTCGGTCACGATGGCGGCCGGTACTTCCGTTTTGCGCACTCGGCGAAGCGCTGCTCGCATCCGAGCCAGAAGCTCCCCTACGACAATCGGCTTGGAGATGTAATCGTCAGCACCTGCGTCGAGCGCAGCAACGAGGGCACCATCGCCCTCTCCCTCTGATACCACGATGATCGGCAACTCGGTCCGGGCTCTCAGCTCTACCACCAATTGTGCGATATCAAGGTGAGCAGGGTCGACGAGAATTGCGTCGGTTCGGTGAGTCCGTACATGTGTGATGACCTGTTCGACGGTATGCGCACTCGATACTTCGTATCCTCCGTAGCGCAGTGCGGCCACCTCGATTCGTCGCGAGGCTTGATCGAGATCCAGCAATACGACGTTCATCACAAGGTCCTCACGGGTTGCTCTATGTCTCGAACTCGTACAGCGGATTGAGCATGATGAGGGTGCCATCTTTCATCCACGGCGTTCCATAAGCGCGTAGACGAGACCCAAGCACTATGCCCGGAATCTCCGTCCGGCCCATGAAGCGAAGAGTGATGGTGCCGGTCCCGTCACACAGCTCTACGTTGAGCCGCACCCAGGGGCGCACGTTCGCGGCGACTGCAACGATCTCTCCAGCCAGCACGGTGGGTCTTCGGGGCACCGCCGCCGAAATGGCGGTGGTCATTTTTCCAGCTTGCCCAGGGCCTCGTTGAGTTGAAGCACGTCGATGTACTGGCTGCCAAGGAACCCAAGTTCTTCACCGTGGGTCTGTTGTTTGATCAGGTTCTTCAGCGTCGTCGGCGAGAGGCCCGTGGCTCGCGAGACCATGGGGATCTCGGCCGTGGCATCTGTTGGCGTGATGTCGGGGTCGTAGCCACTTCCCGAGGTCGTGACCAGATCGGGCGTGGGATCAACCCCCCGAGCACGCCAGTACGCGACCAGGATCTTTGTGTACTGCAACAATTCTGCCGAGCGCGGCCCGAGGTTGGTCGCCCCCGACCCTCCGGCAACACCGTTGGCTACGAGGGGATCGTCGCCCGGGTGTCCAACCGGACTCGGGGTCTTCTTGTTGGTATCCGCGTACGGTCCGAGGTCGTCGGGACGCCCTTGAAAGACGCAACTCCCCAGGGGCTGACCCGGGCACTTCGTGTCCGACCAGTTCTGGCCGATGAGCGTCGATCCGTTGGCCGTGATGGAGCCGTCGGCCTGATGCTTGAACAGAAGCTGGGAGACGCCGGTCCCGACAAAGGCGTAGACGAAGCCCAGGAGAACGAGCCAGATCAGGGCCATGATGACCGAGCGGCGAAGATGGACGAGCATCAGTGGGTCTCCATTTAGTAGGCGTGCAGAGCGACCAGAATGAGGTCGATGAGCTTGATGAAGATGAACGGCACGAGGATTCCGCCTATGCCGAAGATCCAGACGTTGCGGCGCAGGATCGATGCCGACGACGAAGCACGGAATCGCACCCCGCGCAGAGCCAGCGGGATGAGGGCCACTATGACCAGGGCGTTGAAGATGACCGCGGACAGAACGGCACTCTGGGGGCTGTGCAGCCTCATGATGTTGAGGGGCGCCAGCTGCGGGTAGGTGGCAATGAAGAGGGCGGGAATGATGGCGAAGTACTTCGCCACGTCGTTGGCGATCGAGAACGTCGTCAGCGACCCGCGCGTGATGAGCAGCTGCTTGCCGATTTCGACGATGTCGATGAGCTTTGTCGGGTTGGAGTCGAGATCGACCATGTTTCCGGCTTCCTTGGCGGCCATGGTCCCGGTATTCATGGCCACGCCCACATCGGCCTGGGCCAGCGCCGGCGCATCGTTGGTGCCGTCCCCCGTCATGGCCACGAGCTTGCCGCCCTCTTGTTCGGCCTTGATCAGCGCCATCTTGGCCTCGGGGGTGGCCTCGGCCAGGAAGTCGTCGACGCCGGACTCCTGGGCGATGGCGGCTGCCGTGAGCGGGTTGTCGCCTGTGATCATGATGGTGCGGATACCCATGGCGCGCATCGCTGCGAACTTCTCCCGGATGCCGGACTTGACCACGTCCTTGAGCTCAATGACCCCGAGGATCTCGGGACCGTCGGCCACGACGAGGGGTGTGGACCCGGAGCGGGCGATGCCGTCGACAATCCCCCCCAGTTCGGCCGGGGCCGTGCCTCCTAACTCGGCCGACCAGCTCCTGACGGCGTCGGCGGCACCCTTGCGGATCTGGCGGCCGCCGATGTCCAGGCCGGACATCCGGGTGGTGGCGGTGAAGGCCACGAACTGATGCTCGCCGGTCAGCTCGCGCTCACGAATATCGAACTTCTCCTTGGCCAACACCACGATCGAACGACCCTCGGGTGTCTCGTCGGCCAGGGATGCCAGCTGTGCAGCGTCGCCCAGCTCCTCCTCGGTGTGGCCGGCAACCGGCACGAACCGTGAGGCCATCCGGTTGCCCAGAGTGATGGTGCCCGTCTTGTCCAGCAGCAGTGTCTGGACGTCCCCTGCCGCTTCGACCGCTCGACCGCTCATGGCCAGCACGTTGCGCTGCACGAGGCGATCCATGCCGGCGATCCCGATCGCCGACAACAGTGCCCCGATGGTGGTGGGGATCAGGCACACGAGTAGGGCGACCAAGATCACGACCGACACCGTCCCGCCGGCGTAGTGGCCAAAAGGTTGGAGCGTGACTACGACCGGCAAGAACACGATGGTGAGGACGGCCAGGAGGATCGTCAGGGCGATTTCGTTCGGCGTCCTCTGTCGATTGGCGCCCTCGACCAGGCTGATCATGCGGTCGAGAAAGGTCTTGCCGCGCTCGGCTGTGATGCGCACCACGATGCGATCCGACAACACCCTGGTGCCGCCGGTGACCGCCGAGCGGTCGCCCCCCGATTCGCGGATCACCGGAGCCGACTCTCCTGTGATGGCCGATTCGTCGACCGACGCGACCCCTTCGATGATCTCACCGTCCGACGGAATGATGTCGTTTGCTTCGCAGACAACCAGGTCTTCCCTGGCCAAATCCGCCGCTGCCACCCGAGTTTCGGTTCCGTCGGCGTTGAGGCGCCGGGCTTCGGTCTCCGAGCGCATGCGGCGCAGGGTGTCGGCCTGGGCCTTGCCCCGACCCTCCGCCATGGCCTCGGCGAAGTTGGCGAAGAGCACCGTCAGGATCAGCCAGATGGTGATGGAGATGTTGAAGATCCCTGGGTGAGCGATGGACTCAATGAGGGTGACGATCGAGCCGATGAGGACAACGAACATGACCGGGTTCTTGACCTGGACCCGTGGGTCGATCTTCCTGAAGGCGCCCCCGATGGCCTTGCGCAAGATCTCCGGGTCGAACAGGCCGCGCGCCTGGGCGACGCCGTGCGCCATATGTGGCTCTTGGAGGGCGGTGGCTTGGGCGACGCCGTCGCCTCGGACTTCGCCAGTCGGTGCGGGCGTGTTGTCAGCAGTGGTCATTAGAAGAACTTCCCGTGGCTCAGTTGCTCGACGATTGGACCGAGGGACACGGCGGGGAAGAAGGTCAGGCCGCCGACAATGAGGATGACCCCGATGACCAGGCCGACGAACATCGGGCTATCGGTGCGGAATGTGCCGGCATTGGCTGGCACCACGTTCTTGGCCGCCAGTCCGCCGGCCAACGCCAGCACCGGGATCATGATGGCGAACCGCCCCAGGAGCATGTCCAAGCCACCGACGATGTTGTAGAAGGGCGTATTGCCGGTGAGGCCCGCGAACGCCGATCCGTTGTTGTTGGCCTGTGAGGTCAGGGCGTAGAGGATCTCGCTGAATCCGTGTGGGCCGGCGTTGAGGGGACCGGCTCGTCCGGCGGCCACCGAGACGGCGATCGCCGTGAAGACGAGGACGATGATCGGCATCACGAGCACCCCGAGTCCGGCGAGCTTCACCTCTCGGGCCTGGATCTTCTTCCCCAGGTATTCGGGCGTTCTCCCGATCATCAACCCACCGATGAAGACGGCGATGATCGCGTCGAGCAGGATCGTGTAGAGGCCGCTGCCGACACCGCCGGGGGTGACCTCGCCGAGCATCATCCCGGTCAAGAGCCCGAAACCGCCGATAGGAGTGAAGGAGTCGGAGGACGCATCGACCGAACCGGTCGAGGTTTGCGTCGAGGTCACGCCGTAGAGTGCGGTCGAGGTGTCGCCGAAGCGGACCTCCTTGCCCTCCGTGTTCCCGGTATTCGTCTGGTGGACTCCAGCCGCCACGACCGCGGGGTTGCCCTGGTGTTCGGCGTAGCTGGTGAAGCTGAGCCAGACGCCGAAGATGATGACCATGGCGGCGAGCAGGGCGGCACCGTGCCTGATGCTGCCCACCATCTTCCCGAACGTGTAGGTGAGGGAGACCGGGATGATCAGGATCAAGAAGATCGAAAGGAAATTGGTCAAGCCGGTTGGATTCTCGAACGGCGTCGCGCCGTTCTGGTTGAGGAACCCGCCGCCGTTCGTACCGAGCTGCTTGATGGCCTCCATGAAGCCGATCGGACCCCGTGGAATGGTCTGCGTGACCCCGTTGAGATGGTCGCTGATGCTGATCGTGCCGGCCAGCGTCTCCACCGCACCTTGAGCCACGAAGATGATCCCGCCTACGAAGGCGATGGGCAGCAAGATGTAGAGCACGCACCTGGTCATATCGACCCAGAAGTTCCCGATGGTCGCTGACTTGCGACGCGAGAAACCCCTCACCAAGGCGATGGCCACCGCGATGCCCACCGCCGCACTCACGAACTGCTGGACGGTGAGCGCGCCCATCTGGGAGAAATAGGACATGGTGGACTCGCCGCCGTAGTTCTGCCAGTTGGTGTTGGTCAAGAACGAGACGGCCGTGTTGAAGCTCAGCGCGGGGCCCACCGCGCCCAGATGCTGCGGGTTGAGGGGCAGCGAACCCTGGATTCGCAGCAGAAGATAGGTCAGCCCCAAGGTCACCCCGGAGAAGACGATCAGTGAACCGCCATAGCGCTGCCAGGACTGCTCCCGATCAGGACTGGTCCCGAGGGCTCGATAGACCGGGCGCTCGGCCCAACCCAAGAAGTGGACCCGGTTGTCGAAGACCGCTGCCATGTACGAGCCCAGGAACCGCCAGGTGATCCCCAGAACGACGATCAGGACGACGATGGTCCAGGTGAAACCCACCTCAGAACTTCTCGGGCTTGAACATGGCGACGCCCAGGTAGATGAACATGACGACGGAAAGAGCGAGCAGGAGACCTTGGACGACGGTCATACCCGCTCCAGCGCCCAGATGAGGCCGAGCATCAGCGCCACGAACAGCGCGATGCCAAGAACAACGAGTAGATCTGCCATCTGGCAAGCATGATGAGGTTGCCGGTAACGGCGCGGTGGACATAGGGCAAGAACGGGTGGAGAAATGGTGAACGACCGCTCCACGGTGCGGGGGTTGCGAGTTCTCAATCAGGTAGAGGAAATCCTCACACCTCCCCAGGCCACCTCGGCGATCTCAGGGCTCAGATCCGAGGTCCGAAGTTCTGAAGGGGATCCCCTGCGGGCACCTGAAGTCTGCTCCGAAGTATGAGCGGAGCGGTGCCGTATCCCGATCCCCTTACGGTCCCTCACTCAAGGTCTTGTAGGTGCCCCCAAAACATCCGGCGGCCGGACTCCGGAACTGCCCCCGAAGCGTACGGGGCGGGGTTCTATGGGTGATCGCAGTGCCTTTG
>JBEKWB010000178.1:0-5707 GCA_049513455.1 Acidimicrobiales bacterium
GGGCCATGCGCACCATCCTCGCGAGGGGGTGTATCAAGCTCGGTCCGGTGATCGAAGGGTCCATGACAGGCCAATAGTGGTGCCTATGCGCTGGGCCACTTTACGCGGTGGCTTCGACCACCATCACCCAGCTGTCGAGCTCGAGCGGCCCGCCCCCACCCGCCGAGAACCGGGCGTCACGGAAGCCGGCGGCCTCCAACCACTGCGTCCACTCTGGCGGGGTGGGCAACCGGATGAAGTGGGAGCTGCGCCGGACCGCACCGTCGCGGTACACGGTGCGGTCCGTGGCGATCCGCCCGGTCAGCGGGTCGAAACGGGACAGGTCGACCTGAGCGTCGTCGCCGCGCCAGAGCACCGTGGCGTCCGGGGCGGCGGTGTAGTGCCGGACGACGCCGTCGTGGTGCATGGTCTCGATCAGCACGGTGCCCCCGGGTCGCAACACCCGGTGGAACTCGGCCAGGATCTGTCGGCAGTCGTCGTCGGCGTGGTAGCCGAACGAGGTGAACCAGCAGATCACTGCGTCGAAAGGCCCCGGCACCGGCAGCCGGCGGAGATCCCCTTGGACGTAGGTGACCCGAACTCCCGGCCCGACGGGCTCTGCCCGCGCCATGGAGATGAACTGCATGGAGGCGTCGACCCCGGTCACGTCCAGGCCGGCGGCCGCCAGACGGCGGGCGATGCGCCCGTGACCGCAGGGCGCATCGAGCACGCGGGCGCCGGGGGGCAGCTCGAGCCGTCCGATGATCTCCGCCGCGTCGTCGTCCGAATGGCCGTCGTCGGTCGACTCGGCATAGAAGTACAGGTAGTCCTCCCCGAACGTCGTTTCGAAATCGAAGTTCATGGGCGCCATTCTCGCCGGTAGCGTCGGGGCGTGCCCCAGTCACCGTCGGCGGACGACCTCTCATTCGATGCGGCGACGGCGCTGCGGCCCCGGGCCGACGGATCGACCTTCGACCTCGACATCCATCCGCTCTGGACGGTGGGCGACAAACCCAACGGGGGCTTCCTGCTGGCGCTGCTCGGCCGGGCGGCGGCGCAGGTCATCGCCGCCGACACGGGTGCGGCGTGGGACGTCCAGTCCGCCACGGTCACGTACCTGGCCGCTCCCGCCCTCGAGGCCGCGGAGATCCGGATCACCATGCTGCGGCGCGGCCGGACGGCGAGCCACGTGCGCGCCGTCCTGGTCCAGTCCGAGCGGACCATGGTCGACGCCGTCCTGGTGCTCGGCGCGCTCGCCCCGGGCAGCGCGGCCCGCTACAGCGACATCGCCCCCCTGCACATCCCCGAACCGGAACAGTGCGTGCGGTTGCCGCCCCAGACTCCCGAAGGGGTGCCGGTCGGGGTGCTCGTGACGACCGACCTGCGCCTCGACCCCCTCACGGTCCCCGGCGCCCCGCCACCCGGGGGTGAGGGGCCTCCGGTGGCCGAGTTGCGCGGCTGGCTCAGGTTCGCCGACGGCCGGGAGCCCGACGCGGGCTCGCTGCTCTACTTCGCTGACGCCATCCCCCCGGCGACCCTGCTCATCGGGTCGACGGGGTGGGTGCCCACCCTGTCGATGTCGGTCTACGTGCGGGCCCGGCCGGCGCCGGGCTGGCTCGGCATCCGCTTCACCGCCCACCTCGTCGCGGCGGGAACGGTCGACGAGACCTGCACGCTGTGGGACAGCCACGGCCATGTGGTGGCGCAGGGGACGCAGCTAGCCCGCCTGCGCTTCCCCGACGAGATGGGCTGAGCGGCGCAGAGGATCGCAGAGGCGGCCACCCTGTTGGGGATCAACAACTAACTCCGGGGCGCAATCACGACCCGGACCTGCCACAGAAGGATGAACTGCGGGCAGGCCTCCCCGGGTGGGCAGTTCGGCGCCCCGCTGGCCCGCAGTTCCGTTCGTCCCGCCTTCGTCGCCACGTAGGACGCCATGAGCGCGCCGCCTCGTACGACGGTCGCCCCATGCTGGTGGAGGAGGCGGGGACCGACCTGGTGCAGGTCACTCCATCGGAGGCCGGAACCGGCCAGCCCCACCGTGACCGTCTGACCCACCGAGACGTGGACGCTGTGGCCGCCGTCGGTCCGGCCGATACAGACGACGTGAGGCCCGGGGTGACACCCCGGCACCGTGGGTTCGGCCCCACCCGCCAGGCCCAGCGCCCCGAGCGGGCCGCCCAGCAGGCAGGCCAGGAGGACAAGGGGGACGAACAGGGCCCGGCTGGTTCTCACAGGGAGCCGCTCAGGGTGCCACGTCGGCCAGGCGCCGCAACTCGGCCTTGACCACCTTGCCCGTGGCATTGCGGGGCAGGCCTTCGATGAAGCGGTACTGGCGGGGCACCTTGTAATCCGCCAGGTGCGCCAGCGCGTAGGCGCGCAGGGTGTCCCCGTCCGCTTCGGCGCCCGGATGCAGCACGACGAAGGCCACGAGGTCCTCCCCGAGAACGGGGTGGGCCGAGCCCACGACCGCGACCTCCGCCACATCGGCGTGCTGGACGAGCACATGCTCGACATCGGCGGCGTGGATGTTGTTGCCCCCTCTTATGATCACGTCCTTGTTCCGGCCGACGATGTAGAGGTACCCGTCGTCGTCCAGCCGGCCCAGGTCCCCGGTGACCAGCCACCCGTCCTTCCACGTCTCGGCCGTCGCCTCCGGATCGTCGAAGTACTCCCGCTGGCGCCCGGGGAGGTGTAGCCGCACCTCTCCCACCTCGTCGGGCGCCAGCGGCTTGTCGTCCGCTCCCACAATCTGCACCTCCGCCGGGGGCGCAATCTTGCCCACCGACCCGGGGCGGCGGACCGCCTCGCCCTTGGGCATGATGCAGTAGGCCGATCCGGCCTCGGTCATCCCGTAGTTGTTGGAGACCATGGCGTCGGGCATCCGCTCCTGCAGACGCTCGACCACGAACGGTGCCAGCGGCGCGCTGCCCACCGAGCAGATGGCGATCGAGGAGAAGTCGACCGCGTCGAAACGCGGATGATCGAGCAGGAGATGGGCCATCGCCGGAACCAGGAAGACGGCCACCGGGCGCTCGGCCTCCACCACGGCGAGCCAGCGGTCCGCGTCGAACTTCGGCTGGTAGATGCCGCGCAACCCGAGCTTCATCGGGGTGTAGACGAAGGCGATGCCGGCGAAGGTGAACATCGGGCTGGCGTGGAACCATCCTCCCCCGCTCCATGACGGAGGCACGTCGCCGATCATGGATGCATTGGAGTGCCGGATCGCCACCCCTTTGGGGCGACCGGTCGTCCCCGACGTGTAGAGGATGTCGGCCAGGTCGTCCTCGCCCCGGGCGACCTGCATGGGGCCGGTGTCACCCGCGGTGACCTCGGCCCAGCTCAGTACCGGCGCCGCGGCCCCCGCAGGTTGCGGGGCCGAACAGACACTGCTGGCGTCGATCACCAGGGACAGGCTGCCGCCGGCCGCAGCGAGGTCGGCCGCGACGCGCTCGTGGTCTGCGACCACGGCCGCCGCACCGGCGTGGGCCAGGACATGGGCCACCTCGGCAGGAGCGAGCCGGGGATTCATGGGCACGGCCACTCCCCCGGCCCGGTGCACCGCCGTGTAGGACACCAGCCAGCGCAGGGCCGAGGAGGGGTCGAGATGGATGCCCACCCGATCCCCTGGTCGCAGGCCGCTGCCGACCAACCCACGGGCCAGGGCATTGGCCTGCGTGTCCCACTCCGAGAAGGTCAGCGCCCCGACGTCGACGACGGTGTACGCCGACTGATCGGGGAACTCCTCGGCCATGCGGCGCAAATGCTCGTCGATCAACACGCGGTCGGGTGCCCCCCGGATCAGGTCAGCTGAGCATGGCCGATGGGGCACCCGGGGTCAATCCGGTGCGGCCGGGTGGGCGCTACTCCTTGTCCTCGGCCCCCGACGCCATGCCCTCCTTGATGGCGTTGACCACGGTCGGGTCCATCAGGGTGGTCACGTCGCCCAGCTCGCGGTGTTCCGACACGTCGCGCAACAGGCGCCGCATGATCTTTCCGCTGCGGGTCTTGGGGAGCTCGGGCGTGAGGATGATCTCCCTCGGCTTGGCGATGGGACCGATCTCGTGCGCCACGTGGTCGCGCAGCTCCTGCACGAACTTCTCCCCGTCCGCCGCATCGTCGAACCCCGTTCCCTTGACCGTGACGAAGGCCACGATGGCCTGCCCGGTGGTGGCATCGCTGGCGCCGACGACCGCCGCCTCGGCCACCTGGGGATGGCTCACCAGGGCATGCTCGACCTCGGTGGTCGAGATCCGGTGTCCCGAGATGTTCATGACGTCGTCGACGCGGCCCAGCAGCCAGATGTCCCCGTCCTGGTCCCGCTTGGCCCCGTCGCCGGCGAAGTACCGGCCGGGAAAGCGCGACCAGTAGGTCGCCTTGTAGCGCTCGTCGTCGCCGTAGATGCCGCGCAGCATCCCGGGCCACGGCTCGGTGATGACCAGGTACCCGCCCTCGTCGTTGCCGACGGAACGGCCGTCGTTGTCGATGATGTCGGCGGAGATCCCCGGGAACGGCGTCATCGCCGCGCCCGGCTTGGTGGCCGTGATGCCCGGGAGCGGCGTGATCAGGATCCCCCCGGTCTCGGTCTGCCACCAGGTGTCCACGATGGGGCAGTTCTCACGACCGATATGGGTGCGATACCACATCCAGGCCTCGGGGTTGATGGGCTCCCCCACCGAGCCGAGGAGGCGCAGGCTCGAGAGATCGTGGCCCGCCGGGAGGTCCTCCCCCCATTTCATGAAGGTCCGGATGGTGGTGGGCGCGGTGTAGAGGATGTTGACCTTGTACTTCTCGATGATCTGCCACCAGCGGTCCCGGGCCGGCGTGTCGGGGGTGCCCTCGTACATGACCGACGTGGTGGCGTTGGCCAGGGGGCCGTAGACAATGTAACTGTGCCCGGTCACCCAGCCGATGTCCGCTGCCGTCCAGTAGACGTCCTCGTCGGGCTTTATGTCGAAGATCAGTCGATGGGTGGCCGAGACATGGGTCAGGTAGCCACCCGAGGTGTGGAGGATCCCCTTCGGCTTGGCTGTCGTCCCACTGGTGTACATGATGTACAACGGGTGCTCGGCGTCGAACGCCTCTGCCGCATGGGTGGTGGGCTGGCGATCGACCACGTCGTGCCACCACACGTCGCGGCTCTCGTCCCACGCGACGTCCTGACCGGTGCGGCGCACCACCAGGACCTTCTCGACGTCGGGGCACTCGAGGACGGCTTCGTCGACGGCGGCCTTGAGGGGGCTGGCCGCGCCGCGCCGATACCCCCCGTCGGCCGTGATGACGAAGTGCGCATCACAGTCGAGGATGCGACCGCGCAACGCGTCCGAAGAGAACCCGCCGAAGACCACGGTGTGCGGCGCCCCCAGGCGGGCGCAAGCCAACATGGCCACGACCGTCTCGGGGATCATGGGCATGTAGATGGCGACTTTGTCGCCCGTCTTCACCCCCAGCTCGATCAGCGCGTTGGCCGCCTGGCTGACCGAGGCCAGCAGGTCCCGATACGTGATGGTGCGGGTGTCCCCGGGCTCTCCTTCCCAGTGGAAGGCGACCCGCTCGCCCAAGCCGGCGTCAACGTGGCGGTCGACACAGTTGACCGCCACGTTGAGCCTGCCACCCACGAACCACTTGGCAAAGGGCGGGTTGCTCCAGTCCAGAACGTCCGTCCAGGGAGTGGCCCACGTGAGGTGCTCGGCTTGGGAGGCCCAGAAGGCATGGGGATTTGCCGCGG
>JBEKWB010000179.1:0-5670 GCA_049513455.1 Acidimicrobiales bacterium
CGCGACAAGAATGAGACCCCCTGACGCCAGCTCGCCTACTTGAGCTCTCCGGAATGGGTGACGAGAGGACACGCGCCCCCATGATGCCACTACGGAACACCCGGTTGTTCTGGCTTGACCGTCGCGTCCGAGCGAAGGTGCCCGTGCGCCTCCGAGGCCGACCGGGGCGTCGTCCCACAAGCCGAACCCTCTGCAGTGATCAACCAGAACGATCGAGAACGGCACGAGATCATCCGAGGAATGTTCGACTTGCGGGACGCCTTCTGCACCACGGCCAACGCTGAGGGTTGGGGCCGGGTTGCGGAAACTGGAGCCCAATAATCCCGCGATCGGCTCATTAGGGCATACCACACTCAGATTCGTCGCACCATGAACCAATTCGGAACGCCAATCACCAGCTGCTCGCGGACGACCTTGAACCCGAAGCGCTGGTAGAGCCGAACCTTGTCCTCGGAATCGGTCTCGAGATATCCGATGAGCTTGGCATCATCGAGTCGCAGACAGTAGTGGCCAAGAATCTGTGAACCGATACCTCGTCCGCGCAGATCAGCGTCCACTGCCAGGGGACCGAGGTGCGAGTGAGGTTCCTTTGGATCAACTGAACCCCAGGTTCTGTTCAACCGTGCCGAACGTACGAGAGAGCGGGGACCTATTGGAAACAGGGCTGGCCCGTACTTGAGGAGCTGGGCGACTGTCGGTTGACACGATCCCGGAGGCGCCACGCCGGTCACGCCCACCATGGTTCCTCCGTCGAGCGCGACAAGCGGGGTTTGTCCCTTCATTATCTCGAACATGGCTGCGAACAAGACCTTGAGGCGCTGGTGGCGACGCTCCGGGTCCGGACCGAGTGAAGCGATCTGCAGGGGTTCGTCTCGAAACCCTCGGGCTAGCAATCTGACAGCTGCCGGGATCTCCTCGGTATGGAGGTCACGGACTTCTACGATCGGCCGTTCGATGTTCACTACTTGATCCGATCCCTAGTCGATGATGCGCGGCCCGTCGGCGAAGCGGGCGCAGAAACCTCATCTCCTTCGATGGCAGCACGGATCATCTGGCACCTCCTTCGTGGCGAACGAGTCTTTCTAATTGATGGTAAAGATTGCGGAGTTCGACGCCAAGATGGATAACCCCATCCCTGTAGTGGTGGTAGCACGAACTTGAACCGACCCTAAAGGCGCTACTTCATGAGTTGGGTCGTCACCACTATGGATGAGACATCTCCTTCCCGGGCATCCTCGAGGCGCTTTTCGTGGCGCAGCAATTGGCGCGAGAACCCAGGCCGCCGAGCCAGCAATCGGTGTCCCGCAAGCGGAACGGCAAGCGACGAAGAAATTGGCCTCCGCGAGCCCTAGACAGTGTCCGTAGCGGGATCGGCTTGTAGGACGGATTGTCGACCCCCGCCGGCCGGCCTCGCAGGGACGCAGTGAGCGTCTGATCTGACGCACTCGGGCGCCGATCTCAATTTGCGGCCCCGACTAACCGGACGGAGCGATCTGAACCGCTCGTTGGAGCGAACAGGCGGCCCAGCGCCGCGCCAAGTCTCGTGCCCGAGCCGGCGGCCTACTGGGGCCTTGGCTCTACCCGCTCTGCCCCGTCGGGCCTGAGGACTCGGTGAGGTCCACAATCGATATAGGAGCCACCCTGGACCCAGCGACGGGGGACTGAGAAAAAATTTGGCCCGGCGGAACTGAGTTGCTGGGTTTCAGCACGGTCCGCATAACGCCCAATCCAGCCGATGAAAGAGTGCTGCGCGCAGCAGCGACGGTCATCCCCAGGACATTTGGAACCGTAACAACTCTAGGTCCCTTCGGAAGAGTCGAAAGTGTAGGTGGCGTCGTTTGCTTGTGGTTTGTGCCACCACCCCCAGAAGTGAATGCACCCAATAGGCCAGCGGTTGTAACTGCGGCCACCAAGAGAACGAGCAGCGCTAGACCGATGAGGAAACCACCAGTGCGCCGTCTTCTGGGACCATCGGCGGGTTCGTCGATCAGGGCGGCCTCGGCAATGTCTTCGGGTTCGCCAAGTCGATCCAGGAGCTCTCGTACAGCAGTCTCGGATTGGCCCTTCCCTCCGGCACGACCTTGCTGGATGTGTTCAGTGATCTCACTGACGAGTTGATCTCTCCGTGAAGGCGGCAAGGGGCGAAGCGCGATTTGCAGGCGATCGAGATAGTCCCGTACCAGTTCGTCTGTCTTGGTAGTTGTCATCGTGGACCTCCTGCGACCATCAACTTGTCGACGGTGTCCCGAAACATGACCCATTGTTCACGGAACGCATCCAAGGCCAATCGACCGCTTCTCGTGAGGTGGTAGTAACGGCGTGGAGGGCCTTGCGTTGATTCCTGCCAGAACGTGTCAACCATCCCGTCCCGCCTCAGGCGGCTGAGAAGCGGGTAGACGGTGCCTTCGCTCGTGACAAGTCCGTCGGCATCGGAAAGCGAACGGGTGAGCTCGAAGCCGTATCTGTCGTGCTCGCGGAGAAGAGCGAGCACGCAGTACTCGATGGCCCCTCGGCGCATTTGGGTCATCAGCTTATCGGTACGGCCAGGTACCATGTCGAACATAGTACCTTACCAACGACGGTTCGTCAAAGAGGGTTTTCAGTTGCGGAACGACGTCCGGCACTGACCAGCTCGTCCTTCAGGTCCTCGTCGCAGTGTCCGCAGGGGATCGTGCAGTGAGGAAATCTTGTCTACGGGCGAGTAGCGCGGGTCGTGGCCGCTGCTGCCGGCGTTGCGGGAGACCAACGTCGTCGCCCCTCCGACAGAGACGCCCGGGGCCGAGGCCGGTGGCGACACCTTCCTGGGGGCCGAGCAACCACCAAAGCCAGACCGGCCAAGGTCAAACCCGTGAACGTTGGAATCGCGAACGGCGCCAGCCGCTGCCCGAACCACAGCTCGAACAACGGCACATCATCGCCAGCGCGAGATTGGAACACTCCGAGAGGACACCCGCGAGCGACGACCAGAGCGAGTCCTTCAGCCGCCAGAACTGTGACCGACAAGCGGAGCCAGAAGTCTCGCCGCCTTGCGACGCCACAGAACAGCACATAGCCAAGGCACCCCAGCTCTCCTACCCCGATTGTGCTGTGTAGTGCTCGAAGTGCCCGGGCACCACGGCTGAGCCTTTGGTCTACCTTCATTGCCGATGCTCCCGCATTCCCGCACCAAGTCCTTGAGATTCCCTACTCGGCCGCTTCATGCGCACCCCACGGGCTGCCACAGGCCATTACCACGACTTCGGAATCGGGACGCACTACCCGGTATCTCTTGGCGTGCGGGGGCGCTCCTGTCCCTCCCGAGTCGGTCCTTCGTCCTCTGAGCGCATGACGAGCATCTCTGCCCGACGCTTGATGCCCAGGAGCATCTTGCGCTCCATGATCAAACTACCCGGCTCCATCACCAAGATTCCCAGCGCTCTATGGAGCAGATGGGTGTTCGGCGTGGCGATCCGGTTACGGCTGACAAGCCTCGTCCTCTTCACTCCATCCGGGTACAGGCAGAACGCCCAGACCCAGTTGCCGTCCTCGGAAACGAGGACGATCGTCCGTTCGCGGTCCAGTTCATCGACCCGCAGCCGCGGGCCCTTGGATCCAAGCTGTTCAACATCACCGACCTTTCGATTCTGGAACTGCGGCAGGATCTCATCAGCGCTATGCATGTTCAGCCCAAACAGGTTTTCGATCCAGTCGTAGGTGTAGGCACCACCCTTTCCACTACCCATCTGCACAAGCCATGGCCAGACCGTGGCGGGAGGCGCCTCGATCGTGACCGCACGCGTGGACAGCAGATCAGGTGCCGCCAAGAGATCGTCGCCGGGCATCGTCCGATTCACATCTTCGGCGGTGGCGCCCCACGTCAAGCAAGGCTCGCGACCGATGAGCAGGTAGGTCGCAGCAGCGCTGCCGACGACCGCCGCGAGAATGGACGCGGTGCGCATGCTCATAGGGCTCCTCTCGCTATCTCCGGGCCACGCCCAATAGCCAGCCTTGATCACTGACTACAAATGGTCCAGGGCCGAAGGTCACTCTATTTCGAACTGAATGCCGCGCACCGACTTGGCAGGGTTTCGTCCGATGATTGGCATCGGTGTCCGGTCAACGAACGCCATCCGGCACTGACCAGCTCGTCCCTATGAACAGCGTCCAGGCGTTCGCAAGGGATCGGTATACGGGATGCCCTCAATAGAGCTGACCCGGCGGAATCGCGCTGGCGCCAGTTGCATGCGCTTCTGACAGCTCATGTGATAGCTGTAGGCAGACGCGATGGACCGGCAGTGTCTGTTCTCAGGGGCATGACTTGAATCTGTCATTCGATCCATCGGCCTTCGCCTTATGTCGCGCGTTCTTACTCGGTCCGCAACAGCAGCGCCGCCGGCGTACGGGCCGCGATGCGTCCCGGAATCGCGGCGACCAGGTTGCCGAGCACCAGCGCACCGAGCGCGATGGCCACGATCCCCAGGGCGGGTACGGTCGGGTTGGGCACCACGTAGATGTTGGTGGCGAACAGATCCCACAAGTACCTCCCGGCGACGATCCCGAGCGGCATCCCGACCACGAGCCCGATCACCACGGCAACGCTGGATTGCCAGGCCACGCTCGCCCTCAGCTGGCGGCCGGTGAAGCCGAGCGTCCGTAGCATGGCCATGGAGCGGCGGCGGCGTCGGACCGAGGCGACGAGGGTGAGGCCGAGGGCGGTCACCGCGCCCGCCGTCAACCCGAGGCCGAGGATCAACGGGGTGGCACCCATCGAGTGGTAGTTGACGATCTCGGCCGGCCTCTCCACCCCCAGCACCTGGGTCCCGTAGTTGGTCGGGAGCGACATCTTGGCGGCGATGTGGTTCAGCGACCGCAGTGCGGTCTTGTGGTCCGCTCCGGGCTTGAGGCGCACGAACTCGACGTTGGGACCGGCCGGGGACTCGTTGAACTGGTTCCGCACCGATGCGGGGAGGAGTTGGTAGGGCACGACCGCTCCCGTCCCCATGGACGCATGGCCGGTGACGCCGGCGACCCCCACCGCGGGCATGGTGGCGGTGCCGACGATGCGGAGGAGGTGCGCTGTCGTCGTCCCGTAGCGCACCGTGACGGTGTCCCCGACCGACTTGTGGATCTGGGCCAGCGTGCCTGGACCGAGCACGATCTGGTTTGGCTGGTTGAAGCCGTGGCCGGTCAAGATCGGTGGCGCCACAGATGCACCGGGTGACCCACCGAGGACGGGCACCGTGAGGCCATCGATCTCCAGGTTGCCGAACCAGTACCCGGACCAGGCCGCCACGCTCGGATCGTGATCGAGCAGCGTGGCCGACGGCGCGACGGGTATGTCGCCGGGCCCGCCCCCGCCGATCAGGGCATAGTTCCAGTTCCAGCCGTAGAGGCGGGGGTGCGACACGAGGGAGTTGAGGCTCGAGCCGAAGACCACGGTGGCGATGATGACCACCACGGCCAGGGTCGCACCGAGGATGGCTGAGCGCACGGGCACGGCCTCGCTCTCCGCCCCCGGCTCGAGCGCGAAGCGGATGCCCGTGACCGCCGAGACGGGCAGGCCGCCCATGGACGCGGCGCCTTCAATGCGCGAGGGTGCTCTGGGACGGCGGCCCGTCCCGGTACGTTGCGGCGCCCGTTGCACGGCGAGCACGACCGCCACGGAGCCCAGCACCACCACGAGCACCGCCA
>JBEKWB010000180.1:0-5645 GCA_049513455.1 Acidimicrobiales bacterium
CCAGATCGCGGCCTTTTGACCAGGCTCTTTTCTAGACCTACCTGGTAGCGGCCTTTTGACCCCCTCAGGTACCCTCACGATCCCTCCCCTTTCCTCTCGATAAGGTCACCGTAAGGTCACGCTTCTCACGCCGTCCGCTTGCGACTCCGGCACCGGTTGACAGCGATGTAGCAGTTGAGGTCCTCAACGTCATAGCGGGTGGATCCGGCGACCTTCACTATTGGTAACTCGCCTCTAAAGACAAGCCGCTCTATCGTTGCTCGAGACACTCCGAGGTACTCCGCGGCACCCCTAATCGGCAGCAAGCGCTGCGGAGATGCCTCGGTTGCAAAGGCTTCCTGAGGACGCTGGAATTCGTCAAACCGGTTCGCCACGTCAGTACAGTCTTTCGTGCGCGAAGGGCGTGTCGTCGGCCAACACGTCGGCCAGAAGCTCCTCCACATCCGCCGGGTCCGTGTCTCGTTGGTCGATCCACCACGACGCCGAATTGACAGTGCGCGCCGGCACCTCGAATCGGTCGGCAAACTCATCCTCGGACATGCCACTTCTCATCACGTGGAGGTCGTAGGCCGCGGTGAGGAGCTGATAACGAACTCTCGCTCCCCACGGGACCGCCTTGTCGGATCCGTCGAGGTCACACATGGCCGCTCGCCTCTCCCATGTGCGAACCGCGGTGGCTTCCTCGGTGCGGCGCTCTGCCAACCAGGTCTCGTTGTCCGTACTCTTGTCATTGCCACGGGTCCGCCGCCAACAGGCTGAGCAGTCCTTACTGCTTAGCCAACGGGCGTACCCGGCCCGCTCCGACGACCGCTTGGCCGATAGGTCGTGCACCTCGTCGTCACCGCAATCATGTTCCACCAGCCACAGTGTCTTAATCGCCATCGTCCAACCTCCTTGTCCCTGCTCTCGGCTTTCGCCTATCTGGCCGACAACCGGACACCAACGGCCCCTACCCAGCCATGGCGTCGCTGACCGCCTTGTTCTCGCGCTCAGTCACATCGCTGTTGACGAAGTGGTCCCACTCGTCGGAGTCGAGTGATCTGACTGGGTGTGTTCGGACCTCGTGGGCGGCGCCGCAGGCCAGTTGACCGGTCCACTCGCGCAGACGCATCTCGACGTCTCGGAATGCCCGGTGCCAATCCACCCCGGCAGTTCCCGGAGCGGTTTCGCCGTAGTTGATCCGCTCTTGGTCACGAAGGGCGGCCAACGCTTCGACATGACCGTTATGAAGGAACCAGCAGCGCGGGATGACGTGATGATCGAGATGAGAGAACCGCTCGATCAGTCGCTCGACCCAGGAGCGCAGGGCGGGCCATTCCCGAGCGGCTTCGTCCGCCGCGAGACTCGGCCAATGGATCGGTCCGGAGATCTCGTCGATTTCCAGTAGTTCATTGGTCTCAAATAGTTTGGCCAATGCCGACAAGCGCTCGCCGGCCGGGTGGCCGTCACGCTCGTTGGCTCGATCCCCTCCAGCTCTCACATCCTCGGTGCCATCCTCGCTCATTGCCTTGCTCCGTGCTTGTAGACCTTGCGCCGTAGTGTCAGGACGATCAGATCCGTGGCTTGCGCGCGGTTCAGCCGGTGCCAAGACCGATCGGTCTCGAGGATCCGGTGCAGAGCGCCATGACAGCCGCGACAGAGCGGGATCAGGTCCCGATGACCTTCGCTCCCGAGACGATCGTAGGTGCGGTGATGCAGGTCGTCACAGAGCGCCCATTCGACGTCGCAGATGAGGCAGTGTGGTTCGGTGCCATGTCTGGCGACCCAGTCCATCGCCCAACGTTCTCTGAGCGCAAACCATTGCTGGCTGGCCATGTAGTTGCAATAAGCGGCACGGCGATGAAGGCGACTCGTTGACCACGGCTGTCCGGGCCGGGGCTTACGCACGGCCCGGCCAACTTTGTCCGCTGGCGCTGCGAAGGGCATCTTCGACCGCGGCCCGATCGCGCTGTAGCTGGTGGGCGTCGGGGCGAGCCGTCCACGGGTGCAGTGTGAGCATGATCGGTCGAGCCGAACGCAGCAAGAGCAGCCCATGGCCCGGAGTAATCGCTCGAATGGCGGAGGGGTCGAGGATGGCCCTCTCCCGGGTGGACGTCGAAATGGACCTTCCGCCACCGGATTGAGCGGTCTGGCTGAACTCGCGTTCGGTGCGATCACCCACGAGCCGGGAGATGTCGGCCAGATCATCGGCGTTGGAACCGCCGCCGAGCACGATTTTCACGATGACGGAGTCCCAGATCCCCTGGGCCTGCTCGCGGCCCCAGCGGTGTCGGGCCTGGGCGAGTGATTGGAGTACGGCCACGGTGGTGATCCCCGTCCCGCCCCCTTCTGACATAAGGGCGCCCAGGCTGGGCAGTGGGTAGTTGGCCGCCTCGTCCAAGATGAGACCCAGGGGAGGATCGAGTCGGGCGCCGGTCGAACGAGCAGCGAGACGGCGGGCCACGTCGACTACGTCTTCGACCAGGGCCGCCACCAGTCCGGCGGTTGCGCTGGCCCCTGACGCCGTACCGAGGAGGTACAACGTGCCGCGCTGGCGGAGGAACACCGCGGGGTCGAAGGTCTCACCGGGACCCGGTGAAACGGCGTCGAGGACGCAGGGGTCGGCCAAAGAAGCGAAGGCGTTGGCCACCATGGCCCATACCGAATCGCGTTGACGCTGGTCGGCCGAGACAATGGCGTCCAGCGCCTTGTCCCAGGCGAGCGCCGCGCCCGGGGTATGCACCAAGATGTCGACCGCCTCCTTGGCCGCCGCCGGTGAGAGCGACCAGCGGTAAAGGTCAACTGGAGGCCGGTCCTCCAGGGCGGCGGCGTGCAGGAGGCAACGCACGGCCATCGTGGTCTGTTGCTTCCAAAAGCTCCCTGACTCGGTGCCTCCCGCGCTCTCGGCGCACAGGGCGTTGGCCCGGATCATGGCAGTCTGCGGACGCTCGCAACCCCGCACGGGAGACCAGCGCAGAGCCGATGGGACGCCGGAGGCCAACCCCTCTGGGTCAAACACTCCCACCGGGCCGTGCGCGGCCCGGGCGGTGATCGTGGCCGAGAGGTTGTCAGCTCGCGTGGCCGTGGTGATCACCGCTCCTGGGGCATCGAGGAGCATGGGGATCACGATGTTGTAGCCCTTGCCACTGCGAGGTGGCCCGAGCACGATCATCGAGTCCTCGACCGACGACCAGCACTCAAGACCACACGCGGACCCCAGCGAGTAGCCGACGTCCATCGGAACCGGACGCAGCAGAGACGGTCGTAAGGTCGCCGCCCGCGCCAGCAGGGCTGACGCACCGGCAACGGACTTGACCTGTCGACGATTCGCGAGGCCGACAATCATGGTCGGGTCGTCGACCCTTCTGCGGGATTCGACCGACAGCAATCGCCCTATCGCAATCGTGAGCGCCGCGGCCAGCAAGAGGGCGGTACCGGTGACGCTCCAATAGAGGACGGCCGGACCGACCGGGACATGCCAGGCTCGGGTGGGATCGCCGACGTGGGCGAACGCGCCAAGGCCAGCGAACACGTCATCGCGCCCGACCCGGTGACCGACAATAAGGGCCGACGTGGCGCCACCGAGCCACAGGACACCGACAAGCCCGAGACCTCCTGCCACGGCGTAGAGAGCCAGATCGGTCGGTTCAGATAACTGACGTCTCGGGGCGTGCGCCATCACGCCACATCCGATCCGCCATGGGATGGTGCCATCACCGCGTCGTTCCGGCGCCCCTGCGGATCGAGGTGGGCTTCTGCGGCTTCTCCTTCAAGTCGGCGCATTTGCTCTACGGCCAGGTCGGTGCCCGGCGGCTTGGCGCCCCCCACGTGCTCTGCCGGCGATTCCGCGATGATGGCCTGCGCCGCCGCATTCACCCGCGCTTGGGTCTGTCGGATCGCCTTGTCAGCGTCCTCGCCGGCCCAACTTGCCACGTAGGGAAAGCTGTATTCGTCGGTTGGCATCCCATGAACCGACGCCACCACGTAGGCCACGCTTTCGGCTTCTACCTCTTTTATGGCCCGGGGCAGGTGACTGGCCGGCGGAGTTTGATGCAACAGGACATGGGCCGCCTCGTGGATCAGCGTCTTGACCATGGCCGCGTCGTCCATGTCGGCCCGGATCAGGACGACCTGAGTGGACCAGTTGGTTTGACCGTTGGCCCCCTGCAGGTGGCTGGCGTCGGTCACCGTGTCGACCGCGAACCCTTTCGACTCGATCAGCTCTTTGACTGCTGCGCCCAGTCCCCGGGGTGCTTCGCCAGCGAGGAGGCGGGGCCGGGGTGGATCGGGCAGGTTCTTCCCCGACGTCTGACTGGCGTCGAAGACGGTCGCCACGGTGAACCCTCGGATTACCGGCGTTCTGGTCTCGGTCTCATCGAGGGTCGGCCGGTCCCCTCGGCGCAACGCCCGCACGTTGCCCTCGGCGTCACGAGCCTGCCTGCGTGTCGAGCGCATGGGGGCCAAGACGGCATACCCGTGCTGTCCACGTTCCACGCTCCGGCCGAGGGCCCGCCACGTCTCAAATCCGGCGATGTACGTCGGGGTCGGCTCGGGGACTCGTCCTTCCTCATAAGCCCTCGCGTGCTGAGCGAAGATCAGCATGACGTTGTTGGCCGAGTAGTCGTGCAACGTGGCCTGGAAATCGAGGAACTGTTGCCAGTCGGCCCCGGTGATCAGGGCGCCAACCTCGGCGGCCAGTACCTCTTGCGCCGCGGCCACCTTCGCCGCCGCCCGCTCTCGGTACTGCTCTCTCGTCAGCTTTTCCATTATCGGGCCTTTCCGGGGGGACCCTTATCCCCTCGGTCCTTGGACGACCGTTGACCATCACCGACCCCCTGGCTCCGATGGGGCAGATCGTGGCCAGCGTCCGGCCCAATCGAAGCAACCCTCACGCATTGGAGCGATGATCATGACTGCTGCCCAACTCGCCCACCTCGCCGAACTGGCCGCTTTCGCCGCGGATTACTTCGCCACCAGCGACCCGCGCACCGCACGAACGTTCGGCGACACCGCACGGCGCGCGGACACGCTCTCGGCCGAGATTCAGCGCGACGAGACGGAAGCACGCAACGGAACTTCGATGTCTTTCCCGCTGGGCGTTAGCAATTCCGACGCGCTCTGATTGGGGCGGCCGAGCGAACCTGACCGAGGCACTAGAGCGCCTAAACCTCTCGGTTTTCTGAGGTTGGTCGATGTAGCGTCAGCAACTTGCTCGAAACTCGCTGCGATGGCGATCCTGAAGGTGCAGCGGATGCGGTGGCCGCCGATCTACTCGGTGGACGAGAAGAGCCCAACCTTTGATGTTCCGTATCACGTCCGTGTCCCGAAATCGGTGGCGGGCGGGTCATACGGTGAGCCCGACTGCCCCTCATGCGTAAGAACTCGAGTGCTCCCACAAGCCGTTCCCCTTACGGGAATGACACACAGCCCGGGCGCCGGCCAGCAGAGCAGGCTGGTCCTGCCCGCGAGAGGTAGCACCTTCAGCGGGGGGACATCGATAACGCGTGGCCAGGCCGGCGATCGAGACAGGGATTATTTTATATTGCCCCCAACTGGTGGGTACACCAAATCCGTCGTGGTGGTCGGGTGCCCGGTTCGCCGTGACCCGGACCCCAGACCGGGGATGGCGATCAGGCGAGGTCGAAACGATAAAGGTCCATGACCTT
>JBEKWB010000181.1:0-5619 GCA_049513455.1 Acidimicrobiales bacterium
GAGGCGATAGGTAGTTAGAAAATGAAAACGACGACCGCGAGCACTCAAGGGGCGCTTGTCCTGAGCAGGGTGTCCTCCTTCTACGGATCCATACGAGCACTTAACGAAGTGGACCTCATCCTTGCGCCAGGTGAGCGAGTGGGAATACTCGGTGAAAATGGGGCCGGTAAGTCCACCCTGTTGCGCACCATCGCCCGCCTTCATCGACGGATTTCAGGAACGATCGAATACGACGGTAAACCGCTCAATAACTGTACCTCCGATGAGGTAACTCGCCGGGGCGTGAGCTTCGTTCGTGACGGTGGTCGCGTCTTCGAGACGTTGACCATCGAGGACCATCTGCGGCTCGCCGTGCGTTTGGGTCGGTTGCGGACGGGTGCTGCGACGACTTTTGACCAGTTTCGAGAGCAGTTTCCGGTTCTCCGACGCCTCCAACCGACAACCAAGGCGGGTTACCTGAGTGGTGGCCAACGGCAAGCTCTTTGCTTGGCGATGGCAAGTGCAAGCTGTTCGAGATGTCTCTTACTTGACGAACCCTCAGCGGGACTGGCCGAGTCAACAGCCCGTGAGATTTTCGAAGTAATCGCCGATCTAGCATCGGGTGGCATGAGCTTGCTCATCGTCGAACAAGACCCTCGATGGCTTACTAGCCTGGTCGACCGAGTCATTGAACTCCGAGCGGGAAAACTACAGGAGGTGTCGGTGGAGACTGGGCCCTAGCCAGGAGGCCCGACACACGGCCTTGGTCTTGGCCGGCGAGCCTCTTAGCCTCGATCCACCGAGGAATAGCTCGGCAAAGCACCGCGCATCCGCGGAAAGTGCCTCCTGCTGAACTGGAAGAATCGCGGTGTTCGACGTCGCAGTTTCCCAGCACCAAGGAGGCACTTTCTGTGAGTGCAGTATCGCGCGGGCTTGACCGCATTGGAGTGACCTTCGACGACCCGACTCTGGTCGCCGATGCCGGGTTGATCGTGCCTTCGACCTTGATGGTGCGTCTCGGCCTCGAGGGTCTTGTGAACCAAAAGGTGCGTCTGGTTAATCGCATCGGTGGAGCCCGACCAGGCCGCAAAGTGCTCACCCTGATCGCCTCGATTCTCGTCGGCGGAACCCATATCGATCATGCGGATCGCCTCCGAGCCGGGGGCACCCATCGGGTGCTTCCCTTCCGAGTCATGGCACCTTCGACGCTGGGTACTTTCTTGCGTGCCTTTACCTTCGGCCACGTCCGCCAGCTCGACGCGGTTATCGCCGAGACGATCCGCCGGGCCTGGTCGCTCGGTGCGGGTCCGGGCCCCTCGCCGATGACGATCGAGGACTCGACGATCTGTGAGGTCTTCGGCAAGGCCAAAGGTGGTGCCGCCTACGGCTACTCCTGTTGACTGAACTACCTGTGCCTGAAACTGGGGTTATCGCATGGGATGAGATCCTGAGCTGGCTACGGTCCGATCCATGAGCGAAGAACGTGATCTCTCGGTGCTGATCGTGCCGAGGACGGGCGGGGTCGTTGCCTGTGGCGACTTGTGGGAGCCCGTCCGAATCGTCGATGCCGCTGGTGATCCGGTGACCGCGGTTGCGACGTTTCTGAAGGATCTGCAGGCATCGGGCCGTTCTGAGTCGACGCAGCGCTCCTATGCGATGGACCTCCTGCGCTGGTTCCGGTTCCTTTGGGCCATCGAGGTCCCCTGGGATCAGGCAACCAGAACAGAGGCCCGCGACTTCTGCCGATGGCTCGCATTTGCCGACAAGGCGCCACGAGGCCCCGCCGCTGGCCCATCGGTGAGCAATGTGCCGAACCCGGTGACCGGCAAGTACCGCCCCGGGCGCACATACGCGGCCACGACCCGTGCGCACTCAGAGACCGTCCTGCGGGTCTTCTACGACTTCCACCGCGATGTCGGGACGGGTCCGATGGTCAATCCGTTCCCGCTCTCGAGGGATCGTCGCGGTGGCCGAGCCAATGCCCATCACAACCCGATGGAGCCCTACCGCAATGATCGGGTCGGCCTCTACCGGCCGAGGGTGGCCCAGCGGATCCCCCGCTGCATTCCCGATGCGCTGTTCAATCAAGTCTTCGCCGAACTCGGTTCGCACCGGGACCGAGCGCTCGTCGCCCTGTGGGTGTCGACCGGGGCCCGTGCGTCCGAGCTGCTCGGTGCGCGCTGTAGCGACGTCGATCCGGGCCAGCAGTTGGTCACGGTGGTTCGCAAGGGATCCCGTTCCCTCCAGCAGCTCCCGGCTTCCCCCGATGCCTTCGTGTGGCTGCGGCTCTACCAATCCGAGATCGATCAGGAGATATCGACCGGACCTGATGATCCATTGTGGTGGACGCGGCGGCGCCCGTTCCGGCCGCTGAGCTACCACGCGGCACGAGCCATGTTTGCCCGCGCCGCCGCGGCACTCGGGGCCGACTGGACCTTGCACGACCTTCGCCATACCGCCGCCTACCGGATGGCACGAGACCCAGCGCTGCCGTTGGCCGACGTGCAGTGGGTACTCGGGCACGCCCATCTGTCGACGACGCAGCTGTACCTGACGCCGATGCCCGGCGACGTAATTGCTGGGGTCCTCGCTCACCATCGGCGTCGCCAACCCCTGGCTGCACCAGACTTGCCGGGACGGACCCCCGATGTGCCAAGCAGCTACCGGCCCGAATCGCTGGACGTGTTGTTCGGTGGTCAGAACTCGTGACCGTCGTTGACGATCGGGTTGGGATCAGCGTCGGTGCACCGTCGATCGGCCCGGACATGCGCCAACTTTGGGACCGGTTTCCCCCGCGAGGCCCGGCAAGGACCTGGCCAGCGACCGAACAGCCGAGTGAGTCAGTGTTGGCCGAGATGGTCGCCGCTTCGTTCGCTATCGACGAGGGCCGGATTGGACAGCAAAAACGTCGGCTGGGGATGGTCCGCCTGCTGGGTTGGTTGTCCGACGAGTCCGGTGACACGTGGCAGCAACGGTGGGAGGCAAGCGGGGCCAACGAAGCGGGAAATGCCGACTGGTGGAAACCAATGCTGGCTTGGGCACGACCCCACAAGTCTCACGGGTCGGTGTCAACGTCGAGCAACCTGCGGGTCTGTGCACTCATGCTCGTCTGTGCCGATGTGATCCGTCCGAGCTTGGAGTGGCTCCTCAGTCCGCAGGCGCCGCAGAACCTGGTCCCGTTGATGACGAAGCTGCGAGATCCCGACGGCTTCGCTGAGCTGGCCGCTCTTTGTGACGCCTCGCAGGCGGGGCGGACCATGAAGGCTGCTGCCTTGCGCCGTGCCGCCACCATCTTGGTGGTCAAGGGAGGGACGCTGCACGATGTCACCGTGGGCGACTGCCTGGAACTCTCACTTGCCATCGATGACCGCTCGCTGCGGGCGAACAAGGCCATGAGCTTCTATCAGCTACTCCACGAGATGGGAGTCTTCGGGCCGGAGGCGCCGACGACGCTCCGGGCTTTCGGCACGTGCGGCCAGCTCAGTCCGGCCCAGTTGATCGACCGCCATGGCATCGTCTGCCGCCCCGTTCGTGACCTGCTCGTCGCTTACCTGGCCGAACGCCAGCCAATGCTCGACCACACGACCCTGCGGAACCTGGCCTTTAACCTCGGAGGTCTGTTCTGGCGTGATCTCGAACGCCACCACCCCGGTATTGCCTCGTTCAGTCTGGCCCCAGAGGTCTCGGCAGCCTGGAAGCAGCGCATGGCGATGAAAACCCGACGAGTCATCGGAGCAAATGGTGAAATGACCGAGGTCTCCGAACGTCGAGCGGAGTCCAAAGGTGCTCTAGCCGCGGTGCGTGGCTTCTACCTCGACATCGCACAGTGGGCGATGGAAGACCCTGCTCGCTGGGGGCAGTGGGCCGCACCGTGTCCGATCCGCATACAGGACCTCGCACGACAAAAGGAGATTCGCTCGCGCAAGTCGCGGATGGACCAGCGGACCCGGGAGCGGCTCCCTCTCTTGGCGATGCTCCAGACTCGGGTCGATGATGAACGGCTTGCGACGGCCGCCTGCCTGCAGGCCGCCGAGGCCACCGAGCCCGGTGCCTCTTTCACGATCGGGGACCGGACGCTGCATCGCGCCAAAGGGTGCGGCGACTCCATGGCGCGGGTCTGGGTCACCGACCCCGAGCGTCCCAAACGTCGGGATGCTACGGGCGAGGAGGACCGAGCGTTTTGGACCTGGGCGGCGGTCGAAACCCTGCGGCACACCGGGATCCGGATCGAAGAACTCACCGAACTCAGCCATCACAGCCTTATCCAATACACGGTTCCCGACACCGGCGAGATTGTGCCGTTGTTGCAGATCGCGCCCTCCAAGACCGACACCGAACGATTGTTGGTCATCAGCCCCGAGCTGGCCGACGTTCTCGCTGAGACCATTGGTCGGATCCGAGACCACGACGGGGCCGTCGCCTGCGTCGCGTCCTACGACTCTCACGAGCGCGTCTGGAATGCGCCCATGCCGCTCCTGTTCCAGCGCCGGTTCGGCATCGGAAATCGAGCGATCCCGGCCGACACGATACGTGGATGGATCGGCGGTGCCCTGGAGGGCGCTGGCACTAAGGATGCCTCGGGACGGCCTCTCCGGTTCACCCCGCACGACTTCCGCAGGATGTTCATCACCGACGTGATCATGCACGGCATGCCTCCACATATCGCCCAACTCGTGGCCGGTCATCGCGATATCAACACGACCATGGGGTACAAGGCCGTCTATCCCGAAGAAGTGATCAACGGGCACCGTGCCTTCATCGCCCGCCGGCGGGCGTTGCGGCCCAGCGCGGAATACCGCGTGCCCACCGAAGAGGAGTGGGAGGAATTCCTCGGCCACTTCGAACGGCGCAAGGTCGCACTCGGCACCTGCGGTCGTTCCTATGCCACCCCGTGCATCCACGAACACTCCTGCGTGCGCTGCCCGCTGCTGCGGCCTGACCTGGCCCAGCGTGGGCGTCTCATCGAGATTCGAGACAACCTGATCGCCCGCATTGCAGAAGCCAGGAACCACGGATGGCTCGGCGAAGCTGACGGTCTCCAGATCAGCCTTGCTGGAGCCCGCCAGAAGCTCGACCAGCTTGACCAAATTACGGCCGCACGTTCGACGAGCGTCCGCCTCGGCATGCCGACATTTCCGCAGATCGCCGGTCGATTGAGCACCGTGCAGACGCCTGTTCGATGACCAACCAAGGCAACCCGGTGACACCTGATTTGCCAAGTGCAGAGAACTCCAGAGTTCTCGGCTATCACCCCCTGGTGGCCACTTGGGCCAAAACGGGCGAGGTGTTGCACGCCCGACTCCGCAAGGGTTCGTCACAGCGCGGGGTCGGACGCTTCGCCGAAGAGCTCGTGGCCCGGGTGCGCCGGGCCGGGGCCACGGGCTCAAGGTCCTGCGAGCCGACGCCGGGTTCTTCTCCTACACGTTGATCGACACACTCACCCGACTCGGTGTCTGCTGGTCGGTCACGGTCATCATCAACCCACGTATCCGGGCCTGCATCGAAGCGATCGACGAATCGGCCTGGCAGACGATCTTCTATCCCGACGGCGGAGAGGCCCAGGTGGCCGAGACCACGTATGTGGCCGGGCAAGTACGGCAACAACCGCTCACTGCGCCTCGTAGTACGACGGACCCGCCT
>JBEKWB010000182.1:0-5619 GCA_049513455.1 Acidimicrobiales bacterium
CCTCGTCCTCACCACCGAAGCTGATGCTGGCGTCAAAGCCACCGAGGGTTTCGAGAACTGGCCGCCTGAATGAGATGTTGGCGCTCGCCAGCGAGTACACATTGCGCTCACCGGCAAATTTTGGTGGGGATAGGTTGCCACGACAGTAGAGCCAAAGGCGGTAAGCGACAGAGGTGCTCCCTCCTAGTTCCGCCTCGAGCGGTCCCACGGGCGGGTTGTGCACGTAGTAGCGAGCGAGGAGTCCGGCCTGGTTCGTCCCTACCACGGGGCCACCAACTGCAGCCACCGCTGGATCGACGTATCCGGAGAGAATCGCCTCGGCCCACCCTGGGGGCGGTCTGCAGTCATCGTCGGTAAATGCCACAACCGCGGCGCGGCTAGCGGCGATCCCGGCATTTCGCGCTGCGGCCGGGCCCAAGTTGGTAGGATGCCGAATCAGTTTGGCCCCACGCCTCGTTACTTCGCTTTCTTCGATCGCCGGAGTTGAACCATCGTCAACCACCACTACTTCGAGCTGCTTTCGGATGGTTTGCAGATTCAGCATGTCGAGAACTGCATTAAGCTGGAGAGCGCGGTTGTAGGTACAGATAACAACCGCCAGTTGAGGTTCCTGCTCCGTCACCACGTTTCACCTGTTCCAGAACGTGCATTGTCAGAACGATGGCGAAAGAACGACTTGGTGCCCACCGCTCGTCCGGCAAAGTAGCTGCCCAGTAACACTGTGTCAGTCGCCGTTGCAAGGACAAATCGTCCCGTCGCCCCTCTCGCCTCGAACTTCCGACTCACATGAGCGGCAGAGGCTACGAAGAGGTAGGCAATCGGCACGACCCATGCGAGTGGGCTGTTGGCGCGTCGTCGTGCTGCAACCACCGTCGCGACGCCGATCGCCGCGGCCTGACCAGCGAAAGCAAGATCTGGGACTCTGATTTCGCTGTAGTGGGCCAGTTGTCGTGAAGCGCCAACGCCGCTCTGGTACAGCCATCGCACCGAATGAAGAAATCCCTTGGTTTCGCGGTGCTCGACAGTTACGTCGGGCAGTGTGCGAGCAATCAGTCCCGCAGCCTCGATGGCGCGATTTAAGGCGACATCCTCACCCTCGGTCAGCGACGGGTCCACACTGACCATCTCGAACACCCGGCGTTTGTAGAGTCCGTTGGAGCCCGACACTGGTACCGTCGGCGGAACGATTCGAGGCCGCAGTCCGAATTTGCTGTACAGATATGAGACATCGCCGTCTGGAAGGGCAATCCCTCCAACGGCGTCGACCCCCTCGACCAGAGCTGCCGCGCAGCGCCGCAGCCAGTCCGGGGGTAGCACAACGTCGGCATCAACCATCGCAATCAGTTCACCCCGAGCTGCCTTAAGTCCAGTTTGCCGAGCCGCGCCTCGACCCCTGTTCACTGTGTGCTGCAGCAGCGTCACGGTTCCAGGCCTATCTGCCCCGAATTGTTTCACCAAGGTCGCCGTTTCGTCCTGCGAGCCATCATCGACTACCACGACCTCGATGGATGGTGCTCCCGTCTGGGATGAAATCGCCGAGAGGCAACTCACGATATTGGCGGCTTCGTTGTGGGCGATGACCACAAACGAGACCTCAGGAGGACTGCCCGACACTGTCATGGCTCGATCATTTCTTGATAACTAGGGCCCCTGGTTGCGAATCAAACAGGAGTACGGATCCGTCGGTGACGTTGAGATGAAATTCGTGATCGACAAAACCGAACAACCTCTAGGTCGATTACATTTCGAGTTTCCCATCGTCTCCGTTCAGAGCGTTCTCTTGACCTCGATTATCTAATGAGCCGAAGCACAGTGGCGGAGTTGCATTTTGGCCGATCTGGTTTTGGGAGTCTAGGGCAAAAGGTCCCTTTCTAACCCCTTCGTTTCTGATCTGGGTCCTACGAGTTACCAACTTGTTTCCAGAGACCCTCCGATCGGCAATTCAGGCCAAGAAGGCAGCCAGGCCTTTCCGGATTGGAGGGAGCAGGGAATCCGGACGTTCGAGGCTGGTGGTGTCGAGGTCGAAGGCGGGTCCGATAGTCGCCTGGGATTCCTGCCAGATATCCTTCAGATCGGTCTCGTTGCCGGCATCGGCTGGACTGTTCTGAACCAGCTACCTCGTCATCCAGCCTGGTAAATTTGGGCCGATTGGATGTCGAAGGAGGCTCCGGACGCGGCCGCACCGTCAATGGCGAGGTTGGCCAAAAGGTACATCGGCTGGCTTGGGACTCCAGCTCCCGTGTATGTGTAGACGACCTTTCCGTCGAGATACCAGGTGAGTGATCCAGGCTCCCAAAGGAGACCGTATGTATGCCAGCCGCTTGTGAGGTCGGTAGGTGAGGTCACGTCTTGGTCGGCCTGCTGATTGGATGCCCCCCAGTGAACCGTGCACTCGATCTCATTCGCGCTGCCGTAATTCTCCATGATGTCGATTTCCGGCGGCCATGTCCCGTTCTCCGGCAGCATCCACAGCGCGGGCCAGGTGCCTGTCCCACCGGGGATTCGGGCCACGACCTGTACGTAACCGTAGGTAAAATTGAATGATGAGAACGTCGTCACCATTCCTGACGTGTAGGGGTAGGTTTCGGGCGCACCGCTGGCATCGGTGCCCTGTGTTGGGGTCGCATTGGCGACTAGGTGAAGGGCGTCACCGGATACCTGAACCTGCGAGGGCAGATACCACTCTGTTTCCCCGGTGTTGAAACTGGTGCATCCGACGGAGGCGACATACCACTCATAGCAGGTATCCCAAACCGAGGAGTTAAGAGCTGAGCCCGCGAATCCTGCATTGAACGCAAGGGACATGCCCGTGGCAGGACCAGGGGTGGTGTTGAGTGCAGTTGCGCTCGGAGTGGAAGTGGTGGTGGTTGAAGTTGGTTTGCCAGTTGTGGTGGAAGTGGTGGTGGAAGTTGCTGGGATAGTCGAGGTACTTGTCGGCGATGCAGTCGGGTGGGGTGTCGCTACCAATCCATGCGAACTCTGTGTGGACGTTGTAGGAGTAGAAGTGGTCGTCGTCTTGAGGGGCGTTGAGCTCTGGGGGGCATTCGGGGCGGTGGCGGATGTCGTTGATCCAAACAAAGACCCGCTGCTGAGCGTTGCACCCTTCGTACTCGAGGCGATGGTCGATGTCGTCGAGGTAGGGTGAGTCGCCGCCCTATCGGCTTGCACGCTCACGAGAGGTGAGTTTGTGAAGTGGCCGCAAGCTGCAATAGCGATAACGAGAGCGATTGGTATCGTTGCCAGCGCCCAAATCCCAGGCAGCCCTTCAGCACGAGAGTCCTTGCGGAAGCCGTGACGAGTCTGCAACATGGATGAGGCGTCCTTTTGTGTGCTCTTCTGAGCAGCGAACGCGTCGTGTACCACACTCTCGGCGTGGGTCTCAATTTTGACGGTCCGGCTAACTCAACGAGTCCCGTGACTTTGCGCCCCTACCTCGCGGCAGGTTAGCCATTTCAATCATTTAATCGTAGAGCCGTAAGGTTGTAAAATGGGTGGGTGAGGGTTGCGATTTGGTCGCAATGCGAAAGCGCGAGCTGAGGACAGCGAGCTCGAACCAGGGTTTCTGCCCGACTCTCGGGGTCAGCCATCGCCGCCTGATGCGCGATATGCGGTCAACAATTGACTGAGACCGATCATGGAGATTGCGGCCGAGGCTCCGCAAGGCCTGTGCGTCATTTCACATCCAATGGCGGGTGGGTTTCCATGCCCCGAAAGTGCTTTGCAACGACGAGGCGGGCAACGCTTGATCATGGGTTTCCAATGAAGGCGCTCGCCCAATCAGAGGCACCAAGTAGCGGATACGATGATCATAGCGTGCATACGACCGGTGAAAAGTGGAGAGAGGCTTCTATCCTTACGACACCATCTCTATTTGGGTCGTCAGCCGTACGTGGGGTGAGCTGCACATGACATCTGTCACCGGGAAAGCGATGCTCCAAGGCGCCGAAGGAAGGACCGCGACGCGGCGTGTCATATTCACGGTTGACTACGAGGGGATTCACGGCATGCCTGATCCCACCAATAGCTACGACCTGGAGGCGACAACCCTTCGCCTGCTCGAAACGCTCGATTGTCGAAAGATCAAGGGCGTGTTCTTCGTGGTGGCCCGTCTCATCCATGAGCATCCGGCTCTCATCGAGCAACTCGCAGGGGCGGGTCACGAGGTGGGCCTGCACGGTGTGGACCACGAGAACCTGGCGGCCATTGATGAGGCGCGATTGTCCCATTTCGGCAAGCAACTCGACCAGGCGTCCGAAAAGGTCGCCCAAATTTGCGGTCAGCGACCGCGCGGGTTTCGAGCCCCATACCTGATGGCCCCGAAGTTCTACTCTCCTCAGGTGTATGCACTCCTCGTTGATCAAGGATTCACCTGGGTGAGCAACCGGGCGATCCGCTACCCCGAGGAGCTATTCCGCCCCGACAAGTGTCGGACAAGAAGTCTCTGGCGCATCGCTGCGAGAACAGGACTACCTGCGAGCCGTCTTGCCACTATCGCCCTCAACCCGGGATTGGTTTTTTGGGAGACGAAGCGAGGCCACATCGGTCATCCGGCGGCGTGGCTGTTTCATGGTGCCGCACCTTTTCGCCGTGGTGCACTCATGGAGCTTCCCGAATTGTCTCCTTTGGATTGCGACCTAATCGGCCTCCCCGATCCCGATCTCGACAGCGACCCAGAACTATTGGCGTACGCTCGTTGGGCGTTGACCGAACGATTCGATCGATCGGACAAGTGGTTTTCCCTGACCATTCATGATTGGATCTCAGGAACCGCGAACCGGCTCGCCAATCTTGGGGCGCTCCTCGATGAGCTTCAATCACGTAGCGCCCTCGAGTGGGTGCGGCCTGGGTTGGATGACCCCAATTTTGCGCCTTCATCACGAGCGTAGGGAGAGCACACCTGCGTAGTGCCCCGCGTGCCTGTCACGGAGACAGAACTACCGCAGCGGGGACGTCCGGTACCCTTACGTCTACACGAACCGGTGGGTTTCCTCCCGGCTGACTAGGAAGGCTGAACAAATGGCAGGCGTTATCTCGGTACGGCTTCCCGACGGTTCGCAGCGGGAGCTCGCCGAGGGGACGACGGCCGGCGAGTTTGCGCAACTGATCGGTCCCCGCCTGGCCAAGGCGGCGGTCGTGGCCAACGTGGACGGCCACCAGGTGGATCTGAGCTCGGCTTTGGTCGACGGGTCCGAGGTGGCCATCGTCACCGCCGATTCCGAAGCCGGCCGGGAGGTGCTGCGGCACTCGACCGCCCACGTGATGGCGCAGGCCGTGCTGCGACTGTGGCCGGGAGCCAAGTACGCCATCGGCCCGGTGATCGAGAACGGTTTCTACTACGACTTCGCCCTGCCCGGCGGGGCCCACTTCAGCGACGACGACCTGGGCCGCATCGAGACCGAGATGCGCGCCATCATTGCCGAGGACCAGCCCTTCGTGCGCCACGAGCACGGGCTGGGCGAGGGGTTGGCGCTGTTCGCCGACCAGCCGTTCAAGCGGGAGATCATCGAGGCCGTCGAGTCGGGGGCGAACGAGGTCGACGCCGGTGGGTCGGTGGTCAGCACCTATTGGAATTCGGATTCCTTCACCGACCTGTGCCGCGGGCCCCACGTTCCCTCGACC
>JBEKWB010000183.1:0-5610 GCA_049513455.1 Acidimicrobiales bacterium
GAGGTTGTCCCGCTGAGCGTGGAAGTTTGAGGTGGCGGTCCCCCGCTTGATACCTGCCAGGTGGTAGGTGTCGGGCGTCCGTCGAAGACATCCGATCAAGAAGGGGACCACCATGAAGAAGAACTATCAGACCTCAGCCGGCCGCGCCGGGACCACCGGGCGGACGACGCCCAAGAAGGCCAAGGCCGATGCTCAGCGCAGCGTCAACGAAGGTGCCGTCGCGTTGCCCGACGCGGTGAGCGTCGCCGTGGGCGAGCTCGCCGGCGAGCTTGAAGAGGGGCTGCTCGCCTTCGCCGTCGGCGCGGGCCTCCAGGTGCTCGGCGCCATCCTCGACGCCGAGGTGACGGCGTTGGCCGGACCCAAGGGACGCCACGACCCGCAGCGCTCAGCCGTGCGCCATGGCAGCGACGATGGCCTGGTGACCTTGGGCGGCCGTCAGGTGTCGGTCACCCGGCCCCGAGTGCGCACCGCGGACCGATCGGCCGAGGTGGCACTGCCCACCTACGAACTGGTGAGCTCGACCGAGTTGCTCGGCCGCATGGCCATGGAGCGCATGCTGGCCAAGGTGTCGACCCGCCGTTACTCAGCCGCCCTCGAACCCGTCGGATCGGCCGTGAGCGCACGCAGTCGAGGGATCTCGCGCTCGGCGGTCTCGAGGCGTTTCGTGGCCGCCACCGAGACGGCGCTGGCCGAGCTCATGACCGAGAACCTCTCCACCCTCGACCTCGTTGCCTTGATGGTCGACGGGGTCCATTTCGCCGGTCACTGCTGTGTAGTCGCCCTCGGCATCGACATTGACGGCACCAAGCACCCCCTGGCCGTCGTCGAGGGCGACACCGAGAACGCCACCTTGGTCACCGAGCTGTTGGTGGGGCTGCGTGAGCGGGGGCTCGACGTGACCCGGCCGATCCTGTGCGTCCTCGACGGGGCCAAGGCGCTGCGCTCGGCGGTGCTGGCCGTCTTCGACCACCCGGTGCTGGCCCGTTGCCAACTGCACAAGATCCGCAACGTCAAGGGCTACCTGCCCGACAAGGTGGCCAAGGTGGTCGAACGGCGCATGCGTGCCGCCTACAAGAACCTCGACCCCCTGGCCGGCCAGGGCGACCTCGAGGCACTGGCCAAAGAGCTCGAGCGCTCCCACCCCGGTGCCGCCAGTTCGCTCCGTGAGGGTCTGGCCGAGACGTTCACCGTCGCCCGGCTCGGCGTCGCGCCCACGCTGGCGCGCACGCTGCGTTCCACCAATGCCGTCGAGTCGATGATCGAGATCTGTCGTGATCACAGTCGCAACGTCAAGCGTTGGGACGGCGGCTCCATGGCGCTGCGCTGGTGCGCGGCGGGCCTGCTCGAAGCGAAGAAGCAGTTCCGTCGGGTCAACGGTCATCTGCATCTGAAGGCGCTACGCACCGCACTCAACGAACACGTCGGGGTCGATGTCACACCCCCCGTCTACACTCCGAATGAGGAGGTGGCCGCATAGCTCAGCTGCTCGGGGCCGTCACCCAAATTCCACGCCGGTCGGGACATCCTCCAGGTCGACACCCATGGACGAGCTGAGCTTCCCGACAAATTCAATCGCTAGGCGGACCACCTCTACCCCTGCATTTTCGCCCACTAACTGCGGAACCAATAGCCGGAATACCTCCGCCGCCAGCCACCGGGTGGGAGAATCGGAGATGTGAGTTGGCTGGGCAGAGCTCGAAAGGCGCTGGTGGCGATTCTGGCCCTGGCCGCCCTCGGCGTCGGCATGGCCGCCGGCGACGCCCCTGCGGCGGCCAGCGACAACCCAGCCGCTCCCGACTTGGGCCACTTCATCCCCGCTTCCGACCAGATCACGTCCGAGCGCCAAATCCATCTGACTTTGAAAGGCCCCGCCCAGGTGGTCGTTCAGTTCGAAAGCGCTGAGCCCAACGCCCAGGGAATGACGCCCGTCGACCTCATAATCCTGAGCTGGGACCACTTCGCCAAACGCTGGGTCACCGTCTGGGACGGCGCCAAAGTTCAGTCACCCGATGCCACCTCCACGAGCGGCGGTCTGGCCCAAGACGCCGTGCTCCCGAGCGCCGCGTTCATCTCGAATCTCACGTACAAGACGATCACCCCAGTCAAAGGGCGCACCGACCTCGAGTTCTCCGACTTCTACAACTTCGGAGCCAACGGCTCGGTCGAGGTTGGCATCGTCCACTACAACGGCCAGTCAGCGAGCATGGCCTACTTCGACACCGTCAACCCCGGCACCTCGCGACCCAAGGTGACTGGCAAGGTGCCACACCAAGAGCTATCCGTCCCGGTCGGGTGGTTGACCAGCGCCGATCCCCAGTGCTGCGCCGTACGCACCTATGTCAACACTGTCGCCTTACGCAAGCAGAGCTTCACGGGCGGATACCAAGAGACCAACTACGTCGTCACCGCTTCGACCCAGTCCTGGCTCGGCGTCTATGCACTGCTCCCCGATCAGGCCAACGGCACCTATCCCAATCCAGTAGTCATGACCGTATTGCCTGGCAGTCCGGCTGCCGGCATCCTCGACGTAGGTGACCAGCTGGTCGGCGTCGCCGGGGTGAGCGCTCCCTCTAGTGCCGACAACGGGCCGCCGGTAATGGACGAGGTAGCCAAATTTCTGCCGGGAGCCAAGATCGCGCTCAACATCATCCGAGGCACCACTCCCATGGTGGTCAACATCACCCTCGCCTCGACCGCCGCAGCCGCCTACACCAAAGACCAGGGTGCCCCAGGCCCGGGTTATCTCGGCCTCGATGTCACCTCCATGACGCCGACGCTTCAGACCCAATACGGCTTCGTGCCTTCCGCTGGTGCCGTCGTGCTCAGCGTGGCCGACAACTCGCCGGCCGCCAATGCCGGGTTGGCCCAAGGCGACGTCATCACCTCATTCGCGTCAACGCCTATCGACTCTACACCTCCGGCACCGCCCAAAGCGCCAACATCATGGTGGGTTCGTTTCCACTGGACACACCCGGTCCCGAGGTCACTGAGATCTAGCGGGGGATCCGCGGCACGCCGAGGTTTCAGGCGAACCTCGTCATCGTGCCCAATGGAGTCATCTCGTCAGGCCGAGCTTTCCGCGGTCTCCGGGTCGGCTTCGCTGAACTTCCGTGGCCAGGATGCCTTCGATGCGCTCGAGACATCGCGTATTGCTGCCTCATCGCCGGGACTCCCTGGCGCCCCGAGGGCTCGTTCGAGCGACGCGGGGTTCAACAGCTGGTCTGCCTTCGTCACCAAGCCTGAGACCTGATCTGTGAGCTCCCGGATGTGACCAGCGGGATCGGCGACGTGCTCGCCGGACGGCTCGACCATCTGGGAGACGTACTGGGCGTACGTCTCTTGGTAGCCGGCCAGACCTCGGGCGAGTTCGGAGGCGAGGTAGAGGTACTCCCACCCGTCCTCGTGGTCAGCCGGGGGGGGGGGGGGGGGGATGTCGGTCGTCGGCGTCGGCGGCGGTGGCGGTGGCCCTTCCCCGGTGCGGAGTGAAGCGCTCGGGCTACGGACCGAGCAGAGCGAGCGGTACTACGGCGATACCGTCCTTGCGCCGATACGCATAGGGACCCGTCGTCACGACGGCAGCATCGAGGAGGTTCTCGCCCAGCACTCCCTGGAGCCATACGAGGTGCTTGACGTCATCGTCGTTGACTTCTGCGGCGAGCTTGACCTCAAAGGCGACGACGCGTCTATCGGGGCGTTCGACGATGAGATCCACTTCATGGTCTCCGCGATGGAGTCGTAGGTGCCCCACGCTCGCGCCCTCGGCCTGCGCGAATACGCGGACGTCGAGCGCGACCAGAGATTCGAAGAGGGCGCCGAGCAGTGTTCCATCCCTCACGCTGCGAACACCGCCGTCCTCGCCGCTTAGGAGAGCCGCTGGCCCCAAGCCGAGCAGGCTCACGGCGATCGCCGGATCGATGAGCTGATGCTTCGGCGCAGCACCCAGCTCGGCGATGTGGTTGTTGCTCGGTACCCACGCCGGAACGGGCTCGAGTACGTAGAGCGATTCGAGGATCCCTCGGTAGTGGTCGAGGGTCACGCGAGTGGGCTTGCTCGCCTCACCGGCGCTCGCTGCGTCGCGAATGGTCTCGTAAGTTGCGGTGCTTGAGATGGCCGCGGCGTAGGCAGCAAACCACCGGCGAAGCACAGAGGGATAGCGCACCGTGGTCCCAAGCAAATCGGCGATGTCGCGGTCAATGATCCGATCGATGTAGCCACTCAGCTGAGCCCGCCGCGGAACGTCCGCGAGTTGGTGGATTCCCGGGAATCCCGACCGGCAGATCTCGTCGACATAGCATTCAAGGCTGATGGAGGTATCACCCTCGATCTTCGGTTTGCTACCAGTGAGCAGTTGGGCAACCGATACCGATGGAGTGTCGACATCGCGCTCGGGCAGAGTCATCGGTCTCATCCGGAGCTTCACGATGCGTCCGGCGCCGCTGTGTGTGCCCGGGTTCTGAGCTGAGGCAGAGCCCGTCAAGAGAAACTGACCAGGCCGGGCGCCCCTGTCGACGGCCCTGCGCACGACGTCCCAGGTGGTCGGGACCCGTTGCCATTCGTCGATGAGGACAGACTCCCCTGTGACTATTCGGCCAGGGTCCGCCTCAAGCAGCTGGCGGGTCGCCGGCTCTTCGAGCAAGAAGACGGTCTGGGTACGTTCAGCAGCGGTGGCACTCTTCCCCACGGCCTTTGCGCCCTCCACGGCGATAGCGGCGATACCGCCGCCGATCAGCTGGTCGAGCTCAGTGTCGAGCACTCGGCGGTGGTATTGCTCGACCCGAATAGTGATACTCACCTGGGTAATTATACAGACTCGGGCAGTCAGACTATACAAAGTCGGGCTAGCCAACTATGCAGTTCCGGGAGACGTAACTATACAGGTACGGGCGTCATAACTATGCATATACGGGCAGCTCAACTATACAAATACGGGCATCCAAGTCGGTCCCCTCGAGGTCGGTCAGCCGATCGCTCGCCCTACGAGGTCGTCCAAGTGAGCCATGTGGTGCAGTGGCTCATCGAAAACCCGTACCCGTATCTCACGGTCCAATAGCCTCATTGGTTGGATCTTGCGCGCCGCGAGTTCGAGGGCACCCCGGCCATTGCCGAGATCATGGAGATCCTCAGGTTCGATCACTCCGAGGATCTCAGCGGTTCGGCAGCCGAGCTCGCGTCGGCTCTCAGCTTCAAGGTCCACGGGGCGTGTAGCTAACGGTTGGATGTCGCCAAACGCGAAATCGCGTGTCGTCATCCGCGAAAATCATTGTCGTCGAACGCGAAACACCAGCGACACCGAACGCGGTTTCACACTATGTGTGAAACCGCGTGGAAAGTCAGCTGGAAATCGCGTTTAGTGACATCGACCGCCTTGCTGCCTCCAGTTAGCGCGTAAACCCGGAGCGCGACGATTCGTAAACGTTGGCGGCTTGGCGCATCTCGGGGTCGGCTTAGACACGCGCCTAAACGGTACTCGGCACCCGGGCTGCGAAGCTGGTGGAAAGTTTGCCCGATCTCGGTAAATCAGATTAGAGCGCACGGGATCGACCGTTATTGGCGCGTGCTCAAGGTGTAGTGCACGTTCACTTGATGTGCGCCGGTGCGTGATTCTGCCAG
>JBEKWB010000184.1:0-5587 GCA_049513455.1 Acidimicrobiales bacterium
CCGCAGCTCAAAGGAGCTACTCCCCCGCTGACGGATCGAACCCTTCATCTGGCACGGCCCGGCGACCCCTTACCCGGGGCCGCATGCATGATGGGCAACTGATGGGCAGTGATGGGCAAGATTCGAGGGCTGAATGCCGCCACATTCAGATTCTACCCAGCTCAGGAGCCGAATTTTTGGAGCGGAAGACGGGATTCGAACCCGCGACCCTCACCTTGGCAAAAAAAAATGGGCCCACTTCATCTACCTGCCGTAACGTAAATTGATGCGGGAAGATTGCCGTTTTTCATAGTCCATGGTTGACCGTGACTGACCATGATTGTCACTGGCTTGTGGTATTTCTGTGGCGCGCGAACTACGGATTCGTGTACCACGTGCACCACATCACACGCCGAGGGTTCGCCCCAACTGAAGTCATCTTGATGGCCAATCGAATGGGAGACTCCGCCACTGATACCACGCGGATGAATCCGAAGTGCTCATAGAAAAGCGCCGCTCGTTCTTGATCGCGTTAACAACAATGGCCCTTGCCACGGCCAACGCGTTGGCTGCGCAGCCTCGAGCCAAGGCATCGAATAGAAACTCGGCGCCCATGCCTTGTCCCTGTGCTCGCTCGACTACCGCCAGCCGAGCGAGAAGCACGACGGGGGCGATCCTCGGACCACCACGAACCACTGTCGAAGGGAGTTCCTCTCTTTGCACCCGTCCCATGGTCAAGCTGTAGTAGCCGATCACTTGATGGTCGCCTTTGTGGAAGCCGAAGGTTCGAGCGGTGTTCATCCGATCGGACTGCGCCGCATGGTCCCGAAGCCATAGGTCCAAAGACTCCTGGCCGCTGTCGAACTGGCTGAGGTCGTGAACCTCGGAGAGGCGCTCCGAGACCCACTCGATCATCGCTGTGTCGCCCGTCGATTCCGTTGGGCAAGTCGGACCAGTGTGGGAACCTCTTCGGCCGGCGTGTCCAGCCAGCTATACATGGAGTCGAAGACTTCGGGGGGAAGTACGACTGTCATCTGATCGGACATAACCCGATCAGCCGCGTCGTTGGCGGTATCGAGCACGAAAGCACTCACCGACTTTCGGGTGTGGCCATGGCCGCAAGGCGTGGACTTCTGAAGAGATGTCGTGGGCCAACTTGGCGAAGTCGATGCCCCCGCCGGACCACAGGTCGCGTGTCTCGCTCGCCATTGCTAGGAGCTCGTCAGCCTTGTCTTCGCGCCGCACAATAGAACTAAACTCGCAGAGTCCTCTCAATACGCCGTTAAGGGAATGGTGACGTTCATGCAATCCGTCAGGCAGGGGCTGCGTGCGGTAATCGACGCGGATTCGCACGTGACCGAGCCACGCGATCTGTTCACGTCGCGGGTGTCATCGAAGTTTGGTGACCTGGTTCCTTACGTGCTGTTCGACGAGGCTGCTGAGGAGGACGCTTGGTACATCGGCGCCCAGAAAGTGGCTCCGGCGTGGGGCAATGCCGCTGTGGGGTTCGAGCAGAGATGGCCCGCCATCCCGGCTTGAGGAGGAGGCACACCCGGCGGCTCTGCATGCGAAGCATCGGGTCACTTACCTAGATACCACAGGAATCGCTGCTCAGGTGCTGTACCCCAACATCGCCGGCTTCGGCGGCCAGCGTTTCCTGAAGTTGAAGGATCCTGAACTCATGCTGGTGTGCGTTCGGGCGTACAACGATTTTCTGATCGAGTGGGCTGACGAAGGACCCGGACGCTTCATTCCGATTGCCGCGCTTCCATTCTGGGATGTCGAACTGGCGGTGCTCGAGGCGAAGCGAGCGGTTGAGGCGGGCCATAAGGGGGTGCTCTTCTCCGGTGCGCCATACGAGCTTGACTTTCCGGTCCTGGCCGACCGTCACTGGGATCCTCTATGGAATACCCTGCAGGACCTCGACGTGTCGGTGAGCATCCACCTGGGCAGCGACGACATTCGCAAGTCAATGGAGCGCGGCGGTGGGGCCGAGAGCCGGGCCAACGCCGGCTGCAGGGTGCCGACCGACCTCTTCCTCAACATCGGGCGCCAGCTCAACGACCTTCTCTTCTCCGGTGTCCTACCCCGTTTCCCCGGCCTGAAGTTCGTGATGGTGGAGAGCGGAATCGGATACATCCCCTTCGTGCTCGACTCCGCGGACTATCACTTTCGGAAGTCAGCACTGCGTGAGGAGTGGCCCTGTACTCGCTACTGCCGAGCGAGTACTTCCGCCGGCAGTGCGCGGCGACCTTCTGGTTCGAGGACGTCACGGCGGAGCTGATCGCCTCCATCGGACCCGAGAACAAGGGCTGGACTTGGTTTGCTGGTGCGCAACGGAACCACGCCACGAGGCAAGGCGGTATCCATCGCCCATAAAAGGACCGCTGGTTGTTTACCCAGTTTCCCAATGCCAGACCGTCCTCGACGTGAGCGAAGGGCACGCACGCGTGACCTTCGCGCTCAACAAACCGCTCAAGCGCTCCGATCCAAAACTCCCATACTTCGGTGGTGCAAATCCCGTCCAACGTAAGCCGGTAAGTCGATATGAATCTTTCCGGGGAAGCGCAGGCGTTGGGTTCGACCCCGTCCGAGTTCACGACGAACCTCATCGAGTTGCTCGCCGAGCTGATCATCGTGAGCGCGCAACGCCTCGTGAAGCGACAACCGGACGCTCACCTTGAGTCGGGAAAGCGACTGGAGGAAATCCGGAACGAGACGTTCCCTCGAACACACGAACGCGCCATCTATGGCATACACCTTGCCTTTCATTGATCGGGTGAATCAGATGACGTTGGAGCATCAGGGCCGCTCGGCGCCGATGGACCACTGGAAATTGAGATGGGGATGCCCGATTGCACAGGCATCCCGGTGAGAGGGTCGGTCGTCCCCCTCGACCCATCGGTGATCAGGCTCACATTTTGGGGAGAGAGTCCGTGTGGAATCGACACTGCGCCCCGCACAATCTCATCGGTCACACGAACCGTAGCACTGAAGCTACCGATTGCATTGGTGACAGTGATGAGTGAATCGGGTTCGATTCCCGCCGCTGCCGCGTCCTCCGTATTGACCCACAGTTCGCTGTCCTCCATGCCACGCCCCAGGTCGCGCAAGGCCGAGTTCATACGGCGACTAGTCCGACGCGGTATCCCTACGAGATCGCCCGCGGTCCAGTCTTCTAGCTCTTTCAACTGAGACACGAGGACCGGTGGGGCCACCCGCCAGCGTCCATCCGGAAGAACCTTCTCGTGCACCCACCCCTTCACCCGCGGCGGGTCGGCCACAATGACGCCAGGTTCGGCAAGAGCGGGGAGTCGGCGTACGTAAGGCGCCATCGGATCTGGATCACGAGGAAGACCCAATTGCTCGCCGACATCTTGCATCACATCAAACAGCGTTCTCCGCTGAGCCCCTGGAGGAATGACGGCCGCCGTGCGTTGAGCTGTCATCACGGGTGGAAAGAGATCGCTGAACCATGTCACGTCCTCACGTTCGAGCTGACCGGCAATCGGCAAGACGTGGGTCGCATAGGCGACCGTATCGGCTCTGATGACGTCGGCTACGGCAAGGATTTCGAGCTTTCCGAAGGCTTCCCGAAGTTGGGTCGTGTTGGGAAGCGATGTCAATGGGTTGCCGCCAATCACGAAGAGGGCACGGATGTTTCCAGATTCGATTTCGTCCGCCAGGCCTGCGCATGGGCGCTCGCCGAATCGACCTGGCAAGTCGGGGCGACTCGGAGGCCCGGGAGCGGGTGTTCCATCAGTCGGATGATGTTCGGCCTGGTCCAGTCGTCGAAGCGCCCCTGGATTGAACCACGTTCCTCCAGGATGCTCGAATGATCCGGTGATGATCTGAATCGTCCAGGCCAGCCATTCGCTTACGTTGGCCTCGGCCGCCATGGTGCATCCGGTGCCCGTCACCACTGAAACCCGCCCCGCGTCCCTGATCGCCCCGACCAGGTCCTCGAGATCCGATGGGACGAGTCCGGTCCTTTCCGAGGTCTTCTCGAGCGTCCATGGTTCGACCGCAACGCGCAAATCCTCCACTCCGATGGCGTGTGCCACGAGGTACTCCTCGTCGGCGCCGGACCCGAGGAGTGCTCTTACGGCATACGCGAGAAGGGCAGGGTCCCCACCAGGTCGGATGACGAGGTGGCGCGTCGCCAGCCGTGCGGATTCACTCAATCGGGGATCGATCACCCACAGTCCGTGGTCGCGCGCAATCCTACGAAGAGTTGTAATGGGGTCGGCCATGGCGCCGGCATGACCGTGGGAGACGACGGGATTAGTACCCAAAAGAATTGTGAACCCAGGATTGTCCATGTCCAGTGTGGGGATGATCCCACCGAGGCCGGTTAGCAACTCGGCAATCGTTGAACGCGCTATCGCGTCAACAGTTGTTGCCGAATACCAACTCTTTGTACCAAGGTGGCGGAACACTCGATCCGTCCGAGTCCGGCCAAGGCTGTCCATCCACGACCAAGTCCCGTTGTACACCGCGATGGCGTCCGGCCCAACCTCTCCCACGATGCTCTTGATCCCATCGACGAGATCGCTGATGAGCTCCTCCCAGCTGACGACCCTCCCCCGCAATTCCGGAGCATCGAGCCGGTTGGGGTGATGGTGGAACGCAGGCAGCGAGCGCCCTTTCGGACAGCAATAGCCGTGAGTCACCGGGTGATCAGCGTTTCCCCTCACCTTCAAGACCTGATCACCCTCGGTTTGAATGATCAACCCGCAGAGCACGGGACAAATCCGGCAGTAGGTCTTGTGGCTGACCGTTGCCCTTCGGGCGGAGACCCCCTCTTCTGCCTGTGCCTCTGAGGCACCGACTTCGTTCGTCACGACGTGGCCTCCCAGCCGAATCGATCAGGAAATTCGGCGCAAGCACCAGGGAACCGTGCTCCGGGTGAGCGATCCTGGCCCCTGACAAGGTGATATGGGGACCACCACCGGTTCGGCGGGCTCCAGGCACGGCCACGCTCAATTGCCATCTCGCAGATGGTACCGTGCCCTAGAGAACACTGTTGTTGGTCAGAGGTGCCGTGCTCGGTGGAGCTCCCACTATGCCTGTGTTGGCCGGGTGCATGCCGTCTCGGAGAGTTCACGGTGGCTTGTGACGAATCGAGCCCTACCACGTCGCCTTCGCGTCCAGTCGTCCCCATGATGCAATGTTCTCCGGGGCGACCTTGAGGCTCCGCCTCACAGGTGATGAACTACGGTTCCGTGACGAGCTGCGCCAGTGGCTCAAGGACACCCTGCCCGGACTACGACCGAAACCCGCCGCGGACGACTGGGTGGCCCGCCGCGAGTTCGACACACAGTGGCAGCGCCATTTATTCGACGCAGGCTACGCCGGAATCGCCTGGTCAAAGGCGTACGGCGAACGGGGGGCGACTGCATCAGAGGAACTCATCTTTCTCGAGGAAACGGAAGCGGCGGGTGCACCGTACGTAGGGTGCAACTTCGTGGACACGCTCCACGCCGGACCCACGATCCTCTCTGAGGGATCAGCCGAGCAGGCTTCGACGCACCTAGTCCCTATCCTCAAAGGTGAGCACGACCGCTTCAGTCTTGTTCCTGGCCTCCGACGAGAGCGCCAACATTTC
>JBEKWB010000185.1:0-5577 GCA_049513455.1 Acidimicrobiales bacterium
CCGCGCTCGGTACGCTCAAGCACCGCAGTGTTCTGAGTCCCCTCTTCTCGGCCTTTGGGCCCGAGCCGATATGCCAGCGCCTCGAGATCGGCGAGGGCCGAGTGCTGGTCACGACTGCAGGCCTCTTCCGCCGGCGGGTGGCTTCGCAGCGAGACGGACTCCGCACCCTCGAGCACGTGTTGATCATCGACGAACCGGCCCCTGAGGGCACGATCCTTCTTCCAGACCTTCTCGCCGAGATGTCCGGGACGTACGAAATCGGCTCGACCGACCCCGAAACGATGGCGCTCCTCCACTTTACGAGTGGGACCACTGGCACTCCCAAGGGGGCCATACACGTCCACGAGGCCGTCGTTCAGCACCACGTCACCGGTTCGCTTGCGCTCGACCTCCATGCCGACGACGTCTTCTGGTGCACCGCTGACCCCGGCTGGGTTACGGGGACCTCGTACGGGATCATCTCCCCGCTGACCCATGGCGTGACGAGCATCATCGATGAAGGTGAGTTCGAGATCGATCGTTGGTACGCCACGCTGGCGGATCAGCGCGTCAGCGTCTGGTACACCGCGCCGACGGCGCTGCGGATGCTCATGGCCGCCGGTGCCGAGCCGACCCGGGCACACGATCTGTCGGCTCTCCGTTTCATTGCCAGCGTCGGAGAACCCCTCAACCCCGAGGTGGTCAACTGGACGCATGAGACTCTCGGCGTCGCCGCCCATGACAACTGGTGGCAGACCGAGACCGGTGGCATCATGATCGCCAACTTCGCAGCCATGACGATCCACCCCGGCTCCATGGGAAAGCCCATGCCGGGTGTGGAGGCGGTGATCCTCCAGCGCAACGACGAGGAGAAGATCGTCCTCGGCCCTGACGGTGCGGCGGTGGAGGTGCCAGACGGCACCGACGGGATGCTCGCCCTTCGGCCAGGATGGCCATCGATGTTCCGGGGCTACCTCGGAGAACCCGAGCGCTACGAGGCCTGCTTTACCGCCGGCTGGTATATCAGTGGAGACCTGGCTCGCCGCGATGAGGAGGGCTATTTCTGGTTTGTCGGGCGGGGTGATGACGTCATCAAGTCGGCCGGGCATCTCATCGGCCCGTTCGAGGTCGAGTCGGTGCTCATGGAACACCCTTCCGTCGTCGAAGCGGGTGTGATAGGGATTCCGGATGCGGTCGCGGGAGAGGTTGTGAAGGCCTACGTGGTGCTTCACCAGGACGTGAACCCGACCGACGACCTCCGCCTCGAGTTGATCGGGTTCGCCAGAAAACGTCTCGGTGCAGCCATTGCTCCCCGCGACGTTGCGTTCGCCGAGCACCTGCCGCACACCCAGAGCGGGAAGATCGTTCGAAGGGTGCTCAAGCAGCGCGCCCTCGGCCTGCCCGAAGGTGACACGTCGACGCTCGAGGCCACGCCGTGAACGCGCCAGCGCCGGCCGGCGACCTCGACGCGGAGGATCGGCGTCGTCTTCTGATCGAGATGCTCCGAATTCGCCGGTTCGAGGAACGATGTGTCGAGCTCTACAGCGCCACGGAGATTCGAGGGTTCCTCCACCTGAGCATCGGGGAAGAGGCTTGTGCGGTTGGCGTCATGCAGGCGCTCGCGCCCCAAGACGCCATCGTTTCCACCTACCGTGATCACGGGCATGCCCTCGCCCGGGGGCTGTCCATGCGCTCGATCATGGCCGAACTCGAAGGCAAGGTCGACGGCTGCAGCCGGGGCCGTGGGGGTTCGATGCACCTGTTCGACGTGGATGCTCGCTTCTACGGTGGCAACGCCATCGTGGCGGGTGGTCTCCCGCTCGCCGTCGGTCTGGCGCTTGCCGACCACCTCACCGCACGCCAGCAGGTGACCGCCTGCTTCTTCGGGGACGGCGCGGTGGCCGAGGGGGAATTTCACGAGTCGATGAACCTCGCGGCACTCTGGCGTCTACCCGTCCTGTTCTGCTGTGAGAACAATCTGTACGCCATGGGAACCTCGCTCTCGCTCACCGAATCGGAGACCGACCTCTCGCTCAAGGCCGCCGCATACCGCATGCCGTCTTGGGAGGTCGATGGCATGGACGTGTTGGCGGTGGCAGATGCAGCACGAGAAGCGGCGGCGAGCGTGCGAGCCGGCGGCGGACCGCACTTCTTGGAGTTGCGGACCTACCGTTTCCGCGCCCACTCCATGTACGACCCGGACCGATATCGCGACAAGGCGGAGATCGAAGAATGGCGCCACCGTGACCCGATCACGCTCCTTGGGGACGAGCTTCGGGCTTCCGGTGGGCTCGACGACGTTGCGCTCGAGACGATCGAAGGGGACATCGCCGGCCAGATCGATGACGCCGTCGCCTTTGCGGCAGCTTCTGCGTTCGAGGCCGTGGAGGATCTCGAGCGCTTCGTCACGACGAGCGAGGCCGAGCGATGAGCGCGTGTACCTACCGTGAAGCGGTCCGCGAGGCGATCCGGCAAGCCATGCTGGCCGACGATCGGGTCTTTTGCATGGGAGAGGACATCGGTCACTACGGTGGGTGCTACGCCGTGACCTTGGGCCTACTGGAAGAGTTTGGACCCGAGCGCATCCGTGACACGCCTCTGTCGGAGTCCGCGTTCGTTGGCGCCGGGATCGGGGCCGCGCTCGGGGGACAACGGCCCATCGTCGAAGTGATGACGGTCAATTTCAGTCTGCTCGCCCTCGATCAGATCCTGAACAACGCGGCAACCCTGCGTTACATGTCCGGCGGTCAGCTGAGCGTGCCGCTCGTGATCCGCATGGCGACGGGTGCGGGGCGCCAGGTGGCCGCCCAGCACTCGCACAGCCTCGAGGGCTGGTACGCGCACATCCCGGGCCTCCGAGTGCTCACCCCCGCGACAATCGAAGATGCGCGCGGGATGCTCCAACCCGCGCTCGACGACCCTGATCCAGTGATCATTTTCGAACACGCCGGCCTGTACAACGACAAGGGTGACCTTCCCGACGACGCCGGGGCGGTGGCCATAGAGGGTGCAGAGGTCCGGCGGGAGGGTCAGGACGTCACGATCGTCGCCTACGGGGGGACAGTTCGCGTCGCCCTCGCTGCAGCAGAGGAGCTGGCAGCGGCGGGCGTTTCGGCAGAAGTCGTGGATCTCCGCTGCCTGCGCCCTCTCGACTCGGCGACCGTGGCTGCCTCAGTGACCAAGACCCATCGGGTTGTCGTGCTCGACGAAGGCTGGCGCACGGGAAGCTTTTCCGCCGAGGTGGCGAGCCGCGTCAGCGAGGACTGCTTCTACGACCTCGACGCGCCGCCCGTTCGCGTATGCACCGCCGAGGTCCCCATCCCCTATGCCAAGCACCTCGAGGAGGCGGCCTTGCCCCAGGTGGCCGATGTCGTGGCCGCCGTGCACCGTCTGGGGGGTTGATGGGCGATTTCCATATGCCCTCGCTCGGTGCCGACATGGAGGTGGGTCGCGTCACTGAGTGGCTCGTAAAGGTCGGCGATGAGGTAAAGCGCGGCGACATCGTGGCCGTCGTCGAGACGGAGAAGTCGACGATCGAAGTGGAGATCTTCGAATCCGGGGTGATCGAGTCGATCGTGGTGCCCGTGGGCGAAGAGGTACCGGTCGGCGCCGTGCTCGCCCGGGTGCGGAGCGGCGCGCCGGGCTCTTCCGAGGACCGCGGGATCGTGCCTGTCGCAACTGAGCCTACGCCCCCGGCAGAGCGCGAGCCGGCCGCGAGGGTGTCGGCGGTGCGCTCACCTGTTGTGCGGCATCTCGCCGCACAGTCGGGCCTCGACCTCAATGCGATCATCGGCACCGGGAAGGGTGGCGTGGTCACGCGGCACGACGTCGAGCAGGCTGTCGCGGCTCGACAACCTCCGACGGGTCGGGTGCGCGCCTCGCCATGGGCCCGCCGGGTAGCAGCCGAACTTGGCGTCGACCTCAACTCCGTCCAGGGGACCGGCCCAAGGGGGGCGGTGACCGAGGCGGACGTTCAAGACGTCATTGCCGCCCGGTCTCGAGTGTCTGCATCGCCTGACGAGCGAGTTGTCACGACGGTTGTGCCGGAGGCGCCTGCGGCTACCGGTCCGACGAGCGATGCCGCGTCGAAGCAAGCCACACTGCGACGGGCCATCGGCGCGCTCATGGCCCGCTCGAAGCGGGAGATACCCCACTATTACATCTCGACGACCATTGACATGCGAACGGCATCGGGGTGGCTGGAAGGTGTGAACGCTGGTCGTTCCATCACCGACCGTATCGTGATGCCCGTCCTGCTCCTGAAGGCGACGGCTCGTGCAGTGGCGACGGTCCCTGAGATGAACGGCTTCATGGTCGACGGGCAGTTCGAGGCGAGCGCAGCTGTGCATGTCGGTGTGGCCATCTCGCTGCGGGGCGGTGGGGTGATCGCACCTGCCATCCACGACACGGCAGCACTCGGGCTCGACGAGCTGATGGTGGCGCTGCGTGATCTCGTGACGAGGGCCCGCGTCGGTCGGCTACGGAGCTCTGAGATGAGCGATCCCACCATCACGGTCACGAACCTCGGGGATCTCGGCGTGGATCAGGTCTTCGGGGTGATCTACCCGCCCCAGGTGGCTCTCGTCGGCTTCGGAAAGGTCGCCGAACGGCCGTGGGCCGAGGGTGGATTGCTCGGCGCTCGACCGACCGTCACTGCCACCCTCGCCGCGGACCACCGTGTAAGCGACGGCCACCGGGGCGGGCTCTTCCTCTCCATCATCGACCATCTCCTACAAGCACCGGAGGACCTATGACTAGAGACGAGGCCATGGACATCATGCGTGCCGCCCTCCACCAAGTAGCACCCGAAGCGGACCTTGGAGGGGTCGGGCCAGAAGAGGGCATGGCCGAGGCGCTCGATCTTGACTCCATGGACTTCTTGAACTTCATGATCGGCCTACACGAGCGCACCGGCATCGAGATACCCGAGCTGGACTATCCTCAACTGGCAACCGTTGAGGAATGCGCCGCCTACCTGGTCGCACACACATAGGGTGCGACGATGAGAGCCGGCTTGCGACGGCCATCTCACAACGGTGGGCCGCCGCTCCGCCCATTACGGCCGCACCGAAGTACCAGCGCGCAATCGGTCGGCCATGCTCTTTGCGGTCGCGGCGCAGGCGACGCCGCCGGCTCTATCCTCTCGAGGCTGCTCAGCCCGGGAAACACTTGTGTACGGCAACTCCTCGACGTCGGGCGTCGAGGTAATGTCTATCAGCGCGGGACTTAATCGGTCGCTCTCACCCCCCGGGCGGGGCGAAGCCCGCCCCGACGAGAACGAGCGATACATGAAGGCATTGGCCTCGTCGTTTTCGGCGAAACAGTCGACCTGGAATTCCATCTGGTTGCCATCGGGGTCGCCGTAGTACATCGAGACGGTGATGCCGTGGTGAATGCATCAGTACGGGCTGATCCCCTCGTCCTTCAGAGACACCCCAGTCGTAGATCATTTGCCCCACCGCGGGGTCGATCACCACCATAGGAGCGGTCGCCTTCGAAGGCACCGGGTTGGCGCCAGCTGGCAAGGTTCTCTTTCGCGGCGGCTGTGACGGCCAAGCTGGCATCGTCACCGATAACGTCGCCTGCGTCTTCATCTGC
>JBEKWB010000186.1:0-8790 GCA_049513455.1 Acidimicrobiales bacterium
GGAGCCGCTCAACGGCTTGGCCTCGGACGGCCAGCTCGCCGCCTACGAGCACCGCGGATTCTGGCAGTGCGTCGACACCCCACGCGAGCGGATGTTGTTGGGCGACCTGTGGGAGAGCGGCGACGCGCCGTGGCAGACGTGGGCGTGACGCAACCCCCTCGCTCCTGAGCGACGTGAAGGCCCTTGCTACATTGGGCGTTGTGCGTGATGCCCGCATCACCCGGACCCCTCGCTGCGCCAGGACCTCAGGATCATGATCAGTACCAGCTGGTCGGGCTACAACCAGACGGTTGGCCCCCCGTCCGAAATGGGCTACGCGCTGGTGGCCGCTCAGGGCGAACTGTACGGCTTCGGCTCCCTCGGTGGGGAGTGGGTGGACCCGGTGTTGACCCCGGTGCAACAGCTGGCCGGATTGGCCTTCACTCCGAGTGGGCGGGGGTGCTGGCTCGTCTCCACCGAAGGAACGGTGGTGTGCCGCGGTGATGCGCCCTCTCTCGGATGCCCCAAGGATCTCGGCGTCGTGGTGCCGGCCGCCGCCGTGGCGGCGGCACCGGGGGGGCTCGGGTACTACGTGGCCGTCGAGGACGGGGGTATCTACACCTTCGGAGCGGCCGGCTTCTTCGGATCCGTGTCGGAAGCGGACCTGAACCAACCCATTGTGGACATGGCCATGCGATCCGGCGGCGATGGGTACTGGATGCTGGCGGCGGACGGCGGTGTCTTCGCGTTCGGGGGCGCGCCATTCTGCGGCTCGGGGGCGGAGGTTCCGCTCGGGTCCCCCGCCGTCTCCATCGCCGGCACGCCATCGGGGCGCGGCTACTGGGTGGCGACAGCGGGCGGCGACGTGCTCACGTTCGGTGACGCCGTTGACTTCGGATGCCTGGCCGATCTCGGCGTGCCGGGGCCCCTCATCGGTATGCGCTCTTCCCGGCAAGTGTTCGGCTACTGGATGGCCAGCGAGACCGGTGTGGTGCGCGCCTTCGGCGACACCTATTTCCTCGGCTGCGTCCCACCGGCCACGTTGGTCCCACCGTTCGTGGCGTTCGGCGCCGCCGGTGCGGTGTAGCGGCACCATGTCGCCCCCCACTTACCGCGTGTACGTGAGCGCTCTCGGCAACGTGTTCATGACGGAAATAGCGGATGCACTGACCGATGCCATCGGCCAGTGCGGCAGAGACGTCGAGATGTACCGGCACGGCCTGCCCACCCGCACCCCGGGAACCATCAACCTGGTGGTGGCGCCCCACGAGTACTTCACCCTTTACGAGGGGGCGAACGAGGCCGCGCTGGTCAAGGCCGCTTCGGAGAGCGTCTGCGTGGGGGTGGAGCAGCCGGGCACGTACTGGTTCGAATACGGGGCTCGCTACACGTCCTACGGGCTGCTGGCCATCGACATCAATCGCCGCGGCGTCACCGAGCTGAGGCGACGTGGCCTGGAGGCCTACCGGCTCCATCCGGGGTATTACTCCGGTTGGGATGCCTGGGGTGGCGCCGCGTCCACCGGGCGACCTGTCGACGTCCTCTTTCTCGGATCCCTGACCCACCGCCGGGCCCAGATTCTGAGCCGGTCGGCCCCGATCCTGGCGCAGTGGACTTGCGACCTGCGGCTCTTCAGGGGTGACCGGCCGGTGCTCGACGGCACGGAGCACTTCGTGTCCGGTCGTGCCAAACACGAGTTGCTGGCCGGGAGCCGGGTCCTGTTGAACGTGCACCAAGGGGAGCGGGACTACTTCGAGTGGATCCGGGTCATCGAAGCGGTGTCCAACGGATGCCTGGTGCTGACCGAGCGCTCCGGTGGCTATGCCCCCCTCGTCCCGGGCCGCCACTTCCTCCAGGCGCCCGCTGCCGCGCTCGCCGCCCAGGTTGACGGGATCCTGCGCGACGAAGCCCTCCGCGCGGAACTGGCGCACGGTGCCTACGAGTTCGTGCGCAAGAACATGGACTGGCTCGACAACGTGGATCGATTGCTGACCCTGGTCGAGCGCCGCCTGTCCCGCGGGACCGGACCGATCGACCCGGCCCTCCCCGGGGCTCCGGCGACGCGACTGCCCGCCGCGCTCCGCCGCCCCGGCCGAAGGGCGCCGGTACCCCCACCGAGCGCGCCGCCCGTACCGGCGGTCAAGAGTCAGGTCAGCGCGCTCTTCGACCAGGCGGAGGCCCACGAAAAGCAGGGGCGGTCGATGATAAAGGACATACTGCTGGCCGAGGTCAACGACTCCCGGCTCATTGAGGCCACGATTGCGGCGCTCGAGCACGGCTCGCAGGAGTTCGCGGAGGTCTCCGATAGCCCCGGCTATCTCCGGGCCACGCCGGAGGTGTCGGTCGTCCTCACCCACTACAACTATTCGGCGTTCGTGCGCGAGGCGATCGAGTCGGTGGTCGCGAGCTCGGGGGTCCGGCTGGAGCTCGTCGTCGTCGACAACCACTCCGATGCTCGGGAGTTGGACTATCTGCGCTCCGTCATCGCCGAATACGAATGGTTTCCGATCCGCCTGGTCGCCAATGCCGCCGACCAGGGTCCGTCGGCTTCGCGCAACATCGGCGCCCGCCATGCTCGCGCACCCTTTCTCCTCTTGCTCGACGCCGACAACATGCTCTTCCCCACAGGGGCCCAGTTGCTGCACGCCGCGCTCGTCCAGAGCAATGCGGCCTTCGCCTACGGGTTGATCGAGAAATTCGGCGAGGACACGGGTTTGCTCAGTGCCACTCCGTGGAATATCGAACAACTCGTCCATTCCAATTACATCGACACCATGGCGCTTATCCGGCGAGAGGTATGGGACGAGTTCGGCGGCTTCGATCCCCAGATCGCCGCCATGGGCGGTTACGACGATTACGCCTTCTGGTTGCAGCTGGCGGCCGCGGGCTACCGGGGGGAACTCGTGTCGTCGTTCATCGGGCGCTACCGCGTGCACGGCACATCGCTACAGTCGCTCCTGAACCTCGACACCAAAGAGTTCATGCAGTTCTACCGGGAAAGGCATCCCTCCCTTCCCTGGCCCGCCCTGGAGGGTTCCTGATGACCACCGAATCGGCTCCCCTCACATCGGCCCACGCCAGCTCGGCGGCAGAGATCCTGAGGCTGCGCCAGCAGCTCGCCGCGCGCGAGGAGGTCATCAGCCAACTGAACCGGCGTCTCATCGGGCAACCGGACAGCGGATATCAGGAAGAGCCCGAGCCCGATCAGGACGCGCTCGCAGAGGCGCTCGGCAACGGGCGCGCCCTGGAGGCCGAGCTGCACAACATCCGTCAGGTCGTGTCCCAACAGAAGACGGAAATTGCCGCGCTCCGGCATCAGCTGGGTGTCTACGACCGTCTCGGAGTGTCCACCGCGGTCGGCGGTATGCAGAAGGTCTGGGCCCTGCTGCGGCGGAGGGGTGGTCGCGCATGAGCGATCCGCTCCGCTATACGGCACATATCGACCTGCGCAACGTCAACGACTCTCACGCGTTCGCCGTAGCCGCCGTCCCGGCGGGAAGCGACGTCCTCGACGTCGGTGCGGCCGACGGCTCGGTGGCCAGAATGCTGGGCCACATCGGCTGTCGGGTCTGGGGCGTCGAATACGATCCCGAGGCCGCCCGGATCGCCCAGGAGTGGTGCGAGGACGTCATTGTCGGTGACATCGAGCAACTCGACCTCAAGGGAGCACTCGGTCGCCGATTCGACGTCATCCTCTTCCTCGACATCCTCGAACACCTCAAGGATCCGCTGACCGTGCTGCGCAGCGCCCTCGATCTCCTCTCCGATCGGGGTCATGTGGTGATCTCGCTCCCCAACGTGGCGCACGCCGCCATGCGGGCCCAGCTCCTCAGCGGTCACTTCTCGTACACGCCGACCGGATTGCTCGACAACACGCACCTGAGGTTCTTCGATCCGACGAGCGTGCATCAATTCATCCGAGACGCCGGGCTCGTGGTGCTCGACGAAGATCGGGTCACGTTCCCCATAGACGGCACCGAGATCGTCGTGCGCGTCGACCAGCTCGATCCCGGCGTGGCGGAGCAACTCGAGAACGATCCCGAAGCGGAGTCGTATCAGTTCCTCTTTGTCGCGGCCCCCGAGGGTTCGGCCGCCGTCTCCGACCCCACCTTCCTCCCGGCCCGGGTCCTCCAACGTGAATTACGTGCGGCTCAAAAGCACATAGAAGAGCTTGAATCCCAGTTGGGAGTGCGCGCTGGCCTCACTCGGCACGAGATGACCGAACGACTCGCACACCTGTTGCGGTCCAACCGAAATCGCCGCAGGGCGTTGCGCTCTCTGGTGGAGATGATGGATGCGAACATCAGGCTCCTCGACGACATCGCACAACAGAGGGATGTCGGATCACGCACGTGAACGCGGTCACGATCCGGCCGCGACGTCCCGGAGACTACAAGAGCACAACGAGAGCACAACGAGAAGACAACGAGAGGTGCGAGGCGAACACACACCGGTGTTTGTGGAAATGCAACCGGTTCTTCCTGGTAGGAATCCCAAACTCTGCTTCAGAAATGCTTGACTTGCGCGCGGTCACCACGTAAGTTGCTGCAGGTCGAGTCTTAGGACGCAGTCACGCGCCTGTAGTCGGGGGGCAAACTGCCACTTCGCCCGGCAGAAGTTGAAGAGTCCCCGTTAGTCCCACACAAGTCCCACACAAAAGGAAGTGCACATGCTGCGGTCATCTAGAACCGGGCCCACGAAGATAGGATCGCTCACTCGAGCGTCAACCGTCATCGTCGGTGCTCTCGTTGCCCTGTTCGGCGTTATCGCCGGCCCGCTTCTCGGCGTCCTTGCGACGTCGGCCTCGGCCGCAACAACTGGCTCGGGCTACACGGCAATCACCCCATACCGAGCACTGGGTACTTCGGCCGCAGGTGCGCCCGTCGTCGCCGGTACTCCGGCGACCGTGCAGATCACCTCGTCGACCGCCGGCGAAGTTCCTGCCGGGGCGACGGCAGCCGTGCTGAACGTGACGGCGAGCGCTCCCACCTCTGCGGGTTACCTCGAGGTCTACCCAACAGGTGCTGCTGCCACCAATCCGACATCCAACGTCAACTTCGTGGCTGGTGAGACTGTCGCCAACCTGGTGACCGTTCCGCTGTCGGCATCGGGCTCCATCTCCGTCTTGAACTTCGCGGGGACGACTGCAGTTGATGTTGACGTCGAGGGTTTCTACAGCGCCGCAGGAGCCGGGCTCTACAACCCGGTCAGCCCTGTTCGCGTGGCTGGCACGGCCGCAGCCGGAACCCCGATCGCCGCTAACACCGCGGTGCCTGTCACCGTGACCGGTGGGACCATCCCGACCAGCGCGAGCGCTGTGGTCGTCAACCTGACGGCCGCCGGTGGTACCTCGGCTAGCTACCTCTCCGCTTACGCGGCCGGTGCGACGCCTGCCATCACCTCGAGCCTCAACTTCACCGCTGGCGAGACTGTCGCCAACCGTGACATCGTCAACGTGGGCACCGGCGGACAGATTGAGGTCTACAACTTCGCCGGATCCGTCAACGTGGACGTCGATGTCAATGGCTACTACGCCGGCACGGGTGGAGCGTTTGTGCCTCTGGCCTCGCCGGTCCGGTTGACCGACACCCGGTTCAACCTGGCCACCACCGCCTCGGGTATCCCGGCGACGGCCAGCGCGGTCGCGGCCAACTTCACCGTTGTCCCTGGTGAGGCTCCTGGCTACATCACCGTCTTCCCGACGGGTGTGACCACGGCCCCCACGGCATCCGACGTGAACTGGCCCGCCAGCTCCGGCCCGGTGCCCAACTTCACGCAGGCTGACACCGCCGGTACGACCGCTGGTTCGGCACAGGTGTACAACCTGAACTCCGGATCCCCGATCGACGTGGTGATCGACGCCTTCGGCTACTTCACCGGCATCACCTCAGGTGTTGCTGTGGTAGCTACTCCGTCCACGGTGAGCACGGGCCAAACAGGTGGCGTGAACGACTCCAGCGTTGTGGCCACGGTCACTAACGCCGGCACACCCGTTGTTGGGGACACCGTGGCGGTCACGGCCACGCCAAGCACGACTGGTTCATGTGGGACCATCCCAGCGACCGGCATCACCATTGCCGGCGGGACGGTGACGCTCGCCTACGTGGGAACCGCCGTGGTGGGCACCTGCACCATCAAGGTCACCGAGGCCAACAACGGTCTCTCGGGTACCGCGGTGATCACGCAGGCCGCCAACAACAGCGTTGCCGTTGCCACAGGTGGGACGGCGATAGCTCCCCACACCGTCGTTGAGAGCACCGGCGGCGGGGTTGTACCGAACGCCGTCACCGCGACTGTGACGACGCCCGCTGCGGCACCGGTGGTCGGTGAAACGGTTAACTTCACCCTCACGCCTGAGACTTCAGGCGGTTGCGGCACCCTGACTGCGCCGAGCGAGGTCACCGCAGCAGGTGGCATTGCGACGGACAACTACAACTCACCGTTCGTCACCGGGCTCTGCTTGATCACGGCGACAGAGGCGACTGCTCAAACTGGTGAGAGTGCTCCCCAGTCCGGCACCACGTACTACAACAGCACGTCGGCGGCCGTACCTGCGGCCACCACCGTGACGTTTACGCCAGCCGCTGCGAGTGTGCCGGAGAACACGCCGGCAACGGTGACGGTGACCGTGACGGGAGCTGCAGCTGCAGTTATCCCCAGCGACCCGGTGTTCTTGACCGTCACGCCCACCACTGCCGCCACTTGTGGGACGCTGAGCGCGACGGCAGGAGTCACCAATGCTTCCGGTGTTGCGACGTTTACCTACACCGCCGGCGCAGCCGCTGGAACGTGCACAATCCATGCGGTGGAGTCGCACAACAACATTGCGGCGGCGGTACCAGAGGTCATCACCCAGACGGCGAACAACTCGGTAGTGGTTGCGGCCAGCCCGAGTTCGGTCGTCGACAGCGGGACCGCCACGTCGACTGTCACCGCTACGGTGACTAGCTCTACGGGCTCCGCCGTCAGCGGTGATGTGGTCTCCTTCACCACGGTGGCGTCGCCAGCCGGATCTTGTGGCACGTTCACGCCGGCATCAGCGGGTTCCACGAACTCGTCGGGTGTGGTGTCGGTTACCTACACGTCATCGACCACCGCCGGGTTCTGCACCATCACGGCAACCGAGAACGGCACCGCTCAGACAGGGACTGTCACGATCGACCAGACGTGATTTAGCCTCACATAAGTTGGTCAGGAAGTTCTGACCGAATGGGAAGCCCCGGTTCTCTTCGGAGGACCGGGGCTTCCTGCTTTCCAAGGTCTATGCGGCTTCAGTGATGGCGAGTATGCGAGGCTTCAAAGGTGATGCTGCGCCTGCGGGATCAAAGCATCGGAAGAGTCACGCAGACCGATGTTCCACGAGGGTCCTGGCGCTTCTATGCCCCGCCCGTCCTGGTCGGTCTGGCGATCCGCTTGTCGTACGCGCTCGGGGCGACGCAGCCACCGATCCCTGCCGAAGCTGACCAGTACTACTACCGGGGCCAGGCGACCCTCATCACGCACGGCTACTGGTGGGACGTCCCCGGATCGGTTGTCCACGGCAGTCCGGGGATTCCGGGTGTCGCCCATCCGCCCCTGTTCTCGGGGCTCTTGGCGATTGCGGACCTTCTCGACCTTCATGGGACGGACGCGCAGCGCGCCTTTCTCTGTGTCGTCGGCGTGGTGGCCGTGGTGTTCTGCGGCCGCATCGGCGCACGGTTGGCCGGCCGCACCGGAGAGGTGGTCGTGACGTGGGTTGCCGTGTTCTGGCCCGGCATGTGGATCTACAACGGGCAAGTTCTCTCGGAGTCGGTGACGGTCATGTTGGTGGCCGCCACGCTGGTGGCCCTCTACCGCTTCCGTGAGAGTGCCACCGCCGGCCGGGCCTCGGTGCTCGGTCTCACGGTGGCGCTCTGCACGCTCACCCGGCCCGAACTCTTGATTCTCGTCGTCGTCTTTGCGCCGTTGTGGCTTCCCTCGAAATCGTGGGCCCGGCGGCTGTCGCTGACCCTTGTCTTCTTGGGAGCCGCGACCTTGCTTATCGGACCATGGGTGGGCCGCAACCTCCACGACTTCAGCCGTACCGAGATCATCTCCGCCAACTTCGGTTCGGTGATCGTCGGGGCGAATTGCGGTCCCACCTATTCGGGACCGTTGCTGGGAGCGTGGGATGCCACGTGTGCGACGTCACTGCGGCCACCGCTGGGTGACGCCTCCGTCGTCGACAACTACTACCGCAGTGTGGGGGAGCACTACGCCCGTACGCACCTGCATCGCGTCCCGACCGTCGTGGCCGCGAGGCTCGGGCGCGCCCTTGGGGTATGGCCCGCCCCCTCCCAGGCGGTGACCTGGAACGCCACGGCGGCGGGCGTGTGGCCCCGGTGGAGCTCGTGGCTGTACCTGATCACCTGGCTGCTCTCCATTCCGCTCGCCATAATCGGGGCGATCAGTCTCCGACGACGGAGCATGATCGGTTGGCCGCTCTACGCCTTGATCCTCCTCTACTTCGTCGTGTCGGCCGTGCTGTACGCCGATCCCCGCTTCGCCAGTTCCTGCCAGCCTGCCGTGGCGGTCCTGGTCGGAGCCGGTCTGGCGTCAATCATCAGGGCTGTGTTCCGCCCGCAAGGAGTACACGCCCGCCCATCGCCGCTCGCCGCCTAGCTGCCCTTCTGGCCCGGCGTTCGAGCCCATTTGGGCCTGATCCTCCCGCCCGGTAGAGTCCAGCCCTTCGGGGAGGGCCCCTCGGCGGCGGTTCCTCGGCCCCTAAATGGAGGAGTGTCTTATGGGCGGGCGGCGGATCATGGCGCATTCACTCTCCTTTGGCGCCGGATG
>JBEKWB010000187.1:0-5379 GCA_049513455.1 Acidimicrobiales bacterium
CTGCACACGCCCGGCTTCGAAGGGTGGACGATCTCCCGGTACCGCCAGACGGGCGGCCGCATGCCCGAGGGCGACCCCGAAATGATCATCGAGGACCTCACCTTCGACGGGGTCGACGTCGGGGTGATGCACCCCAATCTCTCCCTCTTCGGCCTGTATTCCGACGACCACGAGCTGTCCATGGCGCATGCCCGGGTCTACAACGACTACATCATGGAACGGTTCACGCCGTTCTTCGATCGTCTGGCGCCCACGGCCCCCATTCCCCTCACCGACATCGACGAGGCGGTGGCCGAGATCGAACGGGTGGCCGCCGGGGGCTTCCGGGCCATCCTCTTACCGGCGGTGCCGCCGCAGCACTACTACTCACGGGACTTCGATCCGGTGTGGGCGGCGGCGCAGGCCAACGGCGTGCACGTGTTCATCCACACCCAGACCGGTGGCGTGAAGGTCAACGACCCCGAATCCACCACGCTCAAGGTCGTGATGGAGAACGCCGCACAGGTCAACCAGCCGATGACCGAGAAATCGGCGTCGAAACGGATGATCACCCAGTCGATCTACAGCACCATCGTGCCCCAGCAGGTCATCTGCGAGCTCATCGGCGGCGGGGTGCCCGAGCGGTTCCCCGATCTCCACTTCGCACTGATCGAGTTCAACGCCCACTGGCTGGCCTCCTTGGTGGGCAGCATGGACAAATGCTGGGTCACCGGGATCGGGCAGGACCCCGACTGGTGGCTCGGCGTCTGGGATGACACCCGTCCCGCCAACGAGCAGAGTGGGATCGCGCAGCTCTTCCGGCTGAACGAGAAGTGGCCCTATCCCCTCAGGCCCAGCGAGTACGTCCAGCGCCAATTCCACGTCTCGTTCCAGGACGACCCGGTGGCGGTCGCCTGCCGCCACATCACCGGGTTGTCGTCGATCGTGTGGGGCAACGACTACCCGCACGCCGAAGGGACGTTCCGGGGCAGCAAAGAGCTCATGGACCGCCTGTTCGCCGACGTGCCGGCGCACGAGCGCGCGGCCATGGTGGGTGGCACCCTCGGCGACCTCCTCGGGTTCCACGCCCCCCTCGTCGCCGGCGCAGCGCGGACCTAGTCGCGACCGGGTCCGCCGACCGTCGTCCGCCGGTCGCGACGCCGCGTGGAATTTCGAGACACCTTGAGCCGGCGAAAGACGGGTTGGTAATGGAGGAATTCAGCTTTGACGGAAGAGTCGCGGTCGTCACCGGGGCGGGGCGCGGCATCGGACGGGCCTACGCGTTGCTCCTGGCCGACCGAGGTGCGAGCGTGGTGGTCAACGACCTGGGTGGCGCCATGGACGGGGCCGGCGCCGATGCCGGCGTGGCGTCGCGCGTGGCGGCGGAGATCGTCGGCGCCGGTGGGGCGGCAATTGCCAACGGCGACGACGTGGCCGACGCCGGGGGAGCGCAGGCGTTGATTGATGCGGCAATCGGGCAGTTCGGGCGGCTCGACATCCTTGTCAACAACGCCGGCATCATTCGTTGGGCCGGGTTCCCCCACGCCGACGCAGACAACCTCGCCAGTCACCTCGCCGTCCACGTCGCCGGGTCGTTCAACACCACCCGCGCCGCCTGGCCCCACATGGTCGAACAACGCTACGGCCGCATTGTCATGACGACCTCCTCCGGCCTGTTCGGGCTGCCGGAGAACCTCTCCTACGCCACCGCCAAGGGCGCGGTGATCGGCCTCACGCGGAGCCTCAACACCACGGCCTCCGCGCACGGCATCAAAATAAATCTCATCGCCCCTGCCGCCGTCACGCGGATGGCAGGACGGGGTGCAGGCGGGGCGGACCCGACGGAGGGTGGCGCGGGCTCGACCGAGATGTCCCCTGATCTCGTGGCGCCGATGGTTGCCTTCCTCGCCCACGAGAGCTGCCCGGTCAGTGGTGAGATCTACACGGCCGGCTTTGGCCGGTTCGCCCGGATCTTCATCGCCTCGACCGAGGGATACGTTCACGGGACACCCCACCCGACGGTCGAGGACGTCGCCGCCAATTGGGCCACCATCAACGATGAGCGCGGCTATTACGTCCCCGCCGACCTCATGTCGTGGTCCTCCACATTCATGGCTCACCTACGCCCCGCGGCCAGCGAGGAGTAGCCATGGACCTCTCCCTCAGTGAATCCGAACGCGATCTCGTCGGACTCTGCCGCGACTTCGCGCAGCAGCAGATCGCGCCCCGGGCGCCGCTGGCCTGGGACGAGGCGCGCTGTCCGACCGACCTCCTCCGCGAGATGGGCCAGCTCGGCCTGCTCGGCATGCTCATTCCCGAGCAGTGGGGCGGGATCGGCATGTCGACCATCGGCTTCGTTGCCGCCATGGAGCAGATCGGGTTGGCGGACCAGTCCGTGGCCGCGGCCTGGCAGGCGCACGTGACGATCGGTTCGCTGCCGCTCTATCTGTTCGGAAACGACACGCAGCGGGAGCGCTGGTTGCGACCGCTCGCCGAAGGGCGCGCGCTGGGCGCTTTCGGGCTCACCGAGCCGGACGCCGGATCGGACGCCCGGGGCATCCGCACGCGGGCCGAGCCACGCGACGGCGGCTGGCTCATCAACGGGCGCAAGACCTTCATCTCCAACGCCGGGACGGACATGTCGTTCGGGGTGACCCTCCTGGCCCGGATCGGACCGGATGAGGACGGCCCCCCCCGTTTCGGGAGCTTCGTGGTGGAGAAGGACACCGCCGGCTTCACCATGGGGCCGAAAATGCGGGGCATCGGTTGGCGCGGTCTCGATACCCGTGAGCTCTACCTCGACGACGTCTGGATCCCCGACGATCAACTGATCGGTGATCCGAATTTGGGGCTCAGCCAATTCCTGCGCACGCTCGAGGTCGGACGGATCTCGATCGCCGCCCTGTCGCTCAGCTTGACCCAGGCCGTGCTCGACCTGGCGACCGCCTATGCCCGCGAGCGGGTCCAGTTCGGCCAGCCCATCTCGAAGTTCCAGGCCGTGCAGTTCAAGCTGGCCGACATCGCCACCGAGCTGGAGGCGGCGCGTTGGCTCACCTACCGCGCCGCCTACCTGCGCGACACGGGACAGCCGTTCCTCAAGGAGGCGGCGATGGCCAAGCTGAAGGCCAGCCGTATGGCCACCTGGGCGGCCTCGGAGGCCGTCCAGATCCACGGCGGCCTCGGCTACATGCTGGAGACGCCGGTCGCCCGCTTCTACTGCGACTCCAAGGTGCTCGAGATCGGCGAAGGCACCAACGAGATCCAGCACCTGGTCATCGCTCGCGCCCTGGGTTGCTGAATCAGACGGCGACCAGGCGGCGGATGGCGGCGGCGATCTCCTCGCGGTCGGGCAGCCACGCCCGTTCGAGGTCGGGCGCGTACGGCGGCGGGGTGGCGGCGGCCCCGATCCGCTCAATGGGTGCGTCGAGATCCCAGAAACCCTCGCGCGCCACGGTGGCCGCGATCTCCGCGCCGATGCCGAACGGGACGACGGCCTCGTGGGCGATGAGAAGCCGGCTCGTCTTGTGCACCGATTCGAGGATCGGGACCATGTCGAGTGGCGCTACCGTCCTCAGGTCGATCACCTCGACCGAGATGCCCTCGTCGCCCAGGCGTACCGCGGCGGCGACGGCCTCGTGCACCATCCGGGAGACCGACACGACCGTCACGTCGGTCCCGGCAACCACGACCGCGGACTTGCCGATCGGGAGGATGTAGTCCGACGGTGGTTGGGGGCCCTTCATGCCGTACAGCAGCCTGTTCTCAATGAAGATCACCGGGTTCGGGTCTTGGACGGCCGCCCGGAGCAGGCCGTAGGTGTCGGCGGGCGTCGATGGCATGACGACCGTCAGTCCGGGGATGTGCGCCAGGAGCGCCTCGAGGCTCTGGGAGTGCTGGCTCCCCGAAGATCGTCCGGCGCCGAACTGGGTCCGCACGGTGAGCGCCATCTCCGCCGCCCCGCCGGTCATGAAGGGGAGCTTGGCCGCCTGGTTGAGCAGCTGGTCGAAACAGACGCCGAGGAAGTCGAGGTACATCATCTCGACCACCGGGCGCATTCCGGCCATGGCCGCACCGACGCCGAGGCCGATGATCGCCGTCTCGGAAATCGGGGTGTCGCGCACCCGGGAACCGAACTCATCCGCCAGCCCGCGGGTGAGCCCGAAGACGTTGCCTCCCGCAGCGACGTCAATGCCGGCCACGAATACCCGCTCGTCTTCGGTGAGCTCGGCGTGCAGCGCGGCGCGGATGGCGTCCATGGTGCGGAACACGGGCGCATCGGCCGCGGGCGGGGCCGGTTCCGACCGCGCCGGTCTCGCCCGCAGGACGAAGTCGGTCAAGCTGGTGGGGAGCGGACTGCGGAGCGCGCGGGCGGCTTCGACGGCGGCGTCGAGCTCGTCGGCCACCGAGGATTCGAGGGCCTTGATCTCGTCGTCCCCGACGCCGGCGCGGCGCAGCCGGACCTCGTGCACGAGCAGCGGGTCGTGGGCCTCCCATGCGGTCAGCTCCTCGGGCGTCCGGTAGCGCTGAGGGTCGCCCTCGTAGTGGCCGTGCCACCGGTAGGTGGCCGCCTCGACCACGGCCGGTCCGCCGCCGGCCCGGGCGGCGCCCACCAGCTTCTCCATGAGCGATGCCGTGGCCACGACGTCGTTGCCGTCGACGGCCACGTAGCGGATGCCGTACCCGGCGGCGCGCTGCTCCAGCGAGGCGGCATGTTGGGTGGCCGCGGGGGAGAACTCCGCGTAGCCGTTGTTCTCACAGAAGAAGATCGTCGGCAGCTTCCACACCGCCGCCAGGTTCATCGCTTCGTGGAAGGCGCCCTGGGCGGCTGCGCCGTCGCCGAAGAACGCCACCGCCACGCTCCCGTCGGCGCGCAGCTGTGCTGCGGTCGCTGCTCCCACGGCGATCGGCAGGCCCGCCGCCACGATCCCGTTGGCCCCGAAGATCCCGAGCGTGGGGTCGGCGATGTGCATGGAGCCCCCCCGGCCACGGTTGGTGCCCTGGTCCTTGCCCATGAGCTCGGCGAACATCCTGAGAGGGTCGAGGCCCTTGGCCAGGCAGTGACCGTGGCCGCGGTGGGTCGAGGTGATGGGGTCCGTCCTGCGTAGTGGCCAGCAGGCGCCCACGGCGGTGGCCTCCTGCCCGATGGAGAGGTGCACGAAGCCGGGGACCTCGCCATCGCGATAGAGGCTGGCCACCCGCTGTTCGAAGCCACGGATCACCAACATCGCGCGGTGCATCTCGCGGAGCTCCGCCGGGGAGAAGCCGGCGGGCGAGGGTAGGTCCGTGGTCACGAACCATGTACTATACCGGTCGGTCGGTACAAAAAGGGAAGAGCGATGATCGGTGAAATCGAGATCCCCGAGTCCTTCCCCAGTCCCGGCGCGGTCGACGGGAAGAGGG
>JBEKWB010000188.1:0-5340 GCA_049513455.1 Acidimicrobiales bacterium
CCTACGGGCGCCAGGGGCAGCCAGCGAGTGCAGAACAGGAGAACACGATGCCGACCCCCGCCCCGACCCAGATCCTGGTGCCGACCGTCATCGAGAAGGGAAGCCGCGGCGACCGGGCCTTCGACATCTACCCCCAGCTCCTGCGGGAGCGGATCGTATTCCTCTAGGTCAGAAGGTGGACGACCAGGTGGCCAACCTGATCATCTCCCAGATCCTGTTTCTCGAGGCCCATGACCTCGAAGGACATCCACCTCTAGGGTCTGCCGCAAGTTAAATCGCGCGTTCGCGTGACTTCTGCGTAGGGAGCCGACCCGGCCCCGTACAGCTCGATGGCTCAGCCGTCCGGCGCCGGTTCCTCGGCACGGGCCTCTGCGCCACGGGGCACCCGGCCGCACGCCAGGAGGTCTCGGAAACCTGGCCTCGTGCGGTGAGGACCTGGGCGGCGTTGACATCGGCGTGCTCTTCGTGCCGGCACATACGGCAGATAAATCGGGCCCGGCATCGGTTGGCCACCTCGTTATGCCCACAGGCGATGCACTCTCTAGAGGAATCCTTCGGATTCACCTTCCAGACCCTACGTGCGGCCTCCTCCGCCTTCACGCAGATCCAGTAGGCCAGTCGAGCCAGCGCGGCATCTTGCAAGCTCCTGTTCAGTCCCTTTTTCTGTGCGACTCCTTTCCCCGGGGACTCTTTGGTCCCCTTGGCTGACTTGGTCATAGTGACGAGCGGTAAATCCTCGAGAGCGATCACGCCGTAGCGGGCCACGATCTTGATGGCACAGTGGCGGGCCCAGTTCTCCGAACGCCGGTGGGCTTGGGCGTAAGTCTTGGCGACCGCCTTGTTGATCCTCTTCCACTGTGGCGAGAACTTCTCGTACTGTTCGCGTTGGCGCTGTAGTGCGGCGATCTGGGCCCGGGCCTCTTTGAGAAACGGGGGGCATCTGAGCAGGGTGCCATCGGGCAGAGCGGCGGTGACCCAGATGCCGCGGTCCACCCCACCGATGTCCGGATTCTCGGGGAGCGGTTTGAGGGCCACCCCGCGGAACCCGACACTGGCCCGCCAGGCGCCTGAGCGGCTGCGGGTGATGGTCAAGGTCCGGGGCTCTCCACCGCGGGCGATGAGCCGGCGTAGCTGCCGGACCGCTCCTTGGCCCAAAGGGATCTCACCGACCCCTTGGACGTGGAGCGCTGCCGCTACCGCCTTGGCCGGACGTCCATCCTTGCGTGGCGGGGACGGGGTGACGCCACGCAGATGCCACCCGGTCGGGGTGTCGTAGAAGATCGTGCGAAAGCGGGCCCTGGACTTGAACCTTGGATAGCCCGGAGTCTCGCCGTTCTTTACCCTGCGAAAGAACGCTCCAAAGGCCTCGTCGACGCGGGAGATGGCTCCGCGGACAGGGGTGACACCGAAGCGGCCTATGGCCGGGCAGACCTCTTTGAGCTCTTTCACCTCGTTGAACTGATCGAAGCGGCTGATGGAGGTGGGTTGGGCAGCGTTGCGGGTGATGTGCCAGGCATCTCGGCGGTGCTGGAGGGCACCGTTGTAGATGTCACCCGAGAGCTGGAGCAATTGGGTGAGCAGGCGCGCCCGGACCCGGGAAGGGCGCAGTGCGATCTCGGCCTTGCGCACCAGGGCGGTATCTGTGCCATCGACGATGAGCTTGGCCGAGCCCACTCGCATGGCCGTCTTATCGGGGGCGATCACGATTTCTACTTTGACGAGGGGGTGTGACACGGCATCGGTTTCGGAACGCCGGGATGGCCATCTACGACGTCATGCAGCACGTGGCGCCCGACGTATCGACCATCTGCGTCGGCATGGGCATGTCCGCGGCCGCCATGATCCTGTGCGGCGGTGCGGTCGGGAAGCGCTATGCCCTCCCCAATGCCCGCGTCATGATCCACCAGGGCTCTGCGGGTACTCGCGGCGCCCCCTCGGACATGGAGATCCAGCTCAGGGAGGTCCTGGCCCTGACCCACCGCATGTCCGAGATCATCGCCCACCACAGTGGCCGCCCGGTCGAACAGGTGGCACTCGACATCGACCGGGACCACTACCTGACGGAGGGGGCCTAGACCTACGGGCTCATCGACGACATCATCCTCCCCCGGCGCGGCGTGGCCGCGCCGGCGCTCGAGGCCGCGATCGCCTGAATCTCTCGCACCGCCAGGCACGGGGGCGTAAGGTTCATGACGCGAGCGTCAGGAAACCCCTGGCGCGCTGGAGGTGGGGGTTATGCGGACCGATGATCTGATTCTGGTCAGTGTGGACGACCATGTGATCGAGCCTCGAGGCATGTTCGACGGCCTTTTGCCGGCCAAGTACCAGGACAAGGCGCCGCAACTGATCCGGCGCCCGGACGGCACCGACTACTGGCACTACGACGGGAACGAGATCCCCAACGTGGGCCTCAACGCGGTGGTCGGCCGCCCTCCCGAGGAGTACGGGTTGGAGCCGACGTCGCTCGACGACATCCGGGTCGGCTGCTACGACGTGCACGAACGGGTCCGTGACATGTCGGTCAACGGCGTGCTCGGCTCCATGTGCTTCCCGTCCTTCCCCCAGTTCTGCGGCCAGCTCTTCGCCCGCCGGGAGGACAAGGACGAGGCACTGGCCATGGTGCGGGCCTACAACGACTGGCACATCGACGCCTGGTGCGGCGCCGAGCCCGGGCGGTTCATCCCCCTCTCCATCCCGGTCATCTGGGAGCCCGAGTTGGCGGCGGCCGAGGTACGGCGCGTGGCCGAGAAGGGGTGCCACGCCGTCACCTTCTCCGAAAATCCCGAGAAGCTCGGCTGGCCCTCCCTGCACAACAGTCACTGGGACCCGTTCTGGCAAGCCTGCGCCGACGTGGGCACCGTCGTCTGCATGCACCTCGGATCGTCGTCCCAACTCCTGTTGACGTCGATCGACGCGCCGATCGACGTCATGATCAGCCTGCAACCGATCAACATGGTCCAGGCGGCGTGCGATCTCTTGTGGTCCCCCATCCTGCGCAAGTACAAGGATCTGCGCTTCGCGCTCTCCGAGGGCGGTATCGGCTGGATCCCCTATGCGCTCGAGCGCATCGACTACGTCTACCAGCACCACCACAAGTGGACGGGTCAGGACTTCGGGGACATGTTGCCCAGTCAGCTGTTCAAGGAGCGCATCATCACCTGCTTCATCGACGATGCGTTCGGCATCGACAATCGGCGCTACCTCAACATCGACAACATCACCTGGGAGTGCGACTACCCGCATTCGGACTCGACCTGGCCCACGTCGCCCGAAGCGGCGATGAAGTATCTCGAGGGCGTGCCCGACGACGAGATCAACAAGATCACCCATCTCAACGCCATGAAGCACTTCGGCTACGACCCATTCGCCGTGCGGGCCCGGGAGGCCTGCACGGTGGGTGCCCTGCGCGCCGAGGCCTCCGACGTGGACACCTCGCTGGTCTCACGGGCCACGGGCGCCACGCCCGTCGGTGAGGACGGCATCGTCAGCATGGCCTCGGTGGCCAAGGCGTTCAGCGGGGTGAACCAGCGCGCCTGAATCAGCGCGGTCGACGGTCGGCGGACGACCGGCGCAGGGCGAGCAATGAGGGGAGGCCGACCGCCAGGGTCTGGAGCGCCCATCCCCAGGCTGAGAGGCCACGCCGTCGTGCCTGACGCCCCGCGGCCACGGCCTCGACGACGTGGATGAGCACCGCTCCGGCCAGGATGGCGCGCAGCGCACGGCGCGGCGGGAGCGGGGCGGGAATGTGCTCGGTGACCGCTTCATAGGCCCCGTCCACGGTGGACAGCACCACAAGGGCCACGATCCCCCCGTCAAGGAGGAGGAACCACGCCCAGGGTGGACGCATGACGCCAGGCTTCTCGGGCATACGGCAGGGTAGGTCGAAGAGGCCCGTGTCAGGGCGAGGGCCGGCGGCCCAGAGTGACCGACGCGGCCAGTTGGCCGCAGGCGGCGTCGATCTCGGCGCCGCGGGTCATGCGCACGGTGGCGTTGACACCGAGGGTTTCCAATTGGTCACGGAACTCGCGCACCCGGCGCGGCGAGCTTCCCCGCACGGCGTAACCCGGAGTCGGGTTGAGCGGGATGAGATTGACGTGAGCGGCGAGCGGTCGGGCGAAGTGGGCCAGCTCGGCCGCGTCCGCACTCTGGTCGTTGACGTCGTGGATCATCGCCCACTCGATCGAGAGCCGGCGCCCCGTCGCAGCCACGTACTCGGCACACGCCTCGCCCACCATCGCCAACGGATAGCGCCGGTTGAGGGGAACGAGGATGTCACGCGTGGCGTCGTTGGCCGCGTGCAGCGACACGGCGAGGTTGACCGGCAACGCCTCGGCCGCCAAGCGGCGGATGCCCGGCACGACACCCACCGTCGACAGGGTCAGGTGCCGAGCGGACAGGCCCATGTCGCCGTGCAACTTGACGACGGCGCTCCAGACGCGGTCGTAGTTGGCCAGCGGCTCCCCCATTCCCATGAACACCACGTTGGAGAGCCGCCGTGGCCGGGCCGCCCTGATCGCCTCGGCGACCTGCTCGACGATCTCCCCCGCGGTGAGCTGGCGCTGGAACCCGGCCTGTCCGGTGGCGCAGAACTGGCAGGCCATGGCGCAGCCGGCCTGGGTGGAGACGCAGACGGTGACCCGGTCGGGGTAGTGCATGAGAACGGTCTCGACCTGCGCACCATCGTGAAGCGCCCAGAGCCATTTGGTCGTCTGCCCGTCATCGGCGGACCGACGCGAGACCTCGTGCAGCGCCCGAGGGAGCGCATCGCCGAGCCTGGCGCGCAAGGCCACGGGCAGATCGGTCATCTCCTCGGGGTGCAGCACGCGCTCGTGCAGACCGTCCCAGACCTGGCGGGCCCGAAACGCCGGCTGGTCACCGAGGAGCAGATCCAACTCCCCGCGGGTCAGGTCGTAGGGAGAGGGCATCGGTCCAGGTTAAGGCACACCGCTGGTGGTCGTCGCGGAGGAGGGTGACGTCGTGCTGGTCGATCCGAGGCCGGTCGTCGTCGACGTGGTGCTCCCCCCGACCGAGGTCGTGGTGCTCGACGAGGGGGTCGTCGTCGACGTCGTGGTCGATGTCGAGGTGGTGGTGGTCGTGGTGGTCGTGGTCGTCGGGGGCGGGAGTGTCGTCGGCGGGTTCTCGAAGATCCTCTCCACTGTGGTGCCCCCGCCACCGTGCCCGAAGAGATCCGCCAGTGGTCGGCCGGCGATGAGCTCGACAACGGTGACGAAGAGGAGCGACACGACGAAGACGCCGAACACCGCAAGGGCGACCACCGGCCAGCGGAGGCCTGCGGTCCGGGATTCAGCCGGTTCCGGTGGCTCCGGTGGCTCCGTGGGC
>JBEKWB010000189.1:0-5220 GCA_049513455.1 Acidimicrobiales bacterium
GGATGGGCCATGCCATCGTCGGATCGGTGGAGCAGGTCGGGCTGGCGACCGCTTACACCGTGCCGATCTCGATCCTCACGGCGACCTACTTGAGCGAGACCTCGAGCGCGTTCTCTCGCCTCGTTCGCACCATCGTCGACTGCATGATGGGGACCCCGTCGATCATCGCCGGACTGTTCGTGTACCTGCTGTGGGTGCAGCCTCGGGGCACGGCCGGTTTCTCGGGGCTCGCTGCAAGCATCGCGTTGGCAGTACTGATGCTCCCTATCATGATCCGAACGGCAGAAGAGGTGATCCGTGTCGTACCTGGTTCCTTGCGCGAGGCGGCACTGGCGCTCGGTTCGCCCCGCTGGCGCGTGAGCCTGCAGGTCGTCCTGCCGACCATCCGCACCGGGCTGATCACTGCGGTCATCCTCGGGGTGGCGCTGGCAGTGGGCGAGACCGCTCCAACCCTGTTCACCGCTCACGGGTCTGGGCACTTCAACTTCAACCCGTTCCTCGGGCCCCAGGCGAACTTGCCTCTGCAGGTGTTCTCCTTGATCCTTTCCCCCGGCGCTGTGTTCGTGCGCGACGCCTGGGGAGGGGCCTTCATCCTCGTGTGGATGGTTTTGGCATTGTTTATAGCAGCCCGAGTCATCGGGTCGGCACCGCTGGGCGGTAGGCGGGTCGTCACGCATTGGCTCACTCGCAAGGAGGTCACCGCCCCGTGAAACCACGCCACCACCGCTTCCGTGCGAGAGCGCTGAGGCAAGCGCTTTTGTCCTTCGTTGTTGGTGGAATGACCCTGTTGATGGCTTCCACGCCGGCCAACGCGGGTACCGGGTCGATGGCTTCCACGCCGGCCAACGCGGGTACCGGGTCGATGGCTTCCACGCCGGCCAACGCGGGTACCGGGTCGATGGCTTCCACGCCGGCCAACGCGGGTACCGGGTCGATGGCTCCCACGCCGGCCAACGCGGGTACCGGGTCGATGGCTCCCACGCCGGCCAACGCGGGTACCGGCCTGATCGGGGACGGTTCGTCCTTCGCGGGGCCCGAGGTCCAACAGTGGGTGACCGACACTGCCAAGCCGCCTTACACACTGACCGTGGACTACTCGCCTTACAGCTCCGCCCAAGGCAGATTCGATTTCGCCAACCGATCAGTTGACTTCGCTGTCAGCGACATCCCATACCAGGCTCGTGCCTTCGACACGGCTCAGCCGACGTTCCCGTTCATATACGTACCGGTGACTGCTGGAGGCTTGGCCTTTATGTACCACCTGAACGGCCTCCCGTCAGGAACGACACTCCAGCTGTCGAGCTACTCCGCCTGTGCGCTCATGACCGGTGGCGTAAAGACATGGAACGACCCCATCATTGCAGCCGACAATCCTGGAGTCTCGCTTCCGTCGACGGCAGTGCATCCTGTCATCCGGTCAGACTTGGCCGGGACGAACTTCGTGCTCCAGGAGTACTGCATCCACGAGCAACCGGCCCTATGGCGAGACTTCGTCACCTCGCCGGCCGTGACCCAAGAGCCAGGCCAGGTGGATGACCTCAGCCCTACCTCGCCGCGTTCGGACTGGCCTCTCTTCCCGGGGATCATCGAAGCTTCGGGCTCAGACGATGCCGCCAGCGACGTGGCAGCGCCGAACAACGACGGCTACATCACGGGGGTCGAGACAGCGTACGCGATCAAACATGGTCTTCCAGTGGCGTCAGTGAAGAATGCCAGCGGCTACTACATGCAACCAGGTGCGGACAATGTTGCGTCGGCACTTGCCTATGCCACGCAGAATGCCGACGGTACGCACAATCTCAATTTCGATGGTGCGGGCAAGTACGTTTACAATCCTTCGACCTACAGCTACCTGCTGACCCCCACGACTGGATGGAGTGCTGCTAAGGGCAACGTACTCAGCCAGTTCGCCAATTATGCGCTAACGCTTGGCCAACAGAAGGCGCCTGAGATCGGCTACGCCTCGCTCGGTCTGTCGCTCGAGCAGTACGGGGTGAATTCCATCAAGGCGGCCGTACCCGGCGCAGTGGCGCTGACCTCGGCTGAACAGGGCGCATACCAATGCGGCGACCTCACACCTGCCGAGGTACGGGCTGGCCAGACGAAGCCCACTTGTGGCGTGACTAATACGAACAACTCCGCTACACCTGGAGAAGCAGCCAATGGCAACGGCTCGACTGGTGCCGGTGCCGTCACCGCCAGTGGAACCTCAGCTCGATCTGGACAGGGGACGTTCCCAGGGGTCGACCCGGGAGTGTCTCTCACGGGATCCTCCGCTCTCGCATTCACCGGGATCAACCCACTTCCGATAGTCCTCCCCGGGCTGCTGCTGATAGGGGTCGGGTGGGCGGCCCGACGTCGTCTACGGGCGCGCATTCGATGAGCCCCTATCGCTGTGCCCGGCACAGGATCGTCATTGCCGGCGTGGTTGCGTCGGTGCTGAGCACAGCAGCGTGGCTCGCCCCCCCCGGGCGTGCTTCGGCCTCGGACGCTTCGACGACACTCTTTGCTGAGGGTGGGTCCTTCGAGCTCAATCTCATGAACAAGTTGCAAGCCGACGGTGGCTCAGCGATAGCGCCCATGGTCCCGGCCTACTTCGACGCCAATATCGACCAGGCCCGTGATGACTTCGCGAGTGGCACGGCCGACTACGCGGTCTCTGAGGTCCCACTCACCACTTCTCAGGCGGCAACGGCGGCACAGAACCACCGGTCCTTTGCCTATGTGCCCTTTGCCGCGAGCGCCGTTGCTATCGGAGCCGTGGTGGAATGCGGCAACGACCAGACGTTCAAGCCGACGACACTTTGCGAGAACCTTCAGTTGACGGTTCCGCTCCTAGCCAAGGTGTTCACCAACGGCATAGCTGACTGGAACGACACTCAATTGTCACAGCTGAGCGGTGGCAAGCCCGCCCCATGCACAGACGCAAGCAAGCAGATCAGCGCGCTGACCGGAGTCGACCCGTCGGCGTCGAATGAAGCGCTGGCTTCTGTGTTCCTGAACGACCCGACGGCCAAGACGACCTGGGAAGCCTACTTGCAGAAGAACAAGGTCACCGACGACACCCCATCCGAGCACTGGCCGACGGGCGGATCGGTTACAGGCGGTGACCTCACTCTGGCCAACGGCCTAGTACAGGTCAACCAGGAGACGCTCCAGCCCCAGACGAACCCTTCACTATGGGGGCAGGGGGCCGTCGCTGCACTGCCGGCTGACTGGCTTGGTCCTCCACGAAACATCCTCACTACAGACCCGACCACGAACATGACGATCGCCATCCAGAACGCGGCCGGCCAGTACGTGCTGCCTACGAGCGCTGCTACCAGTGCCGCGCTGAACGACGCGACCATGGAACCAACCACGAACCTGGTGACGTTCAATGCAAACCCGAGCGACGCAGCCTCTTACCCGATCGACGTCATGAGCTACTTGGTGGTTCCAACCTCGGGGCTCAGCGCGGCAAAGGCCACCGCTCTTGCGAGTTTCATCAAGTTCGTGCTGGGTGCGACAGGCCAAGCGGACGTCAAGTCGCTCGGCGACGCCCCCGTCACCACCGCGATGGCCAGTGCCGGGATGAAGGTGGCCGACCAGGTGGCCGCGGAAGCGACGCAGACCTCCACCACCTCCACCACCTCGACTACCGCCGCCGAAACGACGGCAAGCAACGGCTCGACGGGCCAAGGATCGACGGGCCAAGGATCGACGGGTGACGGCGCAACTGCCGCCGCCGGCTCGAACCCGACGCTTGCGTTCACCGGAGGGCTGCCGCTGCCAATCGCTGTGACTGGTGGCGGTCTCCTGCTTCTTGGGGGCGTCTTTCGAAGGGCGATCCGGCGACGGATGGTGTCTCGGGGCTCAGGACCGTGAGCAGACTTGTCCAGTTCTGGGTTGCTCGCGAGCTGACCAAGGCGGGAGGGCCGCGGTGACTGCGTTGAGCGATCCTCGAACCGCTGGTCCATCCTGGCCGGACACGTCTGAACCTGCGGGCGCCGCTGCTTTGACTGTCGCCGGACCAACGGCGCCTGCTCTTGAGCCAAGAGCACCGTCGCGCCTGCTGGCACAGGACGTGAGCGCCTGGTTCGGCTCCAACAAGGTCCTCGAGCGGATCTCGCTCGAGATGATGCCCGGAAAGGTGACGGCGTTGATCGGTCCGTCGGGGTGCGGTAAGTCGACGTTTCTACGGATTCTCAACAGGATGCATGAGCTGGTTCCCGGAGCCGCCATGTCGGGTTCTGTCGCACTCGACGGTGTGAACGTCTATGGCGCGGGGCTTCCGGTGACCGAGACGCGGTCGCACATCGGAATGGTCTTTCAGAAGCCCAATCCGTTCCCGTCCATGACGATCGCTCAGAACGTGCTCTCTGGGTTGCGCCTGTCCGGAAAGAAGGTCCGTAACGCGGATGCCTTGGTACAGGAGTGTCTCGAACGGTCCGGCTTGTGGCGGGAGACGCGGAACCGGCTGAACGAGCTTGGAGCCGCCATTTCGGGAGGGCAGCAGCAACGCCTGTGTATAGCGAGGGCGTTGGCCGTGCGCCCGCGAGTCCTGCTCATGGACGAGCCATGTTCGGCTCTCGACCCCATTTCCACCGGCGTCATCGAGGAAACCATCCGGACGCTTTGCCACGAGCTGACCATCGTGATCGTGACCCACAACATGCAGCAGGCGCAGCGTGTTTCTCACAACTGCGCGCTCTTCCTCGTCGACGGGGAAGGTCTCCCCGGACGAATCGTGGAAGCGGGACCGACTGAGCAAGTCTTCGGCGATCCGCGCGACCCTAGAACCGCAGACTATGTACACGGACGGTTTGGATGACGCAGCTGGTGGGAGTTAGCGAATTCGACCTTCGTCTGCGCAGAGCTGCGTCGGCCCACTGGCGACGCGAATGGCAACAGCGTTGGCGAGATGCCCCGCCCCGCACCCGCACCGCGATCCAGCTCGCCATCCTGGTAGGAGCTGTGTTGTGCGCGTACAGCTACTCGTTGAAGACGCTTCTCCAGACGGCCGGCATGGAGACTCCACTTGCGTACACGAGTCTTGTTCCTGCCATCGCCTTGGGCTTGGCCGCCGTGCACCGTCGCCCGGCACGGGCGGAGCCGGCAATCTATGACCGTCAGGTCGACTACATCGTGGGTATTCCGTTCATTGCCGCGGCGACGGTAATCAGTCTCGCCCTTCCGGGAAAGCTCTCGGCCATGTATTGGGTGTGGCGGATCGACCTG
>JBEKWB010000190.1:0-5143 GCA_049513455.1 Acidimicrobiales bacterium
GGTTTCACGCTGGTCGTGCAGGCGGACCAACTTCGACAATGCGGTATTGACCGCATCCTTCTTCGTGGTGTTGGGACCGAGCATGGCCCGTGCCCGTTCGAGGAGTGCCTCGTCAATGTCGATGAGCATTTTGGGCATGCTTCCTCCCCGTGTTGAGAATCTCTTTAGTATATCCCCAACGGATATACGGGTACCCGTGCCCGGGGACTCACTCCCCCGTGGCGATCTCGGCGAACCGGGCCGCGGCCGGAGAGAGAGGTCCGGCCCGGTGCACCAGGGCCAGCGCCCGCTCGATCGCTGGCTCAGGCCTTGCGGTGATCGCACCCAATCCGGTCGCCGTGCGCGCCACCGATTCCGGCACCAGGGCGGCGCCGGCGCCGGCGATGACCAGGGGCAGGATGGCGTCCCTCTGGGCCGTGACCACCGCCACCGCGGGCGTCCGTTGGACGGCGGCGAAACCCTCCTGGAGGAGGCGGAAGGTCGAGGTGCCGGGTGGAGCGACCACGAAGGGCATGTCCTCCAGGGACGACAGGTCGAGGGGTGCACCTTCCTCGTGGTCGGATCCGGGCGGCAGAATGAGGACGAGCGACTGCCGGCCGAGGGAATGAGACTGCAGCGCGTCGGGGATGTCGCGGGCATCGGTCACCCCTAGTTCGCAGGTCCCGGCCACCACCAGGTCGAAGAGCTCACTCGTGCCCTCCGGTGCCGCCAGGTCGATCCGCACGCCGGGGTACCGGCGCCGGAACGCGCCCACCAGCGGGGCCACCGGGTCGGCGGCCAGCGTGGGGAGGCTGGCCAGCGTCACGCTTCCCGCCTTCAAGCCGGCCACCGCTCCGACGGCGGCCTCACCGGTCTCGAGATCGCGCAGAACCTGGCGGGCCGGCTCGAGTAGCGCAGTCCCGGCCGGGGTCAACCGCACCTGGCGGCCGCTGCGAGCGAAGAGGGCGACGCCCAGCTCCGCCTCCAGCTCCTTCACCGCCTGCGAGAGAGCCGGCTGGGAGACGTAGACGGCACGTGCCGCCGCGGTGAAGCCGCCGTGGTCGACGACGGCGACGAAGTGGCGCAGGCGGTTGGAATCGATAAACAAATCTTATCACTTATATAAGTAGTCGATATTTTACTTCTGGGTTGAGCCGGATCACCATGGAACGGTGAGTGTGGGCGCCACCGGGACAGCGGGCTGGAACTGGAGCCGGCTCCTCGTGGAGCCCCGGCGGCCCCTGTCCATCCGGAACCGTCCCAATGCCCACTGGCTCGCGGTCGCCGCCGTCTGCGTGGGAGCGCTGATGGGCCAGCTCGACGCCAGCATCGTGACGGTGGCCCTCCCGACGCTGCAGAAGTCGTTCCACGCCAGCGTGGGCTCGGTGACATGGGTCGGCCTGAGTTATCTCCTGGTGCTGGTGGCCACGGTCACGGCCGTCGGGCGATTCGCCGACATGTGGGGCCGCAAGCTCCTCTACGTCTACGGCTTCGTCATCTTCATCCTCGCCTCGGCGCTCTGCGGGTTCGCCCCCGATCTGGCCGCACTGTGCGGTTTTCGCGCCCTCCAAGGCGTCGGGGCGGCGATGCTCCAGGCCAACAGCCTGGCCATCATCTGTCTGGTCGTCCCGGCCCGCTCCCTCGGGCGGGCGATCGGGCTCCAGGGAGCGGCACAGGCCGTCGGCCTCGCGCTCGGACCATCGGTCGGAGGTCTCCTCCTCGCCGTCGGCGGGTGGCGACTGATCTTCTTCGTCAACGTGCCCCTGGGGGTGTTCGGCGCGGCGGCGGCGCTGGCCCTGGTCCCCCGCAGCCAGAACCTCGCCCAGAAGGAGGCCTTCGACGTCGCCGGCCTCGCCCTGTTCTTCCCCGCCGTCGTCGCCCTGCTCACCGCCATCTCCTTCGGTTCCACGGTGGGCTGGGGCTCGCCGCTCATTCTGGGCCTCTTTCTGGCGGCGACGGGCTGCACGGCGTTCTTCGTGCGCCACGAGCGGGCGGTGCGGAACCCCATGCTCGATACCGGCCTCTTTCGACACCGGCGCTTCTCGACCGGCATCGCCAGCGCGGTCGGTTCCTATGTCGTGATGTTCGGCGTGCTGCTGCTCGTGCCCTTCTATCTCACCCGTGGGCTCGGATTCGGGACGGCCCGCGCCGGGCTCGAGCTCATGGCTCTGCCCGTGATGTTCGGCGTCGTCGCACCCTTGGCCGGGAGGGTGGCCGATCGCGTCGGCGCCCGGTCGCTCGCCGTGAGCGGCCTTGCCGCTGTCGCCATCGGGCTCGTCGCCCTCGGAGCCCTGCGCCCGGGGACGACGATGTTCCTGCTCCTCCTCGGGCTGGTCGGTGCCGGACTGGGACTGTTCACCGCCCCGAACAACGCCACGGTCATGGGCTCGGCTCCGGCCGGACAGGCGGGGATGGCCTCGGGGGTCTTGAACATGAGCCGGGGCATCGGGACCGCACTGGGTCTGTCTCTGACCGGCCTGCTCTTCAGCGTGAGCGGTGGGACCTCGGGCATCGCGGCCAGGGCGGACCATGCCTTCACCGTCACCGCGCTGGTGCTCGCCGCCATTGCGGTCGCGGCGGGGATTGTGGCCGGCGGTTGGCCCCTTCGGCGGAACAGCTGATGGGGATGCTTTTCTTGCCTATCCGCGCGGCCAGCGATGAACAGGTAGATACTTGGAGGGGGAGCGGGGGAAGGTTAGTGCCCTAGTTTCGGGATGGTCGGACCCCGTCGCAAAGGAGATAGAGGAATGGAACAGGAGTTGCAATTCCTGGTTGATTCACTCGCTCAGGGACGTAGGGAAGCAGCCAGGTGGCACGCCGAAGCATCGGAGCTCGAGGCCGACCTCGATATCATCGAGAAAGCCTTGCTTGGCGCCGAGTTACCTGATCAAGGGCTACCGCCCCTCCCACCTCGAAAACCGATATCTCGAGATACTCGGCCAGGATCGGGTACTTCTCCGGTCCGGGCAACAGATCAAGGCTGATGTAGCGGGAGAGCGTGTTCTTGCTGAGGCCGAGTTCCATCGAGACGCGCTCCCAATCCCCTTTCGGAACCTTCTCCTTGAGGCGCACGGACAAGGGCCTCATATCGATGCGACGCCCCTCCTGATCCGACATGCCACAAGCCTAGTTTCGTCGATGCCGTGAAGGACATCGCGGCCTAAAGGGGCTGTTCACAAGGGTTGCATACGCCTTACGTAAGGCGTATGCTGACGTCAGTCGACTCGGCGGTCGGTGTCGACTCCAACTGACGGGACTTGGTGAAAATGCGCTTCCATCTCTCCTCCATCGGCTCGATGTCCGTCATGAGGCGCGCCGTCGCCCTGCTCGCGCTCGTCCCGATCATCGTGGCGACTCTGGTGTCTTCCGCCGGCGCGGCCACAGGTCCCACGGCCACAAATCCGACGGCCGGGATGTCCCTGGTGTTCAATCAAGGGTTCTCAGGGACAACGCTCAACTCCTCGGTGTGGTCCACCTGCTACGAGTGGTACAACCCCGCCGTCGGCTGCACCAACTACGGCACCGGGGAAATCGAATGGTATTTGCCCTCGCAAGACCGGGTGTCCGGTGGAGTGCTGCAAGAGGTAGCAAACGAAACTCCTACAGCCGGAACCAACCAAGCGGGTGCCACCGAGACATACCCGTATACCTCGGGGATGGTCACAACATTCAACTCGTTCAGCTTCACCTACGGCTATGTCTCGGTGGTGGCCAAGTTGCCAGGCGGTGCCGGAACGTGGCCGGCCATCTGGATGCTTGCCGAAAACGGCGTGTGGCCCCCCGAGATCGACATCATGGAGAACTACGGCTCTACCAATGAGATCCAGACCACGGTTCATTGGGGCGCCGCGAACACGCAGGCTTATGCGAACGTCACCACGTCGGCCAACCTGACCACCAGCTACAACACCTATGGGGTGCTGTGGACGCCCACGTCGCTCACCTGGTACTTGAATGGCAAGGCTGTCTTCAGCTACTCCGGGGTCGGCGTGCCCAACACGCCCATGTACCTCCTGGCCAATCTGGCTATGTACGGCGTGGGGGCTTCGACCAGTTCATTCGACATCCAATCGGTCCAGGTGTATCAGACCCCTACTTCGACGGGAACAAGGCCGCGTCGGTGATGACGGGGTTGTGATCGAGTCATACTGCCGGTTTTACCGACGCTGAACAACGGTCGCGATGGGCGACCGACTGAACTCGCCTCGGCCGCCTTTGACATCATCGACGCTTCGGCGGTGCTCGTAGCCCGGAAGGTCCACCACAATCCCTTTCATCCGCTCGGTCATGGTGGCCAACGGGGACTCGGCCAAGCAGGTATGGATCACGGAGGTCGGCTATCCGTCGAACACGACGACCGTCACCGGGCTCAACGGGCTGACGGCTGAGGCTGGGGCTGGGGCTGGGGCTGACGAAGTGAGCCAGGTGAATGCCTTCGCGGCCGCCAACTCATGGGTCGGGCCGGTGTTCTGGTACGCCTACCAGGACGACTCGAGCGGGCCCTTCGGGCTGCTGACGGCTTCGGGCGCACACAAGGCCGCCAACACGACAATGGCGGGGTTGTGAGCTCCTGCTCATTTTGTCGAGTTTTGTTCCGGGAGTACAGCTCGCAGTAAGGGAAGTGCGCGCTTCGCTGTCACCATCGGCGTTGCGGCTTCACCGCAGGCTCAGCGGTACTGCGATCCGGTATCGTTGTAGGTGAGATGTCGACCGAGCCCTTCACGCCGAACGCCACCGAACACCTCGAGCTATCTATACCCGAGCTTCTCCGTCGCGCTCGTCCTCTCCCTCCACCTGGCGAAATAGTGATCGAGGATCTCTCGGAAGAAGAAGGCGCTGCCTTCCTCGCCGCTTTGGAGGCGTGACCGACCAGCCGTCTCGCGGCCCCATTGTCATCGACACCGACGTCTACGGCGCTGAGATCGTTCCCGGCTCCTCCCTTGCAGTGATGTACGAGCCGATCATCCTCGGCCGGCCGGCGTTCATCTCGTTCCACACAGCGGCCGAGCTTCGCTACGGTGCGCTGCGGCGCAATTGGGGCGAGAGCCGGATACGAAAGCTCGAAGCACGGATCGCGGCGGCCGAGACGGTACACACCGGGCCTGACCTCGTGCTCACCTACGCTCGGCTCCGGGTCGACTGCGAGCGCATTGGTCATACGCTC
>JBEKWB010000191.1:0-5002 GCA_049513455.1 Acidimicrobiales bacterium
GAGGGCGTCTTGTTCGTGGGCCGCGCCCAGGAAAAGGCCGTGTTTCGCACCCAGCGCCGCCACAACCCGGTGACCGGCAAGGCCTACCCCTGGCTGGTCCCCGACACGGCCATGGTGAACCACTTCTATTTCTACGGCTTCGACGACGACTTCGGTCTCTTCTTCATCAAGTTCGCCACCTACTTCCCCTATGTCGCCAAGTGCTACCTCAACGGGCACGAGTGGGCCAAGCGCCAAGCCGAAAAGGCCGGGCTCGACTACGAGGCGCTCGACAACGGGTTCAAGAGTTGCGCGGACCCGGCCCGACTCCAGCGCATCTGCCGCTCGCTCAGCGCCCCCAAGATCGACCGCTTCATCCGCAAGTGGCTGGCCCGCCTGCCCCATCCCTACTGCGCCCGGGACCGCCGGGCCGGTTACCGCTACGACGTCTCGATCCTCCAGGCCGAGTTCTCCTTGACCCAGGTCCTCGACCGCCCCCGTTCGGGCCGGGTCTTCTTCGAGTCGGTCATCCGCGACAACCTCGACTTGGGGCGCCCCGACCGGGTCAGCCTCATCTTCGACCGCCGCGTGGTCAGCCGCGGCCGGCATCCCACGCCGGGTCAGTTCTGCACCAGGGTGATCACCGAAGGGGTCACCCCCTCGCTCCACGTCTACTACCGCAGGTCCAAGATCAAGCAGTACCACAAGGAAGGAGCCGCCTTACGAACCGAGACCACCATCAACGATGCCAGGGGTGACTTCAAAATCGGCAAACGGCTGCACAACCTGGCCGCACTGGCCAAGGTCGGCTTCTCCGCCAACCGACGTCTGCTCGACGTCCAACGAATCAGCCAAGAGCCCTGGGCGGGCGAGGACGCCATGGAGTCCCTCTCGCACCCCGTCGTCGTCGCCGACCAGCGCGCCCCTGGCCTGCGCTTCGGGGACCGCCGGGTCCATGCCCTCATGTCCTCGCTCCTCACGTTCCGACTCCTCCCGCGCGGCTTCACCAATCGGGACTTGCGTACACAGCTCGGCGAACTCCTCGGACGCGTCTTCTCCGCCGGATCCTTGACCTATGACCTTCGGCGCCTCCGTTTGCGCGGTCTCATCGAACGCGTTCCTCAAACGAACCGCTACCGGGTCACCGACGACGGTGTGAGAACGGCAGCCCTCTACAGCCGGACCCACAACCACATCCTGCGGCCGGCCATGGCCGAACTCATCCGGCCCATCGGAACCGGTCCCATAAGCGCCGCCATCCGCCAACTCGACAAGGCTCTCGCAGCCGCTTGACTTGTTTGGTGGAACTTGACCCGATTGACCCGGCTTCGCCGGGTTTAGGTACCTAGACCAACCCTGGGGGTTTTGCACGAGAAAGTCCTCAGCTTCGTCAACTCTCCGGCAACTCCGAATCACTAATCTCACCGTCCGTGCCTAAGATGGAAGCTGGGGTGCTCTAGACATCCACGGTCGAAGTGCTGCAGGCTGCACTGAGGCGCCCGGCCGACGACTTCGAGTTCCTCGTCGATGTAACGCTGCAGACCCGAAGACAACCCAAGCCCCCCCGTCTTCGATCGCCCAGTGCACCCAAGCCAGGCCCGCATCGAACTGCGCACCCAGAAACTTCGTTTCCGTGTCATCCGCATGGTCACGAATGAGCGCCCTGGTGAGTCCACGGACGAAATGCTCGTCTTCTGACGGTTCAGAACCCACGTTCGACTGCCCGTCTCTGCAAGTCCGCCATCATGCGAGATCGAAGACACGTGATGCGGGCGGCAGCAACGACCACTGGCGGATGCGCGTACTGACCACACCGACGCCGGTTTCGATGGCGAAACCGAGTCCCCCCATGGCTTGGTGAACGGCGGTGGCTGCCGTGAGAGCAGCCTTGGTGCTCGCCATGCGAACCAGGCGGGCGCGGGCGGGGTCGCACTGGCCATGATCCATTTCAAACGCCGCAAGACCCACCAACTGGCTGCTCGCGTTGTTCTGGGCCAGTGCGATGGCCAAGGGGTGCGCCACGGCCTGAAAATCCCCGATCACATGCCCGAATTGTGTGCGCAGCCGGGCATGCTCAGCTCCTTGGTCGATCAACCGCCGTGCGCATCCGACAAGATAGGCCGAAAGGCCGAGGTCGAACAGGATCAGGGCACGGGTGGACTCGGGCAGCTGACGGCCCCTGATCGGACTCCCGATGGCCCAGGGTTCCGCACTCAACGTGCGCACGGGAGTGATTTCGCCGGGATCGGCGATCAACCAGGCCTCGCCCTCTTGCGCTTCGATGAGCAAGCTGGCGCTCTCGGCCCACGGTATGTGGACTCCGTCGGTGAAGGTCGCTCGGAGCCGGCCGGCGTTCAGCTCTTCGCGCTGTGGTTCTTCGAGCAGCAGAGCGGCGGCGGTGGTGGCCACAATTGGTCCGGGACATACGACCCTACCCAGGGCTTCCATCGCAACCACGAGATCCCGGGGGCCGCCGCCGCCCTCCTCGGCGCAAAGACCCAGAAACCCCATTTCCGCCAGATCCGTCCAGAGGCCGACCGATGCATCGGGAGCACCCGATTCATTTCGGCTTTCGACCAGGGCCATGAGCGCGCGGGCAAACTCGAGTTGCTCGGGCTGGGGCGCGAAATCGTTCATGACGGCGTGCGGCTCCGCTGTCGCGTACCGTCGGGCACGATCCTCACGCCTTGCTGCCCAGTCCCAAGCCCTGACGCGCCAGCATGGAGGCCATCACCTCGACGGTGCCCCCGGCGATGGTCTCCAGAATGCTCTCCCGCCACAAGAACGCCATCTCGTTGTCCCCGACCACTCCCGCAGTTCCCAGGAGATCGAGTCCCACTCGCGGGATGGCCTGGCTGAGTTGTGAACCGAGAAGTTTCGCTTGGGCGGCCTCCATTACCGCCTGCCCGCCGGCCGCCAGCGCAGCGACGGCGGCCAAGGAGCCCGCTTCCACGGCAGCCAACTGACACCGAAGGTCGACGAGACTCCTGCGAACCACCGGTTGGTCGGAAAGCCCGTGTGAGTCGAGAAGCGTTTCGAGCTCCTCGAGGTCTCGACGCAGTCGTCCGGGCAGGACCTGGGTATGCCGTTCGACGGCCAGAGCCTCTCGGATCATCGTCCATGCCTTGCCGTCTTCGCCCACGCGGTTGGCCACGGGCACGACCACCTCGTCGAGGAACACCTCGTTCACCTGGTGGCCGTCGATGGTGTGAATGGGGCTGACCGTTATGCCGGGACTCGCCATGTCCACGAGCAAGAGGCTCAGGCAGCTACTCCCGGGGCCGAATGGCGCTGTCCGGCAAAGAAGCCACATGCGTGAGGCGTGGTGGGCGTCCGAGGTCCAGATCTTGTGCCCGGTGACCACGTACGCATCGCCATCGAGCTTGGCCCTGGTCTGCACGTTGGTCAGGTCGCTCCCCGCCTCGGGCTCCGAGTACCCGAGGCACAGCGACAGGGAACCACTCGCCAGGGCAGGAAGCACCCGTTGGCGCAGTTCGTCGCTCCCCCTGGTGATCAGCACATGCGCGATGAGCCCGGGGCCGAGATCGGGCCGGCAGGCACGGAAATAGGCCAGCGTGTCCCACAGGATGAACTCGAACGAGCGGGGCGCACTCCGGCCACCGAACTCCTCGGGCCAACACATGGACAGCCATCCCCTGCCGCCCAACTCCTGATAGAGAGATCGAGCGGGTCCCCCTCGGCCCCGAAAGAACTGGCGCTCGATGATGCCGTCGTAACCGGAGAGAAACTGGACCAACTCGTCTCTGAAGAGCCGCTCATCCGGAGTGAGGATTAACCGGTAGGGATCGTAAAGCCCTTCACCCCACAGCATGGGCCGCTTCCCGTCGGAGGTACGCCGATGCGCCCCCTTGCGTACTACACATGACCGGACAAGTCTAGCGCAACAAATGCACCGGGCCAGGCGACAAGTACCCGACAGAAGAGCTGGCATCTACACTAACGATCGCCCCTACAGCCATGCTCCGAGAGAGTCCTCCAACGCGAGAGAGTCCATGCCAAGGCCAAAAGCGCCCTCTGCCCCAAAACCCAAGGTACCGGCCGATCAGTCCAGACCGGCCGTACCGGCCCGCACGGCCTCGGCGAGGGGGCGCGGCGCCCCGCAATCACCGCGCTACGCCCAGGTAGCGGCGGATCTCACCCACTCGGTCGACACCGGCTGGTACGCGGTCGGTGCCACGCTGCCCTCGGAGGCGCAGCTGTGCAAGACCTACGACATCAGCCGGTTTACGGCGCGAGAGGCACTGCGACGGCTGGAGCAGGCCGGGTTGATCGAGCGAAACAGGGGTCGGGAGAGCCGCGTCATCGCACGCCGGCCGCCGCCCGCATTCGTGCTCTCGGTGCAAAAGGAGGCCGATGTCCTTCGCTACGCCGAGGAGACCTCAGTCAGACTCAGTCGATCCAAACGAAAGGTATCCGAGAAGACAGTTCAGGAGCTGGAGCTCGGTCACGACGCTGAGTGGATCCACTTCTCCGGGGTCAGACGAGACGGTGGGAGTGGTCAGCCCATCGGCACGATCAACGTCTACCTCAAGGCTGAGTACGCCGACGCCATCGAGGTGGACGCGGACGTGTCTGCCGCCATCTTCGACCAAGTTACTTCCGCTCACGGGCTGACCATGTCCCACATAGACCAGGTCGTCTCGGCAACGGTCCTGCCCGACCTCGACGCTCGCCGCCTGCTCTGCGAGCCCAACGAGCCGGCCCTGCGGATCGTCCGGAGATTCAGCGCCTACGAGACGGGGCTCTTCGAGGTTTCGGTCTCACTCCACCCGGCCACGCGCTTCAGCTACAGCATCCGCCTCGACCGGCCGGAGCAGACGAAAGACGCCCTCGCCTAACCCGGCGCCATGTAAACGTGCGTTAATGTACTGCCGCAGAGTGCTCCGGGGACCGCACTGAGGATCACGCCGCAAACTGGACCTGCATGGCCCGGGCCAACAGCGAAGCCCGGTCGGCGCTGAGGATGTACCCCTCGGAAATGGCTTTGTCCAGGCTCGTTGTG
>JBEKWB010000192.1:0-4659 GCA_049513455.1 Acidimicrobiales bacterium
ACCTCTGAGCGACGACCTCCGGTGCCCAGCAATAACTCAAAGACAAGGCGGTCCTGGCTCGTCCCGAGTCTGCTCGACAGCATGTCGATGAAGCGGAAGTCCGGTACGACGACATCGCGCACCCGGTCTTGTACGGCGTCGGCCGAGACAGAGGCCTTGGCAATTGGACTGACCGTCAATACGTCCTCATCGAATAGCCATCCGAAGAAGGCCTTGATCACCGACCAATGCGTCTTTATCGTCAATGGAGCCAGGCCCACCTGCTCCATGGTGTCAATAACCTCGATGATGTCGCGCTGAGTGACAACATGCGGCAGCTTCGACCCGAGTGCAGGCGACCACCACTTCGACCAACAGGCTCGATCACGGGCGGCGGTGGATTCCGCACCCCCGCGCTTCTTGTTGACCCGCACCCTCGAGCGCCGAGCCTTCTTAGCGTCCTGCCACCGGACAAACCACTCGTCACAACGGACTCCTCCGACCGCCACGCTCGCCGGACGCTCGACCGCCTGTTCGGGGTCGTCTGCTGGCAACAGGTGGGTGAGATTCCATCGGGACTGAGCCACCACGGCCAGCTCTTCGGTGACGTAGGTGCCGTATGTGGCCCTCCCGCCGGTGTCGAGAGGCACCCGCAATCGCCACCGCCCGCCCGGGAGCTGGTCGATAGCCCCGGCTCCCCGCATGCCTCGACTTCTTCTCTTCTTTGCCATCCCGATCCCGTCCGTCGGGAGACCACTATGAGACCGATAAGGTCACGGCGGCCCTTTTTGGGCCTCATGACCTTACGGGGAGCTTCCACCGTCAGCCCGGTGACCTGGGCTTTCTTTGGTGGAGGTGATGGGATTCGAACCCACGGCCTCTACATTGCGAATGTAGTTTTTCGGCCCCCCTAACCAGGCACTATCCGAAGCTCTTCCTGGTCGCACCGCTGCGAGTCCCTCAGCGCCCCTCATACAACCTCCTGTTCCGTCACCATAAAGACACGTAAAGACACGACCTCGATCGTCTCGAGGCCTATCCCCCAGACGAGATCATTCTCTTCGCCCACAATCTACTGAAGCACTGTCTCGAGGGGGAAAGTCCTTCGCCCCGACCGAAATGTGGGCAGTGTCGAGTCTCCCATTAGCTCAAGCTGGGGTGCCTGCCGGCCGGTGCCACCAAGCCCTGGTGGGGATCGAAGTCTGGCGAATTGTACTTCGGAGGGTACGGATTCCATTCGGCTGTCCGAAGGCACTGATGTCGCTACCCGACGGTAGCATTCTTGAGTGAAAATACACTTGCTTCCGCTTCGAACCAGGCTAACTGAATGGTTCGGCGGACACCGTCAGATCGACGGGAAATGTGCCTGTGGGGAACGGACGATATTTGACGGAACCCCGGGGCGTCACAGGACTGAGGTTGATCCCTGGGCAATGAGGCTTCAGCCACACCAGGTCCTCGGACGTAAATAAGGCTCTGATGCCCGATCTCTCGACATCCCCGACCCCAGCCGAAGCAGAGAAGATGACATCCGGAGATATCCCGGGGCAGCCGGAATCCTGGCTTCTCGCCAGAATGATCAATCCCATCCCCGAAAGGAATCTCCCGGCGTCGATCATTGGCATTCGTCCGCTTAGCGTTACCGAACACCAACAGGTGACGGCTGCCGAAGAAGTGTTCAACCTATTTGGACCGAATTGGCCTCACACAAGGGCGGTGCACTTCGCTCAGGCTCTCGGTCATGCCCGAGAGCGATTAGAGGATGGAAAGGCGAAGGCCAATGGGGCGGTCAATGAATCTGATTTAACCCGGGTCTCTGGGGCGCTGAGCAACTTCGCCAAGTGTGTGAGCGAATGGTTGGCCTCCGCTGCATCCAGCTCTGACCCTGTCAGCCATGCCGCATCAGTCGCCGTCACGACGGCTCCCGTCATCCTTTGCGCGCGTATCGCCGGCGGTGAAATACCCACCCTGATGGTTAACGATGAGAGCCAGATCTCCGTGCGATTTTACGATGGAGTTCAGGTGGATGCCATCGGTCTTGCTCTGGGTGGTCTAGCAGCCTGCGAACCAGTTGCCGAGACAGAACTCGTCGAGGCGGAGCCCTCTCTCCTAAGCGCTGGGGCGTTGATAATGGGCCTGCGAGCCGAGGTCGTATGGGGCGAACCCGCTTTGGTACACAGCCGGGAGTTGCATCTGGGCAAGATGGACATAACACCCCAGCCGATCGAATGGCGTCGTGTGGAGCCGGTTTTGACTGCCTGCGCGATTGCGAGGGCAGCACTAGCGCAACGGTCCGGCACCACAGCGCCGGTGAGCGTCCCCAAGGAGAGCCCACCACCAGACAGCTCCACTGTCGATTCGGAAACCGTTAGCAATGACGTGCCGAATTCACCCGAAGAGGGCAGCTCCGCGGAGAGCTTGTCCGTCGGACCCAGCGCTGAGCCAGCAGATCTTGCCGCCTTCTTGCGAGAAGTGGTGTCGATAGCGCAGACGACCGAACAGCGTTGGTCTGAGGCACTTGGGGCGGCCGTCGGCGATGATGTTGGGGATCTAGTCGCAAAAGGCCGATCGCTCTTGGCAGCCTTAGGCCGACAAGTGATCCAAGAGGACGGAGCAGGACCCGTGTTACCCGGGATTCCCCTGACACCGGCCACAGCCAACGGACTCTCGGTCATGCCTGATGGCGCACAACGCGAGGTCCAACATGCTATTGCGGTGGTTCAGGTCCTTGCGGAATTGGCGGAGGCCATCCAAGCTCTGCGTCGGCCAACGGGCTTACAGATAGCATTTCCCGAGGGCACCGTGACCTCTTGGTGGACCCAGCACGGGTTCAATCACGTGCAGTATCGAGCAGAGATGGCAGCGCGGGTTGTTATGCAAGACGCGAGCGATCCAAACGTCAGTAGGCCGCGGATGGGCCTTCTTGCGAAGTCAGCCTGGACTGCAGGGCTCCCGGAGGCTGCCATCGTCTATCTCGTGGGGGCGTTGGATCCGGCTACCGAGGCTGCTGGGGCTCTTGCCGAGGCCTTTGCATCACTGCTCGCTACAGCGAGGGCGTTGGCTGTGGGAGATCGCGTTTCTCTCGACGCCGTAGTTCCACTTGCTCGATTCTGGCTGGAGGAGTTGGAGCGGCGGCTCCCTGGACCGCCAGGGACTGGCAACCCCGTCTCGGGTTCGACGTGAGCGTTCAGCTTTCCAGTACACCGGCCGATCCCTACGGCCTCGTCGATTCGGCGTCGGACATTCGCCCAATTGTCTTCTTTGGCGATGTGGACGTCTCCTCAGCCATGCTCGGCATTCAGACAAAGAACGCAGTGAACACGATGGCCTCGGCCAACATTAAATTTGACGCTTTGGCACCTGTACTCGCCGACGTTGACTTCACCTCCGAGGTTGTGATCGCTCGGGGCGATCGTGACGCTGGGCGAGTCTTCACCGGCTACGCAGTGGAGGCGATAGTCGAAGATGGGAACTTAAAGGTGGAGTGCCAGAGCTATCCGGCCCTGCATGATCCCCCGAGCGGTGCTCGCATTTCTAGGACCTCCCCAGTCGACAACATTCACACGCTCTTACGTGAAGCAGGCCTCCCCGATTCGCGCCTTCAGCTGGCGGGTCTTGATCAACTGCCTACTGAGGTATTCGAAGCCGTCATCCCCATCGACGGACTCTTACTTTCCACCCGAGTCGCGCTCGGTGAGGTGGTATTGCTCCCCAACGGCTCAGCGGAACAACATGTACTCGCGCTGATCAATGCGCCGGAGAATCCGCTCGTGGGTGAGTTCCAGGCCAGACGGGCATGTGCGGTGACATATGTTACGGCCGCGCGCATGTACGAAGCGGAGAGAGCAGCAATTGGACGGGTCGACGTTGCGATCGCTTGGGCAAATGTCCGGCTTCGCTTCGCCGGCGCAGTCACACCTTCAGGAGAGTTGGTCGATTGGAACCGTGCCCGCTCGAAGCAACTCGCCTCAAGAAGTGATCTGATCGCCCTGCGGGGAATGCTCACCAACCGCTGTTCACTGCACAAGATGGCGGCTCCATCGGTCACAGAACTGGCGCTGACCAGCGAGCAGAATGTCTCAGGGCAGGGCCTTGCGTTGGACGCGGGGCTTCGGGGGGCCATCAGAGCTGCGGCTCGAGCCATCTCTTCTCCTGATCCGTTGACAAAAATCACCGCGATTTCTGAATGCCTTGAGTTCTACGTCGGCAGCACCGACGCTTCATTCGGATTCACTAAAGTGGAGCGGAGGGCCCTAGCTAAAGCGGCACAGGGGTTCACGGCCGATAAGAAGGCCCGTGTGGGAGAAGTGATCGGCCAACTCAATCAGTCATCACTTATGAGAAAGTTGCGTTTTCAGCTCGCGAACGATGGCGTGCCCATAACGGAAGATGAGATGGCCACGTTGGTCCGCGTGCGAGGACAGCGAAACGATGTTGTCCACGGAAGGACCGACATCGTTGACCAGTCAGATGTACAGCATGCGATAGCGATTCTTGCCCGGGTCATCGTTCACGCCAACGAGCAGCACCTGATGAGACTGCGCACTCTGCAACAAGGTCGGTAACTGATCCGATCATCAAGTCGCGACGATTTCGAGTGGAGCTTGCTGGTCGAAAGGACCAACGTGGCGATCAGCGGTGTGACGAGAAAGCCAGCCCTGAGTACGAACCGGTTGCTCG
>JBEKWB010000193.1:0-4652 GCA_049513455.1 Acidimicrobiales bacterium
CGGTAGTGCAAGACGGACAGTTCGCAGGGATGATTACCATTGACGACCTTCTGATAGACCTTGCCGCCGATCTGGCAGATCTCGCCAGGCCGGTGAGTGCCGAGGTCATCTTTGGTGATCACATCACCTCCGTATCGACCACCGCTTGAATCGGCGGGAGTCATGAGCGGCCACGCATCTCGTGCGACAGCAACACTCCGCCGGTTGGAATTGATTCGCAGGGAACCACCTCCTCACGACCGTAGCTCATCAGCGGATTGTCGACTTCGAATGGGTGAACGGCAATGAAGGAACTCGTGTACCCCAGACTCTTGCTGCAGCGCGCCGAGCAGCTGGCAGACAAGGTCGCGTTTATCGACGAGTCCCGCGCGGGCACTCGCTATCAAGGGACATACGAACTCCACATCGATCGTCTCTTACGGCTGGCCAATGCCATGCGATCCGTGCTCGGCATAACTCCAGGCGACCGTTTTGCGGTGCTCGCCGCCAACAGCCATGAACATATCGAGCTGTATCACGCCGCGATGTTCGGGGCGGGCATCATTAGCCCTTTGAATATCCGCTCTGCTCCGTCAGAGCTGGCATATGTACTCAACGACTCTGGTTCCAAAGTTGTCTTCACCGACGGAGCGTTTGCGGCCCTTCTCGAACGAGCGCGAGAAGACGGTGCAACGATCGACCAGGTGGTCATGATTGGCGGAGATTCAGACAGCGGTGCGGTCAATGGTCCCCGCGCCGTAATCGGCTACGAGGATCTCCTCGCGGTCGGTACGCCGATTATGCCGCCTGAGCCTGAGGAAGAAGACGCCGCCGTACTGATGTACACCGGAGGGACGACCGGTTTCCCCAAAGGAGCTCTGCTCCAACAGCGCGCCGAGGTCCTCAACGTCTACCACGTGCTGTCCGAGTTAGGCCTTCGCGAGGACCGGCGCTTCCTGTTCCAATCACCCATGTTCCATGCGGCCCTCGTCGCCGGCGTGCTCGGAATCCCCGCCAGTGGAGCGACTTCGGTGACGATCCCGTTGTTCGACGCGGAGCTGGCGCTGCACGTTATCGAAGAGCAGGAGATCGACACCACCATGGTGATCCCGATCATGTTGTCGATGCTCGAGCAGGCAGAGGGCTTCTCGCCGGAGCGCTTGCGGTCCCTGCGTCAACTGGTCTACGGAGCGGCCCCGATATCAGAGGCGCTGATCACTCGCTGGCTGAAGATGCTCCCCGATACCGATTTCTTGCAGGGGTACGGAATGACCGAAGCGGCATCTGCACTCACGTTCCTGGGTCCCAAGGACCACCGGCGTGGTGGCAGCGCACTCACAAGTGCCGGTAAGCCCCTTTTCGGGATCGAAGTGCGCATTATGGACGAAATGGGCGCCACCCTCCCTCGGGGTGAGGTGGGGGAAGTGTGTGCCCGTGGCGGCAACCTCATGCGCGAGTACTGGAAGAAGCCAGCGGAGTCCAAGGCGGCGCTTCGCGAGGGGTGGTATCGCACCGGCGATGTGGGATTCTTCGACGACGAGAACCTCTTGCACCTCACCGATCGGTTGAAGGACATGATCGTGACGGGCGGGGAGAACGTCTATTCCACCGAGGTGGAGAACGCCGTTGCGTCGCATCCCGCCGTGCAGGAAGTTGCTGTGATCGGGATTCCGAGCGATATCTGGGGCGAGGCAGTGCACGCGATCGTCGTTCTCAAGAAGGGTGCCCAGGCGACGGCCGAAGAGCTTATCGAACACGCCGCCTGCTCTTTGTCGGGGTTCAAGGTCCCGAAGTCAGTTGAGTTTCAAGATGGTCCGCTTCCGCTTTCGGGGGCGTTCAAGCCGCTCAAGCGTGAGTTGCGACGTCGATACTGGGATAGACGTGAACGCCAGGTGAATTGATTCATCCCATCAGAACGAGGCTCTTGGAGCATCACGAGACGGAAACCAGTCCTCAGCGCTCGGCGGACGATCGTGCGGTCACGTGGACTACATGTCGTCTACGCAGATCGCCAGGTCATCAACCATCCCCTACGCCGACGGACGGAAGATAACGACACAACGGGGCACCCTTCGTTCGAGGGACCAACGGCCCTGGTGCCCCACGGCTGAGTCCGTGAAGCTACCGAAATCGGAGGGCCTATGAATCCGGAGCAGACGAGACGTGTTCTATTGGAGTTGGCCGAGGCACTACCCCCGGAAGGTCACAACGTCCTCACAGGCATCGACATGCGCACGGGCTGGGGCGACACGATCTTCGTCACGGTGCGCGCCGGCATTCCGCCACACGAAGCCAGACAGGAGGTCGAGACCAGATACAAGATGGCGGTCGCCGCTGCCCTCGGGGACACTCGGCACCATATTCAGGTCAAATGGGATCAGTGATCCATTCCGTCGCAACGTGATCGACCTCACCAGTTCGTCCGAACTGGTGCCACCTTTCGGAACGATGGCGCGGTGCTCTTCGTTACTCTGTTACTCGGAGAACGGGACCCGCCACATCAAGACTGTACCCCCAGTCGGGGCACTCATTAGATCGAACTCACCGTTCAGCTTCTCGGCTCGACGCCGCATGTTGGTGAGTCCTAGTCCGCCGTCCCGACCATTGCCGTCGAAGCCGCGCCCATTGTCGACAACCCGGAGCTGACAATGGCCGTCGTTGGCACTGAGCGCAATGGTGGCCTCGGTGGCGTGGGCGTGTCGCTCGATGTTGGTCACCGCTTCACGAATCGTGGCCATCAGGTGCTCGGCAACCTTCTCTGATACAGCGGTGTTCACCGGGCCATCGAACGAGACGCCCAGCTCGAAGCCCACCGTGTCGCGGAGTTCTCTGACCAGAGCGATGACGTCGTCACGGACGCCCCGACTGAAGCCACCCATGCCGAGCGCGTAGATGGTGGCGCGCACTTCGGTGATGATCTCATCGACCTCGTTCACTTGTTTTTGGAGGCCGTCGGAGATTCCGCCTGTTGCCCGGATAGCCAATCCTTGCAGGTTGAGGCCTACGCCGAAGAGCCGCTGGATGACATGGTCGTGCAGGTCGCGAGCCAAGCGGTCTCGGTCCTCGTAGACAGCAGCCACCTGGACCTGTTGGTGCAGCCGTGCGTTCTCGATGCCGACACCTGCGGCCATGGCCAGTGCTTGGACCAGAGCCACGTCGTCTTGGCTGAACTCGGACCAGCCGATCTTGTCGGTCAGGTAGAGGTTGCCGTAGACCTCGTCGCGCACTTTGACCGGAACCCCGAGGAACGAGGTCATGGGGGGATGACCGGGCGGGAAGCCGTAACTGTCTGAGTGGTCACCCAGGCGCGCCAGCCGCAGAGGCTGAGGATCGGTAACGAGCAATCCCAGCACGCCTTTTCCCGTGGGGAGGGCGCCGATCTGCGCTTCGTGCTCGGTGCCAATCCCGACCGTGATGAACTCGTCCAGCGCCGTCTTGTCGTCGTTGAGCACACCCAAAGCGGCGTAGCGGGCACCTGTCATAGAAGCAGCCTCTTCGACCACATGGCGTAAAAGAGCCGGTAACTCAAGGTCCTTCTCGATGAGTAGGACGGCTTCGAGAATTCGACGGAGCTTGATGGGGTCTTCAATCGAGTGGTACGGCATCGCTCAGAGACCTTCAATGGAAGACAGTGGCGGGAAGCAACGCGGGCACGGGCTGTCGTATGGCCACCCGCACGTGGCGACATGGTCAAATCGGAGGGCGGCTTCGATTCGCTCAACCGCGTCAAGTTCACAATCGAACTGGGTTTCACCCCGAGGCTGGGCGATGCCCCGAAGACACCGGTCACAGAAACCAAGGGCAATGCAGGCAGAGCCGTCGAGTATCAACGGCCTACGGGAGCTCACTGCTACCTCCAACAGGTGTTTCCGTACGTCGGGGCGGCTTCTCCTCAACCGTTAGCAGAAGGATATCAGCTGGGCCGCCACATGCAAACGGCCCTGATAGAAGCGTTCTGGCCGAGCACTGATCGGCGATGTGTGCGAGCTGATCAACTACTCCTCGGGAAGGGTTCCGCTCGAGATGACCTGCTCAGCAAGCGCCCGTACCTTCACATTCCGTTTTTGGGACGTCGTGCGTAAGAGATCGAATGCAGCGTCGGCGTCAACGTGCCGCGTTGCCATGAGTATCCCCTTTGCCTGCCCGATGACATCGCGAGCGACCAGGGCCTCTTGCAGTCCATTTGCCTCAGCGAGATCGTGTGCGTGGACCTGCGCGCCGGCGAGCGCCAGTGCCGCGTGTGCTGCGAAGACGGTTCCAAATGCGCGAGCGGACTCATCGAAAGCGCCACGCTGACCGCTGTACAAGTCGAGTGCCCCGAGGGTCTCCTCGGATGCAAACAGGCGAAACGCCAGCATGCTCTCAACGCCCATATCGAGGGCCCGTGCCGCAAACACCGGCCAGAGCGACGCCTGGTCGCGAAGGTCTGATGACTCAAAGGTTGGGCGTTTCCAGATCGCATCCACGCAGGGGCCCTCTCCTATTTCGTACTCCATCTTCTCGATTCCGCGTACGAGTTCATTGGACCACGCGCCAGCCACGATCGTGCGTCTAGTGTGGTGACACGTAAATAATCGCGCAATAGGTGTAGGATGGGTTCATGGCCCGTCCACCTGCGCCACCACTACACCTGAGCAAGAAGGAGCGCACCGCGCTCGAAGGTATCGCAGCAA
>JBEKWB010000194.1:0-4347 GCA_049513455.1 Acidimicrobiales bacterium
GTAGCGCCCGGGAATCCGGCACCGACCGCCATTCTGTACGTCATTTGGTGTACAATGCCTGTATGGTTTCCAAAACGGCTCGGCTGAGCTTGCGCCTCACCCCAGAACAAGACGCAGTGCTTCGGAGGGCGGCGGAAGCTCGCGGTGAGTCGGCGAACGACTACGTCCTCCGGCACGCCGTTGAAGCCGCCGAGATGGAATTGGCCGATCGGCGAGTGTTCGTGGTCGATGATGGTGCCTGGACGGAGTTGCAGGAGCTCCTTTCGGAGCCGCCTGCACTTCCTCCGGCAATGATCAAGCTGCTCACCAACCCGTCGGTGCTCGAGCGACCTGCGTAGTGACCTACGCCGGCCCGGAACTTCTCGCCGGCGAACATCGTCTCGAGGGATTCGACTGCGGATCGAGAGCTCTCAACGACTGGCTCGTCCGGAGGGCACTCAGAAATCAGTCTTCCGGCACAAGCCGCACCTGGGTTGTAGTCGAGATCGAAACCGGTCAGGTCGTTGCCTTCTACGCTTCCTCGACGGCGTCGATTCTTCGGTCGTCTGCGCCGAAAAAGATGGGGCGCAATCAACCCGAGGAAATGCCTGCGATACTCCTGGCACGGATGGGCGTGGACTCGAGACACCAAAGTCGAGGTCTTGGTGCGGCCCTCCTGAAGCACTTCATGCTCAAGGCCATCGAAGTCGCGCAGTCCGTTGGCGTCAGAGTGCTCCTGATTCACGCCAAGGACGAGAATGCCAAAAACTTTTACGAGCACTACGGATTCGTGGAATCGCCACTGGATCCTCTCGTCATGATGATGCTCCTCACCGATTTGGGTTCTCGATGAGGGGTGTTTCGTCATGACCAGGTATTTATCCGCCAGTCGGCGTTTGCGTCGTACCGCCCCCGAAAACGTGGCACGATCCAGCGGTGCGGGTGCATCGCAGCTTTGCCTTCGTCGACGTCTCGGGCTTCACCGCCCTGACCGAGAGTGAGGGCGACGAACACGCGGTAGAGGTCCTCACCGCGTTCCGCGCGCTGCTGCGCGAGATCTGCGCCCGCCGGGGTGTGCGCATCGCCAAATGGCTGGGTGACGGGGTCATGCTGGTGTGCGTCGAAACCGCACCGTTGCTGGCTGCCATTTTGGAGTTGCACCATGTCGTGTGCACCGTCTCCAGCCCGGCCCAGACGATCTCCATCCGCTCCGGCATCACCTCGGGTGACGTGATCCTGATGGAAGGGGACGACTACATCGGCCACTGTGTCAACGTCGCGGCGCGGTTGTGCGATCTGGCCCAGGCCGGAGAAGCGCTCGCCTCCCCCTCGGTGATGGAGCACCTGCCACGGTGGGGCGTGGTGGTCACCCACAGGGACGTCGCGCTCCGTGGAGTGGAGAAACCGATCACGGCGTCGAGCATCGCCATGCCGGCTGTCGCCGAGGGTGGCTCGTTGGACCCCATCTGCGGAGTCCCACTTTCTGCGGCGACCGCCGAGGCGACGGCGCACGATCACCGGGGCCGGCTGGTGCTCTTCTGCTCGCCCGGCTGCCTCGATACGTGGGAGCGCCGTCCCCCGCACCCACACCGCGCACGCGGCCTGAGCGAAGCCGCTGGGTGATCCGGGGACAGCCGAGGTATCCCTTAGTCGAAACGGACCGGCAGCCGGTTCGGACCCTGCAGGATCTGGTTGAAGGCGCCGGTCACCCGGACGTCGTCGCCGCCGTCGAGGCGGATCCGGGGGAGGCGGTCCAGGATCACCCGCAGCGAGGTCTCCATCTCGGCCCGGGCGAGGTGGGCCCCGAGGCAGAAGTGGGTCCCGAAGCCGAAGGTCATCGTCCCGGCCGGCCGGCGAGTGACGTCGAAGGCGTCGGGGTCGTCGTAGACGGCCGGGTCGCGGTTGGCGGCCAGGACTCCCAGCAACATCGGCGCGTCCTCGGGGATGGCGATGTCGTGCCAGACGACCTCGCGGGGGTTGCGCCGGGGGATCCAGGCCGTTGGCGGGTACCAGCGGACGCCCTCCTCGGCCGCCCAGCGGCATTCGGTCTCGGGGTCGGCCGCCACCCGTTCGAGCTGATCGGGGTTGCGCAGAAGCCCCAACAACGAGCTGCCCAGCCCCAGATACGTGGTGTCGGCTCCGGCGGGGAACAGCAGGCGCAAGAAGTTGAAGATCTCCTCATCGGTGAGGCGCTCGCCCTCGACCTCGGCCGTGGCCAGCGTCGAGATGAGATCGTCCCCGGGCTCGTCCCGGCGTTGCTGGAGGATCGGGTCGACGAACGCCATGAACTCGTGCGAACACTGCAGGGCGAAGTCGTAGTTCTGCTGGATGTCGAGCATGGCAATGGCCCACTCCTTGACCTGGTCCTCGGAGTGACGGGGGAGGCCCAAAAGGCGCGTGATCACCATGAACGGGTAGCGGCTGGTGAAATCGGCCACGAGCTCGGCCGTGCCGGCGCCTTCGAAGCGGTCGATGAGCTCGTGGGCGACGGGCTCCAACAGCGGTCCGATGAGCCCGGGCATGAGTCGCTGGCGGAAGGCCGGCGACACCAGGGCCCGGTTGCGGCGGTGCTCGGCGCCGTAGAGGCACTGCAGATTGCGGCCCAGGACGTCGGTCACCACGTAGCCGTAGAACTCGGCCGAGGGGAATGTGTCCTCGTCCATGAACGAGTCACGCACGAGCTCGTGGCTGAGAAGGGCCAGCGCAGGGCGGCCGAACGCCCGGCCCCAGGCCACCGGGGCCCGGCGGCGCAGCGCCGCCAGTTCGCCGGCCAGGTCCTCGACGTCGTCGAGGGCGAAGTCGATCTCGGTGTCGAGGCGGGTCGGAAAGGCGATCGTCATCGGTTGCTCCGTTCTCGTGCGTCGGCCGCGGAGGAGGGATCCCCGGTCGGCCCCCCACGGATCGGCGCGCCCGATGCCACCTCACCCCCCGACGGCCTTGCGAGTATTGCACTCTGGTGGTCGGACCGGCCGAGCGTGCGCTCGACGGGGTGACCCGGGTCAGCCGGCCGAGTGTCCTTGCCCGCGCCGGCCCTTGCGGGCGGTGGGGAGAGGAGGATCGCGCTCATCGTCGATCACGATGCCGAGGTCGGACAGCACCGCCAGGGCGACCGGGAGCACCTGGGACGACTCGATCACCGCGCCGGCCAGGGCCTGTCCTCCCTTGAGTTCGGTCAGCGTCGAGCCGTGGAAGCGCACCCCGGTCATGGTCGCCTTGGAGAACTGGGCGCCGCTCAGATTGCAGTCGAAGAACCGGGTGCCGCTCAGCCTGGCGGCATAGAAGTCGCTCTCGCGCAGATCGGTGTCCTCGAACGTCACGGTCGAAGCCTCGGACATCGCGAAGTTGGCCTGATTGAGCCGGCAGCCCGAGAAGAGCACGTCCCGGAACGAGCAGCGGGTGAAGACGGTGCCCGACAGCCGGCATTCATGGAACACGACCCGGGTGAAGCTGGACTCGTCGAAGTCGGAACCGGAGAGGTCCGAGCTCTCTATACGGACATCGATGGCGCGCAACCGGCTGCTCGCCGCTCCGATGAGCTGCGCCTGCACCAGCCGCGACCGCTCCAGCGAGCGGTCCTCCGCCCACCAATCGGAGCAGTCCCCGCGCACGAGCGACGCTGCGATCGCACCTTCGTCAGCCGCGGACGACCCGCTGATCTCCGCCAGCGCAGTGGGCAGTCGGGGCGACTTGGGGGTTCCCGGTCGACCCTCGTCAGGAGGTCCGACCGGACTACTCCGGGAAGGAGTGGGTGGAGCCGTCCGGCGTTTCGATCTCCACCCGGACCCCGTCCTTCTCGTGGTAGACGCCGAGATGCCCGGCCAGCCCGGCCACCTCGGGGAACGGGGTGCGGTAGGTCCAGAAGATGTCCTGGGCGGCCGGATCCGACGCCGTGAGGGTCCAGTAGTCGGCCTCGCCCTTGAAGGGGCAGATCGTGTGGTGGTCGTTCGCCTCGAACAGATCGAGCTTCACATCGGCCTCGGGGACATAGACCCGGTCGACATGGGCGGTTTCCTTGACCCGCAGGGCGGCACTGCTCTCGGCCACCAGCAGGTCTCCGTGCCAGACCCGGACGGTGCCCGGGATGACTTCTTGGTCGATTTCGTAGCCGGGGTGGCTGGGCCACGCCGATTCGATGACGGTCATGGTGCGAGCGTATCGGCACCGCCCGCCCGCTCGTGCGCTCGGGCTCGGGCCCGGGCCCGAGCCCGGCTCACGCCACCCTCAGGTGTGCGCGTGTTCGTGCACGTCCTGAAGGTCGGCCTGGTGGACGTGGACATGCTCGTGCTCATGGTTCTCCCCGCCGTGCGCGTGCTCGTGGGTGACGTGCGCGTGCTGGTGACTGGCGTGGGGGTGATCGTGGACCTCTGT
>JBEKWB010000195.1:0-4258 GCA_049513455.1 Acidimicrobiales bacterium
GACGGGAACGACACCAGCATGTCGGCCGCACTCCTGGGGTACTCGCCAGCGGTCAAGGACTACACGGCCGGCCCGACTTCCACGTCGACGTCCACGTCGACTTCAACCTCCACGTCGACCTCCACGTCGACCTCCACCTCCACGACTTCAACATCGACGACGGATCCCACAACCACTACGTCCAGCTCGACCTCGTCGACCACTCCCACTCCGTCGACCTCGACGACTCCATCAACCTCGTCGACTACGTCGACTCCGTCGACTCCGTCGACTTCGTCCACCGCGGAAGTTCCTCAGCAAAAGCGGGCCTCGACAACCTCCACGTCGTCATCTGATCCCTGAGCCTGGGTGCCGCACGAGAAACACGGCGGATTCAAGGGATCAATGCAACGGCTTGGGCGAACTACAAGAGGCGTTGGGATGACCTACCGTCTTTACAACGTCGATCACCATCGGCTGGGGACCGAACGCCACCCCTCTGTGCGATCAGCCGGCGACCGCCGCTGCAAAGGTGATCGCGTCACCGTCGAGTTCCTCCACTCCTAGTGACGCTTCGCCGAGCCCTGCAATCGTGGTGATGAGATGTGCGAGGGCTAGGCGATGGGCCACCAGTGGAAAGGCGCCATCATGATGGACCGCGTCGGCGGATGACCGAGACCATCACCTGGCTTCGCGCCGACCTCTTCACGGGCGAGATCGCCGAGTTCGAGACGACCACCCAGATCCGGCCTGGCTGCTTCCAACCCGCCGGCGCCACCACGGCTGTCCTGGTTGCGACTGCGAATGCCATCTCGTGGATGAGGAAGCTACGCCGCTCCTTTAAGCACGCTGTCTTGCTCATCCCCAGCTGCATCCGACGAGAGGCTCCAAAAGCTGTTGTACGGAGTGAGCTTTCTCGTGAACTTCCATCCAGTGCTTTCCAAGTAGTCGACGACTCTCGGGTCCATAAAGTCCTCGACCAAGAGAAGAACCTCACGAGCCGAACCGAGGGTCTTGGCCGCCCCCATGAGGACTGGCACTTCGCTTCCCTCGACGTCCATCTTGATTGCAAGCACGTCGAAGTCGACCTCGCCCGAAATCTCTTGATCGATCGTCGAGAGTGTTACGTGCTCACTGACTGTCCCTTCTCTCGGCGCGGTGGCCAGCAAGCTGTGACATGGGTTCGCGAAATCGAATCGCAGAGTTGTTGACGATTCCAATCCATCTCCAAGTGCCAGCTGGCGTTGCTGGACCACTTCTATGAGACCATTGTCCTCGAGGTTTCGCCTTAGCAGCGCGAACGACGACTGGGATGGCTCGAAGGCCAACACGCGAATATCGCCGAGTTCATGCAGGCGCTTCGCAACTGCAACCGCGTAGGTCCCGAGATCGGCGCCAATGTCGAGGAAGAGCACCGAACGTCCCGCCTTCAGTGGTTCCTCGAGTAGCGCTAGAAGGAGATCGAGGTCCGGGCGCTCAAAGGCGGGCGATACACAGGCGACGTCCATGGTTCCCGGACGGACATTGAAGGTCCCAAAGATAGTCTTCACCTTGTCGATCCGAAGCCAGCGCATGCCGAGAGATGGCCGCTTGGTGACTTTCCAGGCGGAATAGACCATCTCGTAGACAAAGAACCGAAGGCGGGGAGTGTGCACCTCACGCCACAGGTGGAACACTTTGGAGAATATGTAGCGCGCCACGAACCTGACCCGATCTGCGGTCGAGAATCCGAACGGCCTATTGAGGATGGAAAGATTCGTGCTAGAGCTATCTGCCATCGGCCATGGCTACAGGCGTTCACAACGGACAATCAACTGATATTGCGGTTATCACCAGCAGTTCATCCTCCGTTCCCCTCGTGTTCGAGATCCGGTTGACCAAGTGCCACATCGGACGCATATGCGTCAGTGACGGCATTGGCTTCCCGATCCCCCCTCCGGCTACGGTCCCGCTCGATGGGCGGAGGTCGTGCTGCGACCCGAGTTACGACGGCGGATTCAAGGGATCACTGCAACGGTTTGGTGAGTAGGCAACGCGTCGTTGCCACAACCAAGGAGGCGCCGTAAATGGGTGTTCGTCAAAATGCCTCGTGAGCAAAGAAGATGGCCCGCCGTCTCAAGGCCAAGGGGCTGACGCTGAAGGCAATGGCCAGAGATCTCAGCTGCTTGTTGGCCTTGGTGACGGCCAGTGTGTGACCGAAACCGCCTCCCAAAACGGAGGGGGACCAGGTTATCTCTCATTTCAAATGAGGACGGCCTGATGTCCGGTCTCTCTCACCCCGAGCTGCGTTGATCTTGCAAGCCGCGCTGAGCGGAAGAGAACGCGATCGCACAAGACGAACTGGATCAGCAAGAGAGGTGCATAGGAGGCGATACTTGCCAGCTCAGCCGCCGCGGTGTGAATGAGCCTGGAAGAGTGAGCCGTGGCATCGGCGGCCAGATGCACTGCGAAGGTGGAGAGAATCAGACCGGCGAACGAGAGGAGGGCTAACGGAACCGCCTGGCGCAGAATGGAACGCTCTCCGCTCTGTGCCCAGACCCATCGCCTGCTGAGTTCGAATGCAGGGATCGTCGCGATCGCTTTCGCCAAGATATTCGACCAGACGACCGGATAGCCGAGAAGGCCGATGAAGATGCCCAACGAGACGATCCCGACCACGGTGGATATCGCCGACACCGAGCCGAAGCGGATAACCCGCCGCACCGAGTCGCGCTGTCTGTCGGAGAGGTTGCGCATCATGGATTCGAGTATCCAGGGCGTCGTCGTGCGCGGCCTTGGCGCCGCCTCAGGTTCCCCAGTAACCCTCAGCGCGGACCCTGTCATACCCTCGGTAACATCCAGGTTCTCCAGGATCCGACGAGGTTCCAACCCCCAGTCTTGAGCGGGCGGTGGCGCTGCTGCGACTGCCGGAAGGGGTCGGGAGCTCAAAGGAGCGGGCCATGGCGGATCTAGTGACGTCTTCCCGCCGCTACTGACCAGGCGGCTCGGCTGGCCGTCCATGGAGAAATAGCGCATTTCATGCTGGCGGTACGGATCGAGATGCCAGCCTTTGAGTTCCACCGCCATGTTCTTCGTGCTCGGTCCTTGTCGATGGGGAACCTGGCCAGTCTGCCAGCGTGCACGTGACGGCTACGTGGCGGGGGAATGAACTCTTTGCGACGGCGTGGGGCGGGAACGTGTCCGACTCTGCCCAAGGAGCCAGGATGGAGCTCGAACCACTCTGGGGAGCGGCGTAGGGTTTCCTCAAGTTTGATGCGCCCCTCGAGCCGGGCCGGCGCGTCCCCGAGACAGAAGTGGATGCCGTAGCCCAGCGAGACGTGGTGGTCCATAGCTCGTCGGCTGCCGGCGCCCGACATCTACGGTGCCCGCTCACACGTCCTTGGGGTCCCCCGATAGTTAGTACGCGCGACACGGTCGCGAACTCGGCGCGATCAAGGGGTTATTTCTCCATGGCACCAGCAGTTATCGCTTGTGGACTCCGGCCAAGGTCGTGACAATGACCAACTATGAGCCAGACCCTCCCCGTCGTGACACGGGCAAGCCGCCACATGACGCAGGCGAGCGTCGACGTCGTGACCCCCATCCTCAACGAGGAGCCGGCGATCATAAGCAGCCTCGCGGCAGGGCTCCCGGAGGCGGCGCCGCGCGGGGTGGAGGTCGAACCCTCCTCGGCGCTCGAGCTGGCGGCCATCGCCGCCGTGGCGGGGATCCGACGGGTCCACTTCATGTCCTGGCGCGACCTGGGGGATCCCGAGGCAGGGGGCTCCGAGTTGCACGCCCACATGATCGCCTCGCACTGGGCCGCCGCCGGGATCGACGTGACGTTCCGCACGTCGGCGATCGCCGGCGCCCCCGAAGCCATTACCCGAAGCGGCTACCGGGTGCTGCGGCGCGCCGGACGCTACGCCGTCTTCCCCGCCGCGGCCTGGGAGAGCATCCGCATGGGGCGTCGTCCCGGGGACGCCCTTGTCGAGATCTGGAACGGCATGCCGTTCCTATCGCCGCTCTGGTATCGCGGTCCCCGCCTGGTCTTCCTCCACCATGTCCACGCCGAGATGTGGGGCATGGTCCTGCCGCCCGCCTTGGCCCGTGCTGGCGATACCGTGGAGCGACACTTGGCCCCGCGCCTGTACCGCAACAGCCGCGTGATCACGCTGTCAGAGTCCTCGCGCACTGAGATCGTCGACTTGCTCGGACTGCCCCGGGACCACGTCACCGTGACGCCGCCGGGCATCGATGCGCGCTACACGCCGGGCGGTCGCCGCTCCGGGACGCCGCT
>JBEKWB010000196.1:0-4239 GCA_049513455.1 Acidimicrobiales bacterium
GTGGGAAGCCGGGCGTGCCCCGCCATGGTGGCCAGGGAGCGGCGCACCACCTGGTAGCTCCGATCAGCCTGGGCGAGGAGGCGGCCCGCGGCGGCGATGCGATCCGCGGCTTGGGTGGACGACAACAACGTCGCAGCGGCCGCCCCGGTCGCGGGGGCGGCCGGCGCGCCGGCCCCGGGCAGGGGCCGCATGCCGAGCAGGCCGTAGATGGCGGACCGCACCTCGTCGGCGGACTGGGCACGATCCGCCAACACGGTGGCGAACCGGCCTTCTACGCCGCCGTTGCTCGCCAGAGCGGCCGCCCGTGCCGCCTGGTCTCCGGCCTGCGCCGTGACGTCGTCCAGCTCGACCTGGAGAGTCTGTCGACCCTGATCCGGCATCACCCCCATCAGCCGGCGCAGGGAGGCGCCGGTGGCATTGGACAGGTCGATGAGGACAGCCCCCTGCGCGCCGAACGAGCGGTTCACGCTGGCGCGGAAGGGCCCGGATCGGGGTCCGATGCGGGCGACGCCCCCGATGAGGACGGCGGCCACGAGGAGGGCGCAGACCAGGACCACGAGCCTCCGGGCGCGAGATCGCCTCCGGGAACGACGATGGGTGAGCAGCGGCGACATCGCCGCGTCACGCTACTGCCAGGTCAAACCACCAGAAACGACGCGTCCGACTCGGCGTTGGCGGTCTTGAGGATGCTGGCGCGAGATCGCCACTGCACGGTCGGCGCGATGGCCTCGACCTCGACCCGGTCCTTGTGGCGTTCGATCAGTTCCAGCATCCCGAGGATCACGTCCGCGGTGAGCAGGTGCGGTTCGAGCCCGAGATCGAGGAGCTTGGTGTTGGCCGCGTTGAAGTAATGCTCCTCGCGCTCGACCCTGGGGTTGTCCATGCCCTCGGCGATCAGCACGGGCCGGGGGGACACCTCTTTGACCAGGCTGGCCATGTCACGCACGGAGAACGATTCGGTGAATTGGTTGAACACCCGGAACTCTCCCCGTTCGGGGGGGTTGAGGAGGGCCAAGGTGACACAGGCCAGCGTGTCGCGGATGTTCAGCATCCCTCTGGTCTGACCACCGGTGCCGTAGACCGACAGGGGTACGCCCATGACGGCCTGGACGCAGAAGCGGTTGAGCACCGTGCCGAAGACGCCGTCGTAGTCGAAGCGGGTGGCGAGCACGGGGTGCAGGTCGGTCTCGGGCGTGGACTGGCCGTAGACGATGCCCTGGTTGAGGTCCGTGGAACGCAACCCCCAGACGCGGCAGGCGAACATGATGTTGGCGCTGTCGTGCACCTTGGACAGGTGGTAGAAGGAGCCGGGCTGCTTCGGATAGGGAAGGACGTCGGTGCGGCCCTTGTGGGTGATCTCGATGAATCCCTCTTCGATGTCGATGTTGGGATAGCCGTACTCCCCCATGGTCCCCAGCTTGACCAGGTGGATGTCCGGGTCGACCTCCGCGATGGCGTACATGAGGTTCAGCGTGCCGACCACATTGTTCACCTGGGTGTAGACCGCGTGCTCCCGGTCGATCATGGAGTACGGAGCGGATCGCTGCTCGCCGAAGTGCACAATGGCGTCGGGCGCGCTGTCGGCCACCGCGGCGTACGTGAACGCGGCGTCGGTCAGGTCGCCGATGCGCAGGTCGATCTGGCGTCCCGAGACTTCGCGCCATGTGGCGACCCGCTGCTCGAGTGGACAGATCGGCACGAGGCTGCCCACGCCCATTTCGACGTCGTACTCCCGCCGCACGAGATTGTCCACCACGGTCACGTGATGACCAAGAGCCGAGAGATGGAGGGCCGTGGGCCAGCCGAGATAGCCGTCGCCGCCGAGCACCAGAATGTTCATCTTCATCCTTTTCTAGACGATCACGACTTTCCTCGGACAGTTGCGGCCAGTGGCCTTCACATTGTGGGCCGCAAGTCTGAGTACACCCTGAGCGGTCACTGAACGGTCGCTGCGACCCGAGTCTAGGGAGAGCCTCCCCACACGCCCGCCGGCGCGGGGGATCCGCGACCCTTCATGGCCGCCGTCACCAGCGAATTTGGACCGCCGAAGCTCGACGCTGACACCGGGGGTGGACCGGAGTCGCGGGGACAGGTCAGGACGTGGCGGCGGTGCCTTCCTCGTCCCGCGCCCGGGGCAGCATCATGAGATCCTCGGGGAAGTCGGGGGTCAGCTCGACCGCCTGGAGCAGCCGGGGGGAGGCTTCCACCGGCGCCAGGTCGGCGATCTCCTCGGTCTCCACACCCACCACCCCGAGGGCCGGAAAGCGGCGGGCCGAGACGAGGACGCGGGATTCGAGCGATCCCACGGCATCGTTGTACGCCGTCACGCTGGCCGTCAGGCTGCGCTGGAGCCGCTGCAGGTGCGCGCTCATCGTCCGCAGCCGCTCGTACATTTCGGCCCCGAGGCGCTGCACCTCGCGGGCGTTCTCGGCCAGCTGCTCCTGGCGCCACCCGAAGGCGACCGTACGGAGGAGCGCGATGAGCATGGTCGGCGTGGTCAGTAACACGCCGTTGGCCATTGCGTGCTCCTGCAGGGTGGGGTCGGCCTCGTAGGCCGCCGAGAGCAGCTGATCACCCGGGATGAACGCCACCACCTGTTGGGGGGACTGGGCGAACTGCTTCCAATACTCCTTCTTGGCCAGCTGGTCGACGTGGGCCCGGAGCTGCCGGGCGTGCGACGCCCCGAAGAGCGCACGTGCGTGGTCGTCTTCGGCGTCGATGAGTTGGAGGAAGGCCTCGAGGGGAACCTTCGCGTCGACCACGATCTCCCCACCTCCGGGCACGTGGACGATCATGTCCGGTCGCAGGCGCCCGTCATCGGTGAGGGTCGAGACCTGCTCGTCGAAGTCGCAGTGCGCAAGCATCCCGGCCATCTCCACCACCCGGCGCAGCTGGATCTCCCCCCAGCGACCCCGCGTCTGCGGCGAGCGCAGCGCGGTGACGAGATTGCGCGTCTCCTTCTGCAGCTGCTCGTGGCCGAGATGCAGTTGCGCCACCTTCTCGCTCAGGCCTTCGTAGGCGCCCTTGCGTTCCACTTCGATCTTCTGGAGCCCCGACTCGTAACGCGCCAATGTCTCGCTCAGCGGGCTCAAGAGCTGCGCGATGGCCTGCTGTCGTTGGGTGAGATCCCCCTGGGCCGCCGTCTGGGCCTGACTGAATTTCGTCTCGGCCAGGGCCAGGAACTGCTCGTTGTTCTTCTGGAGCGCCTGGGCCGACAGCTCGGCAAAGGTTCCGGCCAGCCGTCGGCGTTCTTCCTGGGAGCGGGCCCGCTCCTGCTCGTCCGACCTCTTGAGCAGCTCGAGCTCCGCCGCGCACACGGCACGTGCGGTCTCTGCCGCCGCGGCCTTGTCCAGGGCCCTCTGCAACTGGTTCGCCAACTCGGTCGACGCCGCCCGGGCGTCGGCCAGCCGCGCCTGCGCCGTGTCGGCCGCCGCCCGCTGGCCGAGGTGGCGGATGAGGTCCCAGACCAACCCCGCCGCCAGACCCACGACAAGACCGATGACTACTCCGAGGACCACGACCCCAGCGTAACGTCGGGGTGTATCGCACAGCCGAGTCATGGGCCGACCCCGCCCACGGGTTCGACCGGCGCACGACCGGTAACGTACCGGGGATGGCGTTTCGGATTGGCGGCAATGTGCGCCGCTTCAAGGGCACGGACGACGCCGACACTTCAACCCCCGTTCTCGGGCCCTTGGTCATGGAGCAGCCGCTGTGGCCGACCATTCCCGTCCCCCATGAGGTGGACCGGCTGTTCGCCCAGGTCTTCGCCCTGGTCGGCGAGGGTATCGCCGGCGCCACCCATGCCTTGCTGGCCGGGGACCGCGAGGCGGCCAAGGTGCTGGTGCAGCGGGACGACGTCATCGACCGGATCATCCGGGACATCTCCGATTCGGTCCAGCTGCAGCTCGTGTACGGCGAGACCACGCCGGACGAGCGCAGGGAGATGGTGGCGATCCTGCGGATGCTCCCCGACATAGAACGCAACGGCGACCTGGCCGAGCACATCGCCCGCCGCGCCGCCCGGGGACTGGGTGCCGAGATGTCGGCCCGCAGCCGCGGCCTGGTCGAACGCATGGGCGAGGTGGCCACCACCATCTGGCGCTGCACGGGCGACGCGTTCGCCGAGCGCTCGGCCAACGCGGCCGCGGCGATCGACGACCTCGATGATGAGCTCGACGACCTCCACGTCACGTTGACGGCCGAGGTCGTGTCGGGCACCATGCCCCTTCCCGTGGC
>JBEKWB010000197.1:0-4187 GCA_049513455.1 Acidimicrobiales bacterium
AGCAACCGGTCCTCGGCCTGTCGGCCCGGGTAGCCGATGCTGGTCCGCAACAGGAACCGGTCACGCTGGCTGAAGGGAAGCGGGTAGGTGCCCGCCGAGTCGTAGGGGTTCTGGGTGGCGATCACCATGAAGGGTTTGGGGAGCGGGCGGGTGACGCCGTCCACGCTCACCTGTCCCTCTTCCATGGCTTCGAGCAACGCCGACTGGGCCTTGGGCGAAGCCCGGTTCAACTCGTCGGCCAGCAGGATGTTCGTGAACACCGGGCCGGGGTGGAAGACCGGCGTCATGCGCTCGCGGTCGAGGACCATGGCCCCGATGAGGTCCGAGGGCAGGAGGTCGGCGGTGAACTGGACTCGGCGGCAGTGCAGCCCGAGGGTCTGGGCCAGCGCCTTGGCCAGGGTGGTCTTGCCCACTCCGGGCAGGTCCTCAATCAGGAGGTGGCCCTCGGCCGCCAGGCAGGCGAGGGTCAGGCGCACCACATCGCGTTTGCCATAGAGCACCGAGCCGACATTGGCCGCAACCTCTTCGAGTTGTCGGGCCAGTTGTTCGGGGGCGCCGATGGGCCGCTCGTCACCGGCGGGAGTCATCGTGCCCATCCTAGGGGGCCGCGTGGCGTCGGATTTTTCGCACCCCCGGTTGCGCGACGGGAAGGTAAACGGGTGGGTGGAATCGATCCCCGTAGGCTGGGCCCCCATGCCGGGCAAGATCCTGGTGGACATCACCCCGCTGCGCCAGAGCCGGGACTTCAGGCTGCTGTTCACCGGCCAGTTGATCTCCATGCTGGGCACACAGCTGACGGTGGTCGCCATCCCCTATCAGGTGTACCGACTGACACACTCGTCCCTCCAGGTGGGTGCCATCAGCCTGGCCCAACTGCTGCCCTTCATCGCCGGTGCCCTCCTCGCCGGACCGCTGGGCGACTCCCTCGACCGCCGGCGGATCATGCTGGGCACGGCGGCCGCCCTGGCGCTCACCAGTGCCGCTCTGGCCGCCAATGCCGGCGTCCACCGGCCCTCGCTGCTCGCCCTCTACCTGATCAGCTCCCTCGCGGCCGCCTTCAACGGCTTCTCCAACACGGCCCGCATGGCGTCGGTCGCCGGCCTGGTCGAACGGCGGCAGATTTCGGCGGCCGCCGCCATGATGCAGGTGACCTTCCAGGTGGGGACGGTCGTCGGCCCCGCCCTTTCGGGGCTGCTCCTCGGCCTCGGGCTCCCCCTCGTCTACGGGATCGACGCCGGCACCTTTGTGGTGGCAATGGTGGCCACCTCCATGATGAACCCCATCCCGCCGGCCGACGGCCCCGCGCTGAACCCCTGGGAGTCGGCCAAGGAGGGCATGCGCTTCTTGCGCAGCCGCCAGGTGCTGCAGGGCGTCTACATCATCGACATCAACGCCATGGTCTTCGGCATGCCCCGGGCGCTGTTCCCGGCCATGGCCGGCTCCGTCTTCGGAGGCGGCACCATCACCTTGGGCTTCCTCTACGCCGCCCCCGGCGTCGGCGCCCTCGTCGGGGCGGTGGCCACCGGCTGGGTGGCCCACCTCAAACGCCAGGGCTGGGCCGTGATCCTGGCCGTCGTCGCCTGGGGCGCGGCCATCGCCGTGTTCGGGTTGGTCCACACCTTGTGGGTGGCCCTGGTGATGCTGGCCATCGCCGGCTGGGCCGACGTGATCTCCGCCGTGCTGCGCAACACCATTCTCCAGACGAGCATCCCGGACCGCTTCCGCAGCCGGATGTCGTCGATCCAGATGGCCGTGGTCCAAGGCGGTCCCCGTCTCGGTGACATGGAGTCGGGCGGGGTGGCCACGGCCACCAGCATCGAGTTCTCCGTGGTCTCGGGTGGGTTGGCGTGCATTGTGGGGGCGGTGGTCATCGGCCTCGTCATGCCGCACTTCCGGAACCACCACCCCGGTGAGATCGACGAGGTCCCCGTCTAGCCCGTCCCCGTATAGTCACTGCCGTGACCTTCGCGAAGGCGACCTGGGGGGAAGTCGACCCGGCCGCGTTCAGGCGCATTGCCGTCGTCTCCCCCCACTTCGACGACGCCGCCATGGGGGCCGGGCACCTGCTGGCCAGCTACCCGGACACCACGGTGATCACCGTCCTGGCCGGTCGGCCCCCGGCCTACCCCGAGGTGCCGTCGGAGTGGGATGCACGGGGCGGGTTCAAACCGGGCGACGACGTCGTCGCGGCGCGGCGCCTCGAGGATCTGGCCGCGCTCGAGGTGCTCGGATCAGACCATCGCTGGCTCGACTTCCCCGACCACCAGTACCTGGCCCCCGCCGATCGGCCCACGCCGCCCGACGTGGCACCTGCACTCGGCGCGTGCATCGCCGAGCTCGACCCGACCGCGGTCTTCGTCCCCATGGGCCTGGGCAATCCGGATCACGTCCTGACCCACGAGGCGTCGCTCCTGGTGCGCGAAGAGCAGCTGGGCCGCGAATGGTTCTGTTACGAGGACCACGGCTACAAGCACATCCCCGGCCTCTTGGCCTGGCGGGTGGCCAGACTGCTCCGGGCCCAGCCCTGGCCCACCCCGGCCATCGTCCCGCTCGAGCCCGACGAGGACCTCAAGCGCCGGGCGATCTTCTGCTACACCAGCCAGATCCCCCCGCTGGAGAACGAGCACGCCCTCACGGCCCGCTTGGAAAGCCACGTCCCCGAGCAGTTCTGGCGCCTCGCCCCGCCACCCGAGGGGTGGGAGGGCCTGGCCGACTTCATCTGAAGTCGCACTGAGCCTCGGGCGCGGGCGCTCCCGATGGCCCGGTCGTGCGACGGTGCCCGCCCTTGGACAGGGGCGCCATCCTCTGGCGTTCGAACTGCTGGCGGGCCACGTCATCCACCGTCAGCCGCGCCGAGCCGGACACGTCGAGCGGAGAGGGGGCGGTCACGACGGGGAGCGAGGTCAGCAGGGAGGTGCGGGCGCACACATTGGGGGAGAAGAGCCGGGCCAAACGGCAGGAGCCATGTCGCTCGAGCGTCATGGGGCCCCTTCGGTCACTCATCCGTCGAGCTGAACCTTCCCACAGGCTCGGACCGCTCCATGCACGGAATCACTTCAACCGCTCGCGTCAAGCATTCGGCCGGCCAGGGCCTGAAAAGTGTGTGACTCTATGGACGCTGGGCACGCTCATCGCGCCGACCTGGGAGTCGGCGATTGTCTCGCGCTCGGTCTCGCCGCCGCCCTGCTGGCCTTCGACCTGCTCGCCTGGCACGTCGTGGCCGCGATGTTCGACCGGGAACGACTCGTGACCGGCATACGTGGATGACCGTCAACGGCCCATGACGTCCGTCACGGTGCACCCACAGAAACACTATTCAGAGAAAAGAGGAGACCAACAATGACGGCAACGCTGAAGCTGACGCACAGAGCAATCGGAGTGGAGGTCCGCCGTGGCACGTACGACGTCGTGCTCGACGGCGAGCGTGTCGGATCACTCGAATTAAGCGACACATTCGAGACGCCAGTCGAACCCGGACGTCACACCCTCCAAGTCCGCAACGGCCGAAACTCCAGCCGAACCAAGACTTTCGACGCCGCCGAGGGCGAAATCGCCAGCTTCCGATGCAGCGGAAAGAGCATCTTGCCGATCTTTCTCTTATCCTTCGTCGTTCCCAGCCTGGCAATCTCGCTCAGACGCGGGTAGACGCGGCTCCAGAATCAGAGCGCCACCAGACAGCCCGGTGGCGGGCACGACCTGCCAATCCCCTGCGAGCCGAGTGACGACGGTTGCGGCCCCTTTTTGACTCGACATCAGACTCGATGACAAACGGCAGGTGCCTCAACGGCCGGAATCCGATCGCTAACGGCCGCCGACATTACTCTGGCGGCGGAGACGCAATGCACGAGTTCTTCACCAGGTCGGCCGGAGCTGACCCGGCTCGGCAAGTGTGTCGAGGGCCGCTCCCAGTCGGTCGAATGCCGACTCGCTCAACCGGCTCCGCCAGTGCTCAATGGTCTCGGTGGCGGCAGCTTGGGCCGCCGCCATGCACGCGCTCGGAGCGCTCCAGGACATGGAGCGGCGACAGATGGACATCGTTGGGCCGACTGACACCATTGGACCGCTCTGAGGCCCCTATGTGCTGGGCGGCGTCACCGTGCATCCGACGCACGGACCCAACCCGTTGAAGTAGGCCGGGATGCTCGGCGAGTCCGTGGGGGGATTGGTGGGGAGCAGGACCGGAGCCC
>JBEKWB010000198.1:0-4186 GCA_049513455.1 Acidimicrobiales bacterium
CGGCGTGCAGAAGCCTTGGCGTGGCGCTCAGCAGCTCGACCCACCGACGGCGTCGCTACCTAAAGCCCCAGCCTCAGGATGCCGATGAAACCTTGTGCCGGCGAGCTACCGTCCTCGGGCCTAAAGGGGGGTGAGGAGCGCCCAATGATTACAACGGATCTAGCAGAAGACCCGCAGGTGATCGCTGGCTACATTGGTATCTCGGAGGACGAGGTCACCGACACGCTGGACCCAGCGAAGCTAGAGAATCGGTTCAAGCTGTGGACACCTCAGGATCTCATCGACTCGAACACGCCTCCGGTCTGGACGGCCAAGGGCCTGATCATCCAGCCGACATACGGCATGCTGGCAGGAGCCGAGAAGTCACTGAAGTCGTACATCGCCCAGTTCATCGCAGTCGGTGCTGCCGCTGGTGTCCCGATTCTCGGGCAGTTCCAGGTGCCAACACCGATCCCAACCCTCATGATGGTGGGAGAAGGTGGGCGTCTGCCCTACACACGGCGGCTTGAGCGTATCGCCCGGGCCTACGGGGTCAACCTCGCCGACCTGCCACTGTTCAGCACTTTCGACGTCGCCTCGACAGTCTCAGACCAGTTCCGACATTCCCTTGTGCGCAACATGAAGGAACTGTGGCCCGGTCTGGTGATTATCGAGCCGTTTTACGCATTCCACGGCTCGGCGTCCGAGGGCAAGATGTTGCACGTCGAGGGTGAGCAGTTGGTCTGGCTCGGCCATACGGTCAACGAATACGGTGCGGATCTGATCATCGGCAACCATTACAACCAGACCGGGACGGGCTCAGGGCTCCGACGGATTACAGGTGCGGGGCCAGCCGAATGGTCGGACTCCTGGTGGATCGTTGAAAAGGACGAGAGTCGTTCAGATGTCTCGACTGGTCATTTCGAGCTTTCCTTCGACGTTGGCTCACGGCAGTGGGGCGGTACCTCGTGGGATCTCGTGATCGACCTCGGAGCCTTTGATGACGACACAATGGACAACGAGGGCGACATCTCATGGTCCATCTCGCGGACAACCGGCACGGTCGCCGCTCGCCGGAACGACCAGCACTCGGAGATAATTAGACGAGTCCTTGCCGAACCCTTTAAATACACGAAGTCAGGCCTGTTGGATCTCATCCCTGGCAACGCCATGAATGCTCGAAAGACATTGGCCAAGGCTGTAGCGGATGGACTGGTCATCGTTACTCCGACGCCGGGTCCTGAGCGTGGCCGGATGGTGATTCGGGACCGATACGGCCCCTCTCAGATGTTGCTGAGTGCACGACGACTAACCTCAACGGATTGACCGAGATACACCCAACCTGACGTGCTCTTATGTGCATAAGGCCAGCGTGTCGAGCGCATTTCGAGCAACCCAACCCTGTCCTAGTAACCTACAGGGTTCCTATGTTGATGTCATAGGAAAAGGCCACGAGTCTATGGACGAGGTTCAATATAGCCCCGACCTGCCTCATCGTAGCAACCCGGTCCGCAATCTTCGAATGAGGTCGGGGGTGGGTCGAACCCTATGCCCAATGCAGTTTCCTCACGCCGGGCTCTCCAGCCAAAATGTACGGGTATTCATGCCTCCATACGCATAAATGTGCACAACTGCGGACGTGCGGCCTTGCATTACAAATGCCCAGGTAGGGCGGTTTTTGTCCCAAACGGGGTTTCTGCGCCAAAAAGAAATTGTGGTCCTGACCAGGACAGACGGCCGTGACGCGGCGCTACGCCGCGACCACAGCGCCGCGGAGCAGCCTGACGCGTTATCTGTTCTTGAGCCGAGCAACTTTCGAGTCAAGGTCGCTCACGCAGTCAGCAAGGTCGCTCAGACAGTCAGCCAGGTCCGCGATGGCTTGGGTGATCTCCCGAAGATCAGCACTCCCCCGCGGCCAGGGCCGAGTCCGGCTGGCGAGACTGCTGGCTGCGTTCTTGACGTTCACGATGTAGGGCATTGGCCAAGTGTCGCGCCGACGTTAGAGAACACGCCGGAACTGGTCGATCAAGTCGCTGACGCAATCCGAAAGCTCGGTGAGCGCTGGCACAATAGACCGACCCAGCAGGGGTGGAGGCTCACCGAGAGCTATCTCAATCATCGGCTGCGCGTTCATCTTGTCCATCGCATTGACGGGTGCAGTGAAGAGTACGTAACCATCTTGGAGAGGGAATCGCTCCGCGGGACGAAGACCGATTCGCATTTCGGGAAGATCGGCCGGGGTGCCGGGGAGGCCCCTCAACATGCCAGCGGCGTCGAAATTGAGACTCTCGTAGGAAGCGAAGGCACCGATTATCAGGCGGTGTTTGTCCACGATGTCGAGATAGTCCAGGATTCTGATCGGTTCGTGGTTCCCTCCAAAGTACGGCTCCAACGCAAGACACAGTTTGATGAAGTCGAACGGGGCACCCTTTACTTTTCCCAGCACACAGCCTTTCCACTGAGATGTACCTGGAACGGGACTCTTGTCGCTCCGCCAGACCGGGAAGGCTGTGTCTGTGGTCGGACTGGGTACAACGGCGTAGGCGAGATAGTCGAGAGCGGCCCGCAGCGAGTGCACGACATCGCCGCTCCGCAGGGCGACCTCTCTGATGACATCTGTCGCGGCCGGTTCGTTGATCTGCAAGACCAAGTCGACGCGATCCGCACTCTCGGGATTCGGCTTACGGATGATTTCGTGGGGCTTACGTTCACGAAAGGCTGGATACCGGGATTCGAGGTCCGCGATCTGTTGCTTGGCCCATTCGAGTCGTGCGTTGATGTGGGTGAGATCGACGCTCACGATGAATCCTGAAGTGAAGCAATTGACGTGAGTCTTACGTTATCCGACCAACTCATTGGTCGCTGGGAAAACTGGGGCATCTTAAGTCCGATCTCGTGAATGCACGCGATCAGCACGCACAGGTTGTGGGCGATCCGCCTTGCACTCTACTTCGTTGAACTGGCCCCACCTCTGACTTGCTGCGCAGAGCGCACTCCTCGAACGCTACCGGGTGGTCTGATCGGGCCACTCGCACTGTTGCAACATGCGACGTTGGGTCTGAGCCCGCAACGTCTACAGGGTTGACCACTCCGTTCGCTTGGACGGGCTTGCGCCCCGTTTGGATCTATGAAGGAATGTTGGTTTCTCTATGCAAACGGGCATATGTATTTTCATCGGCCATGCGTTGTATCAGCGCATCTTGTCCTTCCAGACTTAGAGAACCCCCTTCACTTTGCACCTTGGTGTCCTGAGTGAGGTACCGGACTGGAGCATGTCCGATGGCATACCGCATTAGTCCGAACACAACGGCAATCGCAATGGGTACTACCCAAGGAACCCAGGTGTGAACCACTAGAACAGCCATTCCTGTTTCCCTTTCGTCATTCGACCGAGAAGCCGTAAGCGGAGGTTCCCCTCCCTGTGTCCGCAGACTCAACAGCCGCCTGGCAGGATCGTGATGACAAGCGGGTTCGAGTGAAGGCCACTTGGGTCCTCAGCCACGACCTCAGCGCCGTTCTCGGCAAACTCTGAAACCTCAACCTGAATCTGCGTTGACGAGACGGCGCTCGGCTTCTGGTAGGCGCTACCGAACCACACAAGGTTTACACTGGCGAGGCCCGAACCGTGAAGGGTGATCATGTGACAGTTGTAGGCATTTGCCGGACTGATCGAGACTAGCTGCAGGCCCGTGATCACTCTCACCGCTAGCCGGTTTGAGACAATCGTCTTCGAGGCCATGACCGACACAGACCACGGATTGGTGCCCGCCGCAGGAGCGAAAGGCGCTGTAGCGGTCAGCTTTGTCGCGGTGACGGTAAGCGGCTTGCCAACAACGGTGGGCCCTTTCGTCATTACCCACTCGATGGAATCGCCTACTTTGAACCCAGTTCCAGTTAGCGTGACGGATCCGCCTGAGTGTTCGGGGTTTGTGACCGACTTCAGGCGGAGTGGTGTGCTGGCGCTGGCTACCGTTGCGACGAGAGCCAGGGACGCTGCAACGAACAGTGCTGCAAGAAGCCTTTTCACGGCCACTCCAATCTCCGACAAGACGGCGCGGACGGATCGCCAACGTAAGAGTAGGCAGAGTCCGCTAGCTAGTTATCGGCAGGACGGTCGTCAGAACTTAGCGCTAACTCTCGACAACGACTCCGACGATCCTTCGCCAGTCCGGGCTTCTCATGTCTGCGGTCTATCCATCACAGGGCG
>JBEKWB010000199.1:0-4082 GCA_049513455.1 Acidimicrobiales bacterium
CTCTCCCCGTCGCGGCATAGACAACATTTTGTCGATCAGCGTGTGCAAGGAACTAGTCACCGTGTCCAGGGTGACCGGGACGAAGCACTGTGGCTAGGGTCGTTGGTCCCGGGAGCATCCCTCCTGAAATGATTCGGATGAGGCTCTGGATTTTCAGAAGAGGCTGAGCGGCTCACTCCTGTCGTTCAGGCTCCGAATAGTGAGTATCGGGACCATCGGCCCTACCCTCCCAGCCCCGGCGTCCCGAAGATCGAATGGTGGTTGGCGTTGAGCGGGCGCTTGGAAGATCTGAATCGGCCGTGAGTGGCGAACCCGACGCGACGACGAATGCCGTCTCCAACATGGAGGATGCCGGAAAGACACACCGGATCGTTGTCGGCATCGACGGCTCAGAGGGCGCTCGACGCGCCTTGGAGTGGGCGGCAGGACAGGCGCGGCTCACGGGGGCTCTCCTGGAGATCGTCGCCGTCTCGGGTGAGAGCCATGCCCGTACAGACCCGCGTGCCGTACGAGACAGGAGCGAAAAGGACGTGGATGAGGCGTCGGTGCGCGCGAGAACCGTTGCACCCGGAGCCGCCATCACGACCAAGATCGTCGACGGTGTACCCGCTCCCGTCCTCATTGAGGAGAGCGGAGGCGCAGATCTCTTGGTGGTGGGGACGCGTGGTCGCGGCGGCTTCACGAGCCTCGTCCTGGGCTCGGTCAGCCGCGAGTGCGTGCATCAGGCACCTTGCCCTGTTGTGGTCGTCGGCGGGGCACATGGTGATCGACAAGAGAGCTCGGGTCGAGGCACGGAGACTGTGACAACAGCGTCTGCCGATCAGCCTCGTCGGATCGTTCTCGGTGTTGACGGCGCCCCCTCCTCGATTGCCGCTGCGGAGTGGGCCGCCACCCAGGCCGAGCTGACCGGAGCGACCCTCGAGGCTTTGATGACATGGGAGTGGCCGGCCACCGTCGGGTGGGCGCCCGGTGATCCTGAGTACGACCCGAGGTACGACAGCGAGGTGGTGATGGAGGGTGCCCTCGAAGCGATTCGAGGTCGGCACCCGGGCATCCGGATCAAAGCGATCGTCGAGGAGGGTCACCCTGCGCACCATCTGGTGGAGGCATCCGAAGGGGCGGAACTGCTCGTTGTGGGGAGTGGCGGTGATGGCGAGCTTGCGGAAATGCTCCTCGGCTCAGTGACGGAGCACTGCGTGGCCAAGGCTCGCTGTCCGGTGGTGGTAGTGCGCGATGAGACATAGGCGGCGCGTGAGCTACCGGCGCGGGCCGGCCGATAGACCGATGGGGCTTTCGTGAGCGAGTGGGCCCCTGACTACGAGACCGGGGGCGGGCTCGTCCGATCTGATGACACCCAGACCCTGTTCGGTCAGACCATGGGGCTCGTCGCGGCGACGGCTGGACTGTTCGCACTCGGGGCCTATCTGGGCCGCTCCCTGTCCTACGGGCTTGGGTTTGTGTTGTTTCTCGGCGCGCTCGGTTGCCTCATCGCCATGCGGTTCGCCGTGCAGCGTTCGGTCTCGTCCGCAATGGTCCTGCTCTTCGCGTTCGGGCTACTCGTCGGGCTGGCCACCGCGCCGACTCTGCAGTATTACTCGAGCACGAATCCCGAAGCGCTGTGGCAGGCAGGTGGAGCGACGGCGTTGTTCATGCTCGCACTGGGCGCAGTGGGCTACGCCACCCGTCGCGACCTGTCGGCGCTCGCACGAGGCTGCTTCTGGGCGCTCCTCGTCCTCATCCTTCTCGGCATCGTCCTGATCTTCGCCCAGATTCCGAGCGGCGCACTCGTCTACTCAATAGCCGGCCTGGTGATCTTTGCGGGCCTGACGGCGTTCGACTTTCAGAGGCTGAGAAGGATCCGCAATATCGACTCCGCTCCGCTCCTGGCGGCATCCATCTTCTTGGACGCCCTCAACGTGTTCTTGTTCTTCTTGAGCATCTTCAACAGGCGGGACTGAGCGCCGGAACCTGAGGAGTCGGCTCCGTCTGTCAGGCGCCCGGACGGCGTGACAGGGGGCCGACTCGGAGGGTGGCGTCGCAGACCACGGTGGCCAACGAGCAGCCGAGTATCCCACCGGCGATGACGTCCGTGGGATAGTGCACACCCGTGTGGACGCGGCTGTAGCCGACCACGGTGGCCAGACCGAAGAAGGGTGCCGACAAGAGGGGAAAATCGGCCGTCACCGCGGTGGCAAAGGCGAAGGCGGACGCCGTGTGCCCCGAAGGGAATGAACTGGAGGCAGGCATGCGTGCTGCCCGGGCCGGATTGACGGTGGGTCGTTCCGGCCGCCGCCGGGGGACCACCTGCTTCACGGCCAGGTTCGCCGTGATCGATGTGGCACCCAGGGCCATCAAGGCGCGCCCGGCCGCTCGTCGACCTGGCGCACCGCCCGTCAATGCCAGCACAGCGGCGATCGCAACCCAGAGCTTGCCGTAGTTCGCGGCGTTCGAGATCCAGGTGACCGGCCCGTCAAGGGCGGGTGTCGATGTGCGAGCAACGGCGTCGTAGACGGATTCGTCCAGCGCATGGACGTCCGTCATCACTCGGCGACGCAGGTCGCGAAGGGTTCGAAGAGCCCTGGGGCTCTGAGAAGGATCCTGGGCAACGGTCATGTGCCTCCGCCGGGCTCGGGTGCAACGATGCCGCTCGGTCGACCACAGACGATTCGGCTGAGGCCCAAGAGCGTGGACACTTTCAACGGTGTCCACTGGAATGCAGGTGAGGCTCCGGATTGCCCGCGGCCGATGCGGACTCGGAGCGCAGCAGGGTGAATCATAAGGTGCAGAGGAGTGACCCAGGAGCGCGCCTCCCCATCCACAGCGGCGGCCACCGGGTGGGTTCCCCTCACCTCGAGCTCTCGGGCCGTCCACTGGCGCCAGCCCTCGTAGCGCTCGGGATGACCGGCCAGTTCCAGAGCGACCAAGCGGTTCACGTCGATCGGTCGTTCGATGGAGAGAGTTGCCACCCCGAGCGTGCCCATGTTGACGCGAGGGCGGGAACCGAAGCCGCTCAAGCTCGACAGCGTGTAGGGATTGTTGGACACCTGGATCACCTGGGCTCCCACAATGGGTCCGTCCGGGCCGTCGACGGTCAGCTCCGTCGGGGGTGCCTCGGGCCCCAGCAGATCGGGCAACATCTCGGCGACCGTCCGGCGCTTGGCTTCCCGGTACCCGGTAGTGGCCACGATGCTCGCGTAGACGCCGAGGGACACGTTGTTGACGAAGACCTCTCCATTCACCTCGCCCAGGTCGACCGTGGTTTCACGAGCGGGCCCGAAGGCGTCGAGGGCACGCACCGGATCATTGCGGTCTATGCCGATATCGAGGGCGAAATGGTTTCGCGTGCCGGCCGGGACGCAGACAAATGGGAGCCCATGTGCCGCCGCGACGGCCGCGACCACCGCTTGTGAGCCGTCACCACCGGCCATGCCGAGCGCGTCCGCCCCGCGGTTCACCGCGGCCTCGGCGAGCAGCCGCAGGTCGTCCTGGCGCTGAAGGAGCACGGGCTCTATCCCTCGGCGTCGTGATTCGTCGGCCAGGTTCAGCTTGGTCACCTTGCCGCCACCCGACCTGGGGTTCATGAAGATGACGCCATGACGGGTGCCCGGTACCGGGTGCCAGCGCGTGTCGAGGACCCGGCGGACCTCCCAGCGCAGCGCCAGTGTCCCGAGCGACCACGCCGCCGCGATGCCGAAGATCGCGATGGCCACCGCCACCATGCCGCGACCGTCCGCGACCAAGATGACGACCGTTCCGACCACGAGGACCACGGCGACGGTCGTGGCCCACCAGCGGAATCGGTGATTGGTGGCGGAGATCCACAGCGCAGAGATGCCCAGCGTGCCGGTCACGATGGCGCCTACGAAGTAGACGAGATTCTGCGCCGTGAGCACGGCGAGGACGACGACCGTTGCGCCCGTGACCGCCAGCGCCCCGCCCGCCGCCATCCGCGCTCCGAGCGGCGGTACGCCGAGGCGGGAATGGACCGCGGCCGGCGCACTCACCGTCGCTCCGGCCGGCCATCAGTCGCCATGACCACCAGTCTCGCGTGGGGCGCCTTCGCGCGGACGCCGTCTCGGTCG
>JBEKWB010000200.1:0-4034 GCA_049513455.1 Acidimicrobiales bacterium
TGCGAAAAATTCCCCTGCGCAGTGGGGTGTCGACCATTTTCGCCGTGGCTTCTCTCCAGTTCGCGTCCTTCGGTCTCATCGGCGAGTTGCTGACCCGGGTCTACTTCAAGGACTCGGATCACCGGCCCTACGTGGTCCGCAAAGCCACCGGCAACGACGCACACGTCCTGACCATGACCCGCCCAGCTCCGGGGGAAGAGGAGGACCCTGCGTGATCGGAGAGCTGACACTCTCAGAACGCGAGGTGCGGGTAGAACCGGCGCCGCCGCGCCCCAGGCCAACACCGGCGCCGACACCGGCGTCCGTGGCCCGGAAGCGCCGGATCGCCCCGATGACCGCGGTGCGCATTGGCGTCACCATCGCCGCCTTCGGGTTGATCGCCCGCAAGGTCGGCGTCCACGCCGTGGTGCACGCACTGGCCGCGGCGAATCCGAGATGGCTGGCCGCCGGCTACGGCGTGGCCGTGGTCACCATCCTGCTCACGGTGTGGCAGTGGCACGGGCTGGCCGGGGCGAACGGGCTCCCCCGCTCCTACGGCCGCTGCCTCCATCTCGAGCTCGGGGGCGACGTCTTCGACGCCGCCCTCCCCAGCTCCATCGGGGGCGACTTCGTGCGGGCCACGTCGCTGGCGACCGTGCCCGCCGAGCGGGTGCCCGCAGCGGCGTCGGTGGTGCTGCGCCGCCTCTGCAACTTCCCGGGCATGATCGTGCTGACGGCACTCGGCCTGGCTGCCACGCTGTCCCTCGGGTACGCCAACCGCATCCGGCCCTTCTCGCTGGCCGTCCTGGCCGGCGGCTTCGTGCTGGTGGTGCTGACCCTCAGCCCGGCCATGGGGGTCCTGGGTCGATGGGGCCTGCTCAAGCGGGGGCCCGGGGTGATCGTCGCCAAGCTGTTGGGGGCGCTCCACGAGTTCCGGGGCCAGCGCAGCTACCTCCTGCAGGCCACCCTGCGGGGTCTCTTCTTCTGGATGGTCGTGGTGGCCAGCCAGTCCATGTTCATCCGTGCCATCGGGATCCATGTCCCGCTGGCTTACAGCGCACTGGTGATCACCACGACCACGGCGGTCACCATGCTGCCCATCTCCCTCGGTGGCTATGGCCTGCGTGAAGGTGTCTTCGCCACCTTCCTGGCCGCCGGGGGACATGCCACCGGGGGCCAGGGTGCCGCCGTCGGTGTCTGCATCACGGTGCAGACCCTGGCCCTCGGTGTCATCGGCATCCCCTTCTACCTGACCATCCGGGCCCGGCGGGGACGCCAGCGCGTACGCGATCGCGCCCGCCACGCCCGGCCCCGAACGGCGATCGGGGCCGCGTGATGCGCGTCCTCATGGTCTCCCCCCACCCGGTGTACTCACCCCGGGGGACGCCGATCAGCGTCTTCAACCGCTGCCAGGCCCTGTGCGCCCTGGGCCACGAGGTCGACCTGGTGACGTACCCGGTCGGCGAGGACCTGCCGGTGGAGGGCCTGCGCTACCTCCGCGCCACCCTGCCCGGTGTCCACAAGGTTGCCGTCGGACCTTCGTTCGCCAAGTTCTTCCTCAACGGCGCCACGACGGTCCGGGCCTTCCGGGAGGGGGTCCGCGGCCGCTACGACGTCGTGCACACGCATGAAGAGGCGGGGCTGTTCGGTCCCGCCCTGGCCCGGCTGTGCAGGGCTCCCCATGTCTACGACATGGGGAACGACTGGGCCGACGTGCTGCGCAACTACGGCGTAGGTCGCCGCAATCCCCTCACCGTCATGGCCGCCACGCTGGAGAACGCGGTGATCCGGCATTCCGACGCGGTCATCGCCCACTTCCCCCTCATCGCGGACCGCGTGGTGCAAGGTGCCAGCACCCCGGTCGAGACGGTGTTCAACATCTCGCTCGAGGCCGATCCGGACCCGGCCCTGTCGTCGTACATCCGCTCGTCGTGGGTGGCGGACGGATCGAAGATCATCCTCTACTCGGGGACCCTCGAGCCCTACCAGGGCGTGCAGCTCCTGCTGGAGTCGATGGTCGAGCTCCGCCACTCGCCGGCGGTGCTGGTGATCGCGGGCGGCCGACCCGAGCAGGTCGACGAGCTCCAGAAGCGGGCCTCGGAGCTCGGCGTCGCCGACACCGTCCGGTTGCTCGGCACCATCCCCTCCACGCTCATACCGGCCTACCTCATGGCGGCCGACGTGCTGGTCTCCCCCCGGGAGCGGGGGCGCAACACCCCGCTCAAGGTCTTCTCCTACCTGCGTTCCGGGCGCCCCATAGTGGCAACCGACATCGCCAGCCACACCCAGGTGCTCGACGAGCACTCCTGCGTGCTGGTGCGCCCGACGGCAGCCGGACTCGCCGACGGGATCCGAATGCTCCTCGACGACGGCCCGGTCCGCACCCGCGCCGTCGAGGGGGCGCGGGTGCTGCAGGCCGAATTCGGGATCGAGCGCTACGTGCGGGGGGTGGCACGCGCGTACGAGTTCGTCGGGGGGGGCGCGGTCGACGAGGCAACCGTGACGGACGCGGCCGACCGTATCCGCGCCGGCGGCAACGGGGCTGATCCCCTGGCCTCCCTGGCCCCACTCGGTGCGACGGCATGAACGCGCTCACCCTCCCCCCCCACGCAAGTGAAAGGCCAAGACCATGAACGTCGTCGTCACCGGAGCAGCCGGCTTCATCGGGAGCCACCTCTGCGAGGCGCTCTGCGCGTCGGGGGTGCAGGTACTCGGGATCGACTGCCTCACGGATTACTACGACCCGCAGGAGAAGCTGCGCAACCTGGCGGATATGGCACACCTGCCGGGGTTCTCGTTTGCTTCGGTCGACCTGCGGAGCGGCGATCTGCGGGCGCTGCTCGACGGGGCGACGGTCGTCTTTCATCAGGCCGGCCAACCGGGAGTGCGCATGTCCTGGGGGGAGGGCTTCTCCGACTACTGCGAGCACAACGTCAAGGCCACCCAACGCCTCTTGGAGGCGGCGAAGGCGGTCGCCACGCCGCGCCTCGTCTACGCGTCGAGCTCGTCGGTGTACGGCAACGCCACCTCGTACCCCACCAAGGAGACCGACCTCCCCCATCCGAACAGCCCCTACGGGGTGACCAAGCTGGCCGCCGAGCACCTCTGCGCGCTCTACGCCGCCAACTGGGCCCTGCCGACCGTGTCCCTCCGGTACTTCACCGTGTACGGACCGCGCCAGCGTCCCGACATGGCCATCCGCCGGCTCGCCGACTGCGCCGTCACCGGACAGCCGTTCGCCCTCTTCGGCGACGGCCGGCAGGTCCGGGACTTCACATTCGTCTCCGACGTCGTCAACGCCAACATCGAGGCCGGGTTCCGCGATGTCGCCCCCGGCACCGTCGTCAACATCGCCGGGGGATCGCACGTGGCCATGACCGAGTTGATCGGAATTGTGGAGGACGTGGCCGGCGTGCCCGTGGCCTGGGAGCGGTACTCCACGGAGGCCGGCGACGTGCAGAAGACCGGAGGCACGACCGAGCGGGCCCACCGGGTCCTCGGCTGGGAGCCGCGCGTCTCGCTCCGGGAGGGGTTGACCGCGCAGCTCGAGTGGTCCCGGGCACGAAATCCCGTGGCGACGGTGCAGGCCGTATGACGGTTGCGCCGGCCTTACGGCCCGACGTCGCGGACGAGACCGATCCGGCGCCGCCCTTCATGTCGTTGTTCGACTCGGTGGCCACGGCACTCCTCGACGCGCCCGAATTCGATCCTGCGGTCGAGTCGGAGCCGGGCCTCGCCCGGTCGCACCTGCGCCGGAGCCGCCCGGTCCCGACCGAGGAGAGGCCCTGGGCCCCCTGGAGGGTGAGGGTCACCTTCGCCGTCTCGTTCGTCGTGGTCGGGATCCCCATCTCCGCCCTCATGCTGTGGTTCTGGAGTCACTCGCGCCCCGCCCACGGCCCGGCGGCGGAAATAGTCGACGGCATCAGTTACGTCTGGGTGGTGCTGGCCATTCCCGTTCTCCTCAACGTGATCGGGGCCTTGACGTTCCGCAATGCCAACACCAAGCAGTCCCATGACATGCCGCTCGGCTCCGAGGTGTGCTTCCGCATCGTGAC
>JBEKWB010000201.1:0-3965 GCA_049513455.1 Acidimicrobiales bacterium
TTCTCCACGGTCAGGCTCCGGACCAAGGTCACCAAGGGACCCGGATCTCGAGCAGCAGGGCTCGCGATGGCATTCAAGCTCATGGAGTCTGCACAGACGCGCTGGCGCAAGATCAGAGGCGCGCATCTCGTCGCTCTCGTGCGCGCAGGAGCGGTGTTCAGGAAGGGGGTGCTGGTCGAGAATCCATCCGATGATCAGGTTGCCGCGTGATCACAGGCCCAGTCAATCCACAAGTCTTGACTATTCCTCATTGTGCCGCAGCTCCCTAACCAAGAACGCCTTCCACCGATCCTGGTTGGTGCGCCCGTCTTCCATGCTTTCGGTCAAGACCCGCACGACACGCTGGTGGGTTGTGCCCAGCATGGCCATCGCCAGGATCAGGACTCCGACGACCAGAACTTGAGCGAGGATCAAGAGGGCCACAGTGAGGTGATCGGCCACCCGGCGGACTCCCTGAATGGCTGACTCAGGACCGATCACTACTGACGGGTTGTGCGACCCCCGATTTAGGTTTGCCGGAGCCGCCAAGCAGCGCAGGACGGCACTTTTGCGTTACGGCAGGGAGCAGGTCACGAAAACGGGGACCGACCTGCCTGTGGTGACGTGAAAGGTGCTCCCGGTACAATTCCCGCTGAGCGCTGTCACCTTCCAGGTGTAGCTCCCCGGCAGCACTTGCACGGTGGATTGGTCACTCGGCCCGACGTAGACGTTGTACGTGTGTGTCGCTCCAACAAGCTTCACCGTGCCCCCAAATGCTGGCGACGCATTTACGGGCGATGCAGAGGTGGGGTTCCACACAACCATCACAGTGCCCGTCGAAGGACGGCTACAACCGGCGGTTACTACGAGAAGGCCCAGCACCGCTGCCAACCGTCCCGCCCCCCTAACCACGAAAGTAAGTCAACCACAGGCGTGATCGTCAGGGGTCAGGGCCGCCCTGCCGGTTACACCACCCCCGATTCTGCCCCTCGAGCGACACCACGCCGACCGATAACGCTCGGGCGGATAGCGCTCGCCGATGGGGGGAGGGGTGGGCGCTCCCCAGGCACTCCCAAACGCATCCACCGACGGCCCGACGACAACGTCACCCTGGCGCACGACGGCCCGACGACAACGTCACCCTTCCAGCTCGGCGATGCTGGCTCGAGGGCCTCGTCTCGCCGGAACCGCGTGATCACCTGTGGGACCGGGCCAACGGTTGTGGGCCTCGCGGCTCAGCGCAGGGCCTCTCGGAGCCGAGGTAGCGAGCCAAGAGTCCCAAACGCGAGTCCGGCGCCGTCTGCACCGTAAGCACGAGAGCGCACGGTCTTCGCCGCGGACCACCTCGTGCTGGATGCTCCCGGACCAGTCCCGTCGGTGCCGCCGGGCATCGTGGCAACCGGGCGGGCATCGAACCCGCCGACCGCCGTCAACACACACCCCGAGTCGGTGCTCCGATCGCTGTACGAATAGTCGTCGGGTAGCCCCGGGACATCGCTGTCCCGGGGCCCCCTCAGAACCGGACGTGCGACTTTCACCGCATCCGGCTCAAGCAGGCCCCGGTCACGGAGAAGCCGAAACGTTGGGTGTCATGACGGCGACGGCATAGGGCCGCCTCCGACAATCGGCGTGCACAAGACGGTGGGTGGCGGGTTCGTCCGGCGTGCCAGCGTCTCGCCCCGTGGCGACCACCCGTTGGCGGACCACGTTGGCGGTGGCGGCAAGAGCATGCTCCCATTCGGGGAGACCGGCCTCGCCGTCGACGTCGAGCAACGGTGCGCCGCATGATGCGCAGAGACCGTGCTGGACCCGCAATAGGCCCACCGAACGGCCGCCGAGCGGCGGTGCGTGTCGTCGGCGCCGTCTGGCCCAGTACTCGGCCAGGGCGGGATCGTCGGGTGACGCCCGCCCCGACACCATCTGATGCCGGACGATCCGGGTCCAGCTGAACCGCAACAGGTAGGCGCCGATCATGCGGTCGCCGAACACCCAACGGTTCGCGCGAGCCCGGTTGAACGCCCCGAAGTACCGGTCGACTACCCAGTATTTCGATTTGTTCCGGTGGCTGCGGCGAGCCCACTTGTAGGTGAGCCGCCAGACGTAGTTGTCCAGTGAGGCGAATGCCTCGCTCGCAACCGCCCCCCGGTAATAGGCCGACCAACCCCGAATGATCGGGTTCAGCCGCTGGATCACCACCAATGCCGGTGCCCCTAGCAGGGACCGTATTTCGGTGGCGAGCCGTTCCCGGGCCCGTTTGAGCGCCGCCTGGGAAGGTTTGATCAGTAGCTTGCCCCGATAGCGCCGGACGTTGAAGCCCAAGAAGTCGAAGCCCTCGTCGAGGTGGACGATCTTCGTCTTGTCCTCGTTGAAGGCCAGACCCCGAGGCGCCAACCATGCTGCCAGCCGTGCCTTGACCTCTTCGGCCTCCGCCCGGCTGTGGCACAGCGCCACCAGGTCGTCTGCGTATCGCACCAACACCGGGCTGTCCGTCGCAAGGTATCCCGCCACTGACGGCGAGGTCTTGTAGCGGACGCCGGCGGCGTCTTCCATCCCGTGCAAGGCGATGTTCAACAACAACGGGGAGATCACTCCGCCTTGCGGGGTTCCCTCTTCCGTGGCCACGTAGCGACCGTTCTCGATCACCCCGGCACGCAGCCACCCCTCGATGAGCCCCTTGGCAGGGAACCCGACGAGCTGGGCCAATACGTGAGCGTGGTCGATGCGGTCAAACGCCGCTGTCAGGTCTGCGTCGAGTGCCCAGGTGCGTCGGGCACGCTTGCCTCTGGCACAAGTGAAAATGCACTGGATCGCATCGTGACAACTCCGGCCCGGGCGAAAGCCATAGGACTTGGGCTCGAACCGGGCCTCCCATTCGGGCTCCAATGCACCGAGGACCTGTGCTTGACGCACGCGGTCGACGATCACTGGTATCCCGAGCGGGCGTTGCTTCCCGTTCGCCTTGCGTATGTACACCCGCTTGAGCGGCTGGGGCACCGACGATCGGCCATGGTGCTGCACCGAGTGGGCCAGAGCGGCCTTCCCCGGGGCGCTCACGACGATCACACCGTCGACACCGGCCGTCTTGCGGCCAGCATTGCGCTCGGTCACCCGCCGCACGCTGTGAAGCGCATTGGCACGAGATCGGAGCATCAGCTTCTGAAGGCTGCGGACCTTGCGATGGTCCCCAGCCTGTGACGCCGTGAAGATCCTCTGTCGCAGACGCCCTACGTCGGCTTCGACCTTCGCCCAGTCAACAGACAGCCAGTCGAGACCCTCGCCCTCAGGTCCGTTCACCACGGCGGTGCCGTGGCGTCCAACGTCTCCATCGGTTCGGTTGTCGTCGGTCATCGTCACTCCACAGGCCCACCTGACCACGTCAGCACCCTTTGAGGTCGGGGCATCGGCCCCTATCCGGCCAGTTATGCGGGACGGTCGGCGGAGGGGCCGATCATCTGTCCCGGTTTCCTGTCGCCTTTCGGCCACCGGCGTTCGCTTCTTGGTCATCCTTTGCCCGCTGGGGAACTGGGCCTTCCTTGCGGTCGGCTTACCGGTTCGAACTGTGCCGGACCCCAACGGGGTTGCCACGTTGCACACGTATGAGATGCGGCCGGAGGGGGTGCCCTCTGGACCCCGGGGACGGCGGTGCTCGTGCGGTCGTCTGTGTGCGGACGACCGCCGCCTGCCGCATCGCAGCGGCTGTGTCCCTACACCCCGGCGTTGCTCCCATCGCCCGGGGCTTGCATTATCGAGGCGTCATCGAGGGTTCATGTTCTTCACCCGCCCGGCCTTCCCCTCGCCTGTGGCCCCCATGATGGGATGGGAACCCTTGGGCTTTTCCCCGAGCTTCACACCGAGCTGTTGCCAGCAACGCATGTCGAGGAGGGGACAGGTCTTGAGCACTGACCCGGGCTACGTCACCATGTTGAACAGTCCTCCTGTCCGGCATAGCCACTCATGGCGTGCGCTTCATATGTCGCACCACACCC
>JBEKWB010000202.1:0-3776 GCA_049513455.1 Acidimicrobiales bacterium
TCTTAGGCTCCCCGGGTCTCGAATGGTCGTCGCGCCAGACCCTCGGGCAGCATCTAACGCTATCACTATCTGATAGCATCAACGTATGGCTTCACTGAGAACCACCTTCACGCTGGACGAGGAGTTGGCTGCGCGCGCTCGTCACCTCGGCGTCAACATCTCCGCCGCAGCGCGCCAGGGAGTCGCTGAGGCCGTGCGCGCCGCTTTGGCGCGATCAGACCGTGAGGCGTACCTGAAACACCCGGAACGTGAGGACACCTTCTGGACCGAAACTGAAGCGTGGGGCGAGCCATGAGACGCGGCGAGCTTTGGTTGGCCGAGGTCGGTCGCAAGAGGCGACCCGTTCTGCTCCTCACGCGATCCGAGGTGCTCGGCGCTCGTGATCTCGTTACCGTGGCAGAGGTCACCACTTCGATCCGGGGTCTCGCCGCAGAGGTCGACATCGACCACGTCGAGGTCGGCCTGGAGCGGCCGTCGGTCATCAACTGCGACGGTCTCCACACGGTCACTCAGGCGTCGCTCACCGGTCCGGTCGGACGAGTCGACGACGACGTCATGCGCAAGGTCTGCTCAGCGGTCAGCTACGCGCTTGGTTGCTGACATGAGGTGTGCGGCGTGTGCAGTCCCAGTCGGGCGCACAAGCTGAGGTGCCGCTCGAAGAACACGCTCGACGAAATCTGATGCTCTCTCTTGACAGCGATGATTTTGATTAGTCATACTTATAGTCATGACGGTGAATGAGCAGCTCTCGCTGGCCGATGCGAAGGCACATCTGTCCGAAGTCGTCGAAGGCGTGGAGACCGAGCATCGGCGAGTCGTGATCACCAAACATGGACGACCCAGCGTGGTAATCCTGGCTGTGGCTGATCTCGAGGCGCTCGAGGAGACGCTGGACATACTCTCCGACCCCGAGGCCATGGCAGACCTACGGGAAGCCGAAGAAGCCCGAAGGTCGGGCAAGTCCGTCGAATTGAGCAAGGACGAGGCACTTGCCCGCTGGTCACGATGACTACCGACTGCGCTGGTCCCCTCCAGCTACCCGACAACTTGACCGACTTGCAACGACGTCGCCTCGTGTCGTCGGTGCAATCGTCGAATTCTGCTTCGGTCGGCTAACTGCCAACCCACAACGCGTAGGGCATGCACTCGGACGAGAGCTGGTCGGTCGCTACAGCGCCCGGGGCGGCCAATACCGAATCATCTACTGGATCGATGAGGGCGACCGCATCGTCTATGTCGATCGGGTCGATCATCGGTCCGATGTCTACCGACCCAGGTGAGCACGGATAACTCACTTGCGCTCGAACGGGTTCGAATAGCGAAGTAAGGCTACGTGTTGGTGGTGCCGATAGGTTGAGCAGATGTCGAGCATCACTCCATTACGGCGCGCCTCACCCGGTCCAATCGGAAGGTCGCGCTGATGGGCATGCCCGGCCATGCCATGGGTGGCGGGCGCGGCGGTGCCTTCGCCGGCATGCGCTCGCTCCGACGGGATCGTTCCATCCTGCAGCACCGGGTGAAGAAGGGCACCGCACGGCGCATGCTGACGTTCGCCGTCCCCTACAAGAAGATCCTGGCCGTGTTCCTGCCCGTGGTCGTACTCGACGCCGCGATCAGCGCAGTCAACCCGCTCATCCTCAGGGCCCTGATCGACAATGGCATCGGCCACCACGACGCCGACCTGGTCATCGGCCTGGCCTTCCTCGCCGGTGGGCTGGCGCTCTTCGACGCCATGCTCTCTCTCACCGAGCGCCGCATCTCCGCTGTCATCGGCGAGGGTTTGATCTTCGACATGCGCTCGAAGGTGTTCCGCCACATCCAGAGCATGCCCCTGGCCTTCTTCACCCGGACCCAGACCGGTGCTTTGATCAGCCGGTTGAACAACGACGTCCTCGGCGCGCAACAGGCCTTCACCGATCTCTTGTCGAACGTGGTGGGCAATCTGGTCACGGTGCTCATCGTGCTGGCGGCGATGTTCTATCTCAGTTGGCAGATCACCCTGGCGGCACTGGTCCTCCTTCCGGTCTTCCTCATCCCGGCCCGCATCGTCGGGCGCCACCTCGGATCGCTCACCAAGGAGGGCTACGACCTCAATTCCCAAATGAACATGGTGATGCAGGAGCGCTTCAACGTCGGTGGCGCCATGCTGGTCAAGCTCCTGGGTCGGCCCCAGGTCGAAGCGGACTCCTTCGATGCCAAAGCAGGACGCGTACGCGATATCGGCGTCACCCAGGCCACCTATGCGCGCCTGTTCATGGTGGCCCTGACGCTCACTGCATCGCTGGCGACCGCCGTGGTCTACGGCTTCGGTGGAGTGGCCGCGGTGCGGGGCGTCCTCGCCGTGGGCACGGTGGTGGCCCTGACCCAGTACCTGACCCGTCTGTACGGGCCCCTCACGCAACTCTCCAACCTCCAGATCGATGTGGTGACGGCCCTCGTCTCCTTCGAGCGGCTCTTCGAGGTGCTCGACATCGTCCCCATGATTCAAGAGGATCCCGATGCCCTCGCCATCCCGCGCGGTGCCGTCTCCATCGAATTGGACGGGGTGGACTTCACCTACCCCGGAGCCGAGGAGGTCTCGTTGGCCTCGCTCGAATCGGTGGCGGTGCTCGAGTCCGGTCCGCGCAACGAGGTGCTGCACGACGTCTCGTTCCGGGTCGAGCCGGGCCAGATGGTGGCGCTGGTCGGTCCCTCGGGGGCGGGCAAGACCACCATCTCGTCACTGATCCCGCGCCTCTACGACGTCACTGGGGGCTCAGTGAAGCTGAACGGCATCGATGTTCGTCGCGCCACGGCGCAATCGATCCGCGACGTGGTGGGAGTGGTCACCCAGGACCCGTACCTCTTCCACGACACGCTGCGAGCCAACCTGTTGTACGCCCGTCCGGAAGCGAGTGAGGAGGAGGTCCTGGCCGCCCTGGCCCACGCCCAGATCGGGCACCTGGTCTCGGAGCTTCCCGACGGGTTGGATACCGTCATCGGGGAACGCGGCTACCGGCTCTCCGGCGGCGAGAAGCAACGGGTCGCCCTGGCCCGCCTCATGCTCAAGGCACCCGACGTCGTGGTGCTCGACGAGGCCACGGCGCACCTCGACTCCGAGTCCGAGGCCGCCGTGCAGCGCGCCCTGCGCGAGACGCTGAGCGGCCGCACGTCCCTGGTCATCGCGCACCGGCTCTCGACTGTCAGGGAAGCGAACCAGTTGCTGGTGATCGACGACGGCCGCGTGGTCGAGCGCGGGACCCATGCCAGCCTGCTGGCACAGCACGGGCTCTATGCCGAGCTCTACCACACCCAATTCGCCGACCAGGAAACGGGCGGGCCCCAATCGCCGGCCGCCTGACCTCCTGAATCCCGTATGGCCGGTTTCCGAGGACACCAGCTCTTCGCTATCAGGCTCTCAGTGGTGGACGTTACGGAAGTCTTACAACATCATTGGCGTTCACTGGCGTGCGACCTTGAACGTCCTTCTCGTGGCTAGGGGGTTGCGCTCCACTAGGGTGGGCCGCCTCCATCGAGTCGCGAGCGGTCAGCGAAGTCTCGTCGAGGGCGTCAGTCTCAATGGTGGGATCGGCACACTCGGATCGATTACGTCCCGAACGCTTCGCAACGTACAAGGCGGCATCGGCCAATCGCTCCAGGTGCTCGGGTGTGCTGGCATGCTCCGGGAATCCTGCGACGCCCAGGCTGGCGGTCACTGACACGGCGATTCCGGGCAAGGAAATGTCGGCAATGGCGGCACGGACTCGTTCGGCAATCAGGTAGCCGGTGGAGGCATC
>JBEKWB010000203.1:0-3775 GCA_049513455.1 Acidimicrobiales bacterium
GACCACCTGGTTGTGAGTTCAGAACTCAGCCGATCTGTGGTCTCAAAGCAGTTCGCGGAGCGACTCAGAGCGTCTATCGAGGAGATTGGTCTTGCCGAGCCACTGAAGGTCGCTCGATTATCACAAGACCAGTACCTCGTCGTAGACGGAGTGATGCGATTGCGTGCAATCGTGTCGATACGAGATCGTGATCCGGCGAGGTTCACAACCGTGCCCGCGTACGTCTTCGATTACTCGCGCTGCTTCGAGATTCGTTACCAAACTGACATCTATCAGGATCTCTTGCCGAGCCAACTCGCGTCACTTGTGGAGCATCTCCACAGAACCGCCCAGATCAAGAAGGCTGACATCGCTCGGTACATAGGCGTTACACCACCCACGCTCCGTAACTACACGGGCCTATGGCGGCTCTTGCAGCGAGGTGGCCTCTTTGCCGATCTCGTCGACTTGATGGACGCTGGCGTCATTCCAGCATCGAATCCCTACGCGTGGCTGCGATTAACGTCGCAAGGACTCCGTTACGCTCTTGAAAGCACTTTTTCGGAGGGCGAACATGCCGAGACCTGGACCGCGCGGCGCATTGCCCGCGCTCGACAAGGAGATGTCGCGCCCTTCTCAATCAAGTTTGTCGAGGCAGTCACAGACGCTCTCCCGGCAGACTGCTATCGCGAGGCCACGGAGGTTAGGACACTCAAGCGCGGCCTGGGTCTGCGACGTGCGACGCACACGAGCCCGCAGAGCATTCACGATACCAATGACGCAATTCTGAACCTCACTCGGGTTTCGCAGCGCTCCCGCGAACCGGTGTTGAGACTGGCGGCGCGATCACTGCGAGCTAGCCTCCAATGACTCGACAGCTTGACTGGGTTGAGGACGCGTTCTTCGAAACCCCACCAGCCGACTCACTCGATGGTGGCACAACTGATCATGGAGCCCTGTGGCACGGCATCAGCCCAAGATGGGGGCATTCCATGCATACGATGTGCTCCTACCACGGAATGTTTCCCGCTCGCCTTGTTCACTTCTTTCTCAACAGATTCTCACGACGCGGCGATCTGATCCTCGACCCGTTCAGTGGGCGCGGCACCGTTGCACTCCAAGCTCGCGTAGAAGGACGACGGACCATTAGCAATGACCTGAACCCTCTGGCCTATGTCCTGACGCGCGCCAAGGCAAACCCTCCCGAGTGGACTCAGGCAATGGATTTCTTGTCACGCCTCGAACGCGACTACCGCGCTCGAGCTCCGACAGACCCGAAGGTTCCACCGGACATTCAGATGCTCTTTCACGGTAACACTCTTCGACAACTTATGTTCTTACGCAACCATTTGCTTGAGATACCGATGTCAAGCTGGTCGCGTACGGAATTCCTTCTCGCGGGTGCTACAGCAGGGATTCTTCATGGTAATCACCGTTCGGATGGCACTTCGAGATATCTGAGCATCAGTATGCCAAACACATTCAGCATGGCCCCCTCATACGTAAGGAATTACATACACGACCACGGACTGACGGCACCCGACCAGGACGTGTTCGATTGCCTGCGAGACAAGATTGCGAGACTTTACCTGGATTCGATAGCGGGTTTTCCAGGTCGAGTAATGAATGTCGATGCCTGCCGCCTTCTTGAAGGCCGTTCGATTAAGCCGGCAACCATCGATCTCGTCATAACATCCCCCCCCTACCTAAACGTGGTTAACTACGGCACCTCGAACTGGATCCGGCTCTGGTGGCTCGGACTTGATGAGGTGGGCCGGCACGCCGGGGCTGGTAGGCGTTCTCTTAATGCAAAGCTGGACCATCAACACAATTACGACTCCTATCGGAACTTTATGCTCGCTATATTTAGGGGAGTGCGGCGGGTTCTAAAGCACAAAGGGATAGCCGTCTTCGTCATTGGTGATGTGGCTTCACCTGGTGGTGAGTCTCTTGCCTTGGCCCGCCAGCTATGGACAGACATTGGCGACGAGACCGGCCTCCGACTAGTCGAGTTCATCGAGGACGCGTTACCCTTACAGAGCAAGGTGAGTCGTATCTGGGGCGAAACGAAGGGCCGCGCGACTGACCGTGATTGTGTTCTGGTGGTCGGCCGGGACGATAACAGCTGGGTTAGCGATTTAACCGACATCGACTGGGCCGAACCCTATAAAGACGGAGGTCCGGACATCGCACATGCTCGACTAAGGATGCGGCGACGGTGAGATCGGGCCATTCCTGGGGAGACCTCAGTCCGTTATGAGGGTATGGAGGCGAGCGTTCAGGAGTTCTCGAGCTCAGAAATGACTTCGTACAGCGACCGACCCCTCCCAATTAGCTCACCGTGAAGGAAACTTATGCCGATCGTGGCGAGGTATTGCGAGTAGCGGTAGGGCTGGCCCACAGCATCTGGGTAGAAGAGCTCGACAAGCCGAGCCAGTCTTCGGTCGGCTGAGTCGAGACGAGGCAGGTTCTCCTCACCGGACGCGCTTGTCATCACCGTGCGAAATTTTGTAGTGACTTGAGTCTGTAAGAGGCCTTCAGACAGCGCTACTCTCTTAGCCAGGGCCACTGCCACAGACAAACGGTATACGTCCGCCTCCTCAGTGAAAAAGGGAGTGTCTTCTTTTAGCTGAATAAGCTGCGCTCCCGCCTCTGCAGGCAGTCCAACCTGAGTTCGGTCAGTTGGCATTATAGGTCCTCGATTAGATCTACCGGATAGACTGTGCTCGATTTCGGGGTTAGCTTCTCAATTCGATAGGCCCGACCAATAGAAACATCCATGTGTTGGACATCTTCGAACGTAAGCTCTCCCGAGTGAACCATCACTACGACCTGACGGTCTAATCCCTGTACCCATCGCAGGATTCTTTCTCGGTTGGGTCGATCGATACGCCCAGCTGGCGTATCCATGACGATGGGGGCTTCGTGAACCGCCGCGGCATTGAGCCCCCCAATCAGCGCCAGTGTCACAAGCTGTTGTCCGCCGGCCGACGGTATGGGCAACGTGCGACCATCAGAGTCGACCGTCGCCAGGCGGTAGTTTCCATCAATGCGCAGCCCGGCGTAACCAGGTTCCGTTACGAGTTGGCGGAATACTTGCGACGCGCCGTCTTCGACCCGCTCGCGCGCCGCCTCACAGAAGCCGTCAATTGCTCTCTGGAACGCTCGTACGGCCAATCGACTGATCCGAGCGAGGCGCTGAACAGACGGATCAGTTCGGATCAGATTGGCCCTCCCCTGCAACGAGCGCACCTCCTCCTCCTTGTTGATGAGGGCTTGAACCGCCTCGGCGCGCGACAGTCTGGTACTGCCGAGTTTCTGATTGATCGTTGAGATCCTGGCCATCTGGACTTCGCGATCACCGCGTGGCCGGTCACTGTGCTCGTCGCGAATCCGACGTTCTTCCTCGCTTAGGCCTATCTTCCGGCTTCGAGCTTCGAGGAGGGAGTCCTCCAAGACACGCAGATGGTCGAGCTCGCCTGAGGTGCGGAAGATGTCACAGGCCTCCATCTGTGCCACGACGTCCGTAACACCAGGAACGTCGAGACGCCCAAGAGTCTCGAGCGCGGAGTCGGTCTCAATCCCCCGAAGGTGTGCTCGGCTCGACGCATCCAACTGCCTTTGGCAAATCTCACAGGTCCCGGACTCAAGGCAACGATGAACTACCCCTGCCTTCCACTTGTCCTCGTCCCCTTCAATTGCTCCCTGAAGGCGCGCCATCAGACTTTGCTGCAAAGCATCCGCACGCTTCCCAAGCGGAAGCCAGTTCTTCTCATGCAATAGGCTTCGGATCCCT
>JBEKWB010000204.1:0-3685 GCA_049513455.1 Acidimicrobiales bacterium
ACGCCCCGCGATTCCTGGAACGACCCACCGCCTCAGATTCTTGTTCCAGAAATCATCCATGCCCACTCTGGGGCAGGTCTCGGAGTCGCGGCTTGAGATTTCTCAACCCGGTAAACAATGACAATTAGGTCAAGCTACGGCAGTTCCAGGTCGAGAGCGTAGATTTCGTCGGTACTCAAGTCACGTACGAAGAGACTAGAGCCGTCGGGAGCGACGCCACTCCACACCCAGGCGGGAGGCCTCTCGTACCTATGCAAACCTTTTAAGTCCGCAACAAATTCCGAGCGAGTTTGGTCGACCTTGACCCTCCGAAAAGTGGACTGTTCGCTGAACTGAGTGTCGTAATAAAGATAACTTCCATCGTGCGACCAGTTGGGAAAGCCGATGATGCCGGGTTCATTGATCCACTCTAACCACTTCTGGATTTTGAAGTTGAAGAGCATGAGTTTGGCGGAGTCTCCGGTGAGCGCAGCCAGATACTGACCGTCGGGCGACCAGCGAGGACTGAACAGATTCTGTGAGCCGGGGAGGGTAGAGACCTGGCGAGTCGCCAAGTCCACGATATGGATCGCTAGCGGCTCGGAGGTTCGACCGAAGGCGAGCTTCTTGCCATCGGGGGACCAGGTCGGATCGCTCTGAGTGCGGGTTTCCGACAACACCTCCTGGGGCGTACCACCTTGGGCGGAGATCAGGAGAGTCTTCCAGGGACGGCCTGGCTGAATGTCGACATAGGCGATCTGAGTACCGTCAGGGGACCAGCGCAGCAGTCCGGCTATGACCGGCGGGTAGGTTAGCTGCAAGCGATCGCTGCCGTCCGCGCGGCTACGCCAGAGGGTATGTTCGGGATAGGAAACGTAAGCGACCCACTTGCCGTCACGAGAGAAGTCCAGTTCGCCCGCCGAAATTCCTCCAAGAAATGGGACGAATTGCTGCGACTTGGGGTCGTAGCGGACGAGTTCTCCGCGCTCTTGGGATGCAGCTACAAAAAGTCTCTTGCCGTCAAGGCTGGGCGCTAGAGTATCGAACGACAACGGGCCAGTGGTCAGTTGGAATGGCACGGAAGAACGCCGGCCAAAGAAGCCGTGCGATTCGCGCATCGCCCAAACATTGCCTCCGGCAGGAGTCCGGCTCACGAAAAGGAAGTAGCGGCCGTCCGGCGTCCAATCGCCACAGCACACATTCGATGGGCCCTGCTCTGGCGGAAGCACGGCGTGAAGATCGCTGCCATCGGATCGGATTTCCCACAGAGAGCTGATCTCGTCTTTCGCAACTGAGAAACGAATGCGGACACCATCGGGGGAGAAGTGGGTAGCGGAGGGAGTGCCTGAAACGGTGATCAGCTTGTGCGGGTCGGTGCCATCGGCACTAGCTTGGTATATGTCAGAACCCTTGACAAACACAAGATGCTGTCCATCGGGTGACCAGGTGCCACTGTCCCCGACGACATCGGTGAGACGGCGGGGAGCCCCGGAGGGGAGAGGCAAACTCCAAAGAGGCGTTTCTGGTTCTGTTCCCACCTGACTGCGCACTAGGAGCCGTGTGTGATCCGGCGAAATGGCGACGACGAATGCATTGCTAAACGGAGTGGGAATCGGCGAGGTCTCGCCGCCGCTGGTAGAAACCTGAGCGATACGAAACGTGGCGTCCCACTCCTCGAGGTAGAGGCGGGACCCGTCGGTTACCACGTTCCACTCTTCGGTTATCGCGTTCCCCTTGTTGATTCCGTCGCGAGTGAGTTGGGTAGTGGACAGCACTCTGGGTGGAGGCGGCGAAGAACTGAGCCAGGCAAATGCCCCAGCAAGAACAACGATCACAGATATCATCGCTGCGGGCCAGAGCCAGCGAGACTTGCGAGCCGGTGCCGGAGCGGCGGCGGCTTCGATCTTTCCAGATGTGGTGTCGCGCTTCAGCCGCTTCAGGTCGGCTCGTAGCTCGGCGGCGGACTGACAGCGAATGTCGCGGTCTTTCTCCAGCGCCTTGTTGATGATCTCTTCCAGCTTCGGCGGGGTGTCAGGGTTTATTCGAACTGGTGGGACAGGTGCTCGATTCAATATGGATTCGAACATCACTGCTGTCGTGTCACCCCGGAACGGCAGCGTGCCCGTACACATCTCGTACAGCACTGCACCGAACGAGAACAGGTCAGTGCGAGCATCGAGTTCCTTCCCTCGAACCTGCTCCGGGGTCATGTAGGCGACGGTGCCCAACGCACTGCCGGGACTGGTCAGATGCTCCTCGGACTCGATGGTCGCGGCGCTCATGGCCATGCTCTCCGGCTTCAGCGACACTTTCGCAAGCCCGAAATCGAGAATCTTCGCCTGACCTCGATTCGTGATGAAGATGTTCGCGGGCTTGATGTCCCGATGGACGATGCCCTTCCAGTGTGCGGCGTCGAGAGCATCGGCAATCTGGATACCCAGATCGAGCACCGCCTCGATCTCCATCGGCTTGCCTGCAATCCGGTGCCGGAGCGTCTGCCCCTCCAGCAGTTCCATGGCGATGAAGGTTCGCCCATCGGCCTCGTCGATCTCGTAAATCGTGCAGATGTTCGGATGGTTCAAAGAGGACGCCGCTTTGGCTTCCCGCTGGAAACGGCTGAGGGCCTGCGCGTCGTGGGCGAGTTCGTCGGGAAGGAACTTCAGGGCGACGTGGCGACCGAGCTTGAGATCTTCTGCCTCATACACCACGCCCATTCCGCCGCCGCCGATCCTGCTGAGGATGCGGTAATGGGAAACCGTCTGACCCACGGGTTGGGAGGGCGTGGACACTGGTTAGACATGTTAGGTGGGGGCGAGGGTGAGGTCAACGTGTTGGACGCGTGGACGTACTTGATGTGACCTGCCGTGTCAGCAAGATTTATTAATGATCCGAGTCCCTGCTCCGGGTGGCATCATTGAATTGAACTGGCTGCATTCGAAAATACGTCGTTCGCATTGCTTCCGATCAGCCGAATCGTACCAACCACCAATACCAGAATGACAGCCAGCATTACCGCATACTCGGCGATGTCTTGGCCCTCGTCGTGCCACCACAGCTTGCGGAGAAGATGAGTCATGTTCGCACCTCTTTCCCACCGCCCTATTCTATGCCCGTGATCCCGCAATCGGAAAAATTTCACTACTTCCGTGGCCCGCCTGTTGCGACTAAGGTTTGGACATGGATCGCACGCCTTGTTGCATGAGCCACTTGGCGATTGCAGCAGAGTCGAATCGAACGCAGGAGCCTACTCGAAACGACGGAATGCTGCCCCGCTTAGCCCGCCGGAGAATCGTTATGCGGGACATCTGAAGTAACTCTGCAAGCTCTTCAGCGGTCAGAGCACGATGAATGGCTTTGATGCGAGATGCGAGGGACATCAACCGATGTGGATTCGGGCTGTCGAGAACGCTGTTCATTGTTGGACCTCTTTGAACGTTGAGTTCACTTTATCCCTGACCGTCTGACTCCGTGACGGCTTCAAATACCTCATCGTGCTTTCAATATCCACATGTCCCAGCCACATCTGAACCGTGCGAAGGTCTACCCCGTTCCACAAATGCCGCGTTGCGAATGTGGCCCGGAACTTGTGCAGCCAGAAGTTGTCTTCGTCGAGGTTGGCACGCTCGGCAACGGCCTTCAGATCATCCAGAAAGTTCATCTTCACATTGCATCCGGAGGTCGGAAACACGAGGTTGCATGTCTTGTT
>JBEKWB010000205.1:0-3658 GCA_049513455.1 Acidimicrobiales bacterium
GATAGTCAGGCTTCAGATTCTTCATCTTGGTGTCACTTCGCTTCTTCTGGATCCGGCCGTCCCGATCCCGATGACGACCATCTAGACCTTTCATGTCATTGCTCTCCTCTCGTCAGCCCCTTGACTCGCGAGCTTATCCGGGCCTTCGGATCTCAACGGGGACGGGCGATCGCCATAGCAAGCACCCGACGCAAGGTGAGCCGGGATGTCCCCCACCGATCCGGCGTTCGGGTCAGGGAAACAGCCGCGAAAGCCAGGGGCTACTGAGTCGCAGGGACGCCCGAGGGAGCCGGGCGCTCGCATTGGGCCAGGATGTAAGTGATGAAGGGCCCCTCTTTTGGATGCGAGCCAACGATTTCCCCTACCGCCGCCCGGATTTGACGCTCCGTAGTTGCCTGCCCCAGTGCTGCCTTGACCTTCCCGGCAGCCAAGACATCCCACTTCATGGAGCCCCGCACGTTGCCAGGAGCAGAACCCAACCGATCCTTGACTGAACGGAACGTGTTCAGAATCGTGTTGATCTCAGTCAGCAGTTGAGACTTCGTTTTGGCCACGTTGCGAGAACTCATGCGGTCCAGTTTGAGCTTCAGTTGTTGCGACGCATGAACCCCCGGCTCAATGGAAGTACAGAACTGGGAAGGGCGCGACGTTGCTGCTCCGGCGGATACGTAGCTGCCGCACCCGATTGAAACAGTGGCCAGAAGTGGCACGAGGAGTAGTAACACGGCTCTCTTCACCGGACCATCATGCCTCTCAGCCCTGCACCCATGGTGCCGACTTGCCGCACCCCTGGCCGGCGTTTCGGGGCAGGTTGTATTCGCGTGGGTGTCAAGGCATCATTGACATATGTCGCAACGCTTCGAGGAGTGGGATAAGCACCTCACGCTGGTCAGGGTGGCCAACAGAGAGCTGACATTGGCCGAGCTACATCTGCGGCGTCAAGTAATGGCTGCACGGCGGCACGGGCATTCTTGGGCGGCGATCGGATTCGTCTTAGGCATTACGAGACAGGCCGCACAGCAGCGATTTGGACATGCCGGGGAAGCCACCGCTTGATCATGTGAGGGATGGTGGCGGCACTCCCGGCGCTTGGGTTCACATTTCGCGAAACGGACTCCGGAGTCTCTAAGCATCGGCATTTAGCCTTTTGGTTATGTGCAACAGCCTTTGCATCACGGACATGAATAGTACCGACCAAAGAGTTACGGCGAACAAGAGGCCAGCCACGATCCAGAGCACGGTGCCAGCTACTTCGCCTGTGTTTGCACCAGCGAAGGCCAGTCCTACCGCAACGCCGAACATAACGAGATATTGGAAGAAGAACCGTCTCATGTTCGCATCAGTCATAATGGGGCCAGCCGTAATGAAAGCCTCTTCGGTGATGTCTTCGGCCTTGAGGTGTTGCGGCCGCACGATCCGTTCTCGTCGACCTGGTCTGGAAGTTCGACCAGGTCTGGAAAGTCGATACTCAAAATCCTCGACTGTGGTGCCAGAGGTCTTAACCGCGAAGTCATGGTAAGCCAGCACCCAAGCGGCCCCCCGATGAAGTTCAATGGGACCTCTTGCCAATACTTCGATCATTCCGGGGACCGCGCCAACCCCGAGTTCAGAAGCTAGGTTCTGGAATCTCACAAAATGTGGCTCCGCCGCGGGGTGGGATGTGAGCCACGCCAGCGCTTGCTCATAAGTGAACGGGGTTTCGGCCACACCTGATTCTCCCACTGGAAGGGATGCTTTCGGTGTGCAGCCGCAGTCGTGTCGATCCACGAAGGGGTCACTGCCCCCAGGGTGGCACCCCGAACCGGCGAAGTGGGTCACGGGCTAGGGTCCTTCTCGGCCCATTTGGAAAGCAGGACCTGAGTGCGTAATCGGCGGTGTCGCTCGATTCTGGTGGGTCTGGTGTTTCTGCCGATTGCACTGACTGCATGCGGGGGTGGTTCCGGTGCGTCGTCGATCCACATTGACGCCCTCATCGGCAAGAGGGTCGCCGGTACTCCGACCAACTGGTCCCCGATTGCCAAGGTGACCTTTCGTGCCCGCTTCCCGGGGACCTCCACGCCGCCCCTTTGGACCGTCCATATAGACACCGAAAATGCGAACGCTTCCATCACATTCTTCGAGTTTGCAGATTCGACAGCAGCCTCGGCATTCTACAAAGACCCTCTCAGCACCATCGTTTTGTATAACGAATACCCAGTACCCCTCGCCGGTTCAGGTCCGGCAGCAACGCCGTCCCGCTGGCTGGTCATGGAGCAATGTACGTACGAGCATGGACCGAACCCCAACCACGCCCCGGTCGGCGCACCGGCGGGACAGCCAATGCATCTGGCAGATGCGACATCGGCACGCCGCAATCGACAGGGATTGCCTCAATCACCCAGAGGGGCAGCACAGTCTTCATCGTGAACCCGTATCACACCTACCTACAGGCGAAATCCATCCCAGAGAACGTCACTGCCGCCCTGTCTCAGATGCAAATGAAATACAACATCGAACTGATCGCCAACACCCTGAAGCTCCTTCACTCAGAGGGCATCACGTAAATACGTTTGATTCCGATGAACTACGCCCAGGCCCGGCGCATGGGGGCAGGCGCTGTTGGCGAGATCTCATAGTCGTCGGTCGGACCGTGATGGAGCCCTCAATGGTGTCACTTGCTGCCGTAGAGTGCTGTCCAGGGCACGTGGAGGTGTTACCTCGTTTGGTGGATTCGGCTGGTATAGATCCAAAGTGGTGGTTGACGCCGCCGAATAACTCCGGAGAGGATACGCATCCCCTTAGCGGCCATTGCCCGTACACCCGTCCGCTCCATGGTGGGTGGAAGAAGAATCCCGCAGGGCATTGGCAGTCCACGAGCGAGGACGACAGTAAATGGGAAGTGGTCTGCGAGGAGTGCGGAGACACCGACGGCCCCATTGAGCTGCAGACTGAGAAGGTGCGGAGCCTACGTGGCGCTTACCCAACGAAGCACCAGGCCGAACATGTAGCAAAGATTCACCGTAAGGGAAAAGTCTGATATTGATGAGGCAGTTCGTTCATTCGGCGACGAGATAGGCCGATTGCTGTACGTCCTCGGCCCGGCGGACGGGGCAGGTGCTAGGGGTGCCCGCCGGGATCCATCAACCGATTCAAGCGACCCTTGGTTACGGGGACCGAACAGTTGAACCATGCAAAGGTGTGGAACACGACGGTATTGACCATCATCCGCCGGTACCAGACTCGCCGCCAGCCGTGAAGCTCAACCACTATGAGCGGACGACCACGACCACTGACGGGCTGCTCGGACTCCACTGTTCCAGCCTGTCACACGACAGAGTCCGGCGAACTGGGACACCCTAAGTAGCCTTGTCCTAATGTCGAAGGCGAAGATTTGGTTAGATGATGTCGAACACCTCGACAACCGGACCCGCTGGGCAAAGCTGGCAGTCGGCGAGGACTGTGTGTTGGGAGTGAGCCACGGCCGGGATGGACGGTTACACGTCGTCGAGATGTGGCCTGGGGCACACACGACAGTCCATGGCCGACTGGTGGGAATCGAATGGCATGAAATGACCGACGAAGGCCCCGGTCTCGGTCTCCGTGTGGGTTCAACCGAAGACGACGTGCCGGATGCTGACGCCTATGCCTTCGAGCTGACAGTTACAACCCAGGATTGGTT
>JBEKWB010000206.1:0-7493 GCA_049513455.1 Acidimicrobiales bacterium
GGGTCCCGGCAGTGATCAAGGAGGGCAGATCGAGCCTGGTCTTCAACCAGCGCGCGGCCGCTCTGTACGTGGCCAACGGCAAGCGCTACAAGGCGACGCTGGTGCGGCTCGACCCCTAGCCAGTCGGAGTCGACGTCAACAACGGACTGAGGATCGTTTCGAGGGCTTGACTTATCCAGAGGGAATACCACCGATTGATGTGGTAGTCGTTGTAGAAGACGAGGTGGTTGGCGTTGCCTGCCTTCACGAAAATGGCGCATTTCGACGTCGTGCAGAACAGTGGCGTCACGTTGGCCACTGCCCCCTGAGTCGATGCGGCAATCGCCTTGAATCCCGTGAGGAGCTCGTAGGAGACCATCTGCGTCGGGCTGTAGAGACAGGTCTGAATGTTGCTGGCATGCGCAGTGAGGCACGTTGACGGTGTCTGGTTCGTGAAGTCCGGGTAGAACCCAGGAATCGGGCTGAGGAAGACGAGCTTGGCGCCACTCGGTTTGAGAGCGGTTGCCATCGTCTCCAGCTCTCCGAGGAACTGCGCCGGCGTTGCGTAGTTTCCCTTTCCGTAGTCAAGCTCCAAGCCGTCGGGAATCACGATGGCGGGATGGGTTTTGTCGATGGCCCGAAACTCCTCGTTGCGGAACTTTGTGCAGGCGGCCAGGGAGGTGCCGGTGTAGTACAGCTTCTGTGGATCGACCCAGGGTGAGCATTGCGAGAGACCGAGCATGATGATCTTCCATCCGAGGTCGACGCCGAGCGCGTTGAGCGCCGGTACCCACTGCGCGGCCTGGGAGTCGCCGAAGAGGAAGATCGTGCGAGTTGCCGTCTTGGAGCCCCAGGCGCAGCGCGTGGCGAAGTTCGCGGGGACAGACGTCACCGAATCCGAGTAGCACTCGGGGTCCATGGGGACGATGGACATGTCAACCGGCGTCATCGAGAGAAGCGGGGGAATTGTCGTCTTGATGTTCGGCGCGGCCGTCAACTGCACCGAACTGGCGATGTCCGCTTCCAGCTGGGCCAAGGTCGGCCGCGCTCCGAACTTTGAAGCGCTGGTTGTAGGGGTGCCCGCTCCGGCGGCCCCATACAGTGCTCCGTTCACGACCAGGGTTGTGGCCAGAACGCCAAAGACGGCTCCCACCAACAGCCGACCGCGGTGTCTCGCCTTCATGTCTCTCCATGCTCCAACCCAGGTTGGACTTTACGGGTGACTCCCTATCTCGAATGCCATCAGGCCGAGCGACGCTCCGACGAGAATGGCACCAAGACAGAGGCTTCGTATCCCAGAGCGTGACAGAAGTTTCCAATGCCTGAGGGGATTCTCAACAGCGAAGTACGAAACGATCGAAAGGCCGAGTGCCAGCAGCACCCAGAGAAGATTGTCTGCCACGGACAGCGAATGACCAGCATACTGCGCCGCGATGATGAGGATCGGCCAGTGCCACAGATACAGGGAATACGAGAGTTTGCCGAGCCAACGAAAGGGTGGGAGGCGCAAGGTCCACTCCGCTCCCATGCGGGGCGCGGCAGTACCGCCGGCCACCACGAGTGCGGTCGCGATGACGGGGAGAGCCACGGCCGAACCGGGGTTTCCCAAGCACGGGTGAAGGGAGAAAAGTAGGCCGCCACACCATTGCTCGAGGTTTGGACGACAGACCAGGTGAACGACGCCACGATGCTTACCACCAAGAAGATGGACAGCTTCAGGCGGAGATTGACGCGGGACCAGGCCAACGCGGTAACGATGAAGAGCGTCGGATAGAGCACGTAGAACTGTTCCTCGACGGAAAGGGACCAAAAGTTCTGCAGTGCCGACGGTGGTGCTTGTGAGGCCAAGTAGTTCGTGCCGGTCGAGATGAAGTGGAAGTTGGCGTAGAAGAGTGACGCGGTCCTTCCCACTTGTGCCGTGTCGTCACCGGTGAGGAATCCCAACCAGTGGTAGGAGGCCAACACCGTAAGCATGATGACCAAGGTGGCGGCGGGCAGAATTCGACGGCTGCGTCGTCCGTAGAAATTGAGCAACTTCGTCGTGCCGGTGGTGGCGCGCTCTCTGAGCAACAGTCCGGTGATCACGAATCCGGAGAGGACGAAAAAGACGTCTACACCCACGAAGCCGCCCGTCAACCACGGGATATCGGCGTGGTAAAGGACAACGAGGAGGACCGCAACGGCCCGTAGCCCTTCTACGTCAGGCCGGAACTTTCGATCTCCGGGCGCCGTCCCGGCCTCGTCGCCGGTGTCGAGAAATCGTCCTTCATCCTGCTCGACTGTCGTCATTTCGCGTTTAGCGTGCTTGGCCATGTGCCGCGCTCCGGGCGGCGGCGGTCACCCGAGGAACTCGGTGACGCGCCACCACGCATGCGCACCGGCCCCATGTTGGACTCGCATAGCCTCTCATTCCCGCTCCGTCATTCGTGCATGTTGGTTGACCCATCCATGGGTCTGCAAAGCGTAACCAGATGTCTGACAAGGAGTGTGCGTCAGAACGCACTATCTGGCCCGAACGCGTGCCCAACGCTGGCCCAATTCGGCGATCGAAACAGCTGCACACCCCTACCTCCGGGCCTTGGCGGCCGCACGACTGTTGAACACATCGGGTCCGAAGGGTGCGAGACCGTGGGCGGCCGCGAAGCCCAGATGCCCTTGGCCATCGGTGCCGCCGGTGGTCAGCCCGAGGAGATCCTCGTAGCTACGCAAGGCCGAATAGTGGTTGTACGAGCCGGTGGTGTCGGTGGAGCCAGGAACGATGTACTTGGAATTGAGGAGGAGCGCGCCAACCTGACCTCCACCGGGGGCGGTATCGGTGGCCAGCCCTGCATTTCCCGGCGCATGGGTATTGGGCCCGGTGACCTCGTTGCAGCACGAGGAGGCGTACGAGGGATCAGACTGATCGACGTCAGCCTCGTCGAAGGTGATGACGACCAACGTGTCGCCGTCTTTGTAGGCGGGCGAGTCGAGGATGAGCGGCATCCAAGCCCGGAGGAACTGGTCCGCGCCCGTGAGCCCGCCGACGTGCCCCCCGGTGCTGTTCGTCCCGGCACAGGTGCCGTCGTGCCCGTCGCTGCACAGGTTCGGTGTGATGAAGGCGAAACGGGGTGTGGTCTTCTCGCGGCGCAGATCGACGGCCAGATGCCCGCTCGGAGAGGGCTGGCCGTTCGCGCCGAGCGTCCCGAGCGGCACCACGTTCGCATCGCATTCCGCCGTGTTGTCGATGATGGAGTGGAACCAGACGAAGGGGTTGTGCCTGGTCGTGTACTGGTCGACTGCGGTGGCGACCTCCGCCGTGTCCGTGGCCCCGATGGCCGGGCGCGCGCAGTCTGTCCCCCCGGTCGGGTCCGGCACGCCACCGTCTCGTGAGGTCGTGTTCCCCATGTCCTGGTCATAACCCCTCCACGACGCGACGTGGGTCTTGGGATTGGCCGGGTACTTGGCATCGAGCTGGTTGGCGATGGTCTGCACCGAACTTGGGTAGACGCACCCTTCCCCGTCGACCTGTCCCGGATTCACAGCCTGATTGGGGTCGCGCGTGCCGGGCTCGACGTTGGCATAGGAGAACCCGTTGTCGGCACAGTCGGCCTGGGTGTCCTCCGTGGGCGACTGCCCGGACACCTGGGCGATGTAGTTGTCGAGGCTGTCGTGCCCTATCGCGTAGTAATTCTGCAGGAGCTCGCCCTCGGGGCGCAGAGTGCCGTTCAGGTACGTGGCCACGGAACCGGGGCCGAACGTGGTCTGGTACCCCTCGTTCTCGAGCTCGATCACAAATATGTGATTGATCTTCCCCGGAGGGAGGGCCGCCCGCACCACCGCGGTGTGCGACTTGGCTGCGGCCGGGTATGTCGCCCCGAGAAGCAGGGATCCGACCGTGAGGGCCACCACCGCGCCGACACGCAGAGCACGGAGAAAGGGGTCACGCGCCATGAGAGATGTCCTTCCAGACGTTCCGCGCTTCGGATGGGGGCACGAGGTTGTGGGGCCACAGATTAGCGACGGCGTCGGCCCGTGCGGCAATGACTATCCTCGGGTGTCACCCCTGGGCAGGACCACCCCGGGCATCCGACACGACCAAGGAGACGGCAATGCCAACAAGCACCCCTATGCAACTCGGCATGGTCGGGCTCGGGCGGATGGGTGCCGGCCTTGTCGGCCGGCTCATGCGCGACGGACACCACTGCGTGGTCTACGACGTGAACCCTGCGGCGGTGACGGCCCTCGAAAAAGAGGGTGCCACCGGGTCCAACTCCATGGCCGAGTTCGTCGAAAAGCTCGCCCAACCAAGGGCGGTGTGGGTCATGGTTCCCGCCGGTGAGATCACGGCCGAGACCATCACCGAACTGGCGTCGCACATGTCGAGTGGCGACATCATCATTGACGGGGGCAACACCTACTACCGCGATGACATTCGCCACGCCAAAGCCCTTTCCGAAAAGGGGATCCACCATATCGACTGCGGCACCAGCGGGGGCGTGTGGGGGATCGATCGGGGCTTCTGCCTGATGATCGGCGGCGAGGACGAAATCGTGCAGCATCTTCGGCCAATTTTCGCCACCATCGCCCCGGGTCTGGGCACCGTGCCACGAACCCCGGGACGAACCGGTGAGCCGGACGATGCCGAACTGGGCTTCTTGCACTGTGGCCCGAACGGCGCCGGCCATTTCGTGAAAATGGTCCACAACGGGATCGAGTACGGCCTGATGGCGTCGTACGCCGAGGGGCTCAACATTCTGCACAACGCCAACGCCGGCAAGGTTCCGGCCGTACCGGGGGATGCTGAGACCGCGCCGCTCGAAGAGCCGGAGTTCTACCAGTACGACATCGACACCACGGCGGTGACCGAGGTCTGGCGGCGGGGGAGTGTGATCGAGTCGTGGCTGCTGGATCTGACCGCGGCTGCCCTGTTCGAGTCCCCGAAGCTGGGTGAGTTCGCGGGCCACGTGTCGGATTCGGGCGAGGGGCGGTGGACATCGATCGCGGCGATTGACGAGGGCGTGCCCGCACCGGTGCTCACGGCGTCCCTGTACTCCCGCTTTGCCTCCCGGGGGCTGGACGACTTCGCCAACAAGGTCCTCTCGGCCATGCGCAAGGGCTTCGGCGGCCACGACGAAAAGAAGTCCTACACCGCCAATTCGGCACCTCCGAGGGCTACGGGGTGTTGCACGGTGCGGAGCAAGCCCTCGTGAGCCTCGGGAGGGCCGGCGTCATGCTCGGCCTGGTCCCGGGCTCCATGGAAGGGGCGGCGCGCACCACGCTGATACCGACACCAGCGAACCTCAACGGCTTCTTCATGTTCGGTGCCCATGGCTGGGACTCTCCCGACCGGAACAAACCGACAGCGCTCGCCAGCGAGAGGCCGCACGCCTGCACGCGAACCTCTCCCCGGGGCAGGTCTTCGTCGTGGGGGACACGCCCTGTGACGTAGAGGCCGCCCGGGCCGTGGGAGCCGTATCGGTCGGCATGGCCAGCGGCCACTAGTCGACGGCGGAGCTGGCGGCGGCGGGTCCCGATCACGTGCGGAGCTCGCTCGAGGAGCCGTTCCCAGGCCTCTGGGCTGGGGCTTCTACGCTACGGCATCCCGGTGCGGACACGGTGGAGGGTTGCACCGTTGGTCTCAGGCGTCGAGGTCCCAGCCCTCCTCGTCGTCAGTCCGCCTATCGCCTCCCTGAGGTGCTCCCACCCCGTCAGGGTCATCGATTCCCCCGTCGAGAGTCGCGATCAACTCGGGATCGTCGAATTTCGCCCCGGCCTCCTCGAGTTCCAGGTCGTCGACCAGGAGGGTCGGATCGAGCGACGGGTCCCGCTCCAGGTCTTCGAGGAAATCCGGGTCGAGCCGCAATTGCTCGTCCAGGGCCTCGTCGCCCTGCTCGAAAGTTTCCGTGCCCAACGGCTCGTCAGGTGACTGATCATCGCTCTGGCTCATACCTGGTGAACCTAATGCCGAGTCCACACTCACGGCATCTCCACATTGAGGACCCGCCCCGGGACGGCATCTGAGGCTTTGGACCCTAGTTTTTGTGGGACATTAAGCGAAGATATGTCTGGGATGCTGGAACGCCGAGCGTCAGGAGCAGCGGCGCGCGCCGCCTTTGTCATCGCGGGCGTCGCGCTGTGCCTCGCTGCAATTGGCTTCGGGACGTCAACCGCAGGGGGATCGACCGTTTCTCTCGGTGAAGGTGTGTACACGGGTGCGGCTGATCCCTCACAGATCGCCGCCTTTGACGACACGACTGGAACGCATTCGACTATCGCCGCTGACTATCTCCCGACGAACAGCGGCTGGTCAGGTATGGATGGCCGGGGCGGGAGTCTGAGATGGCTCTTCGCTAACGGGTGGACAGGCACCCCGTACACGTTGTCACTGGGCGTCCCCATCATCCCGACAGGCTCCGCAGGGGACCCTTTGGGGACGCTAGCCAGCGGCGCCAAGGGCGCCTACAACGCGTATTTCGTGACGTTAGCCCGGACGCTGGTGGCCGCCGGCGAGTCCAACGCCTACCTGAGGCTGGGGTGGGAATTCGATGGGGGTTGGACCGCTTGGAACGCGACGACACCCACCTCCGAGGCCAATTTCGCCGCATATTTCCGACAGATCGTCAAGGCAATGCGTTCGGTGCCCGGCGAGAAATTCCGATTCGTCTGGAATCCCGATGCTGAGGCATTCACCACTCGCAGCTACAACGTCGCCCGCGCCTACCCAGGCAACGCCTACGTCAACGTCATCGGCCTTGATGCGTACGATCAGGCCTGGGTGACACCCCTTACTCCGGTCAACGCGTGGAACGAATCCACTCTGCCCGCTCTGGTGGCAGGAGAAAGATTCGCTGCCGCGCACGACAAACCGCTCGCCATGGACGAGTGGGGGACAGCAATCCGGAGCGACGGGCACGGGCTGGGCGACGACCCCCTCTACGTCGGCGACATGATCGCCTGGATGAGAAACCCGGCCAACCACGTTCTCTACGAGGCGTACTTCGACTACGACGGTCGAGGCACGAATTCGGCCATCACCGACGGACGGTTCCCGAACAGTCTCGCTGCCTTCCGCTCCGGGTTCAAACGAACGGACGTTCGAACAGAAGCTGTTCGAACTGAAGCTGGGGGAGTGAAGGCAGCATGGTTCATACTGGGGGCGCTTGTGATCACTGGCGGCACGGGATTGTACTGGAGACGACGCGCACGCCGCAAGGGACGGATCGAACAGGTCTCGCGGAGGGTCTACCCACCGGCCGAGGACGTCGTGCGAACTCCGGTTCGGGAAAGGGCCGAACAGACCCGTTGCTAGCGATGCCGCCGCACGGGCTGCACGCCGAAACCACCGTTGAGTGCTTTGCGTACCCAGGGCCCCACCTGCACTGATACGAACCCCATGGATGCGGAACTCCTGTCGGTAGTTCGTGACTTTGTGCTCTAGGCGAACCGCACTCCGGTCAAGGAGACTGGAGCGGCAGTACGAGCCTGGCGACAACAGAACCACACATATCGCAGTTCGCTGGAGGAGCCTCGAGGGG
>JBEKWB010000207.1:0-3639 GCA_049513455.1 Acidimicrobiales bacterium
CCTGCCCCAGTACGCCGGCACGTGGCCATTTGATCGACTCCTCCCCCGACTGAATCGGTGGGTCTAGCCTTGCTCGCCATGCCTCCTCGAACCGGTCCAACTCACGAAGATCACATCCACGCGGTTCGCCTCGTCCTGGTCGGCCTGGCCACGGGGGAAGTTCACGACTCGATCGTGGACCGGCTCGGTCAGCTCCATCTGCCCAATAACACCTTCCCGGCAGAAGTCCTGCTCGAGCTTGCCGCCGGAGCCATCGCCGAGTCCGGGGTTTCACAGGCCGAACCAATCCAGTACGAGGGGATCCGGGAACGCTACCTTTCCGAGTACGAGTTCCACGGCAAGTCACAGCAGCACAAGAGCCATTACGCGCTGACTGCCGCAGCCATGATCAGGGCCGGGATCTACCCGGACCTGCTCGATGAGGCCTACGGGTGGGGTATCGAGGACATGTGGCGTTATGCCTTCTACGCCCTGGTGGCCTACGCCTGAGTCGCTACGGAGCGGACCGGACGCTCACTCGAGGAGATCGCCACCGCCCTGGCCGAGCACCAGGGCATCACGCTGGCTTCGAGACAGCCCTAACCACCGGCCACGAAGGCGACTACGACGTAGGCGGCATGGCGATCGAAGTTCTCCCGCCGCCGGTCGTAGATGGTCGTCGTCCTCGGATCGGCGTGGCGAGCGGCGATCTGGACATCACGAAGCGGTACGCCGGCATCGAGCGCTGCCATGATGAAGGCACCTCGCAACATATGGGGGTGGACGTCGCCGAGCCCGGCCTTCTTGCCAATGGAACGCACCCAGCGGTGTGCCGTGCGCCGGTCGAGGCGTGACCCGTCGTGGCGGTGCAGGATCGGTCCCTCGCTGCGCTCACCGATGGCCAGGTCGATAGTGCGGGCCACCCGGGGGACCAACGGGATCACGGCCGGCTTGTTGCCCTTTCCGATGATGCGCAGCGTCCGGTGCCCCCGGTCGACGCCCAGGTCCTCGGCGTTGGTGGCACAGGCCTCGCTGACCCGGAGCCCGTTGAGGCCGAGCAGCATCGCTAAGGCGGTGTGGTCGCGGTCATAGCGCTCAGCGGTGAAGAGGAACGTGCCGAGTTCGGCCCGGTCGAGCCCCCTCCCTTCGTTCGGGTAGATCTTGGGTCGCCGGACGTACTGAGCCGGGTTGGCGGCGATCCGTCCGTCGATGTGGGCGAATCGGTAGAGCCCACAGATGGTGGACAGTCTCCGGTCGATCGTCGAGGCTGCCAGACCTCGTTGCTCCATGTCGGCCCGCCACAGCTCGATGTGGGGTCGGATGGCATCGAGCACGACCAGACCCACGTCGGCGCACCACTGGAAGAACACCCGCACGTCGTAGCGGTAGGTCTCGAGGGTGCGTCCGCTGTAGCGGGCGAGGTAGGCAGCCGCTGCCATCTGGGCCTGATCGAAGGGATCCTTTTCCTCCTCGCTCACCAGGACCGTCGTTGTCATGTTCGCTTTTGTCATGTGCTTCCTCCTTCTTGAAGAGACCAGCGAACATCGCCGAAGCTTTGCGTGCACGTCGGCTGCCATGTGCGTGGCTGCCGTCGGGCAGGAATGGCCGACAGTTCTGCGATATCCAAGGACCATGGGGACGTGTGGCGAGGACCGCCAGGTCAATATCTGCGTCGGAGACTTGGTCATGACAACGCAGTTCACTGGCATGGCTAATAGCCAAGTGAGTTGGGGCGAGTCCGGCCGGCAGGAAACGGCTCGGCGATGCCTTGTAGAGTCTTGGTTCGTGATGCCACGCCGGAGCTGGCTCGAGGACAGCACCGACGTCGTTGTCGACGAGCTCGGGCGCTTCGACCTCGTTGCGTCGCGGGCCCACGTAAGTGAACTGATTCGCGAGCGGGTCACTGCAGTCGCCACGGGGCTAAACATCAAGGAGCAGTCGGCCCGTCGGTACTTGCACGAAGAGGCGCTCCGCGACCTCGCGCGCGAGGTAGCGGTCAGGCTCGCCGACGAACAGCCTGGCGCAAACCTGCACCAGCTGCCCCGCACGATCCCGATGTCGCTACAGGGGTTCGGGATCTGTATCGCCGCCCTCGCGGAGGTGGCGCACTTTCGGGAGCTGAACGCAGACACGGTCGGCGTGCATGGGGCATTACAGATGATCTCGCTCTTCGCCCAGGTCCTCTTCGAGCTACCCGAAGCATCTGGCGAATCGCTTCTCCTCCCACGAGCGGCACTCACCCGGACGGCTCGATTGCTCGACGCCTCGGCGCAGATGGTCCGCGGCGGCGCCGTCGTGTCGCCGGATCTTCCGGGCGACGCCGGACCCGCTCTCGCCGACGCATTCGCCAGAGACGCGGGCACGCTTCGCTCGCTCCTTGGTGAGAGCGACGGCTGATTCCCTCGGAGCGACGGTCAGGGGCGGCCTGCACCAAGTGTGTATCACGCGTGATACACTTGCCTCCGTGACCGAAATATCGATTCGAGACCTACGCAATCACGGTGGGGACATGGTCGACCGTGTCGCTCATGGTGAACGAATGACCGTGACTCGAGACGGTAAGCCGGTCGCTCTCCTCGTGCCCCTTGGACGTGAGCCCCTCTCGGTCGACGTACTCATCGAACGGTGGTCGCAGCTGCCGGCGATGGACCCGGAATCCCTTCGCCGAGACATTGACGCTGTAGTTGACCCTTCGCTGTGAGCGCCTCAGATCGCGGCATCCTCGACACCAGCACGGTGGTTCTGCTCGAGCGGATCGATGACCTCCGGACCCTCCCACCTGAACCACTCATCACGGCCGTCACTCTCGCTGAGCTCTCCGTAGGTCCCCTCGTGGCGGTTGATGCTGGCGAGCGGGCGACGCGCCAGCTTCGTTTGCAGCAGGCGGAGGCCGACTTTGACCCCCTGCCCTTTGACGCAGCGGCGGCCAGAGCGTTCGGGCGCGTCGCCGCTTCTCTTCATCGTGCTGGCCGCAAGACGGGCGCTCGGTCTTACGACGCCATGATCGCTGCCATCGCGCTCGCCAACGATCTTCCTCTCTTCACGTGCAACCCAGCCGATTTCGAACACATCGACGGCTTGGATCTGAGGTCAGTACCGCATCCGGACCAAACCCCCGGTACGGAGGGCAGACCTACTTGAAGTCCCTGTGAGCATCTTCCTGATGCTTGGTTCGCCCTGCGCAGAGAAGGTCAGCGATCGCTATATCGCTCGTCGCCATGTGGCATGAGCCCATCGACTACTTGGCGGAGTGCCCCACGGATCCGGCAGTTGGGGATAGTCAGTCAGGCAGGATTTCGAGGTACTTGTCGAGGACCTGAGAGCTGGGATACGGACCGTTGCCCTCCACGTCGAACTGCGGTTCGTCGAAGGCGATCCAATAGAGCCTTCGGACGCCCGTGGTCGTTTCGACCAGATCGCTCGCATTTCCCTCGGGCGAAACGATCACGGTTACCTCACCATTGATGGACGTTGCCACGAACCGGCATTGCAAATGTCGGGCTCCTCACTGTTTGCTTTCCCCCACGTGGGACCAATGTTTGGGCAAAGCGATCCAAACTCGTGCACCGATGAGGGAACTGGGTAGCCCAGCGCAAAGGAGGACCACGGCGATCAACCACAGATTCGAATGTCGCGGATGCAAAACATATTCAAAGAGGA
>JBEKWB010000208.1:0-3623 GCA_049513455.1 Acidimicrobiales bacterium
CAAAGGCACTGCGATCACCCATAGAACCCCGCCCCGTACGCTTCGGGGGCAGTTCCGGAGTCCGGCCGCCGGATGTTTTGGGGGCACCTACAAGACCTTGAGTGAGGGACCGTAAGGGGATCCTTGGGTCCTCGATGGCGCCGGCGGCGCAGATGGCACGATCGGAATGCTCGCGAAGAGCAACCACCGCTTTGATCGGGCCATGGATAGAGCGACGCGAAGCCAGCAATGTACTGAGCGACTCTGAGGACGTCACGATCGATGAACAAATGGGGACACTCGGAGCTGTCTTTGCTTGGCCTAATCCGTCATTTGGATTCGATGCCGCGCTCGCTGAGCCCGAGGCCATTGACGGCGGATTCCGGCTGGTAGTCCGATCTCGACGCTGATGATCGGGCTTGGCGACAACCCCGAGCTCGGAGTCCCGCAAGCCGCTCTGCTTAGGGCATTCGACCAGCGTTCTTGAGAACGAGCTCAATAATGCCGTACGCCAAGGTTCGGCTTGCGGGAAGCCAAAGAACCCCCGGCGACAGCCATCAAACGAAAATCGCGTCGTACACCCAGGCGGGCCAAAGTGTCGCCCGGCCAGTCGGATTTCAGGGTTTTGCTTCGTTGCTGACGGTCGCGCTCTGCGTCAGGCGGGCAGGCATGAGGAGTTCGGTTTCGAGGGTAAGGGCATCGAGGGGTCGGGCGAGTAGGAATCCTTGCGCTTCCTTGACGTGTTCGCCGCGGAGGTGCGCCAATTGACTAGGCGTTTCGACCCCTTCGGCCAACGTGGTGAGGCCGAGATCTTTACCTAGTTGAACGAGAGTCCCGATGAGCGCCTTGGACTCTGGTGAAGCGGTGATGGCGTTGGTGAAGCTTTGGTCGATCTTGAGACAGTCGACGGGGAACCGTTGGAGGTAGGCCAAGGAGGAATAGCCGGTACCGAAATCGTCGACGGCGATCCTGACCCCAAGATCTTTAAGAGCGTGGAGCCGTTTGGCGGTGGCGTCGGCATTGCGCATGAGAGCGGTCTCGGTGACCTCGATGACAAGGTAGCTGGCAGGCAGGCCACTCAGACGAAGTGCTTGGGAGATGTGCTCGACGATCGAGTCGTCGTCGAGCTGGCGCCCCGAGACGTTGACCGAAATATCTAGGGTGTCTCCTCGGGCGTGCCAGTCGGCCATCTGTTGACACGCCTGACCCAAGACCCAACGACCCACTTCTTTGATCTGGCCGGTCTGCTCGAGTATGGGGATGAACGTATCGGGGCCGACGATCCCTCGAGTGGGATGATCCCAGCGCAACAGTGCCTCGACGCCGACCATCGAGAGGTCATCAAGGTTGTAGATGGGCTGATAGACCAGGTGAAACTGATCACCCTCGAGCGCGGAACGCAGATCGAATTCGAGCTCAATGCGGTTATGGATATCGGTTTGCATCTCGGCACGGAAGATCTCATAGCGGTTTTTGCCGGCTGCTTTGGCTTGGTAGAGCGCCACGTCCGCGTCGCGCAACAGGTCTCCTGCACTGGCCCGGTCTCCCATGGCAATCCCGATGCTGGTGTTGACGATGAGGGGCACCGTCGCGCCCTCGAGTTCGAAGGGCTGCCGCATCACCTCTAGCAATCGATCGGCGACCATTTCGGGGGCCACCTGGAGTGATGCGCCGTCGATCAAGACCACGAACTCGTCGCCTCCCATCCGCCCGATCGTGTCCGCGTCGCGCAATGTGCTTTGCAGGCGCGCGGCGACGGCAACGAGCAACCGGTCGCCCGCTTCGTGCCCCAACGAGTCGTTCACGTTCTTGAACTCGTCGAGGTCAACGTAGAGAGCGGCACCAACTGTTCCTTGGCGGCGACTGCGAGCAAGAAGCTGCTCGATGCGGTCCATGATCAAAGCCCGGTTCGGCAACCCGGTCAGTCCGTCGTGCAACGCCTGGTGACGCAGCTCACCGGTCTGTCGGCTAATGACACGCAGTGCGCGGGCCCGACCGGTAGCCAATACGAACAGCAACATGGCGAGCAAAAGGCTCAGTAGGGAACCGGCCAGTAGGACACCCAGAGCGTTGCGATTGTGCAGGACTCCGGCGGTTGCAACAGTCCCGAAGGTGGTGACCGTCCACCCATTGTGCAAGTTGATCGTCACCGAATGGCCGCTGCTCGGAGCTCGTCCGCCCGTGAACACCACGTTTGACGTGTAGGCGTGATAGTGCATCGTCACCGCGGTGTCGGAATGGCCCTGTAGCGCCCGCGCCAACACCGTCTGCGGAACCACCGCCATTCCGACCCAGCCGAGGAATTTGGACTGGCGCCCCACCTCGGTCGTGGGAACCGTCCCGCCTTGGTACACGGGCGTCACTATCGACAGCAGCGTCGTGCTCGGGGCCTTAAGCGGAAGATATGCCGCTTGCCCCGAATCCTCAGTGGCCAGTACTGCGGATCGAAGGGGGCCCGGAGCGCAATAGTCGGTGCCGGCCGGTAATGCCGACTGCGCACCTTCTAGCGCGCCTATGGAGAGACAGTAGTAAGGACGGTTACCCGGTGGCAGGACCTCGAAGGTGCCGTTCGGCGCGAGCGGGCCCACAGGATCGTGCACTGCCTGGGCGGCGAAGGCGGGCAGATCTTGGGCAGTGACGATCACCGAATGCCCGATGCCGACCAGCTCGGGGTAGCGCCCGAGGGCGTCGACCGAATTGGCCCACTGGACGAACTGTGCGTTTGATGCCGTCGGGTTCCCAGCGACGAAACCGCTGGCACTTACGATCAGATCTTGTTCATGCTGAATGGCCAGCTGGAGCGTCGACGCGATATCACTCGAGGAGGAGTCGAATGCTCTGTGCGACTCCTGATAATCGTTTCGCGCAACCGTGGTTCCGGCGAATAGAGAGCCGAGAGATCCTGCCACGAAGATGGCCGCCGCTAGTGCCATCCACCCTCTGTGCTTGAAAACGTGACCGCCGATGGCGCTCGAGTCCCCCACACGCAGAGCTTTCGAAGAACTTGCGGCACTCTCATCCATCAGCGCTCAGGACAGTGTGATGCGAATGGCAACTCATGTAGGGCCTGCGCGAGAATTGTTTGCGCAGTCACACCCTCGTGACCTGCACGAACTGCCCGCGGATCGCTCAAGTTGTTTATACGCGGGTCCTTGGGTCGATTCATGAGCATGAGTATTTCCGGTGGGTGTCTATGGTTCCCCTTCCCTCCCCCAACAAATGCACAACTCGGGAGCATCCCCCGGCAGAGTGGTGGGCTCATCGGAACCGGCGATGTATCAACTCCAGAGGGCGCAGTGCGCATCGGGATCCCCTTTCGGGGCGCCTCGGAAAGCGCAGATCGCCGAATCCAGCGTCGATCGAGCCCATACGTAATGCTGCGCGCCGAAGCGCGGATCCGCCGTTTTGGCGGGGTGTTCCGGGCCGGAGATCGGATGATCCGGGGCAGCGCCACGCGATGGCCTCGCTCGCTCGTCACCTCCGGTGAGGAGTTGTGGGTCCTACTCCTCCATGCCGATGGTCCCGTACGTGGGCACGCCGGCGGTCTCGTAGGTGAGGTGGAGCGTGCCGCTCGGGTAGGTGACCGATTCGCTGAGGCGCAGCGCCGTGGGAACGGTCCCGTCGGCGAATACCTGCTTGCCGCT
>JBEKWB010000209.1:0-3576 GCA_049513455.1 Acidimicrobiales bacterium
GGAACAACTTCGCCTTCTCGATCCCCCTCGACAGCGGACCCGCAAGGCCAACTAACCGCTGTGACGGGCCATTGGATCCACCGGTCCAGGTCCCGATTAGCCGGTTAAAGCAATGACAACCCGTACTCAGAATCGCAGTTCCGGACCTTCAAGTACCGACCGGACTTCCCCGATCGCTTCGGCTCTTTCGAAGACGGCCAGGCCCACTGTGCCAGATTCTTCCGTTGGTACAACGACGATCATCGTCATTCGGGCATTGGACTTCATACCCCCGCTGACGTGCACTACGGCCGGGCCGAAGCCATCCGCGAACAACGCGGGACCGTCCTTCTCGACGCCTATGCCAAGCATCCCGAGCGATTCGTCCGCAAGATCCCGACCCCACCGCTTCTCCCGGCCGTCGCATGGATCAATCAACCCGAACAGGAGGCCACCGACTCACTAAATCGATGAAGAAACCGTCTCAAAAAGGTTGACACGCACCGGCGAGTTCGACCGCGAATCCTTCCTGGGCCAGCCCCGAGGCTAAGGCTTGGCGGTAGGACTCGTCGTCGTCGACCACCAGCACAACACTGCAACCGCCGCTTGCCGCCTTGCGGCTCGGCTGGTGATGGCTGGCTAAAGCAGTGGTGACCGTCATGTCGTCTGGGTCAGTCCCAAGGCGAGTTGTGTCTCACGCTCCCGTGCCCCTGAGGGTCCGCTAGATACCATCACTCGATAGGTCATAATCCTGATCAGAATAGTAATCTTTTTCGAGACCCGGGCAACTCCGATTGCCTACTCCGATGGGCCCCCCCGACTCCGAGCCGCGGGCGACGTCGGCCATCTCGGAGATCCTCTCGTTGATCGGAGCCGCGCTCGACGTCGGGTCCCCGTAGGAATCAGGGGGATCCGTCTATTTGGACGTCAGCACCTTTCCCCGATTCGGCCGCCTCACCGGGTACGGGCGATCCGAGAGCGGGTCATGTGGTGCGAGACCCTCGAAAGGCTCAGCAGAGGCCCGTCTGCCTCGAGAAGACGGAGATGAGGACGTCGGGATGAGACATCTGGTGGATCTGTCTCGACGGGTATCGACCGACTGGCGTACAGTTAACCTGGGTGTCACATGGCGGAGGAGGGCAACCTAGTATGGATTCTGGCGTTGAATCACGCCACCGGTCGGACCTGCCGGTGCTCATGGGTGGCCTCTTCGCGGACGATTACCAGCAGGGTTACAAAGAGGCGTCGCCTTGGCCGCACGTTGTCATCGATGGCCTCATAAATCCGGCGGTCATCGCCGCGGCGGAGTCTGAGGAACTGGAGCTGGCCCTGAGTCTGCCCCTTCGGCACGCGACTCGCCAGATCAAGGCCGAAACTCCGAGGCCGAGCGGGCCAAGCGCCCTGGCGATTCTTCAGGCTCTGTGCGGCCAGAGATTCCTCGCATTTCTAGAAGATTTGACCGGCATCGCTGGGTTGATCCCCGACCCAGCACACTATTGGGCCGGACTGCAGGTATTTCCACCTGGGGCGTTCCAAGCCCTGCATCGCGACTTTCGAGTGCATCCGATCACCCGCTTGTTTCACCGTGTGAACGTGCTCGTGTATCTGAACTCCGACTGGAGAACGGATTACGGCGGAGACCTTGAACTCTGGGCGTCCGACGCGTCGACTTGCGTGCGCCGAATCCCTCCGGACGCGGGCACATCGGTGATCTTCGAGTGCTCTTCCGCCGCAATCCACGGAGTTCCTGATCCGATTCGCTGTCCTTCCAACAGAGCGCGGCTTTCGTTGGCGTCGAACTACTACACAGTCGCTCCAGGCCCTGGCCCCAGGGAGTCCGTGTTTCGACGTCCTAAGCGCCCAGAGGATCCGTGGTACATGGGTTTTCCCTCCTTTGAGAGGAGGATTTTCGGTGAATTCCGTGAATTTGTGCGCCCGGGTGCCACCTTCGAGAGATGAAAGCCGCGCCCTCGGGGGGAAGGAAGTAGTCGGCAGCACGGTGTGAACACCCGCTCAACAAGCTCAAGCAAGAAGAGCTCCCGTGTCCGAGACGCGAACGAGCCCCACAGACCGAGAGGGAGCCAGGGGCAGTTCGACAGCCACCCAGAGAGAGGGTTCCCCCGATGGCGGCGGCATACTCCGGAACCGAGCGCTCAATCCGGGAGCTGAACGACAAAGGCCCCGACCGGCGAGGGCCGGGGCGCTCGATCCCAGGACCCTGTTTCCACAGGGTCAACGCGTGCACTTCTGTTTGCCCCGGGACTTGCTGACCGCATACCCTCTGCCAAGTTCAATACCGAGGGCGGTGTGATGGCGGATACGGTGGCTGGGGCTCGACAAGCCGCGCCTCATTGGTCGCGGTTTCTAGCGTCCGGCGACGAGGCGGGCACGGCTCCGGGCGACCGCCAGTTCCGCCCCGACGTAGAGGGTTTGCGCGCTGTCGCCGTTGTTCTTGTTTTGCTCTACCACACCGGTGCGTTGTGGCATTGGCGCTATGTCTGTAGTTCGGCCGTCAAAAGCGTCTGCCTCGGTGCTCTCCTCATCGCCCTGTCACTGGGTCTTGTGGCATTTGAGCTGCACTCGCACCCATAATGGAGCCAATTCAAGGGTAAGGAAGCTGAATGAAAGACAAATTTGTTCATCACCCAATCCAGCAACTAACCCGGTTGGTTCTTATGATGGGTCTTCTCGTGGGTTTCGTTTCCTTGTCTACTCAGGCGAGCCAAGCTTCGACTACGACTCCGGCTGCTAACTCGGTGATCAAGGCGATCGCGGCAGCACCGACGCTCACATCCCTTCCACCTAACCTGACACCGCCTCTCACTGATTTTGCCAATGCCGCAGAGGCGGACGCGCTATCCGGCGTGGCGTCCTTTAGTGCCTGTAGCGCCTACAACAACACGACTGAACAGAACAACCCCACGCCGTGCATCATGGGCGATGTTCAATCCTCAAAAGTCATCGTCATTGTCGGAGACTCCTACGTAGGGAACTGGGTGCCCGCTCTAAATAAGGGTCTGAGCGCTGCTGGCTACAGGCTCGATGTTTTTGGCTTCCCAGGATGCCCGACCGCAGATATCAGATATACGGGGCTTGGTGACAATGAATCGACCGCATGCAATACGTGGCATGCGAAGGTGCCGGGGGTGATCAGCGCTTTGCATCCCGTGGCAGTGATCGTGACTTCGGGATACGACATGCCCAACGTATCGGACAAAACGTGGGTTGACGGCTTTGACACGTTGTTCACCAAGTCAACGGCCGGATCTCCATCTGCGAAACGAATTCTGATGGGAATCAGCCCCTTCTTCACCGAGCCTGTTCCTGATTGTCTCGCTGGACATTCCAACCCTCGGGACTGCTCCATTAGTGATAGGAGTGGAATCTATCGAGACTATTTGGAAGTGGACCCGATCATAGCGACGGCATCCAAGGCCAAGCTGATACCCACGTACCAATGGTTTTGTCACAAGCAGACTTGTTCGGCCGTCATTTCGCACTTCGTCGTCTTCGCCGATAGTGATCATCTGACGATCGCCTACAGCGACTACATCTCAACTCTTGTGACATCGGCGGTGCTCAATGCTCTGACCACGA
>JBEKWB010000210.1:0-3559 GCA_049513455.1 Acidimicrobiales bacterium
CCCACGCCCCCGCCGGCGTCCTCAGCCGAACTGGGCCCGCAGGAGTTTCTTGTCGAACTTGCCCACGGTCGTGCGGGGCACGGCGTCGATCACCTCGATGCGCTCGGGCAGTTGCCACTTGGCGAAGCCCCCGGCCAACAGGTGGTCCCGGACGTCGTCGACCGTGAGATCCTCACCGGGCTTGAGCACCACGCAGACCAGCGGTCGCTCCTGCCACTTGGGGTCGGGGACGGCGATGACCGCGGCTTCCACCACCTTGTCGATCCGCATCACCTGATCCTCCATGTCGACGGAGGAGATCCATTCACCCCCCGACTTGATGAGGTCCTTGGTGCGGTCGGCGATCACGAAGTAGCCGTTGGCGGACGGCACGGCCACGTCCCCGGTCTTGAACCAGCCGTCCCCGGTGAAGTTCTCGGCGCCCTGGCCGTGGAGATAGCCGTCGACCACCCACGGGCCGCGCACCAGCAGATCGCCCATGGAGGTACCGTCCGCGGCGACCTCGGCGTCCGATTCGTCCCGGATGCTGACCTCCACTCCCGGGAGGGGCAGCCCGGCGCGGGTTCGGGCCGCGGCGGTGATCTCCTCCTCGCCCCAGTCCCGCATGTGCTCCTGGGGCCAGGCCACCGAGGCAAGCGGCGAGGTCTCGGTCATCCCCCATGCCTGCACAATGGGGACACCGAATTCGGTCCGGTAGCGCTCGATGAGGGCACGGGGGGGCTGGGATCCGCCGCAGATGATGTGACGAAGCTCGGGCAGCGTCTCGCCCCGGCGGGAGAGCTCGTCGGCGATGCCGAGCCACACCGTGGGAACGCCCGCGGCCACGGTCACCCGTTCCGCCACCAGCAGGTCGACGAAGTCCGATGCTTCGAGGGCACCGGCGAAGAAGACCTGCTTCGCGCCGACCGCGGCTGCCGCGTACGGCATGCCCCAGGCGTTGGCGTGGAACATCGGCACCTGCGGCAGCACGGCATCGCCCGGCCCGATCGACATGGCGGCGTGCGACGTGACGGCCAGTGCGTGGAGGAACGTGGAGCGGTGGGTGTAGACGACGCCCTTGGGCCGTCCGGTGGTCCCCGACGTGTAGCAGAGCCCCATGGGCGCCCGTTCGTCGATCGTTGGGCGTGGGTACTCGGTCGGCTCTCCCGCCAGGAGGTCCTCGTAGGCGATGACGCCCGACAACGACGTGCCGGGCACACGGTCGGCGAGCACGATGATGTGAGCCGGCGACGGGCCGAGTGCCAGTGCCCGCTCCAGGTGGGGGAGGAGGTCTGGGTCGACCAGCACGGCGCGGTCGTCGGCGTCCTCCAGCATGTACGCCAGCTCCTCGGGGGACACCCGCACGTTGAGGGTGTGCAGTACCCGCCCGGTGCAGGGGACCCCGAAGTACGCCTCGAGGTGACGGGCGCTGTTCCATGCCAGCGTGGCCACCCGGTCCCCGGGCGCCAACCCGAGGCGGTCGAGGGCGTGCATGAGCTGTTGGGTGCGCCCCCCGAACGCGGCGTACGTGGTCCGCTCCACCTCGCCCGACGGAGTCCGGCTGACCAGTTCGGCCTCTGGTGCATGGCGGGGCGAGTGGTCGAAGAGCAACCAGGCGTTGAGCGGGGTCTCCATCATCGGAAGGCAACCTTATTTCTTGGCCGGTACCGGTACGGGTTCCGATCCGGATTCCGACTCCGATCCCGATTCCGGTTCCGACCCCGGTTCCGATTCCGGTTCCGATCCCGATCCCGATCCCGGAGCGCCGGTGTCGCGGAACGACCGCTCAAGATGCCAAGACGTAGCGTCCGGGAGCGGGGCCGTCCGCGGGGTGCGCGGAACTACCCAGAGACGACGGTGCCGGGCGGCGCCCGCCGGAGCGGGCCTTAGCCCACTCGGCCCAGGGCACCCACCAAGATCCGGTGACCGCCGTGTTCTTGGCCAGCCAGTCCTCGGGGTCGGCGTCGGCGGCCTCTCCCGTGGCCACGGTCATGCGCGGATTGCCCGGCGGATTGACGAGGCTCTGGATGTGGCCCGACGACGAGAGGGCGAACTGGCTCGTTCCCCCCATCAGCTGCGTGGTGGCATAGCAAGCCTTCCAGGCGGTGAGGTGGTCCGTGCGCGCCCCGACCACGAACGAATCGCACTCGACCTTGCTCAGGTCGATGGGGCTGCCGTGGATGGAGCACGAGCCGGAAGCCAGCGAGTTCTGCATGAACAGATCCAGAAAATCGGCGTGCAGGGCGGCGGGCAGGCGCGTCGAGTCGGAGTTCCAAGACAGCACGTCGAAGGTCGGCGGCTCCTCACCCATCAAGTTGTTGCGGACCCAGTAGTTCCAGATGAGATCGTTGGGGCGCAACATCGAGAAGAGCGCGGTGGAGTTGTGCCCGCGCAGCACACCGGATCGTTTCGAAGTACGCCTGGAGTTCTCCACGATGGCCGGGCTGGCCAGGAGGCCGATCATGGTGGGGACCGTGAAGTCCAACAGCGTGACGGCGAAGGTGGCGCAGTTGATGAGATCGTCCTGCGTCGAGGCCAGGTGCCCGAGCAGGGTGGCCGTGGTGATGCCCCCGGCGCACAGCGAAACCGTGTTGGCCTGTTCGGCGCCGGCGATCTCACAGGCGGCGCGCACGGCGTCGTTGACCGCGTCGACGTAGGTGCACAGCCCCCAGTCGCGGTGCTCCTCGGTGGGATTGCGCCAACTGATGGCGAACATCTGGAGGCCTTGCTGCAAGCCGTACTCCACGAAGCTGCGACCGGGGGCAAGGTCCATGAAGTAGTACTTGTTGATCTGCGGCGGCACCATGACCATGGGGAGGGCGTTCACGGTCGGGGTCATCGGCGCGTACTGCAGGAGCTCGCAGACCTCGCTGCGGAACACGACTGCACCGGGCGTCACCGCGAGGTCACGGCCGACCACGAAGGCGGCCCGGTCCACCGAGCGCGGGAAGCCGCGGTTGCCCACGACATCCCGCGAGATGTTCGCCAACCCCTTCACCACGCTGCGCCCACCCGTCTCGTAGGCGCGCTCGACGACGTCGGGGTTGAGGAGGGGTGCGTTGGTCGGCGCCAGGGCAGCCGTGAAAAGGACGGTCGCCAACTTGGCCCGCTCCGCCGTGCGCCAATCGAAGTGCGCGTCGTCCACGAGAGCGAGCGCCGTATTCGTCCACGCCAGGTAGGACTGGCACAGGCGATGGAAGAGGGGGTTCTCCTTCCAGGCCCGATTCTCGAACCGCCAATCCTTCGGGTCGGGGGCGATCGTGGACTTGCCCACTGCCACCTTGGCCAGTTCGACCCCGAGGCCGACGACCCGGCGGGGGAGGGCGTTGGTGGCCGTGCGGGTACCCACCTGGACCAGCGCCCCCGCCAAACCCAGAGGGTCAACCCTCCCCAGTACCTTGCGCGGTGCGAGTGTTGATCCAATCCGCTCGGGTGCAAACCATTTAGGCATGGTCACTCCTCTTCTTCACGACAGCCCGCCGCTCTGGGGTGCGGCGGTGAAACCGAGCTTCGGTGTCAGTCAACCACACCATCGCGACGGAAGGAACGGAAAAAGGTTTCGGTCACATAAAAGGATAAA
>JBEKWB010000211.1:0-3457 GCA_049513455.1 Acidimicrobiales bacterium
GAAGGTGCGGATGAGGGCGAGGGCCCTGTGGGTCTTGCCGACGTCGGTCAGGAACGACCGGTCGATCTTGAGGATGTCGATCGGCAATCTGTCGACGTAGGACAGGGAGCAGAAGCCCGTGCCGAAGTCATCGATCGACAGCTGCACACCGGCCGCCTTGACGACCTGAAGGCGGGACGCCGTGGCGTCGATGTCATACATCAGGGTGCTCTCGGTGACCTCCAGAATCAGCAGAGCGGGATCGAGTCCGCTGGCACCGAGGGCGTCGAGGACATCGTCCACGAAAGGGTCGCGCTGCAGCTGTTGGCCCGCCACGTTCACTGCGACCCGCAGCCGATGCCCCTCGCGCTGCCATTGGGCCGCCTGTCGACATGCCGTCTCGAGGACCCACTGTCCGACCGGCACGATGAGCCCGCTCGATTCGAGGGCCGGAATGAACTCGCTCGGCTGCAGCACACCGCGCGTGGGATGGCGCCAACGCAGCAGCGCCTCGACGCCGGTCACGGCGCCGCTCGTCAAGTGGATGAAGGGCTGATAGAGGAGGAAGAACTGGCCTTCCTCCAGCGCGCCGTGCAGATCCATGTCGAGCGAGTGACGGGTGTCGACCGATTCCTGCATCGAGCGGGCGAAGAACTCGACCCGGTGCTTCCCGGCCGTCTTGGCCCGATAGAGGGCGATGTCGGCGTCACGGAGCAGCTCCTCGGGGTTCCCGTGATCACCGATGGCGACGCCGATGCTGGTGGTGACGTGGAATGGCTCCGCGCTGCTCTGGACCTCGAACGGGGATTCGAAGGCGGCGAGGATCCGAGTGGCGAGCTCCGGGGCGTGACCGTCGGTCAGCACCACGAACTCATCGCCGCCGAGCCGACCGACCGTGTCAGCCTCCCGGAGTGCACCGGTCAGCCGCTCGCCCACCTTGACGAGCAGCTGGTCGCCGGCCCGATGACCCAGGCTGTCGTTGATGTCCTTGAAGTTGTCGAGGTCGAGGAAGAGCACCGCCACCGTGCCGCGATCCCGTCGCGCCCGCACGAGCATCTGATTGATCCGGTCGAAGATGAGGGCGCGGTTGGGCAAGCCGGTCAGCGCGTCATGGAACGCCTGGTAATTCAGTTCCTCGGTGCGGGCACGGACCATGGCCAACGCCCGGGCCCGGCTCGTCCCGAGCACGTACATCAACAACCCCATTGCCAGCGAGAGGACGAGCCCACTGAGGAGCAGGACGACGGTCTCCGCGCTGGAGAGCAGGCCGGCGCCCGTGACGGGCGCGAAGACCCGGACCCGCCACCCGTTGCCCAGGGCGATGGTCGTCGACGCCGCGCCCGGTGAAACGGTGCCCGCCTTGAACGTGACCGCGGACGAACCCGACCCGTACTCGAGTGCCACCGCGGTCGAGAGATGCCCGATGAGGGCCGTGTGCAGGATGACGCCCGGGAGGGTGGCGATACCGATCCAGCCGATCAGGTCGGCCCGCCGGGCCGCCACGGTTGCGGGCACGACGCCGCCCCGGTAGATGGCCGACCCGACGGCCAACTCGGACACCTTGCCCACCCTGTAGGGCACGAATACGCTCTGGCCCGAATCCCGGGCCGCCAGGAGATCCGGGCCGAGCCAGGTCCGGCAGTAGTCGACACCGACGGGAGCCTCCAACGCGGCGCTGCGGATGGCGGAAGCCGCGGCCAGGCAGTAGTAGGCCCGGTTCCCGGCCGGAGAGATGGAGAACCCCCCGTTGGCGTTCAGGAACCCGGCGGGGTTCGGCGTCTCGAACGCCTCGAAGGCGCCGAGCTCGGCTGCGGTGACCATCTGCACTTCGGAGATGCTCTGAAGTTGCGGGAAGCGAGCGAACACGCTCTCGGCCTTGGTCCACTGGAGGAACTCGGCCTGGATGACGTCGGGGTTGTCGCTGAAGAGCGCTCCCGCGCTGATGGCCAGGTCCTGCTGGCGCTGGATGGAGAGCGTCAATACCGATGCAATTGCCTGAGCGGACGCCTCGAACGCCTGGTGGGACCCACGGGCGTGCAGGCGACTGTACACACTCACCCCGAAGACCGACCCGGCCGATCCGGCGACGATCACCAGGACGGCCAGCGCCAGCCAGTAGCGCCGCAGGTTCGCTCGGTTCGGCGTCGGGGTCACGATACGTCCTCATTTCGGTAGCCAGGCGACCGTGCCGCACCCTGCGACGTAGGTCCATAGCTTTGCGTCCCCGGATTTCCCCGGGTTTGCCGTTTCGTCTCGGAGTACACCTGTGCTCCACTGTAGATAGTACCCCAATTTCGGCCCGCCAATAGGGCCGAAGGTCCACTCTCTCCCTGCCGGCCCCCTGCCGACAGGCGGCCTCAGGCGCCGGGCCAGGCCTCCGACAGCTTCTTCCAGGTCGTCTGCAGCGTCTCGGGCATCACCCGGGTGGTGGCGACGGACGTCATGAAATTGGTGTCGCCCGACCAGCGCGGCAGGACGTGCAGGTGGACGTGGTCGGGGATCCCCGCCCCGGCCGCACGGCCCAGGTTGGCCCCCATGTTCAGCCCGTCGGGCTCGTAGGCCCGCTCGATCGCGGTCACCGAGTTGCGCGTGGCCGCCCAGATCTCCGCCGCCTCCTGCTCGGTCAGGTCGCCCAGCGCGCCCACGTGGCGCAACGGCAGCACCAGGACGTGCCCGCTTCCGTAGGGGTAGGCGTTCAGGACGACGAACGACCACTCACCCCGCCAGACCACCAGGTTGTCGAGCGAGGGCGGGCCGCTCTCCGCCAGCCGGCAGAACACACAGGACAGCGGATCCGATACAAAGCCCTCGGCCCTCTCCCGCGCCGTCGCCTCAACTATGTAATCGTGGCGCCAGCCCGCCCAGAGATTCTCCAGGCTCACCGGTCCGGGCTCTCCCCCACTGCGTCCTCGGGCGAGCCCCGACGCGCCACCTCGGCCACGACGTCATCGACGAACGTCGTGAGGTCGACCCCGCGCCGCGGTTTGCCGGTTGACGAGCGCGCGTTGACACCGACCGTCTGGGCGGCCACGTCTTCGGACCCGACGACGAGGATGTAGGGAACCTTGGTCAGCTTCGCCTTGCGGATGCGGGCCCCCAAATTCTCCGCAGCGTCATCCCCGCTCACCCGCAACCCGGCCGCCGCACATACCGCGCGTACCGACTCGGCATACGCCGCCTGGTCTTCGCTCACCGGGAGCACCCGCACCTGCTCGGGCGACAGCCAGGTCGGCAACGCGCCGGCGTAGTGCTCGATCAGCACGGCCATGAAGCGCTCGACCGACCCGAAGAGGGCACGGTGGATCATGATCGGCCGGTGCCGGGCGTTGTCGGCCCCGACGTACTCGAGCTCGAAGCGCCGGGGCAGGTTGAAGTCCAATTGGATCGTCGACATCTGCCAGGAACGACCGATGGCATCACGAGTCTGCACCGAGATCTTCGGCCCGTAGAACGCACCGCCGCCCTCGTCCATCACCAG
>JBEKWB010000212.1:0-4312 GCA_049513455.1 Acidimicrobiales bacterium
CACCAGCGCGGCGTCGACCTCGAAGGTGTTCGAGTGCAAAGAGATGGTGGCCGTCTTGGTCACCGTGCGGGTCTCGGACCACAAGAACGCCTCGTGGAGGGCGGCAAAGGTAGGCAGCACCGCTGCCTCGCCGGAGAGGAGCCGGTCGATCGGGGCCTCACCGGTCTCGGAGTGAACCCGGCGGTGATAGACGGTCTCGACCCAGGCGCTGAACAGCCGGTTGAGCTCGGCCACGTCGGCCGGAGGCCGGGCCTCGATCTCGACGAGGAACTGGATGCGCACGGTCTCGAAGACCCGCTCGATCTTGCCCCGGCCCTGGGGCTTGCCCGGCCGGCTGTGCACGAGGCGGATCCCAAGGCTGGCGCACGCCCGCAGGAGCTGCTTGGAGACCATCGCCGAGCCGTTGTCCAGGTAGCAGGCACGGGGCACCCCGCGTGACGCGAGCGCCGAGCGAAATGCCGCCTCGAGCCGGACGGTGTCCTCGGAGAGCCCGAAGCGATAGCCCACCAGGGCGCGCGAGTGGTCGTCGATGAAGGCGAACAGATAGGTCTTGCGCCCGGCGATGACCGGGCCGTGCAGGGCGTCCCCGGTCCACAGGTCACCGGGGGCGGCGGCCTCGAAGCGGCCGAAGGCCTCCGGGGGTGACCCGTCGGGGCGGGTGTTGAGCCCCAGGCGGGCCAAGTGCCGCTGCACCGTGCGCTCCGAGGGGCCCGTCTCCTCGGTGGTGCGGATGATCTGGGTCACCTGGGCGGCCGTGCGCCGAGGCACCTCGCGTTTCAGGGCCTCGGCCAGGTCCAGCAGCCGCTTGTCGGTCACCGGCTGGCCGGTGCGCAACCTGGGCGCCAGCGCCTCGAAGCCGCCGGCGCGATAGGCGCGTATCCAACGATCGAGCGTCCCGCGCCCGACGCGGACCGCTCGACCACCGGGGCCGGTGTGCGTTCGGGCGGCCAGCTCGCGCACCAACACGCCGCGCTGGCGGATGGTGAGCGGTCTCGTCGGCCGCCTCGCGGATGAGCGAATAGCGGAAGAGCGCGACGTTTCGTTGCGCCTCGTTCATGGGGTCGAACCTCCTCGGTTGGTCGAAGAGAGGACCCTTGCCGCTCACACGGGCTGCGCCCAGGGTGAGCTCGTGTTGGAGAGCAGACCCCCGCCGGTGACGACCGAGGCCAGCGACCACACCGGCCGGGGCCCGAACCGGCGGACCGCCACGATGCCGAGCACGCCGATGGCCTCGACGGCGTCGGAGAACTCCGACCCGCCCTCATAGAGCCGGTCGTGACCGGGGTCGAGGGAGTGGGCCCAGCGGGTGAAGTGCTCACGGACGTCCACGGCCATCGACGCGAACCGCCGGAGCCAGCCCCGCACGGTCGACGCCTGCCGACCGAGCCGCAAGGCGATGGGCCGGTGCCCCTCGCCCCGCGCCTTGGCCGTGAGGGCCACACCGATCACCTCGACCCCGTCGCGCCGCCGCACCAGCATGTCCTCGGGGATGAGGACGTGGGTGACACCACAACCTCGACAGATCGAACGCCGCAGACGACGCCGTTCGCACAGATCCCAGAGCCGCACCTCGCGCTCGGTGCTGTGACCCCAGGGCCTGAGCGCCGATCCGCAGGCCGGACAGCTGAGCCGTCCACCGAGAAGGTCTGCCTCGACGCTGGCCGCGTCGGTCCCTACACTGTGCACAGCGGAGCTCCGGCTTCGTCAGGAAGAGCCCTCTCGCGTTCCGGTCAAGAACGAGGCGAGAGGGCTCTTGCGCGTTCAGGTCGTGCCCACGCTGGCGTCTCCGCCCGTGCTTGGCAAACCCAACTTGCGCTCCAGCCCGTCGCCAGCGAACGCGGCGTCGCCAACCTGCCCATCACCACGTGCTCACGCTCGATGGCGGTGGGGGGCCTACTGATGCTCAACGAGCGAGGCGCTCAACAACGAGATCCCCGATCTGGTTCAGACACTGAATGGCACCGTTTTCCTAATGGATGAGATGGAAGGCCGCCCTGAGGACGACTTCCGCGCCACGTGATTGACCGGCCTCTTCTCTGGCTCATGGCAGTGACCGGATTCACATGTGCCTGGGTCGACACACATGACGGCCGAGGAGGCCATCGCCTGGGCGGCGGCCATCGAACGGCGTGTACTCGATCCCTCCTGGTAACCGCGGGCTAATCTCTCGACCACCTCGACCGGGGACATGGCGACACGACAGCCACTCACCCGGCTGATGCACGCAACGGGCCTGGGGACCAGCAAGAAACCGGACGGACAAGAAAAGGGGACATGTGGGATGGAGCGTTCGCGAAGGAACCGCTGTTGGTCGCGACACGTGACGACGGGCGCCGGATCGGTGGTATTGCTTTTGACGGTGCTCGCGGCATCGAGTGGCACGCCTATCTCCGCGGGGGCGTCGAACTATCCGACCGGTTCGATCCCGGTAACCAAGCTCCACTACAACCCGACGACCACCCCGGGCGGTACCCTCCCGAACTCGAACGGGATCCAGTCGGGTGACCAGCCGATCTCCCCACCCAAGAGCGGCTACCTCGTCTACTGGGACCAGAACGAGGAGGTGGACTACTACGAATCGGCCAATGGCAGCGAAGGGCAGCTCATGCGCCCGTGGGACTTGAATGGCCAGGTCTGCATCGTGCCCCACACTGACGGTGACTTCGTCGGCGGCTACGACCCCACCAACCCGTCACAGCACAACCCAGGGGGCCCGCCCGACCATCCGTTCAAGCAACCCGGTGACGGTGAGGAACTGAACAACCGCTACGGCGTGTGGACCGGAACGAACCTCTACGTCCCGGGCCCGTACAAGACAACAAAAGTCAAAGGGGCCCCGGGCCAGGACACGCCCAAGACCAAAGGCGGGCAATGGAATGGGAACTCCACGTACACGGGTTGTGATGCGCTGCCGAACGGCAATGTGGTCGCCGACGACATTGCCACCGCGCAGGGCACATTCCCCGTCCCTCACGACGGCCGGCTCGTCGAATGGTTCGCGCCCAAGTACACCTCCTACTGCATCCTCATGGGACCGACCTCGGGAGGTTACGGACCTCACCACGCCGACGGCACTGGTGGACTCGCGCAGCCTGGGATGATGGCAACGGCGAACAACGGCGACCTGCTTCTCCCCGAGGCGCGCACATCGTCCACGACAGCGACAGCGCCGGGCGTGGTGCTCCGCATCGCTCACACATCGCTGCCGACCAGCGCTGGGCAGTGTCCCGGTGGGCTCTACCCCCAGGGCCACCTCCACGTCACCGACTTCATGAAGGGCACGTCGACATTCCTGGCGTTGCCGTCGGGTGTGGCGCAGGATCCGAAGTGCGGCTGCGTCGCCGTGGACCAGTACATCGGGTCACCAGCAGTTGCGTTCTACTCGGAGACAGGCAAGCTCCTGTCGACACGCCCGACGGTCCCCGGTGAGACCTCGGTGACCGAAGCCAATGGCTTCAACCCCTTCGGCATGGCGTTCGCGCCGGACGGCTCCCTTTTCCTTGTCGATATCCACATCGCATGTTCGGGTGGCAATCTGTCTGGCTGCGGACCCGCGAACAACGAAGGACGCGTCCTGGAAGTGCCATTCTCCTCGAGCGGCCAGCCCCAGCTCCCGCCGAAGGTCATCGCGACAGGTTTCGACTTCCCGACGTCCGCCACCATCTGCGTCATCGGCCACGGCGTCTGCCCGTTCCCCGCCTACAAGACGCCCGAACCGTCGAAGGGGACGAAGGCCGAAGCGGGGTAACCGTGCCAATCCTCTCCCCACGCCATCGTGCATCTGCGGGCGACAGCGCCGACATCTCGCGTGAAGTCGGGTGAGAATCGCTTGCGCATGGCGGACGAGGTCAGGGAAGCTCGGGGTGCGCCACGACCCGGCGGTAGGAGGCGGTCAGGACTGGCGACTTGGCTGGGATTCGGGGGCACCCCCGGCGAGATCCAGAACCGGCGTTCCCGGTCACCCCAGCGGTACTCGCGGCGAGGGCTGAGTGCAATGAGTCTTCACTCATAATGAGACATTCGTCATACTATACGAGTGTGGGATGTTGAGGTCACTGACGACTTCGTGTCCTGGTGGAACGGTCTTACTGCCGACCAACAGGAGTCTGTGACCGACCGTGTGGACCTGCTTGCCGAGCGAGGCCCCAATTTTGGGCCGTCCGGTGGTGGAGCGGATTCACTCGTCACGGCACCACAACATGAAGGAACTGCGGGCAGCCAAAGACGGCGTTCTGCGGGTCCTGTTCATGTTCGACCCTCGTCGGCAGGCCATCCTGCTGATCGGGGGCGACAAGAGCGAGCAATGGGAGAG
>JBEKWB010000213.1:0-3435 GCA_049513455.1 Acidimicrobiales bacterium
CCATTGAGAGTACCAAGTCGGCATGTACGTAGCCGAGGTTGTCCCTCCAACAACTCTGGTCGTATCTGAGGAAGCTCTTGCTCTGATCAGACCCGCTCTGGAGCGAATTGTCCACGGCGTAATCGGTCCCTCGCATACTCGTAAGTTGCACTGAACAACTGCCTTAGTCGAGCTCGAGCGCTTCGGTCGATTTTATCGTTGGCGGCAATTCGATAGATACGGTCATGCTCGCGGGCAGCCTCATCCCAGTCGAACGCAGTAGCCCGAAGGCGACCGGCTGCGGATATCTGCCGTCGGCGGTCGGGACTACTCAGTAGCGCGCTTACCGCACGACCCAGGCCGATTGCGTCTTCCGGTTCAACTAGAACAGCGCTGCCCGTGTCACCGACGAGGCCGCGAAGAGAAGGAATGGCGAACGCCACCGTCGGGGTCCCCACGGACATCGCCTCAAGAGCAACCAAACCAAATGTCTCATACCGAGATGGCATCAATACGACGTCCGCTCGTCGTAGCGCATCCCATTTCAGATTGCCTTCAATCCGTCCCAGCAAATCGACCTTGTCCGCGAGCCCCCGCTCACTCAAGAGTCGCTCAAAGCGCCCACGGTCTGGGCCATCGCCAGCTATCCGCAGGCGTATCTCCGGCCAGTCAGAGAGGATTACGGCAAAGGCCTCAACAAGGAGGTCCAATCCCTTCATCCCGAACTCCAATCGCCCTAGAAAGAGCAGCCCGCCACGTTCTGCTGGCTCCGTTGCAGCGAGAGGTGAAACTCCCGGATGAACGATGTCGATGGTCGCTTGCTGATTTATGGCTTGAATCGGGTCGAGGAAGCTCTCGGACACCACGATAAAGTGCCGGTGAATCTTCGTTCCAACAACTTCAAGAGATCTAAACGGCAAGTGGTATTCCAGTGATTTCTCTGCGGCAAAGAAATACTGCACGATGGCAAGGGTAGGACAGCTGGTCCACAGGGGGACCAGACTGCTGGAATGAGGTGGTGCAAAGTCCTCGATAACGAGATCGGCGCGATGACGTAGCAGAAACCATGGGAGGGCTAAATGGTAGGTAATCATACTGCCGAAGTGACCGAGCGCGAGCCCGATCGGCTTGTAAGAAACACCGTCTTCGACACGCGTTCGGGCGCCCTTATACTTTGCGACGACTGTTGTGATCTCGTGGGTACGCCCGAGTCTCTTGTTGATCTCGTGGGTACGCAGCGCACCCCCTCCGCTGTTAGGGCGACGATGATCTTCGAAGGCCAAATGCAAAATGCGCAGGGGTGGTCGATTTGAGTCAGACACGAAATCTCGCAAGTGCTTGGCGGTAAGAGGTGAATCCTAGACCCACTAGAGTCGCCACAAGTGTCCAATTCGGTCCATTGTCCCAGCGTTTAGGCGTGACGCTCAACAGTTCCTCCAAGTTCCTTTCGTCGACTTGCACATCAGTGCCTCCCAGGTCCATCACAGCGGCATGTCGTTTTCGAGCGTGCCTTTCCGTTGCAACGTCAATTCTGAGCCGCACTGACTGGAATCCAGGCTCAAGATCTGACGAGCGGACCGTTCGACCTTCAGGTTGCGACTCGGACTGCGCTAAATGTCCCTACCCCCATCCCGCCGTCATCGACGGAAATGCCCTCTGTGACCTGGTGTGACACTTTAAAGCCAGCCTCTTCAAGACGTGAAAATAGGCCGGCGTGAGCGCTCGGGTCAGGGCCGTGATACTCGCCGACAACGTTGTCGATCTGGGAAAGAGTATGAGAATCGGCTCCCAGAATAATGTCGTATTCGGCTCCTTCACAATCAAGCTTCATCACATCCACATGTCCGCCAACGATCTCAAGGATAGTCTTAAGGTTCGCTGACCAGACGGTCTGGCTGCCGTCGTGAGGTTCGGTGTCGGTGTGAGAAAGCCCGGAGTGTTCGCCGAAAACCAAATACAGTGGTCGGCCGCCTTCCCCCAATGCCACCGTGAGAACGCTGACGCGGTTCCCGAGTCCATTGCGGTTGATATTTCGAAGGAGGCGTGCACTCGTTTCCGAACTTGGCTCGACTGCGAAGATTCGAGCGAGTGGGCAATGCTCAGAAAACCAAATGGTAGTGACGCCTATATTGGCACCTACATCAAGAACCGTACGCGCCTCAGGAAATGAGATCTCCCGATTCTCGTATTCACCAGTTATGAAGACTTCAACGATCTGAAATATCTCGTTTGCTCGACATGAAATCCGGTGACCGGAACGCAGTGTTAGCCGGATTGGAACTTTTCCAAGGATTCTTGGCCGATCCCATCCCGTCGCCATTTTTGCATGGAGGAGCGCGGCGATGGGAAACACCCACCACCAGTTCCGGATCGCGCGTCTGCCGTTCCATATATTCGCGTACCGCGACGCCGTTGGCCACGTGAAACCGCGCCCAGAATCGCTCATGTTGACTGGTCCATCTGACAATGATAGACCCGGTGGTAATCTCTCGGCTTTACGACATGCTCAAGAACCTTGAACGAATGGCCGGCATCGAAAGCACAATCAGCGGAGGGCAGGTTCATCCCATCGCCGAGGACGCCGTATCCGAGCGTTCGTCCCCGACCGCTGAGCAAATCCCAGAGCGAGTCGACAAGGACGCACTCGTCGCCTGCGTCGCGGAATGCCTTGGCGAAGGAGCCGGGTAATCCCCCTACGTCGATCACCCGATTGTCGGCAACCGGCTGATACCGTTCGACGAGTGCGACCGTGTCGTTCGCGAGGATTTGGAGCGGCGGATCGCCCTCGTCGCGGTGGTCGCTCCGGGGCCCATGGCCCGTGGCTATCTTCGTGACCGAACGCCGCTTCCGGTGTCTGCGCTGAGCGCTGCTCCAGACGAACACCTCACGGCGCCCGAACAATTCCCAGCCCGAAGATATATTCCTCAGGGATTCCTGCTTCTGCGCAGTACTTGGCGTAGCCGACTCGGGCTCCCGTGAACGGAGCATCGTCGTCGGTACAGTCATCGACAAGGATGATCCCGCCAGGTACGAGCTTCGGGGCTATGCGTTTGAGCCCCTCATAAATCGGCAACTCGAGGTCTACGTCAAGGAGGCACACGGCAATATCGGAGGGGATATCCGCATCCGGCAAGTGGACGATGTCACCCTGTACCAGTTCAACCGAGGGTGCATCCCAGTAGTCGAGCAACTTCCGCACCATTGCCTTCGAGTTGGTCTGAAACGTCTTTCTGTCCCTTGGGCGTGTGCCGTTGACGAGGTCAGCCCGAAACTGCTCCGGGACAAAGCCGCCGAAGGTGTCGATACAGACGTAGCGCCGACTCCTACCGGTCTTGGCCAAGAATCGATGGGCTGTCGCCGCGGTGCCTCCAAGCCAACAACCCACCTCCAGCACGCAGCCGTCGATAGCGCGCCTCTGCCAGAGGGCGTCAAGGTAGTAATAGAGACGCTCCGCTT
>JBEKWB010000214.1:0-3400 GCA_049513455.1 Acidimicrobiales bacterium
CCAAGTACGTGAGCAGAAACCGAACCGGGCAATGGAATTGCCAAATCATCCATGAGGTCACCTCGCTGAGCGGTGTCCAGAGAATCGAACCGTCGGCGAACCTCTTGGCGCGTCCAGTTCTCGGCATCCTTAGCCCCCTGAGGAGTAAAGGAGCGAACAAGGATTCGACGAATCTTCGGATGAACTGGAGGATCGAGTTCCCCGAGAAAGCTCTCCTCCTCTGTTACGACAACGCCGGGTGCGCGCATATCACCAGCGGATGACAGTCTTTTGTTGTCCCGAAATGCCGCTGACGTATCAAGAAAACGTGTGCTCACTACAAGTCCATCCTCAGTACGTACCACGCCTCGATCACGCCGGATTTTTCCCAGAAATGCTTGATCTTTCGCTTTGGTGGGATCAGATGGGTCGAATGTGTACTCACTGTCAGAGGTCATCTCGCGCCTTCCAACTCGATTGACGCCCCAATCGGCGCGTAGGCGCTTGCAGTGTACATGTTCTTGGTCCTGGGCCAACGTGTCTGTTCATCATGGATTCAGCCGATCGGGCAACTGCCCCCGTCCACCATCATCGTTTGGCCAGTCACAAATCGGGCATCGTCCGAGAGCAGAAACCTCACTGCTGGGCCTGTATCTGAGCGTGGATCCCCAAGCCTGCTGAGCGGAAGAGGATGTCCCGACCGGTGTGGAAATTCGGTGACGGCCACCGGCTTGTTGGCTATGCGGCCACCTCCTTCTTCGTAGCGTAGATGGGTGCTGTGACATCGGCCGCCACGTGAGCTTCGAGCGCGGTGCGCAGAGCCTTGAGATGCAGGTGACCGTTGACACGTCGGAACTGTTTCTTGGCCTCGAGCATCCCGGCGGCGCACCAGCGCAGTGCCATCTGCCCGTCGCGCCAGCGCTTTACGTTGGTCGCGTGATCGCGGCAGATCTCGATCATCGACTCGATCGCGTTTGTCGAGCGCAAGGTGCGCGCCAACGTCGGTGCGACACCGAGGCGGCTGATCGTGAAGGTCTCGGCCAGTCCCTCGCGCAGGGAAGCGGCAGCGCCGGGATGGGAGCGATCGAGTTCCTTCACCAAGGCTTCGAGATCGCCTTGGCCCGCCAGCGGGTCAGGGTTGCGATAGGCGGCGCGCATGCGGCGCTCGACGATGGTGGCCACACCCTTGGGCAGATGACGGCGGACGTTGCGCACCTTGTGCTCTTCACAGCGGGCGATGACCGGGTGGTCGAAGACCGCGTTGACCGCCGAGCTCAGTGCCTTGGCGCCGTCCAGGACGAACAAGGTGGGCTTGGTCACGTCGAGCCCCCGTTCGCGCAGGTCGACCAAGAGGCGCTTGACGACGGTGGCGTTCTCGGTGTCGCCTTCGACCAGGGCGAGCGGATGCTTGGTGCCGTCGATGCCGATCCCGAGGGCGACGACGCACAAATGCTGGGAGAAATGGACCCCGTCGATCATGATGGCCACCAGGTCGAGCCCCGAGAGATCGGCTGTCATCAGCTCGGCCAGCGCGGACTCGGTGGCGGCAACGAAGCGGCGCGACACGGCCGACTTGGACACCGATCGGGTCTGGGCCGTCACCTTTTCACCCATAGGTTCGAGACCGACCCCGTAGCGGCGGGTGGACAGCTTGGCCAGCATCTTGGCCATGGCTTCGCGTCCGAGCAGCTCGGTCGACGATGCCAGCTGGTAGGTGGGCAGGGCCACCTCGGCCGAGCGGTCAGCGCTGCGCAGCCGAGGCCGGGTGATCGGTACCTGGCGGCCCCCGAGCGTTACCAGCCCGGCGTCGCTCCCGTGGCGCACGGCGGCCCGGTCGGGGTCGTGGCGGCCCTTGACCCCGGCCAGGGCGGTGGCCTCGGACTCGAGCACCACGTCGAGCACCTTGAGCCCGGTGCCGACGACGAAGGCCAGCAAGCCCTCCTCGAGCTCGTTGGCCAGCTCAGCGATGGCCACAGTGACGGTGTCGGGCAGCGTGACCGCCGCCTCGTGCGCTGCTCGGCCGGGATCCAGCCTGGCCTTCTTCGGCGTCGTGCGCCCGGTGCGCGCGCGACGGGTGGTGGTCTGATAGTTCTTCATGTTGACGGTCCCCTTCTTGGTCGGTGTGTTTTTGACGGACGCCCGAGACCTACCATCTGGCAGGCATCAGGCGGGGGACCGTCACCTCAATTCACACGCTCAGCGGGACAACCTCGTCCTGACCCGAAAAGACCTTTCGGTTCCTTATTTTGATGAGAATCACCCAACAAAATGGAGCGAAGCAGGAGGTGGCCTCTCCAGGCTTGCATCAGAATCGTGCCGACGCAATCTCGGTCTGGCTGACATGCGGCATAGGTGGACCGGCAGCGAACGGAGTTGGGAGCTCTGGCAGGACCCCGCCGGCCCTCCAGCCTCCTAGGCCGCTTGTTCCAGGGTGGAGATGCGCTTGTCGCGGTCGGCTGATCGTCGATCTGCTTGGTGTTGGCGTCAAGAGCATCAGCAACGGGTTGAGTCCCCAACAAGCTTGATTAAACCGATATGCGCCATCTCCGGTACTCCGCCGCTCATGCCTGCTTCGTAGCGCCCAGTGACCATGAAGCTGGGGAATGTGTGCAGGAAAGTGTCACGTGTTTCTGCCGCCATATGCACGTGGTCGTTGGGATCATTGCCGGGCATATGGTCGACGAGGTGGGCGTAGCTTTCGGGAAGGATTCGGCAGTCGTCCTTCCCGACGCTGCTCACGCCGGGCGCTGAACGCCAAGACGTCAGAGAGCCGGACTCGACGATGCCGGCTTCCGGGCAGGCGTTCCGACGGAATCTCTCCGTCGTCGAGGAGTCGGACCACGAACGGACGCGACAACCCGAGCAACTGGGCCGCCTCAGCCGGGGTCAAGATGGTCTCGGCCGGCCGACTGGGCGTTGGCCAACTCCCCGGCCGTCTTGCGCACGACGTCGACCAACGTCGCGGGCAACGCCACACTTGTTCCGTCAGGGAAGGACAGCACCACCCCGTCGAGTCCCTCATCGGCCATAGCATCGACCACGACGGAGGCCGAGCGGGCCTGTTCGCTCGCCGCTTCAATTTGTAAGGCCTTTTTCATTACGCCAGTTAGTGCCATTTTCTCTCCAATATCCGCAATAGCTGTAACCGAAGGCGAGGGTGGCCGCAGGCGCGGAATGCCGTACACATCATCGTTCCATCGCGCGGCCGCCGACTACCGCAGAAGTTCATCAAAGGCTGAAAGTGCCGGTGAACAGCCATGATAGATCGGCACCGTTCGCTGACAACCGGGAAATCAGCCTTCACACGGCTGAGGTCGTGGGTTCGAGTCCCGCAGCGCCCACCGATCGGGACGGTGCGCGAACCGTATTGTCCCCAGAGATATCCACACCCACAGGAACACGGAAGATCGGGTGGATGGCC
>JBEKWB010000215.1:0-3347 GCA_049513455.1 Acidimicrobiales bacterium
CCGGCCACGGCCGCATCACGGTGCCCACTCTCATCGGGGACGGAGCCGAGGACGCGGTGATCCCACCGGTCAACGTCGCGAAGATAGCCCGGGCCATCAAGGGGGCCAAGTCGACGATCTACCCCGACGCTGGGCACATGTTCCTCTTCCAGGACGCAACCGCCTGGGCGGCCCGGGTGAACAGGTTCCTGGGCTAGCACCGCCCCCTGCGGCTCATCCCCTCCGAGAGGCCGCCGCCGTCGGTGTCTCGACATGCCCCAGGCCGCCACCTGCTCGAGCACGAACCGACGAGCGCCGCCGGGGCCGGGCCGCTCCGAGCGTCGGCCCGATGCCGGCACCCGCCGCGCGCAAGGGTGTTCCTGAAGGGCTGGGACCGCGTCGAGCAACCGGGCACCGAAGACGCCAGAAGAGACGATCTGCTGACGGGCGCGTTCGAACGGTTTCATCGCCGTCGAAGACCGCGCATTACATCGGATCCCAAATGCAGTGACGTCCACTGCCCTCACCGATCTTGGCATATATGCGGAACATGGAGAGTGCCTTACAAGAGGATCAGACGAAGTGGCTGACGTTGGTGCCCAGGCAGGTTGGTATCCCGATCCTGCCGGCGCAGGCTGGCAGCGCTACTTCGACGGCGTGACTTGGACCGAACACCGCGCGCCGACCTCGGCGTATATCCAGCCGGGGTACGGATATCCCTGGCAAGGAAGACCCCCGTGGAAAGGTGCCCAGTTCGGCAGACCTCCCTACGGGCCCGGCGCACTCGCAAACCAAGGAAGACGGCTCGGTGCCCGGCTGCTCGACGGCCTCGTACTTACGCCGGTGCTCGTGACCTTTGCGGTCATCGCCGTCATCCTGGTCGCCCCACACGCAGGGCCGATCCTCCCCAAGACCACCACCAAGACGAACGGCCCCGTGCCCACCCCCGGGATCGTCTGGATCTACCTGGCGGTTGTCGTCTCGTTCTTCGTGAGCGGTGTCGCCGCAGTCATCTACGAGGGGGCGGCTACAGCTCGCTACGGTCGCACGCTCGGCAAGGCGTGGCTCCACATCCGGCCTGTCAGGATCGACGGCACCCAACTGAAATGGGGACGCTCGTTCGGGCGCGTCGGCCTTTGTTGGCTCGCGGGCATTCTGGGCTGGATCGGTCTGCTCGATCCCCTTTGGTGTCTTTGGGACGAGAACCAACAGTGTCTGCACGACAAAGCCGTCGGCACGCTGGTCATGAACGACCTCAGTGGCGCCGAAGCGACTCACGGGTCGAGAACACAAGCGACCGCTGCGAGTACGACGCCTGCCGGCGGTGGGTGGTGGCAGGCGTCGGACGGCAACTGGTATCCGCCGCAGTCGACTCCCACACCGCAACCAGGCAACGCCGGCCCCTATTGGCAAGCGGTCCCGATGGCCGTCGTCCCAAGAAACAACGGACTGGCCATCGCGTCTCTCGCCTGCTCGCTGTTCGGCATACTCTTCGTCGGCATTCCCGCGATCCTCGGTGTCGTCTTCGGACTCGTCGCTCGTTCACAAATCCATAGATCGGGCGGTTCGCAAGTAGGTGCCGGGCTCGCCTTGGCCGGGACCACCGTCGGATTTGTCGTCATCGGGTTTTGGACACTGCTCATCATCCTCCCGACAGTTACCAGAGCACACTCCTGAGCGACCTTGTACCCACGAGCCCCACGTTCGCGTCCGCCGACGGTGTCCCGGTGGCAGGACCACGAAGGACCCCGTTGCCGGCTCGGAGATCACCTTGGACGCCCGAAGGCAATTTCCGAGCGATACGGACCCGTCTGTGACGATAAGGTCGGCCGCTTGGCAGTTGCGGTGCTCGCTGTGCTGTCAACCGGGGTAAGCCGCTCAAGGAGGAACGATGGACACTCGGGTGGTCGCGCGGCAGCCCCGTCTCGCGCTTGCCACGTTGTCGCTGGTGCTGTTCCTGACCTTCTTGGACAACACGATCGTGAGCGTCGTGCTGGCCAACGTGCAGTCGGACCTGCACGTTGGGGTCAACGATCTCCAATGGGTCGTGAACGGCTATGCCTTGGTCTTTGCAAGCCTGATGCTGACTTTCGGCACCCTCGGGGACCTGCTCGGCCGCAAGAAGATCATGTTGTACGGGGTGGCAGTCTTCTGCGCGGGGTCCGTCATGGCGGCGCTTGCCCCGAACGTGGACTTCCTGATCGCGGGTCGGGCGGTCATGGGGCTGGGGGCGGCCGCTTCCGAGCCGGGGACGTTGTCGATGATCCGCCACCTGTACCCCGACAGGCGCGACAGGGCCCGAGCCCTCGGGGTGTGGGCGGCGGTGTCGGGGCTGGCCCTGGCTCTCGGCCCGGTGATCGGCGGCGTGCTGGCAGGAGTGTGGTCGTGGCGGGCGGTGTTCTGGTTCAACCTCTTCTTCGGCCTCGTCGCCCTGGCGGGGGCCGCCTGGGTGCTCCCCGAGAACGCCGACCCCGGGAACCGCCGCCTCGACATCCCCGGGTTCGTCCTGGGCGCCGGTGCCCTGGCCTCCGCGTCATTCGCCGTCATTGCCGGAGAGACGGCCGGCTACCAGGCCTGGTGGATCGAAGTGCTCTTCGCCGTGACGGCTGTGTCCGCCACCGGGTTCGTGGTCTTCGAGCTGCGAGCCTCCAACCCGGTTGTCAACGTCAGATACTTCCGCCGGCCGGCCTTCGGTGCCTCGAACCTGGTCGCCTTCTCTGCGTGCTTCTCCACCTTCGCGACTTTCTTCTTCATCGCCCTGTACCTCCAGGACGTGGGAACGAGCTCGCCGTACGCCACCGCCCTCGACTTCATGCCGATGGCGGTTGGAATGGTGGTGGCCGCCGTGTTCACCGGCAGGTGGGTCGCTGCGTCTGGACCCCGGTTCCCGATGACATTCGGGTGCGTGTTGGCAGGAGTGGGCGTGTTCCTCACCGACGCACGCCTCACCCCGAGCTCGGGACTCTCGAGCATCGGCTGGACTCTGGCGCTGGCGGGGGTGGGTTTCGGCGTGGCCATCGTCCCGGTCACCTCCTCGGCTCTGTCGGTGATCCCTCCCGAACGCTCGGGAATGGCGGCGTCGATAACGAACACGAGCCGCGAACTGGGAGCCGTCGCCGGTGTGGCCATCCTCGGTTCGATCGTCAACGGCCAACTCACCGTCAACCTCATCGCCCGGCTGACCGCCATCGGCATTCCCAAGCAGTTCCAGAACCAGGTCATCACCGCGGTAACCACCGGTACGTTCAGTCAGCAGACATCCAAGGCCGTCGGCGGCAACAGAGCCTTGCAGCTCATTGTCGATCGGGTCGTGAACGCCGCCTACGGTGCTTTCTCCCACGGCCTCGACATCGCTTTGATGATGGCCG
>JBEKWB010000216.1:0-5283 GCA_049513455.1 Acidimicrobiales bacterium
AGAAAACTGAGCCGGCCCGCACCACCACCACCACGACCACCCTTCCGACTGGGGGTGAGCGACTGAGGGCTGGCCCAGCTGGGCCGTAGGCTCTAGTGGTGGAAAAGTTCGCGCTAGCCGTCATCGGCTCCGGTTCCGGCAACGTGGTCGTTCCAGACGACATCGGCGTTGGGGGCAAGGTTATCCTTATCGAGTCAGGCGCTTTCGGGGGGACTTGTATCAATCGGGGCTGCATCCCGACAAAGATGTTCGTGTACACGGCGGACCTCGCGATGCAGGTCCGTGGGGCGTCGCAGTTCGGCCTGGCCGCAACGCTCGAGCAGGTCGACTGGCCAACCATCCGGGACCGGATCATCACTCGAGTCGACGAGACCTCTCTCGCTGGGCGCAAGGAGCGTGCGGAGTCGCCGAACTGCACCGTTTTCGAAGGCCCCGCAAGGTTCGCCGGTCCGCATGAACTGGTGATAAACGACAACACTCGCATCGAGGTGGAGCAGATCGTCATCGCGACCGGCGGCCGCCCAGCAATCCCACCGGTGGTGGAGAACGCGGGGGTCGAATTTCACACCTCGGACACCATCTTGCGTCTCGACGCCCTGCCGGCCAGCATAGTCATTCTCGGCGGCGGCTACATCGCCGTCGAGTTGGCGCACGTCTTTTCTAGCTTCGGAGTCGATATCCACATCGTGGAGAGGGCCGCCACCTTGATGGAGGCGCTCGATGCCGAAATCTCGAAGCGGTTCACCGACCAGAACGCCAAACGATGGGACGTGCATCTCGACGCCACGGTTACCGACGTCCGGACGGACGGGGACGACGTGGTGGTCGTCCTCGAAGACGGCACGCGAGTTACCGGGGAATTGTTACTCGTCGCAACCGGACGTCGGCCGAACACCGATGACCTTGGTCTGGACGTGGCCGGGGTGTCACTTCGCGACGACGGGCATGTCGTCGTCGACAACTTCGGGCGGGCGGCACCGGGTATCTGGGCGCTGGGTGACTGCAGCTCTCCGTTCGAGCTCAAGCACGTGGCGAATGCCGAAGCCCGAACTGTCGCCCACAACCTGACTCATCCTGACGATCTCCGTCCCCTCCCACACGACTGGGTGCCCTCGGCGGTCTTCAGCGATCCGCAGATCGCCTCGGTCGGCGCCCGATCCCAGGACCTCGAAGATAGACAGTTCGTAGAAGCCGCCCAGGAATACGGTGACACCGCGTATGGGTGGGCCATTCAGGACCACGGCGGTTTCTGCAAGCTCTACGCCGACCCCGAAACTGGCACGCTCCTGGGGGCGCACATCCTCGGCTACCAAGCCTCGCTGCTCATCACGCCACTGATCCAAGCGGTTTCCCACGGCCAACGGGTCGCCGATCTCGCCCGGGGCCAATACTGGATTCACCCCGCGCTGAGCGAAGTGGTCGAGAATGCCCTTCTGAAGCTGCCGCTCGACCAACCCGTACGTTCCGGGCAGGCCCACTGACTTAACCCATGCTGTGCCAGCGACGGGGCGCTCTACAATCCGCCGCTGGTCAAGGCGGAGGCGTTAGTCCCAGCCGTAACGGCATACGGGGCTGCGGGGACGTGTCCGGCGAGGGCCAGGCCATCGTCGCAAGCCGATCCCCTGCGAGCACTTTGTTCACTGACCGACAGGATGAGCTGGGCAGTCCACAAGCCGTTCGGCTTGTGGGACGATCAGCGCCGTCGTCGGTGGGCGGAGCGGATCTCGCTCGCGAAAGGCAGCAATTTCGACCTTAGAACGGCGAAGGCGTGTCACGAGACTGAACGGGGGCACCCTCCGGTTCAAGCACCTATGAGGAGGCGCCTCACCAGTGGGGCAAAATGCTCAAGATCCTCACGAGGGTATACAGGGTCGAAGGACTTCATCCCACTCATCCCAGACTGGATACCGTCATCGACCGTTGTCGGGCGGTACAAGCCGGTAGCCAACTGATGGGTCGCTCTGCAAAAACTGCCCCCGCTCGTCTCCCAGCTTTCGCCGGATGCGGTATGCGTACACCTTGAGGTAGTGCTGCTCTCTTCCATATCCGGGACCCCATACGTTCTCGAGGATCATCCGGCGTGTGCACACCTTCCCTACATGACGGGAGAGGTATTGCCGTCGTAGATTGCCTCGTGATGGATGAGATCCATGTGCAGCAGCCCGACATCGAGCTCGGTCGGTTGTTCGTCTGCGCTTCGACGATGGCGGAGCGCCGCTCTGAGCCTGGCGTCCAGCTCGCGCATGCCGAACGGTTTCGTCATGTAATCGTCGGCGCCATTGTCCAGTGCCTCGACCTTGCGGTCCTCAGTTCCATCGGCAGAAAGGATGATGATTGGCAGATCCGTCCATGTCCTGACCCGCCGACACACCTCTACTCCGTCTAGATCGGGCAAACCAAGGTCAAGAACCATGACGTCTGGCGGACGGACCGCCACCGCGGTAAGTCCCTCGCTCCCGTTGACCGCCGTGCGCACTTCGTGGCCGAGGGCTTCTAGGCCGACGGTGCATGCATTGAGCAAATCACGGTCGTCGTCAACGATGAGAATCCGTGACAACCTTCGACTCCTCGGCTATTGAACTCGCTATTGGCAACGTGAAGCAGAACTTCGCTCCTCCATCAGGAGCATCCTCCATCCATATTTGCTGTCCATGGGCCTCGACAAAAGTCCTCGCAATTGTGAGGCCAAGGCCTGCACCCGTGTCGCCGTAGCGACGTGCTGGTAAGCCGAACACCTCGGCGCGCTGTCCCGGACTAACACCCGGGCCATGATCTATGACGGACACTCGGATGGCGTCATCATTCAACTGCTCCGCCTGAATCGTTATGGCCGTGCCCGGTGGTGCGTAGCGGACAGCGTTCTCGAGGAGGTTCGCAAGGACACGTGCAATGAGCGCCATGTCGATGTCGACGGGTGGCAACTCGGGTGCCGCGTCAATGGCGACCACATGATTCCGTAGGGTTGTGGCGAGTCCGTTCACAGCATCGTGAAGGAGGTCTGACACCGAAGTGATCGTGCAGCGCGGGGTGAGCACGCCTGACTGAATCCGACTCATATCGAGCAAGTTCTGAACGAGTTCGGCCAGCCGATCAGCCTGGACGTCAATCAGTCCGGCCAGATTGTGGTACGCCTCAGGGGTGAGGCTGAGCTCTCTGTCTGTCAACGTCGAGGAGGCGGCTTTGATGGAGGCCAGAGGGGATCGAAGATCATGAGAGACAGCTGCGACGAGCGTCTTGGACAGGCGGGCCACCGCCTCGGTGAGGCTCGCCTGCAGCGCCGCCTCTCGCAACTGCGCCCGCTCGAGGGCAAGCGCAGCGTGGTTGGCAAAGAGAAGCAGAGGCTCACGGTCGTCCGTCGACGCCCCCTCGCCTGACAAGACCAAGAGCCCCACCGGCCTCCCAGCCGCAGTCAATGCCAGAGTCAAAAGTCCACCGTGCCCCGTCTGGGCTTCAAGACTCGTCGTCGTTCCCGGGCCGGGGACGACCCGTCGTCGCTGGGTCTCGCTGAGAGGGGCTCCCGCACTGGCCACGACTTGCAGTTCACCGTTCTGCGGGAGAAGGAGTGCCACTTGGCTAGAGTCGAATACCTCCGCCAGCGCCGTCACGATGACCCTCAAGAGCACGTCGAGAGGCTGGTCTTCGACCAAGAGATCGGAGAGTTGGAAGAGCTGTCGGATCTCAAGACTTTGCCGACGCTCCTTGGCTCGTGTGGCGTTCATCGTGGCAACGACACCGGCGACAGGCAGCATGACCACCGCGTACACGCCAAGAGCAACCCAGTTCTGCGGTGCCCCGACCCAGAGGGTCCAGTAGGGGGGAATGAAGAAGAAGTCATAGACCAAGAAGCCAGCGATCACACTGAACACACCGGCAGTCAGTCCGCCGTTGACGACGCCGATCACGACCGGCACTATCAAGATGAGCGCAGTCGTGGCGATGCTCAGGTGGGACCGGACTGGAAGCATCGCCAACGTGAGAAGCGCCATGCTGACCAAGGCTGCGCCTGTTCCGATCAGGCTGCGTTTCACTTTGCTTCTGCCTCTCCGGCAATTCGGTTCCGCGTCCCGAGGCCGTCGACGTTCTCCCGATGCGGGGGCCAAGGAGTTGAGAACAGCCGAGAATGGCGCATTCCACGTTGCGACGATGCATCGATCCCGGGTAAGTGCACGTTTGACTTCACGCTCCACCAAGAGGGTATCCGATCGCCGCGTGCAGCGTTCCTCGACGAAGTCGGGGACATGCACACCTTGGATAACTTCCCCTAGGTAGCTTCAAGTGACGTAGAGCGCCTCGCCGGGTCGTCGATCCGGTAGAGGGGATTCCAGACCACGAGCAGAGCCCCCTCGGCTCTGACCGTGCCCTCCACGGTGCAGCGGGTGCCAACGACCAGGCCGGGGACCCGGGCGCGGCCGATGAAGAGCAGATCCAATTGGCCGCTCCCATCGTCGAATCGGCAACGGAACGAGGTTCCGGACGAACCGCCTCGACCTCTGATTGGAAGTGGCGATGGACTCGAGCGACGCTCCGCCGCAAGATCACAATGGCTGCCGCACCGCAGACCAGCGCAAACGGGATGAGACTCTCCACTTCAAGCTCCCTTCGCTTCGGGGGCGCCAACTCGACGCTCCGAGTGCGCCCCCGGCCGACGCCTCAGGCCCCTGTCACCCAGTTTGGGAGAACCTCAAGGTTCAGATAGAGTCAAAAGCGCTTCGCACTCAGTCTTGTACGTAGAATCTTGTGCCGCGAATGGCGCAGACGACGCGCTTACATCGCCCGGCAAGCGATCCGGCGGAGACTCGGTGCCGATGCCCAACGGAGACCCGGTTGGGACGTCTGGCCCTACTGGCCTGTGTAGCTGGGTGCATTGTGGTGCTCAGGGACATACACCACGTGCCCCAATGAGCCGCCAGTGTATGGCTGGTCCTTTACCTTGCACCTGGGTTCAGAGTTTACGGTATGTGTGGGTTCTCTGCGCACCTCCGAACTGGCCGAACGGGCGAAGGTGCCCGTTTCCACTCTGCGCCACTACGAGCGGACTAGCCTGCTCCCTCTGTCGGCGCGATCTACAACGGATACCGTTGCTATGACGATTCCACCCTCGAGTGTCTGGCTTTCATCGGACGAAACTCACCACCGTTGGGTATTCATCCTCCGGCGGGGCGGCGAAGAAGAATCTCGACCATTCGAAATTCGACGCCAGTGAGATAGATCTCAGAACCGTCCGAATGAAAGGCTCGCCGCGCCGCGATGTCGATAGTAAAATCGTCGGTCACGATGGCGGCC
>JBEKWB010000217.1:0-3303 GCA_049513455.1 Acidimicrobiales bacterium
AGCTGGTGTCGGTGTGGGGTCACCCGGACCAGGAAGAGGGCCCGCGGGCCTTCGCCGAAAAGCGCGAGCCGCAGTGGGTCGACCCGGTCGGAGACGTCAAGAGTCCGTGAACGGTGCGCGGCTACTAGCGCCGGCTACGAGGCCAGCCGGATGGCGGCGTCGGACCGTAGCTCCGCCTTGGCGACCTTGCCCGCCGCGTTCAGCGGAAGCCGGTCGACCACCCACACGGTGCGGGGCACCTTGAACTTCGCCAGCCGCTCACCCAGGAACCCGACGAGGCTCTCCACGTCGATCACTGCTCCTGGGACCGGGACGACGAACGCGCCGGGCACCTCACCCATGCGCGCATCCGGCAGTCCGATGACAGCCGCCTGCGCCACGGCGGCGTGCTCGAGGAGGACCCTCTCGACCTCGGCCGGGTACACGTTGAAGCCGCCGACGACCACCATGTCCTTCAACCGGTCCACAATGCGGAGATTGCCGTCCTCCCCGATCCACCCGACATCGCCGGTAGCCAACCATTCCCCGTGCATGGTGGCGCGCGTCGCTTCGGGATCATCGAGATACCCGCGCATGACGCCGATCCCCCGCACGGTGATTTCGCCCCGGGACCCCGGCGGGAGGGGGACGCCGGACTCGTCGACGATACGGACGTCGACGCCCTCAATCGGACGACCGGAGGTCTCGGCCACCACGTCGATGGGGTCGCCCGGACGGGTCATGGTGCAGACACCGGTCGTCTCGGTCAGCCCGTACGCCGTCACGACCAGCTGGAGTCCGAGAACGTCGAGCATGTCGCGCACGAGGGTGGGCGGAATGACCGCGGCACCGGTGACGCCCACGCGCAGCGTCCCGAAGGCGTCCGATCCCTCGCGGGCTTGCTCGATCAGCGCGTGAAAGAGGGTCGGCGGGCCCTGCACGACCGTGACGTCGTGTTCGGCCACGATCCGCTCGAAGCGGCCGGGGTCGAAGCTGGCCACGGGAACCGTCGTCGCGCCCGCCACCAGACACGCCAGCAGTCCGGTCTTGTGACCGCCGATGTGCGAGAACGGGCTCACCACCGGGTAGCAGTCCCCCACGGTCAACCCGACGACCTCGGCCCACCGTTGCGTGGTCACCACCATGGCGCCGTGGCGGAGCATGGCGCCCTTGGGCACACCGGTCGTGCCCGAGGTGTACTGCACGTGACTGACGTCGTCCGGCGTGAGCACGGCCATCCTCCGGTCGAGCTCGGCGTTCGACGCGCCCGCGCCGGCGAACTCCGCCCACGACGCCAGGCCGGGCGTCGGGGCTCCGAGTGAGACGACGGCGCGCGGTCCGGGCATGCCTGCCGCCTCCCGGGCCAGCGTCCGGCCGCCGAGCTCGCCCTCGGCGAGCACGACCCGGCACCCGGCCCGGTCCACCAGGGCGGCCGCCTCCACCGCGGTGTAGCGCGTGTTGACGGGGACGACCGAGCCCCCGGCGAACAGCACGGCCAGCGACCCCATGGCCCACTCCGACGTGTTGGGCGCCCAGAGAGCGACCCGGTCGCCGGCGCCGACCCCGGCCTCGATCAAGGCGCCGGCAGCCGCGCGCACCAGCTCCAAGAGCTCGTCGAAGGTCACGGTCCCGGTCTGGTCAACCAGGGCCGGGCGCCCGGCGTAGCGAGCGGCGGCGCGTTCGACCACGCCGGGAATGGTCCCCGCCGCAGCCAACGGCCCACCCATAGCGCGATCCCCCTTCATGACAGGTTGTGCGCCGGACTCTATAGGGTGTGCCGGACTGAATGACCTCGAAGGTGGACCGACGATGACAACTGACACCATCCCTTCCGTCCTGCGCGCCGCCGCCGAGCGGTATCCGGACATCGAAGCTGTGGTGGACGGGGACGCACGGCCCACCTTTGCCGAGGTGGCCGCCTCCGTCGACACCATCGAGCGCGCCCTCATCGCCAGCGGTGTCAAGCCGGGCGACCGGGTGGCCATCTGGGCGCCCAACGGCTTGCCCTGGGTCCTCGTCTCCTTCGCGGTCTACGGGGTGGGCGGGGTGCTCGTGCCGATCAACACCCGCTACAAGGGCGAAGAGGCGGCCGGCGTCATTCAGACCGCCGAGGTCACGCTGCTCTTCACCGTGACCGATTTCCTGGGGACCGACTACACCGAGCTCCTGGCCGGGCTGCCCGGTCTGGACCGCCTGGGCGAGACCGTCGTGATGAGCGGCCCGGTCCCCGCCGGGTCGACCAGCTGGTCGACCTTCCTGGCCCGGGCCGAGCAGGTCACTCTTGAGGAGGCCAGGGAGCGGGAGGCGGCGATCAGGCCGGAGGACTCGAGTGACATCATCTTCACCTCGGGCACGACCGGGCTCCCCAAGGGTGCGGTGTTGCGCCACGGCGCCAGCGTCGAGACCTACGTGCAGTGGTCACGAGGGGTGGGACTGCGGGAGGGCGACCGCGTCCTGGTCATCTACCCCTTCTTCCACACCGCGGGTCTCAAATCGGGGATCCTGGCCGCCTTCATCCGGGGGGCCACCCTTGTCCCCCATCCGGTGTTCGACGTCCAGTCGGTGGTCGACCGCGTGGCCGAGGAGCACATCACGGTGCTGCCGGGGCCTCCCTCTATCTTCCAATCGATCCTCAACCACGCCGACTTCGCATCGTTCCCGCTCGACAGCCTCCGGCTGTCGATCACCGGCGCCGCCGTCGTCCCGGTCGAGCTGATCGACCGCATGAAGACGCAGCTCGATCTCGACGTCGTGATCACGGCGTACGGGCTCACCGAGACACACGGCACGGCCACCATCTGCGAGCAGACCGACTCCATCGAGACGATCGCCACCACCGTCGGGCACCCGCTCGACGGCCTGGAACTGCGCATCGTGGACGACGAAGGGGTCGACCAGCCGGTCGGTGCACCCGGGGAGGTGCTCGTGCGCGGCTTCAACGTGATGAGCGAGTACTTCAACGCACCCGAGGCGACGAAGGCGACGCTGAGTGCCGACGGGTGGCTCGCCACCGGCGACGTCGGCTCGCTCGACGCCCGGGGCTACCTGCGTATCGTCGACCGCAAGAAGGACATCCTCATCGTCGGCGGCTTCAACGTCTCACCGGCCGAGGTGGAGTCGATCATCCTGCGGCGCGACGACATCGCCCAGGTCGCCGTGGTGGCGGTGCCCGACGAGCGCCTGGGCGAGGTCGGGGCTGCATTCGCTGTCCCCCGACCGGGGACCAATCCCGATCCGGCCGAGATCGTCGCCTGGTGCCGCGTCCACATGGCCAACTTCAAGGCGCCGCGCTTCGTGTATTTGGTCGACAGCCTCCCCACCAAT
>JBEKWB010000218.1:0-3267 GCA_049513455.1 Acidimicrobiales bacterium
ATCGAAGATCATCGTCGCCCGCTGCTCCGGCTCGTAGGGCGCCCACGCCGGTAGGCCGTCGTTGTTCGGATCGCCGTGGCGCGCGAACTGGGCCCATGTCCGATGCATCCGTTCCCCCAAGGCGTGGGCCCGCGCCGGGGGACCCCCGGTGAGCTCGGGCGATGCCCCGAGGGCAAAGTTGTCGAAGACGAAGGGTATCTCCAGGGTGTGGACCGCTCCCATTCGTCCCCCGAACGCGGTGGTCGTCCAGGTGAAGAAGTACAGCCAGGTCGCCCCGCCCGCCGCGACGTGTGCTTCGGCCAGCGCAATGGCCGGCATCAGGAAGGTGCGATCGGTGTCGACCGCGGTCCACACGTTCTCCGTGCTGCCCCTGCCCGGTCCGCGGTAAAGTGCAAGAGCCTCGCCGGAGAGGTCACCGAACAGGTTGACGGCGCGCCGCTCTATCTCTTCGTCGCCGAAGTCGTAGATGGACTTGTCCAAGAGGCGCATGATCTCCATCTCGTCACGGTTCGTCCCGATCATGACCGGGACCGAGGACGAGGCGCCCTCTCGGATGGCGCGCAGCGGTTCCTGCGGGAGGACGACGCCGTCGACGACGGGAGCGAAGGTGGGAACGACGCGCGCCGCGGCCATGTCCGGGGCGCGACTCACGGCCACGGCGCCGTACGCGGCCATGATGTCCGAGGCAGGTAGTTCCCGCAGCCGGGTCACGCCCTCAACATCGGGGCTGAGGCCGAGTGCGGCCAGGACGTCCACGGCCACTGCCGTGGCATCCTCAGCGGTGGTCACGTTGGAGGCGGCCCCGCTCTGGAGGATGGCGCGATGGAACAGCCCGGCGGCTTCGGGGGTGCCCAGAAGCACGCCGACGCTCATGGCACCGGCCGACTCCCCGAAAACCGTGACGTTGTCGGGATCCCCGCCGAACGAGGCGATGTTGTCGGCCACCCATTGCAGTGCGGCAATTTGATCGAGCAGCCCGCAGTTCCCCGACCCGACCTCGTCGGGGGACAAGTCGGCCAGGTGGAGGTAACCGAAGACGGCGAGCCGGTAATTGATCGTGATCAGCACGACATCGTGACGGGTGGCGAACGAGGTGCCGTCGAACCACTCGGCCGCCCCGGTGCCGTTCAGGTACGCACCCCCGTGGATCCACACCATCACCGGCCGGTGTGCCCCATCGGCTGCCGGTGTCCAGATATTCAGTGTGAGGCAGTCCTCGCTCTGGGGGAGGTCCAAGCGGCCCTGCATCTCTTCGAGGTCGGTCGGGAACTGGTGCGCGATCGGGCCGACGTTGCGGGCGTCGCGCACCCCTTCCCACGGTGCGCATTCCTGCGGTGGGCGAAAGCGCAACGGTCCGACCGGGGGCTGCGCATAGGGAACACCGCGGAACACGGAGACCCCATCGACCCGTACGCCCTCAATCTGGCCCGCCCCTAGCTGTACGACCGATCCGTTGGTTGCCATGCGTCCCCAATTCGCCTACGGGATGTCCCACACGACGGGGAGGTGATACGTGCCCCGCTGGATCACACCGTGCGGCGCCGGCATCGGTTCGCCGGGGTCGAGCCGGAGATTGGGCAGGCGGTCGAGCACCGTGTTGACCGCCACCCGGAGTTCCATCCGGGCCATGTGGATGCCCAGGCACGTGTGGGGGCCGCTGCCGAATCCGTGGTGGAGCTGTGCGGGCCGGAAGATGTCGAACTCGTGGGGGTGGTCCCAGCGGGTGGGGTCGTGGTTGGCGACGCCCACGGACACGTTGACGACGTCGTGGGCGCCGACCGGGCACCCGGCGATCACGGCGTCGCCGGTGGCAGAGCGGAAGACCATGGTGAGCGGCACCTCCCAGCGCAGGCTCTCTTCCACGGCCTGGGGAATGAGGGAGCGGTCGGCCCTGACGGCGTCGAGTTGGTCCTGGTGGGTCAACAGTCCGAAGAGCAGGTTGCTCAAGGCCCGGTACGTCGTCTGGGCACCCGCCGGGACCAGGAGCCGCAGGAAGGCCACGATCTCCTCGTCGCTGAGCTTTTGGTGCGCCGGATCCTCTGCTTCCTTGAACTCCGCCCGGATCAGCGCGCTGAGGAGATCCTGACGCGGATCGGCGCGGCGTTCGGCGATCAGGCGGAGCACGAGCGACCCCAACCGCTCACCGGCGGCCAGACGCTGTGTTTCGGTGATGGCGACGTTGGTGAGCAGCGCGGTATCGCGGTAGAAGACGTCGAAGTCATCGACGGGGAGCCCGGCCGCGATGGCAGTGACGTGGATCGGGTAGAGGAACGCGAAGTCCGTGGCCAGATCGGCCCGACCGAGGGGGATCAGTGGCGTGAGGTACGAGTTGACGATGTCCTCGACGAACTCCCGCTCCCAGCGTTCCATCTCCTTGCGGGTGAATGCAGGTTGGATGAGCTCACGGAAGCGACGGTGCCCGGGCGGGTCCATCCCGAGAATGGTCTCGCCGATCGCGCTGCGGAGCGTCCGGTCGTAAAGGGGGACGGACGAGTACGTCGACGGGTCCTTGAGGACCTGATCCGCCTGGGCAAAGCCCAGGACGGAGACCTGGTGCTCCTCGTCGGCCAGGAGGGTGTCGATGCCGGCCAGGCCGAACAAGCCGGAGATCGAGCCGTGGTGGGCGGGACAGAGGCTCTGCACCTCCTCCATGCGAGGGTAGAAGTCCTCGATTGCGCCACCGAAGAACTGGTTCTTGAACTCGAACGGATCGACGCTCTCGGCGTCGACGGACCCGAATGCAATCGGTTCGCTCACAGTCACCCCCCCTTCCCCGTTCAGGAGTTCAGACTATCGCCGGCAACGGGGGAAGGCTCTGGCCCCGGGCCGTCGGAACCTGATAGCGATGGAGAAGGATCCGGACGGGACGTGTGACGGGAGAAGCAGTGGACAGCGGGAGTAAGCGGACAGTCCTCGTGGTCGGGGTGTCGGGCCTGATCGGCCACGCCGCGGCGGCGCAGTTCTCTGCGGAACCGGGGTGGAACGTCGTGGGCGTGTCCCGCCGGGTACCGACCGACCTGCCGGGGGTGACGTTGCGGTCGGTCGATCTCTTGGACAGATCGTCGAGTCTGGCCGAGATCGGCGCCCTGTCCGACGTCACGCACGTTGTCTATGCCGCGGTCGATGAGGCTCCCGGTCTTGTGGCGGGGTGGTTCGACGAGCGGTCGATCAGGCGCAACGAGACCATGTTGCGCAACCTCGTCGACGGGTTGGCGGCCGCAGGCGCGGCTCTCGAGCACGTCACGCTTCTGCAGGGCTCCAAGGCCT
>JBEKWB010000219.1:0-3247 GCA_049513455.1 Acidimicrobiales bacterium
CCGCATCTTCGGGGGGCAGATAGGCCAACAGCACCGCCACCACCTGAGGTTGCTGCTCCCCGAGCACAGCCAGAGCCTGCTGGGGATCAACCCGCAGAAGTCCCGACAGAGGGCTGCTGGACTGCTGCCCTTCGATCTGATCCATTACCTCCTGTGCCCGGGTCTGTCCGAGCCGTTCCTGTAGGAGTTCCCGAGCCAGGTCGAGCCCGCCTTGACTCACAAGGTCCGAGTGACTGATCCGATCGAGGAACTCGGCGACCACCTCGACCACGGTTTCAGTGGAGAGCGGGGGCAGCCCGACCATCTCCATGGTCAGGCTGATTGCTTCATCATCGGTCATCTCCTTGAGGATCGGGGCCGCCTTCTGGGTGCCGAGCTGCGCCAGGAGTACCGCCACCTTCTGCCGATTACTGAGGCCGGTCGACGCGAGGGAAGCCGGCGGCCGGGACGCCGGCCCCACGGCACTCGTCGCCACTGCGCCTGTCGCCGCCGGGGGCACCACCTCGTCCGTCGTGGTCGTCACACCGATTCCTTGTTTCGTTCGGCCGCCCAATCCCGGAGCAGCCGCGCTACCTCTGCGGGACGCTGTTCGATGTAGGCGTTGAACTGGGAGAACACCGCATCGGTACCGGCCGCCAATGCGGGGGAACGGGGAACTACCGGCAACTCGCTGGTGGGGCGCGCCTCGTCGTCGAACGCGACCATGGGCGACGCCATCGGGGTCAGCTCCGGTATCTGGATCTCGTCGAAGGTCGGGCGCCGCCGCGCCGACCGCAGCGCCAAGAACAGCATGCCGACGATCAACAGGACGAGCGCGCCCACCTCCGCGGCGTGCTCCATGAGTTGATGCTTGTTGGCCGTAGCCGAGGCGGCCGCCAGAGCGCTGGCCTGCGCCGTATCGGGCTTGGCAAACGGCAGTGAGCTCACGACGAGCTGATCACCGGCGGCCGCGCTGAGCCCAGCCGCGGCATAGACGAGCGATTTCACCTCCGCCGGGCTGACCTTCGGCTTGGCCCCGGAGTTGAGCAGGACGGCCACAGAGGTTTTCACCACCTGACCCGGGGCTTGCTGCACCGTCTGGGTCACCTGCCCCACCGCGTTGGTCACCTGGCTGCTGGTGGTGTTGTAGTTCCCGCTCCCCGACGTCGTCGTGGCCGGCTGGCTCGCTCCGAGCACCCCGGACGGTGGTGTACCGGTGCCCGTATAGGTCGAGTTGGAGGTGGTCTGGCCGGTCTGCGCGGTCACCGGTTGGCCCTGCGCGTTGGTCTGGAGGCCCTTGGTCGTGGTGCTCTGCTGGTTGAAGTTGAGAAGCGCATGGACCTGTACCGCCGAGTTCCCGACGCCGACAACCCGATCGAGAAGGCCCTCGATCGAGCTGGAGAGTTGGGTGTCGTAGGAGTTGGTCTGCTGGGTATCGGACGTCCCGGTTCCGCCGGTCGTCCCCCCCGGCGAGGACAGCACGTCGCCATGGTTGTCGACGACCGTGACATCGGACGGCGACAGGCTGGGTGTCGCCGACGCGGAGAGATGCACGATCGCCTGCACCTGGCCCGAGGTCAACGTGGTGCCGGCGGTGAGGTCGACCAGGATCGACGCGGTCGTCGCGGGCTGATTGCCGATGGCGAAATCGCTCTGCTGGGGAACCACCAGGTTCACCTGGGCCGACTGGACTCCCTGGATCGACTCAATGGTCTGCTCGAGCTGTCCCTCGAGCGCCTGCTGGTACTCGACCTGCTGCACGAACTCCGACGTCGTGATGCCGCTCTTCTCCAGGTTCGAAAAGCCGACGGTTCCCGAACTGGGCAGGCCCTGTTCGGCCAGGGCGACCCGCTCCTGGTCCACGTCCGCGGCGGGAACCAGGACGGTGGCGCCACCGTCGCTCAACTCGTAGGGGATTTTGGCCGTCGTCAGTTGCGCCGTCACGGCTCCGGAGTCCGAGGCCTGGAGATTGGTGAAGAGGGGCTGGTAGTTGGGCTTCGACTCGAAGTGCATGAACTCCGTCCCACCCACGATCAGACCGACGACCGCCAGTCCGACCATGACCTTTTGCCCTGCGGTGAATCCAGCGAGCGCCGAACGGGCACGACCCCGGGCGGAATTGAAGGTGTCGCTGTTGAAGGGAAGGAGGGCCACCGCGCTACGCCTGCATGTTCATGATGGTGTTCAAGGCAGTGACAGCCTTGTCGGTCAGGGCGCTCGCCAGCTGGGTATCCAGATCTGCCTCGGTGGACGCCACGGTGGCATCGGCCACGCTGGCATTGCCGGCCGCGGCTTCGAGCGAAACGCTGGTGGCGTTGTTGGTCGCGCCGTTGAGCGAATCGATGGCCTGGCCGAGCATGTTCGCGAACGAGCCCGACGATGCGGCATCCGTCGCCGTGCCGGCTGCCGAGCCCGACGCGGCGGCCTGCGAGGCCCCGGCAGACTCCGAGGCGCCAATGGAGGGGATGGCGGGGATCATCCGGTCAGGCCTTGATGTCGAGGATGGCCTGATAGGCACTGGTGGCGTGCGACATGACCTGGGCGTTGGCCTGGTAGGACGTCTGCGCCTGGACCAAGTCGGTCATCTCGCTCCCGAGATCGACCACCGGGTACTCCACATCGCCCTGCGCATTCGCCACCGGATTGGTCGGGTCGTACTCGATCTGTCCCGCAGCAGGTCCGAGCGCAATGGCATCCACCTGGACCCCCATACCTGCGCCCGGCGGGCCCGAGCCGGGAGGCTCAACCTGTTCGCCGGCCTCGACGTACTGCGCCTGGTAGACCGGTTGCCCCGGCGTGACGCCATCGTTCATGTTGGCGACGTTGCCGCCGATGGAGTCGATCCATGTCTGGTCAACCTCGGCGCCCGTGCCCGCAATGTCGATGCCACTCCAGATAGAATTCATGGGGCCTCCTAGGCGGTGATGGCGTCGGACAGTATGGCGAACTGGCTACTGAGGGCGTTGTCCACCGTCTGGTTCTCGAGATTGTTCTCCTGCATGAGGGTCATCTCAGTGGACAGCGAGACGTTGTTGCCGTTGGTCCCCGAGGCCAGTCCTTCGGGCGAGGCCTCGACCGTGGCGGTGCCTCCGCCCTGCAACGCCTGCGCGAGTGAGGACTCGAACGTCACCTCATCGGCCTGGTAATTCGGCGTGTCCTGGTTGGAGATGTTGTTGGCGATTGTCTGTTGCTGATCGACGACCGCATCGAGCGCGAACTGCAAGATCCCGATGGACTCGGCGGCATCTGCCACAGCCGTGCTCCTCCC
>JBEKWB010000220.1:0-3212 GCA_049513455.1 Acidimicrobiales bacterium
GCGAACAGAAGAGCCTTGCATGCCATGATATTACTGGACCCCTCTTTTCGGTCGTGCGTTCCGACGATGCTCAACTTCAACATTGGGTTGTGCTCCACACTTCGTAACCTACGGGATCTCAACGCTGACCCAACTTCCTTATCAGCAACATCACAGGATTGGACGAGGAATAGCGGGTACCTTCAGGCGAACGGGTGAGAGTGTGATCGGCCTCACGAGTGACCGGATCGCCGGCAGTTCGCAGTATGAGTTGCCTCAATACGTTCCGATCAACGGCGATCTTCAGGTAGCCCAGTCCGCCGGGACAGCGGGGCATTGATCGAGGGCGGTTGTATGGATCAGAATTGCCAGATGCCTACTGACGTGCAGGTTCGCCCGACGACCGAGGATGATCGAGCCGACGTGCTTGGCACGGTCGGTGAGGCGTTCTTAAGCGAGGACGGCGATGGACGGGAAGAGGTTGAGATCGTCGAGTCCGTGTGGTCACTCGACGCCTCGATAGTGGCTTGTGATCTGGTGGCCGCCGCCGGCGAGGAGATTGTCGGTCACGTACTGGCATCAATCGGACGACTCGACGGTCGAGCCGTACCCGGTATCGCCCCGCTGGCGGTACGACCGGACTGGCAGGGTCAGGGCATTGGTACTGCCCTCATGACGGAACTCCTTGGTCAACTACATCAAAAGGGCTTCCTGCTGGCCGTGGTGCTCGGCGATCCCGGCTACTACGGCCGATTCGGATTCCAGCCCTCGGGTCCACTGGGCGCCCACTATCCCCCGGTCGGAGCAGGTAGCCCACACTTCCAAGTCCTTCGACTCGGCGGTCACAGCGAACGTTGCGGCGGTACCTACGTCTACAGCTGGGAATCGCCCGTCGGGTGACGATCAGGGTGTCCCCATGCGCCGGTCTCGTGACGCTCGCTTGCGGTCCTGTAGTGGCAAATGCTGCCTTTCGCGAGCAGAATCAGCGCTCCGCTCTCTGGCCATCGCGCTCTAAACGGATCCCGAAAGCGGATCGGCTTGCGACGATGGCCCCATCTGGCCAAGGCACGTCGCTCGAGCGCCGCTTGGCGTTCCGCTTCTGGGAATAGTCGGTACGCCCACGGTCGGCAAGGAAGCGGTGCGTCTGCTGGCGAGAGGCAGCAATCCCGCCAATTGGAGTAAGAAGAAGCGTCACGAGGCCGGCGGGGTGTTCGGGGCTACTCCGGGTTGTCATTCCGGCTGAGCCTTATGGGGCACTTCTGGCGACCACGATCGGCTGGTAGTACCCAGTGACGTCAGGCATTAGCCATCTGATTTGCGAGAAATCCGCCTGCACTAGCGCGGCGTTCATTTCCGCCCGCAAGAGAGCGCGGTAGGTGGTTTCGTGGACAGAGGCGCTCCATCCACCTGGCGTCTCACGGAGAACGAAAAGGGATATATCGACTTGAGACCCATCGTCTGACCATTGCCAGGCCTGTGCATCGCCGTGACGGACAAGAAGCGTATAATTCCTTTGTGGGGACAAATAGCCAAGTCGGTGCTGCCCGTGATGCGCACGGGCTCGGCGCACAAGCGCAGTCCTCTAGGGAGCCCTCGCCGGAGAGCGCGAGCCAATTGGAGATCGGCGATGCCCTGCGGGAGAGTGAGGCACGACTCCAGGCGCTCTTGGGCTCGCTCGACGACCTCGCCTTCGAGCTCGACCGGGACGGTGTGTACCTCGGAGTGTGGACTGCTAGGGCCGAACTGCTCGTTGCCCCGAGCGGCCAGCTCTTGGGTCACAGCACCCGCCAGATGCTCGGTGACGAACTGGGCGGCACGATAGTCAACGCTATCCGACGGGCCCTCAGCACCGGTACTTCAGAGAGCATCGAGTACTCGCTCGACGTGCCTTCAGGGACCAGGTGGTTCCAGGCGAGGATCACTCCTATAGTCGGCCAGCGCGAACCACAGACGGTCTGCCTGCTTGTGAGAGACATCACCGAAACTAGGATGGCTGAGCAGGCTCGCCACAGGGCCGAAGCACGCCTTCGCCACGCGGCGACGCACGACTCGCTTACCGGTCTATTGAACCGGTCGCAATTCCACCAGGACCTCGGGCTGGCATTGGCGAGGCGTCGTCGGGCCGACGAGGGGTTCGCCCTTCTAATTCTCGACGTAGATCACTTTAAGGAGATCAACGACACCTTCGGGCACCCAGTCGGCGATTCGGCACTGCGGGAGGTCGCTCGAAGACTTAGGCTCGCGACGAGGGTGGGGGACTCGCTCGGCCGCCTCGGCGGCGATGAGTTCGGCGTGATCCTTCCGAACGCGAACGATGATGACGCGGTTATCGCGGCCAGGCGGGTGTCCGAGCTTCTTGAGGACCCGATCGACGCTGGTGGCGCACAGGTGAGAGTGGGGATCAGCACCGGCATCGCCCTCTGCCCACGAGACGGGAGCGATGCCGAATCGCTCATTCGAAAAGCCGACGCGGCTATGTACGAGGCCAAGCGAGCGAAGGCCCAGTAGCGCGCTGAAATAGTTCTCCCCACCCGAAGTCGTGGCGTTCTCGGTAACCGAATACCTGATATGAGCGCTGGGCCGGGAAACCATCCGCCTACGCCGACGGATGCCGGTTCTCCGTCCCTGCCAGGTCGCTCCACGCGGGTCGGTCGGGCGTCCCGCATGGGGAACGGCATCCGGTACTGATCAGCTCGTTCTCGGACCGGTGGCCGGGTGCCCGCAGGGGATCGGCTTGAGGGCGATGAGAGTTGGCGTGGCCGGTCCAACTGCTAACGCCGCGCTATCAACCCGCCCACTCCGAATCCTGGGGTCAGTCGCCAGAGAGTGGCGCACGTTTCGGGACAGGCCGCCAATGGACTAGCGAGCCACTGAGGGTCATGTGGTTCTATTGACTCAAACTATAGCCTCAGTCTATTGTCGCTCCATGACCGTTCCCCTTGCCTTACTCGGCCTCCTCGAGCGTGAACCGAGCTATGGCTACGACCTCAAACGCGACTACGACGCCTACTTCGGCCGACACAAACCGCTCCAATTCGGCCAGGTCTATGCCACCTTGGCCCGTCTGACCCGTGACGGGAAGGTCGCGCCGGGAGAGATGGAAGCGGGAGGAGGACCTGATCGAAAGCTCTACGCCATTACAGACGGCGGGAAGCACGAATTCGAGACGTGGCTGAGCCAGCCGATCGATCCGGCGCCACACCTGCAGACGGATCTATTCGTCAAGGTGGTCT
>JBEKWB010000221.1:0-3183 GCA_049513455.1 Acidimicrobiales bacterium
GCTCGATCGAAGTCACGAAGCGATACTGCCAATGACGCACTCAGTTCGAGGCGCGTGGAACTATTGCTTTTGCATCGCTTGGGGTACCGCGGCTGCGGGCACAATCGGGTGGCCGAATGGCAAGTCCAGCCCGTTCCCTGGGCCCTAGAGGCGGCTGAATCACCGCCGTAGCCCCCCTCTTTCGCCCCCTCCCTTCCTCCGTCCCCGCCCCGCTCCGGTGGCCGCCCGGCCCGTTGCCGCCGGGCCGTCCCGGCCGCCCGGGCCCCTCGGGCGCGGCGGTTCTGGGCCGTTCCGCTGTCCAGGCCCCTCTCTCCCGGCCGAAGGCTTTGTCGGGTGGGCCGCAGAACGCCGCATTCGCGGCGGCCACCTCGCCGGGAGGGAGACGACTGAGGATCTCGAATCTTGTTGGCCCAGCCGTCAAATGTGGACCGAGGTCAAACCCGTTCGAGGATCGCCAACGATCACCGCAGCGTCGAGTTCTAGGACGAAGGACCGCGCTACTGCGATTCCCCTGTTGACCGTGTCGTTCCCGATGAAGAGGTGAGTACCCACAACTTGAACACCCAAGGTTGGCCAGAGGTCTCTCCGCAGGAGTTGCACTGGTCAGATTCTGTCATGTCGTACGGCGTGCCCCTAGTTTTGCGGAGTGACCTACTGCTTCTCACGCAATTCGGCTGCCGTGGTCTGTGGGGTACTCGATCATCCTGTTCGCGAATCTTTATCCCATAGCTGCAGCCATTGACGGTGATCACCAGATGGTGGCCATCCTTTCCTAGGGCCACTCCGTAGCCCCGGTGTTCTGCCTCGGCGCACAGGCCCTGAGCCAGCAGTAGGGCTCTCGGTTGGGTTGCCTTTGATATCGAGTGGCGCTTCTCAAATCGCAATGCGCTTACGGCGCTGGGCGGGCGGGTCAGTCGTTCGGGAACGGGGACCCTCTTGGCAACCGTCGGCACGCGCCTCACTATTGCTCCCGCAACCTCCAACACAAGGTCACGAACATTCCGATGCTCAGTTGTCGGGAACGTTGTCGGAGTTCAGTCGCCACCCTCGTACTTGAAAGAAACCTTCACCCTGGCTCGATACGCCTTGACCTTCCCATCCTCGAGCTGGAGGTCGAGTTCAGCCACCTCGGCGATTCGAAGGTCACGCAACGACGCGCTGGCCTTGGCCACCGCCGCGCTGGCGGCCTTCTCCCAGGATTCCCCGCTCGTACCTACGAGTTCTATGACCTTGTACACGCTCTCGGCCATAACAAGCTCCTCTCTCCTCGATGTTGCTTAGACACTACGCCGACCTGGACGCTGCTTTCACCGGCGTGTCGGCATCCACGTAGCGCCCCGCATTGTCTTCGGCGGATCCGATCCACAGGTCTCGCGGAGGCTGATTGGTCCCGCCCACAGCCGGCGGACTGGGGCTGTGTTATCGGTGCCTCTTGATGGTCCACTCAACGCCGTTAGGCGATGTCCACTCTGTCTGGGTCCGGTTCGCTGTGCCTTGGACAGAGAACCCGCTGGCGTCGACGTTCAATGAGGCGAAGGTAAGCCGTGACCCGGCAACCGGGTCGTGTGTCCACGTGATCCCGTTTGTCGCGGTCCAGATCGTGTCGCTCTCTCCGTAGGCAGTGTTCGGACCACCGGCGTACTTGTTATTAAGAATGGTCACATAGCGGCCATGGCCCCATACGGCTCCCCTCACACCCAGAGCGGCCATGTCAGACGGAAGTGGAAGGAAGCGAACAGACGATGTCCCGCTTCTTGTTGAAGTTCAGCGGTGGCCACAGCGTGTTCAGGCTGCAGCCTGATCGTACTCTTCGGGTGTAACAACAGCAGGCGCGACCTCGCGGCGAATTGCTTCGACCAGTTTGGCCATGTCCTTGTAGCCGCGTACACGTCGGAACGAGCGCTCTGCTTCGAGCATGCCGGCGGCGATCCAGCGCTTCTTCATGGAGCCGTCCTTCCACTTGGTCACCCGGCCGGTGGTGCGCTTGGCGATCGAGATCATCGACTCGATGCAATTGGTCGTGGTCAGAGTGCTGGCCAACGTGGCCCCGACGCCGAGGCGCCGGACGGTGAACATGTCGTCGAGGCCTTCGCGTAACGACGCGGCGGCATCAGGGTGGTCGGCCTCGAGTTCTTTGGCCAGAGCCTTGGCGGCAGCCAGCCCCTTGGCCGCGTCGGGCCCGGCGAAGATGAGGGCCAGCCGTTTGTCGGTGACCTCGGCCAGCTCCTTCGGCAGGTGCCCCTCGACGTTCCTTCGCTTATGGAGTACGCAACGCTGCACCTTGGCCGTCTCGCCGAACACCTTCTTGATGCCAGCGGCGAGCGCCTTGGCCCCGTCGATGACGCAGAGCACACCCGAGTCGGTCGAGAGCCCCCGGGCGACGAGGTCAGCCAATAAGGCGGTGACGACCGTCTTGTTCTCGGTGTCGCCGAGCCAGAGCCCGACGGGGACCTTGGTGCCGTCAGCCGTGATGACCAGGCACACCACTACACACGAACCGGCCACATCGAGCCCGTCGATCATGAGGACAACCACGTCGAGGTCGGAGAGGTTCCGGGCCATCAACTCGCCCATGGCCTTGGTGGTCGCCGTCACGAAGCGCCTGGAGATAGCCGACTTCGACATGGATCTCGAGCGTGCTTCGAGCTCTTCGCCGACTGGTTCGGCCACGTCGACGTGGCGTCTGGTGGCCACCCCGGCCAGCATGCGTTCGACGACCAGGGAGTTGAGCAGGTCGGCCGAGCTGAACGCCTTCCAGGTGTCGAGCTCGATCTCCCCTCCAGTCGTAGTCCGGCCCCTCGGGCGCTCGGTGCGCACCCGGCGGCCGCCCAGCACCACCGAGCCCTTGGTGGTGCCGTGCCAGTTGCCCGAGCGTTCTGCCGCTCCGATCTTGGCGTGCTTCTCGCCGATCACCTCGGCCAACTCGGCTTGCATCATCTGGTGCATCACGACGAACCCAGTCGCCGACGCGAAGGCCAACAACCCGTCCTTGATCGCCCCGGCCACTTCGGCCAGGGCCACGGTCGCCTCCAGCGGCAGGTCAGCCAATCGGGCTGCCTCCTCCGCGTCGGCAACGCTGACAACAGCTACTTTCTTCTTCACGGTGGTCCCTCTCTTGTTTGGGTGTCTTGGTGGACGCCCGATCCCTACCATCTGGCAGGTCTCAGGCGGGGGACCACCGCT
>JBEKWB010000222.1:0-3179 GCA_049513455.1 Acidimicrobiales bacterium
TGCTCGGTCGCACGCCGGACTCTGCGGGTCTCACGTACTGGAGCAACCTGCTCTCTTCGGGTCTGAGCCGAAGCGCCGTTGCCGGCGCGATCGCAGGCTCGACCGAGTGCAGGAGCAACCTCGTGAGCGGCTACTACGAGACCTTCTTGGGGCGCGCACCCGACTATGCGGGTCTCACGTACTGGGTGGCCCAGCTGAACGCCGGAGCCACAGACCAGTCGGTCCTCGCATCGATCTTGGGCTCCGGCCAGTTCTACGCCGACTCCGGTGGCACTCCCGGCGGTTTCCTCACCGCCTTGTACTCGAAGCTCTTAGGGCGTGGCCCTGACTCAGGTGGTCTCACGTACTGGGAGAACCAGCTCTCTTCGGGTCTGAGCCGAAGCGCCGTCGCAGCCGCGATCGCAGCCTCGACCCAGTACAGGGGTGACCTCGAAAGCGGCTAGTCGCCCTTCGACTACAGCTTCGGCAGGATGGCGGTGGCGAGCTGCTCCTCGTCGGACAGGGACGGTCCGGTGACGGGGCTGACGGCGACCCGGAGGTAGGAGTCGCCCTTCAGGACGCTCAGCGAGGCGTGACCGTCGTAGTAGGCCTGGTCGCCGTAGCCGGTGATCGCCTGGGCAGAGACCCCGGGGTAGGACTTGTAGTTGTTGTACCAGGTCGAGGCATCGGAGCCCTTGACCACCACCACCCGGACGGAGTCGGGCTGGGCCGCGTTCGGCGTGGTGGGAGTGGGCGCCGAAGGCCCGTAGAAGACACAGGCCAGGCCCCCTTCGACGGTGGCGTTGCCGAGGACCCCCGGAGTCACCGACTGCCCGATGGCGCTGGCCGCCTCGCTCTGGGTGACCACGCCGCAGGAGTCGAAGTTGGCCGTGGTGGCTGCGGTGGTCGTCGTCGAGGATGCCGCCGCCCTGGTCGATGTCGTAGTCGACGTCGACGTGGTGGAAGAGGAGCTGCATGCAGCCAGGAGGATGGTGGCGGGAGCGGCGACCACGATCGCGATAACGCCCGGACGCAGCTTCGGATGCAGTTTCATCGGACCCCTTGGGTGGATAGGAACGGATAGGAACGGGTTGAGCGGATGAACCGGATGGACCGAATTGGGCGGATAGAGGAGACGTTGTAAGGCGAAAGGGAAGGGTACTGCACGGGGCCGTCCGGCGGGCCCGGCGGCGCGTACCTGATCGAAGGGCGGTCGCCCGAAAGGGCCGAGGGGCATCGACACACAGAGTGGTCGAACGAGGAGATGTTCGAGTTCAGAAGTCGGTGCTCGGACCCAGCGGTAAGTCCCTCTGTGTGAACCCGTCGACACTTATAGCGCGAGAGTTGGCGACTCTGGGAGGGGGTTTCCCAGGCGTGCTCAAGGCCTCTCGGAGGGGCGACGATGCGTATCCAGTGGGAGGCAACGGCCAGCTGGACGGGGTCTTCGTGCCGACAGGTGGGAGTGTCGACACTGGCTCGCTGGTGCGGGAGGAGGCGCTGGTGGTCCCAGCGCGCTTGGCGCGGGTGCGTAAGAGCGACGTGGCCGCCTTTCTCGAAATCGACGAGGCGACGTCGCAGCTCCTGGGCTGGAGCGCGGAGGAAATGGTCGGCCGAAGGTCGTTCGAGTTCATCCACCCTGACGACCAGGAATTGGCCGTGGAGAACTGGATGCAGATGCTGGCGTCGCCGGGCCTCGCGCACAAGGTGAGGATGCGCCACAGATGTCGTGACGGATCTTGGATCTGGTTGGAGATAAACAATCACAACCTGCTCGACGATCCTGCCTACAACTGCGTCGTGACCGACATGGTGGACATCTCCGAAGAGATGGCAATCCATGAATCGCTTCCCGCAGGTGAGCAGTCTCCAGACGTAGATCCGCAGCTGACGTACCGACCGCGCCGACTCGATCAAGCCCTGCGGGCACGGGAACAGCTTCTACACCGCTTGGCCGAGGCCCTCCCGCTGGGGGTCCTGCAGGTCGACGCCCGAGGTCGCATCGTCTACACGAACCGTAGGCTGCACAGCATCTTGGGCGTTGCTCGGGCGGGCACCGTCGAAGGGCAGCTCGCCACCGTTCTGCCGGGGGACAGGGAGCTGGTGGAGGAGGCCTTCGAGGAGGTGCTCCGAAACGGGCTCGACAACGACATCGAGATGAGCCTGGCGACATCGGACGCTAACGGCGTCGAAGACGTACGCCAGTGCACCATGAGCCTTCGAGCGCTCACTGGCCACGCCGGAGAGGTCACCGGAGCCATCGCCTGCGTGGCGGACGTCACCGAGAGCGTCCGGATGCGAGAGGAGCTGCGCGTCCGAGCCACCTTCGACGAAGTCACCCGCTGCTACAACAGGGTGTCGACCATGGAGTCGCTCGAGATGACGCTGGCCGCTTCGAAGGCAGGTATCCGACCCGCCGTCATCTTCGTCGATCTCGACCGTTTCAAGGAGGTCAACGACCAGTGGGGTCATGCCGCAGGCGATGCGATGCTGGAGATCGTGGCCAGGCGTCTGCTTCGTGCCGTACGGCGCAGGGACCTGGTGGGGCGGATCGGAGGCGACGAGTTCCTGATCGTGTGCCCGGGGATCACGGCTGCCTCTCAAGCCATGCGGGCAGCGACGCGAGTGGCCGACACTCTTCAGCATTCGGTTCGGCTCAACAAGGTTCAGGTGCCGTGCCAGGCGAGCATCGGGGTGGCCTGGTCTGCGGGGCGCGAAGCCGACGCAGATACGCTCGTGAGCCAGGCTGACGCGGCGATGTACGAGGCGAAGCGAGAGGGGTCCGGCCGACCGGTCCTGTACAGCGGGTCCCTGGCGGTCGGCGATAGCCGAGACTCAGGTACTGAGGGACTCGTTGACTCGCCACACTCGCTGAAGTGACCAACGGGAGGTTCTCACCAGGGCCGAAGACAGCCACGGGGCCCGCATGACGATCTGGTGCAGTCGGACATCACACACGAGCCGCCCGAGATCCCCGAGTATGCGCCGTGTGTCCCTTGAGGACGACCGCGCGAACCTGCCGGATTGTGCAGCTGTTGGAGCACCGCTGGTGACCGAACCCACATTGCATTGCGCAAGATGAGCGATCCTGAACGGATCATGTCGGAGTGCATCTCGGCGAGCGGGTAGCATACCGACACTTTGTGCCCGGCGACTTCGATACATCGGGCGGAAATATCGGTCGCTCAGCAACCTGAGGGATG
>JBEKWB010000223.1:0-3148 GCA_049513455.1 Acidimicrobiales bacterium
AACACCCCCGGGCTCCATGTTCGAAACTGCCACAGACCCTCGACGCTGACGGCGCCTACCTTGCCGTCACAATCCCACCTATCCCGACAGGGAGCGCGACGTCCGACGAACACGAAGGAAGAGTCGACTCGGACCCCGTGTTGGACGCCGCCGCCTCGTGCTACCTGCGCTTCGGGGTCGCCAAGACGACGGCGGCGGACATCGCCCAGGCGGTGGGAATCTGACCAGGAGCTCCTGATCATTTTGTCGAGTTTTGTTGCGGGAGTGCAGCTCGCAGTAAGGGAAGCGCGCGCTTCGGAAGTGGGTCATCCGGGAAGTATTCGTTGTACAGCGACACGGCGTCGCTCTCACTCGAAACGCCACAGAGATCAAGTAGAAATTTGATGTCCTCAAAATCTCGACTGGGTCGGCTGGCGCGCATTTTCATTGCCAACATCGCTCGTTCGTCCGCCGCAACCATCTCGACGTTGCCAACGCGTGACACGGGACGCCATTCTGGATCCTTGAACGCGGGAATGAACTGCTTCGCAGACAGATTGAGCCAGTCTTCGGGAAGTCCTCGGCGATGCGCGATCTCTCGGGCGACAGTTATGACATCCTCGGTCGGGTACGCATCGACAACGTCTTCGGTCGAGTATCGGGAGCTGAATGCCAATGACATCGCAGCTCCACCAACGACGTAGATTCGAGCATTTACTCCCCGTTCGTTGAGCACTTCCGAAAGTTCTTCAAGGGCCGACACGATTTCAGAGCGGTCCATCAGATGCTTTCCAGTTCACTTTCGGATGCGAGGACGCCATGACGGATGAACGACGCAGGTGACCCTGCGAGCTCCCAGTCGTGAAGTTCGGGAATCTCCGCGACATACCAAAAGGGTTTGGTGAAACGGCTCAGATCATTCGTCCATCGGGGAGGAGTTACGTCCCTTCGCGTGCTCTCATCTTCTACGACGGCGGCTACCAGAGCATCCCAGCGCGTGTCGCCGACAAGGCTTGGTGGTTGCTCGGTCATCTGAAAGAATTCCTCCTCGCTGCATCGCCGGAGAGCGTCACGCAGGTCCAGTAATGAGCGGAGTGCTGCATCTTTGCGGCTCCCGGGACTCGGTACTTGGTCCGACGAAACGGTGAGGCGTTCCGCGATCTGATTCGCAGTCGCCACGGCGCTGAACCGCGGGAGGGGAACAACTCTCACCTGGAGCGTCTCACCAACTGATTCCGCGATCCTGCTGAGGAGGGACATCGTGGGCTCCCTACGTCCCGCCTCGATTTCCGCAATCGTCGGTTGAGGAACTCCCGAGCGCTCCGACAAGGCGCGTTGAGTGAGCTGCTTTCGACGTCTCAGATTCCTCAAGATAATGCTGGAGGCAGATTTTCCATCCATAAACCTATGATACTGAATTACATATCAAAGTGGGTACGCCAGCTCGCCATCGCCATGACCGCACTGCATATGCTCTGCATAGATAGTACGCTCAAAGTATGCGAACTCGAGTGACGGTTACCGTCGACGAAGACGCCGTCCGCGCGGCCGAGGCCGCAGTCGCGGCAGGTCGCGCTTCGTCGGTCAGCGCGTGGGTAGCCTCCGCAATGAACGAGCAGGGTCATCGCGAGAGCCTGGCGGCTGTGCTCGCTGAGATCCGCGCCGAGCTCGGACCGGCAAGCGACGAGGAGACGGCATGGGCCCGAAGCGTCCTCGGCCTGTAGTCCTGGACGCGGGCGCCCTGATCGCCGTCGAGCGGGCGGATCGGCGGATGATCCGGTTGCTGGAGCTGGCCGAAGAGGTCCACGTGCCCGCCGGCGCCCTGGCCCAGGCCTGGCGCAACCCCGCACGTCAGGTCCGCTTGGGGCGGGTGGTGTCCGCCGAGGACGTGGTCATCCACCCTCTCGACCACCTCAGTGCCCGGGCCTGCGGACAGCTCTGTGCCGCCACCGCCGCCTCCGACGTCATCGACGCTTCGGTGGTGCTCGTAGCCCGGCAGGTCCACGGGGTCACCCTCACGAGCGTCCTTGACGACCTCCGACGTCTCGACCCGGGCATCGACCTGGTGGGGTGCTGAGGGCACAAACCGGACGATGCAGGGCCTATGGGAGGTCGACCGTTTGGAACGCGATGTGCTCGGCAGGGAGCACACTCTTGAGCTGCCCGTTCGCGGTTGACGGACTGAGCAACATTTTCGCACCCAGCAACAGGGCAGCGGCTGCCGCTTCGGTGTTCAAGACGTTCAGGCTCGGATGGCGACGTTGCACGTCGGCCATGACCGGCACAATTTGTCTCGGGTCCGGTAAGCCGACGTCGTCGGGAAGCACCAGCATGCGTTCCAGCGCCACCGCCCGGCGTTCCAGGCCCAAGCGCTCGAATGGTCCCGAGAGGCGCCCCCCTACCCCCGCCACCACGGCTCGGCACGCCCGGAAATAGAAGTACGTCGTCGTGAAACACTCGGCGCCTCGGGCAATCGGGAGATCCTCACCGACCAAGAGCGCCACGAGAACTCGGTCGTCAAGGAGGAGGGGCGTCCTACTGGGCAAGGTCGGGGTCGTCGATGCCGGCCAGGCCCTCTGCGTAGGCACCAGCCGCCAGAACCCGTCGAACCTCGGCCCTGGCCGTCTCGATGCCACCCGGAAGGATCAATGCGGCATCACCAAGGTCGATAAACGCGACATCGCCGCCTTCCGCAATGCCCCAACGATGCCGCAGTTCAGCTGGAAGACTCGTCTGTCCACGCTGAGAAACCTTCGCTGTCACGACTCACGACACTTCTGCATTGTATCCGTCCACTCCGTACAAAGCAATCGCCTGGACCGTAAAGTTCTTGTGGAAGTTGAGGGTTGTCCCCGCCTCGGGAGGCCGTGTTCCGGGCGACCTTTTTATAGGTATTGCGCTATAGATTGGTATAGAACTGCAGCGTCATCCTGCTTGGTGAGCGACTTCTATAGCTCGTTGCCTATAGAAGCGCATAGAGCGCCTGGGGCTCAGTGCGCCGATTCTATAGAAGAATGGCTATAGAACGGCATAGAAGGAGCGGCCGATGGATCCTGTCGTGAACCCCTACTCGCCCGGAGCGGGTAGCCGGCCACCCGCACTCGTCGGCCGGGACGAGCAGATCGACACCATGAACGTGGCCCTCCAACGCCTCCTCTTGGGGTCAAGC
>JBEKWB010000224.1:0-4148 GCA_049513455.1 Acidimicrobiales bacterium
GTGACGGCCGCGCTCTGCGATGTGGCGCACCCGTGACGGCCGCGCTCTGCGATGTGGCGCACCCGTGACGGCCGCGCTCTGCGATGTGGCGCACCCGTGACGGCCGCGCTCTGCGATGTGGCCATCGCCGGCGGAGGGTTGGTCGGGCTCTCGGCCGCGTACGAGCTCGTCACCCGTGGCGCGCAGGTCACCGTGATCGATGCCGGCCACCCGGGCCGGGCTACCGATGCCGGCGCCGGCATTCTGGCACCTGACACCTACCCGGGGGACGAGACGTACTGGTGGGAGATGGCGCGGCGGGCGGGGGAGCACTATCCGCTCCTGCTGGAGCGGCTCAGGGCTGATGGCATCAGTGCGGAGGGCTCAGGCTATGCCCGCTGCGGGCTTCTCTCTGTGGGCCTGCGGGAGAGCGAGGACAGCTGGTTTGCGCCGTTCGCCGATCGGGTGACCCGCCGCTCCCGTGGGCGGGTGCGTGAGATCACACCGGCCGCAGCGTCTGCGCTCTTCCCACCCCTGGGGCCGGTCCACCGTGTGCTGCACTATCCGGATGCCGCCCGTATCGATGGGCGGGGCATGGCCGCCGCATTGCGCCAAGCGTCGGAGAGGCGGGGTGTGCGCTTCGTGTCGGGGGCGGTGTCCGGCATCTGTGCGGCCGGGGGCGGCGGGGCGGTCGGGGGCGGCGGGGCGGGCGGGGGAGGCGGGGCAGTCGGGGGTGCCGGGGCGACCGGGGGAGGCGGGGCGACGCGGGGAGGCTGGGCGACGCCGCAGACGACGCGGCGGATGGCTCATCACGTGACCATCGATGGCCACGAAGACCTGCAGTGCGGTGCTCTCGTCGTGGCTGGGGGCGCATGGAGTGCCCACGTGGGGGAGCTCCTCGGGTGCCCTCTTCCCATCACGCCGACCAAGGGTCAGATCGTTCACCTCGGAACGACGCAGGAGAGCGAGAGATGGCCGATCGTGCAGCCGCTGCTCAGCCATTACCTCGTGCCCTGGCCCGGCGGACGGGTGGCCTGTGGGGGGACCTTCGAGGCGGGCGCCGGGTTCTCGGCCACGGTGACCGCGGCCGGCCTGCACGAGCTCCTCCGCGAGTGCCTGGTGGTGGCGCCCGGATTGGCCGACGCCGAATACCTCTCTACAAGAGTGGGACTGCGACCCACCTCGCCCGACGATCGGCCCGTCGTGGGGGCCGTCCCTGGGTGGGGGAACGTGTGGGCGGCCACTGGACATGGGGCCAACGGGCTGCTGCTCGGCCCCTATACGGCGGCGCTTCTGGCGGCTCAATTAGCGGGCGATCTAGCTGGCGGGCCAGCCGGGTCGGCGGAGCCGATCGAGTGGGCGAGGACGGTCGGAACAAGGCTGCCCAACGTCCCCGACGAGCTCGATCCCGCTCGCTTCTCCTGAAGAATCTTCACGCCGCGGCCGGCCCGGCGTCCCCACCTGCACACCCATTCAAGTGATGCTCCTATAGATGTCAAGCCGCCTGATGGAGGGCTCTCGGAGCGATGGTCGAGAGCCACGCTTCGTAGCGCAGCCCTAGTTCGGTGCTGCGCGTCGTTTCCCGCTCGAATCGATAGATGGTCACGTAGGTGACCCCCAACGAAGCGGCAGCCGTGTGCTGGGAGATGCCGAGCGCCTCGCGCCAAGCCCTCAGCTCCGCGGCCGAGGTGACGGGCGGGGGATCGACCAGGAGGCGATAGATCTCACGGGCCACGTAGCGCTTGAGGCATCGCACGGCGTCGCGTTGGGTTTTTCCCTCCGCTCGGCGCCGGGCGGCGTAGGTCTTGGTGGCGTCGTCGTAGACCATCCGGTTCGTGGCGATCCGCCACAACGCGTGGTTGGCCTGGCGGTTGCCCGAGCGATTGAGGCGGTGGCGGACGATCTTTCCCGAGGAAGCCTCCACGGGCGACACCCCGCACATGGCCGCGAAAGCGGATTCGCTGCGGAGCCGCTCGGGGTTGTCACCGGCGGCAACGAGAAGGATCGCCGCCACGTCGACTCCGACCCCTTTGGCCCCCCGCAGGGCCGGGTTCGCCCGGGCCGTCAGTTGGTCGAGTGTCTCGTCGAGCTCTTTCATTTCCTGGCTCAAGAACTCGTAGCGCCGGGCCAGCGTGCGCAAGGCGAGCCTGGTGCCTTCAGTCGGATCAGCCGGATCGCCGCCGAGGCGAAAACGGGCGCAGCGGGCCACCCGGGCCTTCGTATTCAAGGCCCCAAGATCCTCTCTGAGCTGGACCGGCGCGGTGAGGATCAGGTCCCGGATCTGGAGGGCCACCCGGGTGCGCGAGGTGCGAGCGGACGTAAAGGCCACCCGCAGTGCTCGTATCGACTCGACGATCCCGCCCTGGGTCTTGGGGCACACGGTGGCCTCGCCGTTGAGGGCGGCTCGGGCTGCGGCCTCGGCATCGACGGTGTCGGACTTGCCCCGGCGTCGGCGCATCGTCCGATTGGGGCGATTGACCTCGACGACCTCGATCCCCTCGTCGCTCAGGTGACGCGAGAGTCCCGCCCCATAGGTGCCGGTCCCCTCCACCCCAACATTGGCGAGCTCGCCGAAGCCGAGCATCCATTCGAGCAAGGACCGATACCCCCTGGTCGTCGTCTCGAACTCGGCCGTGTCGAGGATCTTTCCCCGCTCGTCGATGACGGCGGCGACGTGGACGTCTTTGTGGGTATCGACCCCGCCGATGACAACCCGTTGATCTTGCGCCATGCTTGGTCCTGCCTTCCTCTCATTTCAGTGGGTGGGATCGCACCACCGGCCGGGACGGCGGACAGGACTCTCATGGTGCTGGTCAAGGCTCCTATTAGGTCACGTTCGTCCGACCGGCTGGTGCGCGTCTGTGGAGAGGACCGGGTCGACAGATCAACAGCAAGGCACGAGGCCAGTCACACATTTAGGGTCAGGCCCAACCCCGCTCCACAGACACCACCAGTATGAGAGTCACACCCCAATGCAATCCTCTTTGTATGGAACACAGCTCTTCGGCCACGGCCACGGCCACGGCCACGGCCCCGGCTTCGGCCCCGGCCCCGGCCCAGGCCACCCCCTCGGCCGACGTTCGATGGGCCGCGTTGCGCGCCGCAATCGACGACGTGCTCGAGACCCCTCCTTCCCTTCGTTGCGACGCCGAGACGATCGTCTTCTTCAGTTCGACCAATGGGGGGAGTGGAATGGCGACGGGGCCAAGACCGCCACCGCCTGGATCGACACGGTCTGTCACCTCCCCAAGAACGAGGCCAGAGCCCTGCTGCGCCGGGGCAAGGCCCTGCCCGGCCTGCCCGTCGCCGCGGCGGCCTGGGCGGCCGGCGACATCGGGGCCGCCCAGATCGACCTCTTGGTCAGGGCGAAGCGCCCGGTGAGCGAAGAGGCCCTGGCCCGTGACGAGGCGATCTTGGTCGACTACGCCCGCACCATGAAGTTCGCCCACTTCTCCAACGCCATGGCCTACTGGGAGCAGCACGCCGACCAAGACGGGACCGAAGAGGCCGCCTTGGCCCGCCAGGCCCGCCGTGACGCCTACCTGGTCCCGGGCCCGAGCGGCTATCTGGGGTCGATGAACTTCGACTTCGTCGAGGGGGCCATCGTGGCCAAAGAGCTCCAGCGCCTCGAAGCTGAGCTCTTCGAGGCCGACTGGGCCAAGGCCAAAGAGGAACTCCGCCGTGACCCGCGCCCGAACGAACTGGCCCGGACCTCGGCCCAACGCCGGGCCGACGCCATGATCGAGATGGCGGTGCGCTCGGCCAGTGCCCCCGCCGACGGACGGCGCCCCGAGCCCCTCTTTACGGTGGTGGTCGACTACCCGACGCTCCTGGGCCGCATCTGCCAGCTCGAGCAGGGCCCGGCCGTTCCTCCGGGGTCGCTGTTGCGCTGGATGGACCAAGCCAGTTTCGAGCGCATCGTCTTTTCACCCCGCAAACGGGCCGAGTGCTCGGTCACCTCGCGTTTTTTCACCGGGGCCACCCGCCGAGCCATCGAGGTGCGTGACCTCGAGTGTCAACACGAGTTCTGCGACCGGCCGGCCTACCAGTGCCAGATGGACCACATCGTGCCTTATACCGAAGGTGGACCCACCGACCAGGACAATGCCCAGGTCCTCTGCAGCTACCACAACCGGTTGCGTTACGAGCGGCCCCCGCCGGGCGGGTAG
>JBEKWB010000225.1:0-3132 GCA_049513455.1 Acidimicrobiales bacterium
CGACCTGATGATTGCGACGATGGCGACAACGATCAGCGCCGTCACGACAATGAGAATCAGCTTGCCGAAACGCCAGGGGGCATTCGTGGGCAACGGATCCGGTTCGCCCGGGGCGGGCTCGTGCGAGGTACGCCTCGCATCCTCCCCGACCACGTCCGGTTCGTAAGGGGAAGGATGCTCCACCGGGGCGGCCTGCGGCACAACTGCCTGCGGCACAACGTCGGTCTCAGCCTGCGCCATCGGTGCCGAGGAAGGCCGGCGGGGACGACGGAACAGACGTTTGGGAGGCGCGCTGACGTTGTTCGTCAGCTCTTCGCTCGCGATCTCGAATTCATGATCTGGCGGAAGGAGCCGAATAGGATTCCGTACAACGGACGTTGGTCCGGTCGGTGGCTCGGGCAGGGCGGGGGATCCAGCGCCCGACACCGCTCCATCCTCCCGGCTCTGGCGAACAGGCGGAGCAAAATCCAGTGGGGTTGAGGCTGGGCCTGGGGTCGACGGTGCCACCGGGACCGGGGCGATGGTGGGGACCGGCGGGACATCCCGGTGCGGGTCTACAGGCTGCCGGCGCGGCGGTGCATCGGTGAGATCCGCGGGCACGGCACGGAGCCGAGGCGGTTGGGTCTTCGGTTGCGGTGCGACATTATTGGCCCGCCAGTCCCACTGGCGGATCGACTCCGAGAGCGCGGCCAGCCGTTCGTCTATGGACCGCCCGGTAAAGGGGGAGAGGGTGAGGATCGTTTTCGGACTCGGCGGCCGAGCGGCGGTCTCCGGGTCGCCTCGGCGCTGTTCTGCGACACCATCCGTTACGTCCATGGGATCACATGGTGCCTCATATTGTGCCGCTGTCTGTAACCACCACTCTCGATTCCACCCAAATGTCACCTGAAGTTCAAATCCACGTCGCCCGGGTGGGCGCTCGGCCCCGAATACCTGTTCAGGGCCCAGATTGCTACGATTCGGCCGTGCTCCCGACCCCGATGAGCGAGGCCGAGAGCCAGTTGCGCCTCGAGGCCAGCACTTCGGGCCTGGCCGACCGGGTGCCCCTGGTGTCGGCCCGCAGCCTTGTATCAAAAGGCCAGCGTAACGGCATCGTAGGGGTAGCCGTGCTCGTCCTGGTGGGGTTGGTCCTGTCGGTGCGCGTCACCTTCACGGCGATCATGGCCCTGTTCACCCTTGTCTATCTCTTCGCCGTCGTTTATCGGGTCGTCCTCTTCTTGCGTTCGGTCCGGGGTCATTCCGTGGAAGTGGTGACCGACGAGGAAGCCCTGCGGGTACCGGACGGCGACTTGCCGTTCTACACGGTGATGATCGCCGCCTATCGCGAAGCGGCCGTCATCGGCAAGCTGATCGAGAACATCGGTCAGTTCGAGTACCCCATCGACCGACTCGAGGTGCTCATCCTGATTGAGGAGGACGACGAGGAGACGCTGGAGACCCTGCGCCATGTTGACGCCGGACCCCAGTTCAAGCTGGTCGTCGTGCCCCCGGGCGAGCCTCGAACGAAGCCCAAGGCCCTCAATTTCGGACTGACCATGGCTCGCGGCGATATCGTCGCGGTCTTCGACGTCGAGGACACGCCGGACATCCTGCAGCTCCGGCGCTCGGCCGTCGCACTGAGCCGCTTCGGCCCCGAGATCGCCTGCCTCCAGGCCAAGCTCTCCTACGGCAACGCCGAGCAGAACTTCATAACCAGAAACTTCACGATCGAGTACGCCATGTGGTTCTCGTTCTTCCTCCCCGGCCTGGTGTCATTGAACGCCCCGATCCCGCTAGGGGGGACATCGAACCACTTTCGCCGCGCCGCGTTGCGCCAACTCGGCGGTTGGGATCCCTTCAACGTGACCGAAGATTGCGATCTGGGGGTCCGGATGTTCCGGGAGGGCTTTCAGGTAAAGATCCTCGAATCAGTCACGCTCGAAGAAGCGAATAGCGATTTCGTGAATTGGGTCAAGCAACGCTCCCGTTGGTACAAGGGGTATCTGCAGACATTTCTCATCCACCTCCGTTCACCGAGGGAAGTCACCGATGACATGGGCTGGAGGGGGGTCCTGCACTTGTGCGCATTTGTCGGTGCCACGCCCATCCTGGCGGTTCTCAACCCCCTTTTCTGGGGTTTTACCATCGTCTGGTTTATCGCCCATCCGGTCTTTTTGATCGAGATCTTCCCGGCACCGGTCTATTACGCGGGTCTGTTCCTGTGGTCGTTCGGCAATTTCCTGCTCTGGTACTTGACCGTCCTCACCGCCCGCATCGCGTCCCGCGACACACTGGTCTTTACGGCACTCGTGGTGCCCGTGTATTGGGTGATGATGTCGATCGCGGCCGTGAAAGCCATGTGGCAGCTCGTCGTGACGCCCTCGTTCTGGGAGAAGACCGCGCACGGGCTCGCGGGGAGCGCGATGCTCGCCGAACCGGCGCCGGTGGCGTCCTCCCCGCGCACTGCGTGATCTGGGGGTGGCGACCGGGTGGCAGATTGGTTGGGATACCACTCGCCAGTATCCCGCTGATTGACATGGGCCGCGAATACGTCCATATTCGGTAGCGACAGCAATCGACAAAAGCAAATCTTCCGCAAGGGAGTGACGCAAAGCCACGGGACTCTCTGAGTCAGCCGGGTTGCCGAAATTGGTGGGATGACCATTCCATTTCCGTCATTTCCGGTTCCCTCCGGGCGGGAAGCGAGAACGGGCTCCTCATGGTCACGACAGGGAAGCGGTGGCGGCACAGTCGGCACAGCGTTCTTGGGGCGGGGCTTTGCCTTCTCACCGTCATGGTGAGCCTGGACTCCTCGAGACTGGCTGCGGCGCAGAGCAGGCCACCGGTTCCCGCCGTAAGTGTCCTGGATCCGTCGGCGATCGGGCCCCGCCTCACCCCCGATCGGCAGTATCGACGCATTGTCCCCGGGCGGACTGCCGGCGCGCCGGCAACAGTGTCACCTGGTGTTTCTTTGATCCCGACTGCGCCGGCTGCGTCCCCTGGAGCGCCGATCGTGACCTCGTTGTCGCCTGACACCGTGTCAGCCGGCGGAGGAGCGACGGTCGTCATCTCCGGGAGCGGATTCAGTCAAGCGAGCGCGGTGTACTTCGGCCCGAACGAATCGTCCCAGTTCTCGGTGCTGTCTCCGACGAC
>JBEKWB010000226.1:0-3090 GCA_049513455.1 Acidimicrobiales bacterium
CTTGCGAAGCTCTCGGTGGCGGAGATCGATGCGCTGCTCTCATCGAAGCGCACCGGTAATCCAAAAGCGGGCGTAAAGCCGCTCTCGGTGTCAACGGTCCGGCGGATCCGTGCCGTGCTCGGCCAGGCACTCGCTCAGGCCCAGCGATGGGACATGGTGCCGCGCAACGTCGCTGCCTTGAGCACCGCGCCGAAGCAAACCCGCTCCGAAGGTCGAACGCTCTCTCCCGAGCAAGCACGCACGCTCCTGGACGCACTGAGGGGGCATCGGTTGGAGGCCTTGTACGTCACCATGCTCGGCACTGGATTGCGGCGTGGCGAGGCGCTAGGGCTCCTTTGGAGCGACGTAGATCTCAAAGGGGAGACCTTGACCGTCAACCACCAGCTGAAGCGCGAGCGTGGCATCCTCGTGCTCGGTGACGTGAAGACCCAGAAGTCGCGTCGTGCCGTAAACCTCCCGAAGACCGTGGTGGAAGCGCTCAAGGTGCATCGGAATTGTCAGAGGGCAGAGCGGCTGCACTCCGGCCCTGCTTGGCAAGAGTCGGGACACGTCTTCACGACGATGATAGGAACGCCGATTGATCCGCGAAACATCGGGCGGGACTTCGCCAGCGTGACCGAGGCAGCGGGGCTCGGTCACTGGCACCCGAATGAGTTGCGCCACTCGGCGCTCAGCCTCATGCTGGCCCGGGGCGTACCTATCGAAGTCGTGTCCGACGTCGCCGGTCACGCCAGCATCCGCATGACCGCTGACGTCTATGGATACATCATGGAGCCGCAACGCCAGGCCGCGGCGAATGCACTTGATGCGGTCCTTTCTTCGTCGTAGGTAGTTTCGGTGGGCTCGCGAAGCTCATCACTTCCGCTCGCACTGGATCGTTCCGTCAGCCCGTCCGGGGTGGACACCCCTCAGCTCGCAGCTCCACCTGCCCTCGGGGACAGGCGGCGGCGCGCAACGGCGTGTCGTGCCTGTCGACGTCATTCTGCGTCGCATTGGGCGATGGCGGCGTCTATACGTACTCGTGAGCTAAAACCCGAAGTCGCCGGTGTGCAATCTCACCATGTATGGGGGACCGATCCCCCCGTCCAGACCCCAGACAGACTGCTGCATGCGGTGTCGTCAGGACGTCGAAGCAGATGACCTGATCGCCCACGCCCAGGAGCACGAGCGTGCTCAGCCAGAGTCCGACGTCGACCTTCCAAGCCCCTCGGGTATCGGCCACAATGGTGCGGGACCCGGCCATCTGGTCCGGTCCGCCACGCCTCTCGACAGCCCCGCCGTCGAACCATCGATCACTACGAAGGAGGTGACTCCGAGGGCAACCTGAGCCTCATCGTCGGTCGCTACGCGACCTCCGACGCCCCGGTGATCCGGAGGTGTCCGAAAACTCCGGAATGGGTGTCCGGATTCGCCGGAATCGTCACGAGAAGTGCGGAACGTCAGATATGAAGGGCGGATGAGGCGAGTTCGGGGTTCTTCGTCCTCGTGGCAGCTCACCACCTGGGTGACCGTTCTGACGTGCCGACCAATGTCCCCCGCAACGTCCCCAGCCCAGGTCAAAGGGGGTGACGAGACGATGATCTCGGTTGGCGTCAACGGCCTACACCGCCCTACACCTTGCGAATACCTTGCGGGCGGCTATGCTGTCGGTATGCCCTCGCGCACCCGGTCACATGACGTGGCACCTCTTTTCGAGGCCTTGAACGCTGATTCCGTGCAGGCAGCGGTTCGGGCACTGAGCGCCGGCATCGAGGACACCCTTGAGCTGTTCGACCGGAACCTCGTGCCCGCTCTCGCAGGACGGTGGGAAGCCGTCAAGAACTTTGTCCGTGCGTGGGCCGATCTTCTGGACGAGACCTTTGAAGCACAGGTTCATGCCGGGGTCGCCGAAGTAGTCAAAGAACTGAACGGTGCCTATCGGTTCCGTGCAGAACGGCCTGGGACGGGCGGCCAGGCCGTGCCATGGTTGCGTGCGCGAGTCGCGGATGCTCCGGGCAGCCCCTGGGTGGCCTCCCATGGGAGTGGCCTTGGCATTGCTCTGACGCTCATCGAGGACGTCCGGCGCGCGGAAGCCGGCCTGACTCCGTTGCCCGAGCCCCCCTCGGGATTTCCAGACCTCGGACCTGATGCCGATTTTGATCGCTACCGGCGTCTTGTCGGTCTCGCGCTGCGTGGTGAAGCCCTCCCGCTCGATCGGGTGCAGGAGACCTTTGGCCTAAGCAGAACCGATACCGCGAGGGTATTTGGCGTTAGTCGCCAAGCAGTCCAGCAGTGGCATGAACGCGGCGTCCCTGAAACGCATCTGGAGCGCCTTGACAACCTCCTCGCGCTTGGCGCGCTCTTGGAGCGCAAGCTGAAGCCTGGTCAGGTCCCGCTCGTTGCCCGGCGTCCCGCCGCTGACTATGGCGGTAAGTCGATCCTCGACATGGTGGCTGCCGGTCGAGATCGCGACGTCCGCGCTGGAGTGGAGACCGCACTGGACTGGTCCGCCACCGCATGAAGCGCGTCCGACGTGGAGGAGAGCACTTCCGCGTGGCCGATCCGCAGTGGAGCGATCCGCTTGACGGCAGCTACTCGCTGCGCAATGGCGGCCGATGGAACGCGCCGGGAAGCTTCTCGGTCCTGTACTTCTGTGCCGACCGACAAGTCGCACGAGCGAACGCGCGTCTCTTCCTGACCAAGCGACTCGAAGGCCTTCCCATCAATGCAGAGGACATCGAACCGAGCGAGTTGCCCGTCCTCGTCGTGACCGACGTTCCCGAGGACGACTTCCTCGACGCCGTGACGTCTGCCGGATGCAGGGAAGTCGGGCTCCCTGCGACGTATCCGATTGACGGAAAAGGAGGTGTCGTCGGGTGGGATCGGTGCCAACCTGTCGGCCAGATGGCTTTCGAGGATGGCCTGGCGGGAGTTGCCTGCCGGACCGCGGCGACCGGTGCGCCGACCGAAGGTGAAGAGATGGCTTGGATCGATCGGGGAGTCGGGGAACCCCTCGAGGCCACTGGAACCGAACGGTTCGAGCAGTGGTACGGCACGTTCGATTGGTGACCCAACGGCCACGACAATGGCCGCGTGCAGCCGACCAGGTCG
>JBEKWB010000227.1:0-3057 GCA_049513455.1 Acidimicrobiales bacterium
AGTTGCACGCGACCTCCAGCCAGCTGCAGTGGATCGTCGACTCCTATGCGATGGTGTTCGCAGGGCTCTTGCTCGTCAGTGGGAGCCTGGCGGACCGCTTCGGGCGAAAGAAGTCCTTCCTCATCGGGCTGGCTGTCTTCGGAGTAGGGTCGATTGGGGCCGCCTTCTCGGGCTCGGTAGATCTATTGATCCCATTTCGAGCCGTCATGGGAATCGGGGCGGCACTGACGATCCCGGCATCGCTTTCGATCGTCAACGACGTCTTCCGTGACCCGCGAGAGCGCGCCCGGGCCATCGGCGTCTGGGGCGGCATCATCGGGCTCGGAATTGCGATTGGTCCGATCGCGGGCGGCTTGCTGTTGGCAAGGTTCTGGTGGGGTTCTGTCTTCCTCGTCAATGTCCCGATTGTGATAGCCGGTTTCATAGGAGCCTTGGTCCTCGTGCCGGACTCGAAGAACCCCGCAGCCGGACGGTCCGATCTCACTGGCGTGCTGTTGTCGATCACCGGCCTGGGCCTGCTGCTGTGGGCGATTATCGAGGGCCCGACCCAGGGCTGGGCATCAGTGGATGTCCTTGGGACCGGCCTCTTGAGCCTTATGGTTATAGCAGCGTTTGTCGTCTGGGAATTGCACAGTCGCCACCCGATGCTGAAGCTGGAGCTGTTTCGAGATCGTCGGTTCTCGATAGCGGCGGGGGCCGAATGTCTCGGCGTCTTCGGACTGTTGGGGGCTCTGTTCGTCATGACCCAGTTCCTCCAGTTCGACCTCAGTTTCTCACCCCTCCAGGCTGGTCTGCGCATCTTGCCTATGGCAGCCGTGCTCGTCGTGTGCGCGGTGTTCTCCCCGGTCCTCGCGCGCAACATCGGAACCAAGTGGACGGTTGCAGGCGCGCTTGCAGCGGTAGCCGGCGGTCTGTGGCAGATCTCAGCTGCTTCAATGAGCGCGACAAGTTACGGGGACGTATTACCCGGCCTGTTGTTGATCGGTCTTGGGGCCGGCCTCCTGTTACCAACAGCGACGAACTCTGTCGTGGGATCGGTTCCTCAGGGTGACTCGGGAATCGGATCAGCGATCAACACCATGGCCCTCCAGGTCGGCGGCGCGATCGGCGTGGCAGTAATAGGAAGCGTGCTGGCAACTCGCTACCAGAACCACATGAACGGTGCCCTCGCCGGGCGGCACCTTCCGCCAGGCGTCACCCATACGATCCTCGGCTCGTTCGGTGGTGCACTGGCAGTTGCCGGCAGCGCCGGAGGTACGAGGGGCGCACTGTTGGCGCGTGCTGCACGCGAGGCGTTCATGAGCGGGTTGGAGGTCTCCTTTCTAGTCGCTGCCGTTGTCGCGCTAGGCGGTGTCGTCATCGTGCTCGTCTGGCTACCTTCGCGTGCGCTACCAGGCGCACCCGGCGAACGACTAGTAGAGGTCGATCGTTCGGCGACACACGACGACGAACAATCTCTCCAGGGATTAGGGGAAACGTCCCGGCAGGTTTGGGGTTCCCCAAGTGGTATTTCGTCTACGAGATCGTCCGCTGCGTCCATCCCGTACGTCCCAGTGGTAGAGCGCCCTCCTGGCGAGTTCGACCACATGGGCCAACGCGAAGAGGGCAAGCCACGAGCCGTGCCGGGGAGCGGTCAGCGCGAATGAATGTCCCGAGCCTCAGGCACCGGTTCGAATTCGACTGGCCCGAAGACCTCTTGAATAGGAACACGACAATGTGGGGAAGGACGTGGGGGAACAAGTGACAACTCGAGTGGAACGATTCTCACTGATCGTTGCCTCTTTCAACTTCGTCGCCTCTTCAGCTAGTGGCGCCACGCCGTGACGACGGTCCTCGACAATCCGAATGCACTCGTCACAACGCCGGGGAATCTAAGGTGGTGGGCGCTCGGCGCCCTGGCCTTGGCCGTGTTGGCGGTAGGCGTGGACGGCACCGTGCTCAGCGTGGCCCTGCCCACGCTGTCCAAGGCGCTGCACGCCTCGGAGTCCGACCTGCAGTGGTTCTCGTCGGGGTACTTCCTCGTCCTAGCCGCGGCGATGCTTCCGGCTGGCCTCTTGGGCGACCGTTACGGCCACAAGAAGGTCCTCCTCGTCTCCTTGGTGCTTTTCGGGGTGGGATCCGCGGGATGTGCCTATTCGAGGTCAGCGGGCGAGTTCATGGCTGCTCGGGTGCTCGTTGGCTTCGCCGGCGCAGGGCTGATCGTCATGGCGCTCTCGGTTCTCACGGTGCTGTTCAGCAAGGGGGAGCGGCCCAAGGCCGTGGGGATCATCTCGGCGGCCACCTTCGTGGCCTTTCCGATCGGCCCCATCCTCGGTGGTTGGCTGCTGACGAACTACTGGTGGGGCTGGGTGTTCCTGATCAACGTGCCCGTCGTCGTCGTCGCCTTGGCGGCCGTCGTCGCCCTGGTGCCGGAGTCCCGCGCCTCGGACCGCCCGGGTCTGGACTTCGGTGGGGTGACGGCCTCGGCCGCCGGGCTAGTCGTCTTGACCTACGGCCTCATCAAAGCTGGCCAGCAGGGCTGGGGCAATGTCTACGCCCTGGCCATGATGGTCGGCGGCGTGGCACTGCTGGTGGGCTTCTTCGCGTGGGAACGTCGACTGACCCGCCGACCCGGTGGTCAGCCGTTGCTCGACCTCTCGCTGTTCGGCTCGCGCTCGTTCACTTGGGGAGTAGTCCTATCCATGTTTCCCATCGTCGCGATGCTCGGCATCTTGTTCACCATGCCGCAGTACTTCCAGGGCGTTCTGCTTACCAACGCCATGGGATCGGGCGTCAGACTGCTACCTCTCGTCGGCGGACTCATGGTCGGAGCCATTCCCGCGGCCCGAGTCGTGCGCCTGGCGGGCGCCAAGGTGGCCGTGGCCGCCGGTTTCGGCCTGCTCGCGGTCGGGTTGTTCCTCGGATCGACTACGAGTGTTGGTTCGAACGGCCTATTTGTGGCGGTATGGATGGCGGTCGCAGGGGTCGGGACCGGCATCGCCATGGCCACCGCCATGTCCGCCGCACTGGTTGAACTGTCGGAGGAGAAAAGCGGCGTCGGCTCGGGAGTGATGCAGG
>JBEKWB010000228.1:0-4500 GCA_049513455.1 Acidimicrobiales bacterium
ACCGGTGCCCGTGGGGCAATGCTCCGAACTAACGCGAGTCAAGGCTTACGTCCGCCGGTGACCCCTCGCTCTTGGAGGATCAGGTGTGCGAGCGACGCCCGAAGGGAGGACCCGATGCCAAGCACGCGGGTGGCCACAAAGCTGCATCTCCCCAAGCCACGTCCGGACCTGGTCGAACGACCCAGGCTCGCGGCGCGGCTTGATCGCGGGTCTTTGGCCAAGCTGACCCTCATCTCGGCACCCACCGGTTTCGGCAAGACGTCCCTCGTCGCACAGTGGCTCACGTCTCGCACGGCTCAAGACCACCACCTTGCGTGGATTGCACTCGATCCGGCTGACGACGAGATCACCGCGTTCTGGACACAAGTGCTCGCCGGAGTGGGCCAGCTCAAATGGCAGAGTGGTTGGTTCAACAGATCGGGCCGACATCAAACAATCTCCGACTGGCGAATCAGGTCATGGCAGCAATGACGTATACCCGGCCCTACACCCACCTCCCGTCGTGCTTCGAAGGGAAATCTGAACGACGCTGGTCGAACCCTCTACCCATATAGAATCACAGTCCTATGTTCATAGAATTGGCGCGCGAGTCGGCCGCCGTGGCGCATGGAACTCACAATGGATAACGAGTCCGCAGAGGTCATTAACTCTAAGTTCAAGATAGGACTTCGGCCCGACGGAATTGTTCAAATCGTTTGGATCCCTGCGGCGGTCATTAGTTTTGAGGATGCGATTGCGGCTATCGACGCGATGACCATGCTCACTGGTGGGAAACGTTGCCCCCTGCTGGTAGACGCACACGATGCCGGCCCGCAGGAGCGGGCCGCGCGCTCCGAGTTCGCACGCCGGGGTGATCTCGTCTCGGCCGTCGCTCTACTCGGCGCAACTCCACTCAGCCGGATGATGGGGAATTTCTTCATTGCCGTGAGCAGACCAATGGCGCCAACGAAACTGTTCAACGATGAGTCCTCTGCCCTCGCCTGGCTCAGGGAATTCATGACATGACCGCAACGCCAGAATCAGGAGACAGAACGTCTTCGCGAGCCACGGATGCAGCAGTATCGACTGACCCTGGCCCGGTGCCACACCATGACGACCCGCAAGTTCACGACATTGAACAGCGTCTGGAACAAATAACGGCCACTATCCAGGAGTTCGCAGTTCTTCGATTCGATGCTCGCGCCGAGGTCAGCCCCCGCGGGGACATCGTTGACGCGGTCGCCGCGGGTGTCAACTTCCTCGGTGAAGAGCTGGAAGCATCGTACGCGGACATCGAAAGCAAGGTCGCGGACCGGACTGCTGAACTTGACGTCATCACGCACGAACTGACGCGGCGAACACTCCAGGACGAACTGACCGGTCTGCCAAATCGTACCTTGTTCTGGGAACGCCTTTCCCATCGCATGAGTCTGGGCAACCGCCGTCATTCGGGATATGCGGTCATCTTTGTCGATCTCGACAAGTTCAAAGAGATCAACGACACCTTGGGTCACCGCGTTGGAGATCAACTGCTCGTCGACGTTGCCAAGCGCATCGGGGGCGTTCTCCGGGTAGGTGACAGCGCGGCCCGCATGGGAGGAGATGAATTCCTGATTCTTCTTGATGACGTAGGGTCCCCAGAGGCGGCAATGATTGTCGCAAACCGCCTCAACGCGGCCCTTCGGGAACCGTATGAGTTGGGGGCTGGCCAGCGAATTGTGACGGCCAGTATGGGAGCCGTCGTAAGTTCCGACGAGTTTGAAGACGCAGACGCAGTAATCGCCGCGGCGGATACCGCAATGTACGAAGCGAAGCAACGCGGCCGAGGACAATGCGTGCTCTACAGCGAGATTCGCCAAGTTTAGACGGCCCTTCTCCCGGTGCATGGTATCGATCAAATCTGCCACCAAGAAACGTCTACTACGACGCATGCACAAGTGAGGAGTTTGCGCACTGCCATTGGCATGTTCGCAAGGCTAGGCGGGGTGCGTTCCCTGTGTGTGTCACGGCACGCGCAAACTTCATCATGTCGAATCAAACGCTCAACTACCGCTGTCGCTTTGCCAGTGAATACGCGATGACCGAGGAGATTGATCACCCGCTCAATGTGTACGTCCGGCAGGACGCTATTGAACCGCTTCTGGACGAATGGCTTGGACGAATGGCTCATTGAAGTATTCGATGCCGACAATGTCCAAGAGACGTGTGCCTCACTGTCAGCGGCAGCCTGCAAAATGAGCGATGGCGACCTGGCTCGGGAGATAGCCGCCCGACTGGCGCTCACCGACTGCGATCGGCGGCTGGAGCAATATCGCCAGGTCCTCGACGAAGGGGGTGATCCAGCCGCGGTCGCCGGATGGCTCGCTGAGGTCAAGGCCGATCGGCTTGCTGCCGAGGCCACCCTGGCTCGGCCCGGCGGGCCCGCTGGATGCGTGAGGTCTCGACGGTGGCGGCCTATCGGGACCGCTGGCACATCACGGGGAAGGAGACCATCGGCAGCCGGGACGACGCCGTGAGCAGTGAACAGATCATCCAGCGGCGCATGGCCGAGGGCGCCGCAACACGTGCGCGGGCCGTGAGCGACGGGGCTCGCCGTGAACAACCACGCGATGACGGCGATCTACAGATCGGCGTGGTGCGCGGGGTCGACCTATGAGTGGCCGACCCTATGCCGCGCCACGGAGGCTCTGCTCGAGCCGCTGGACACCCCGATCTTCTCGCCCGGGTGCCACGCCTTGGTAGATGTCGAGGAACACCGACAACGTCCGGTGACCCGACCAGCGCTGGCAGACGACCGCATCGACCCCCTCCCGCAGCCACCACGAGCACGCAGCATGGCGCAGGTCATGACGGCGCAGTCGCGAGAGTTTGGACTGGCGGGGATCGTCAGGTGGGAGGTCGGCCCGGCGAGGGAACAGCTTGGCGCAGGCCGGCTCCCACACTCCGACGGCGAACCTGCTCTTGTCGAAGGCTTTCCCGTTGCGGTGGAAGACGAGCCCGCCCGAGGAGACGGCCTAGAATGGTCTTGTCGCCCGAGTAGCTCAGTTGGTAGAGCACTTCACTTGTAATGCCCTGTACATAATTGCTGTTCAAATGCGGTATTTCGCACAGACCACCGTGGCCGTTCGTCACCGTTATAGGCCACCCGTTGCGTTGTGAGGTTGGATATAGGTTGGAAAAACTCGAGATTTTCACGACTCCCAGCATGACTCACCGCCCCCGACCCGCAGGCCACCCTCTCACTTCTCTACGCACCCTTTCTTGGGGGAAGCAGTAGCCTTGAATGGTGGCTGTCTCGACTGGGGATCTGCAAGCAGCGGTTGAACGAGCCCGCGCTGCAGCAGCGGAGGCGGGCGAACTTCGGCCTACCCGCGAGGGAAAGGTGACGGCGGACATCCCCGAGGCGATCCGAGCCGCTATCCGTGAAGACCTGGCGTCCGGCGCCTACCAGCAGGCGGCTAGTGAAGCCGTCGCAGGGGACCCCGACTTCGTCCAGGGCTAAACGCCCGCCATTCCCTCACGCGGTCATTGTCGACGAAGATGGCGAAGTTCACCACTGGAGCGTGGTACTGGCGGTTGGCAGGGGTCCTGGCTCGGCCTGGTCGGGGCGCACAATCCCGTGCACTCGCGTCGAGCTCCGAGGACGAGCGGCGTCGGGTGGGTCACGCCTTGACCAGCTGCCGGCCGGAATCGGCCTGTTGAGCATGCGACGGTTGGTCCCGGTCATGGCAGCATTGCCCGGCCAGCTCAACCTTCTTACCGCCGAGGCGGTAGCTGCCGCCGTGGTTCTCGGTGCGAGGATCGCCGTCTCCACTGCATCACCGCACCTGGCCGCCGCAGCCGACTCGGTCGACGTAATCGTCGATGTCGTCGCTCTCGACTGACAGCTCGAAGTCGGCTGTCGTCGTTACTGCTCTAGCGGAGCCAGCCATTGTTCGTACCAATCGCGCCTCACCCGAATATCCCCGTTGTGCAAGCGAATGCTGCGGGGGAACCACGGCACGCCCCGGGCCGACCACTTGTAGGCCGTCGAACTGGACACACCAAGGTCGCTGGCAATCTGACGGATGCTGAGCCAGCGGGCGTCAGAAGCGATCCCCTGCCTGTCGTCAGCGGTTGGCACCATATCGCGAGTCTGAGTCACCGTCACCTCACTTCGGATCCGTCGTCGGTCCCTGCTACAGAGCTGGCGATGTAGCAGCCACCAAGCGCCCCATCCCGCGAGCCGCCGCCATTGACTCCCGATAATGGTCGTGACGACTCGAAGGAGATCGCCTCATGCACGGACCGTGAGCGATCGAAGCTACGCCCCATACGGCACGTGAGGGGTATTCGTACCCGAGCGGTTTCCAACATTTGCGCGCACCTTCCCGATGCTCGCGAGAAGCAGCAGCTTTCTCCGACTAGCCGGCCTTCTGGTTTTCGGAAATCAACCCTTACTGCCCTCTGAAAGCAGCTGCGCGCACATTCAGAGTCGCCGTTCCATCTCCTTGCAACTGGTCGAGCGCGACGAAGCGGCCA
>JBEKWB010000229.1:0-3019 GCA_049513455.1 Acidimicrobiales bacterium
CACCGGGCTCGTCGAGCGCACGCGCTGTCCCACCGACCGACGCGGCAGCTTTGCGAGGCTGACCCCTGCTGGGCGCAGACGCCTCGAACGCGCTGCACCGGACCACGTCGATCAGGTGCGCAGGCACTTCATCGACCGCCTGAGCCGCCGCCAGCTCGCCTCGTTGGTGGAGGCTTTGGAGACGATCGCCGACGCCCCGGCCCTTGTGAAGTCCCAACACCAGCCATAGCAGGGGCGCAGGGGCAAGTGGGTTGGCCTCGATCTCACACGACACGAACCGCGCCCCGGCCGTGGCCTGTCCGGTCATATCGCCACCTCGAGCCTCCACGCCCGGTCGGTAAGTCATCGACGAATCGATGGTGGCAGCCGTCGCTGGCCGTTGACAAGGACGGTGGCTCATCGTTCGCTCGAGCGGGATATCCCTTGAGCCAAGAGGGGGATTCCTCTTGTGCGGCTGTGGGTGAAGGGAGATCCTCTGAATTGGAGATTCTTCGAACTTTGGTGGGGATGACGATGTCTTGTTCAAACCCGGCTGAGTTGCGGGAACGGATCAGGGGGTTCGCAGCTGGCTGAGCCCTCTCAGACGCTGTGTTGATCGAGGGCGGACCCCTTGTTCTTCTAGTACCTGTCGTCCAACGGGCGCAGGCCCACTGTGACCACGAAGACGTTTGCACAATCTCGGCCCGTTCGAGGCTCCTACGAAGGCTTTTCACCAGGGAGGCTCATGCGACACCACCGCCACGCTTCCCGCTGTCGTCACCAAACTGTTGCCCGGGTCTGTCGCGCCCACTGTCCTGCGCGCACCGCCGGGCCGACAACCGCCACCCCGCCTGGGAAAGTCCAACGAGCGCAAGGGCCGGGGGACCTAGCAGATCGCCCCTAATCCGACCCGCGACCTCTGCAAGGACCCGTGAGACTGGCTTCGTCCATTCTGCGGCGGATGGTCCAAGGATCAACCCGGAAGAGTCCCGAGACCGTTCACAACCGACACCGGACCGAATGTCGTCGACCCGACGACGGTTCCGGAGGTAATCCCATCGGGACTCCCCGCCTGGGCTAGGGACTGAGTCTCAAGCAACGTGCCGGTTGAGGGATCGAGCACGATGACGTCCCCACTGCTCGGGTCCTCCACCGCGGTGCCGGCACGACCCAAGGCGTCGGTGCGTGTCCCGACCACCTCGACACCAGGCAACTGCGAGAGGATCTGGTACAGAACGGCACCGAGTTTCTTCACGGCGACCGGAGAGCCGAGCAGGTTGTTGACCAGATCGAACTGACGCTCCGTCGTGCAGTAGTCAGCCCTCGTTGCTGCCCCGGGGGTCGTTTGGGACGGAGTGCAATGACCCGGTGATGGCACTATCTGCCCGATATCGTCGACCCGGCCCTGGGCGATGAGGGACCCGAGCACCTTGGGATCGGTGGGCAGCGCCAGAATGGCTGCATCGGAGGACGACGGCAGCATGCCGGTGGTCTGAACGCAGTCGTTCCGAGGCGATCCCGCTGCCTGCCACCTCGCCTGATCCTGGGGAGTGACCCACCGTCCGCCGGGGTCGGCCACCAATTGCACCGAACCCGTCCCGTCGGACGCCACCCAGTTCTTGTGCGTGTCGGGCTCGGAGTATCGGACGAACGTGCCATCGGGAAGCTGCATCGCACAGCCCTGAAGTTCAATGTTGGCCTGGTAGTAATACTGCCCGGCTCCCAGCGGCGGAAGGGGAGCCTGGGACGTTGCCGCGGTCGCCGCCTCGTCCAGTACAAGGGCGGCCGCTGAAGGGGAGCGGCCGATGAGCGTGTCGGGAAGAGCCGCGGCCGCGAGCAGGACGCCGGCTGCCGCCATCCCACCCAAGATCGTCCGTCGGCGACGACGTGCCTCACGCACCGCAGTCGCCGGGGTCGAGCCTTGGTGGAAATCCGCACTTCGTGCAGACCACCGTGCTCTCTTCGAGCATTCACTTGGGCCGACCTCAAATACCTGCATCTCGCTCGTGGCCATCGCCGCGAGCGCATTGGCAGTCCGATTGAGAACGTTCGGGTCGGGCGGTTCAACACGGCCAAGCCGCTCGAGCAGTTCGACGGTGTCCATCGTTAAGCCTCCTTTGGGTATGAACAGATCAGCATGGAAGAATCGGATTCGGCCCGGAACGTTGAGAGGGCTCGGTGTAGCCGGCTACGTGCGGTGCCCTGGGGGAGGCCGAGCACCACTGCCACCTCGGCCGGTGTGAGCTGCTCCCAGACCACGAGAAGAAGCACCTCTCGCTCATCCTCAGAAAGGATGGCGAGTACCCGTTGAATCGACTCCCGCTGTGCGACCGCGTCAAGTCGGCTGTCGGTGTCTGGCCAAGGGTCTTGCGAATCCGCAGGCCCAGCCGGAATCGGCGGTCGCATGGTCTGACGCCAGTGGGCCCGCAGGACGTTTCGGGCGATCCCGTACAACCATGGCAGCGCATCAGGACCTCGCCGACTGGCCCGGCCCTTGAATGCGCGCAGCCAGACTTCGCTCAAAAGGTCGTCTGCATCCTGTCGGCCAGCGCGACGGGTCAAATATGCATGAACCGCGGAGCCGTGTCGCCAGAAGAGCTCTACGAAGACCGCCGGGTCGCCTGCCACTGACCAGCCCACCAACTGTTCATCGGTTTCGTCCACGAGCCCTCCTGATTTGCACGGTCAACCTGTTAGTGCGCGCTCTGGCGTCTAGCGTTCGCTGCCTTCCGCGAGACCGGTCATCCATCAAGCCGCCAGCCCGGGTCGGAACCTTCGTTAGCGCCATGCGGAACAGTTCAGGCAGTGCTTGCGAGAAGAGGCAGCGTGCCGAACTCTTGTCAACTGACGAGCATTGCATGCCCAACGGCCCCGAGTGCACGACAACCGATGCCTTTGGCCAAGGTTGGCTCCTGCACTGGGACGGGCATCGGAGCGTCAACACCGTCTGAAATGCCCTTACCGCCGGGTTGAAAATTGACACCCCGCTTCCCTGAACCACCGTCACATAGCGCCGTCAGTAGGCACGCTCCCGAGGTCT
>JBEKWB010000230.1:0-2994 GCA_049513455.1 Acidimicrobiales bacterium
ATGTGTTCGACGGTGATGTCACCGAAGTCGTATTCAACCCACCGTTCGGTGATCTGATAGGCGCTCAGGAGATTCTGAGGAGCGACCCGACCTACACGCGGAAGACCGCGCTACTCGCCTTCGACTGGAGCTTCTGCCAGTCCGGTCCGGAGGACTTCTCCGAATCCCTGGCCGAAGTTCTTTTGGTCGATGGTTTGAGTAAGGGGGTCATGGTGGGCGCTGCCGGACTCGAACCGACGGCCTGCTGGCTGCAAGCCAAACCCGGATAAGCGGTGTGCTACCTGGCGTTTTCCAAGGAATCCGTCGACCGAAAGCCTCATAGCCAGTAGGCCCAACTCGCTCGTGTTCGAACCCAGATCAGATGGAAAGACGAACCAGGACCTGGGAATCTTCGGGGACTATCTACTTGACGCACCTTGTTGCTTCATCTAGACTGTCGGTATGGAGAACCTGAACCTCGCAACCCTCCCGAAGTACCTGAGCAATGAGGCGGCCGCCTGGGAGTTGCTGGAGCGTCTGCGGTGGCCCAACGGCGAGGTCGTGTGCCCCCACTGTGGCGTGATCGACGCCAAGCACTACTTCATCGCCGCCCGCTCGGGTGAGCGGACGACCCGCACCGGGACCACCACCTACCGCCGCCTGTGGAAGTGCCGCCACTGTGCGAAGCAGTTCAGCGTCCTGGTCGGCACCATCTTCGAGTCGTCCAAGGTGCCCGTCTCCAAGTGGCTGCTCGCTATGTGGATGTTCAACGCTGGCAAGAACGGGGTCTCGGCTCTGGAGCTACAGCGCCAGCTCGGGATCGCCTACCAGACGGCTTGGTTCATGGCCCACCGGCTCCGCGAGGCCATGACCCGCGAGCCACTGTCCACGCTGCTCACCGGCACCATCGTGGCCGATGAGACGTGGGTCGGTGGTGCCCCCAAGAATCGCCACGCCCACCGCCGTGTCGGGAGCAAGCAGGGGCTCACCGACAAGACGCCCGTGGTCGCCCTTGTCCACAAGGAGTCGGGCACTGTCCGCACGAAGGTCGTCGCCAACGTCAACGGGGAGAATCTGCGCAAGGTGCTCACCGAGACCTGTGATCCCGCCAAGACGGACCTGCACACCGATGCGTCCAACGCCTACACGAAGCTTGGCCCAGAGTTCGCCTCGCACGGCAGCGTCAACCACTCGATCGGGGAGTACGTGCGGGACGGGATCAGCACGAACGAGGCCGAGTCGTTCTTCTCCCAGTTCAAGCGGAGCCTCGACGGCACCCACCACAACGTCAGTCGTGAGCACCTGCACCGCTACGCCAGCGAGTTCGAGTACCGCTGGAACACCCGGAAGATGAGCGACAGCGAGCGCGTGCAGGCGATGGTGGATGCCAGCGTGGGAAAGCGCCTAACGTACCTTCCACTTACGGAGCGCGACTAACTGCCAGTGGGCCGGTCGTGCAACTCAGCCCAGGCGGCCATGGCCGCCTGAAAGCGCTGTTGTGCCTGTTCAGGGGTAGTTCCCACCACCCCGATGCGGTACGGATAATCGGCTGGGGTTGCCGCCAGCCAGCGTCCGGCCCGGTCGGCGCACGGCCTGAGTTCGGGGGAACAGGTCTCCACGTCTCCTCCTTGGTGTGCAGTGATTCACGTCCGGCTCCGATTGTAATGAACAAGTTCCCAGGTCAACGTGCTACTTTCTTGTGACGAACGAGGATGCTTGCTCATAGATCACGCATCCTTTACACTTACTTCCGCACGACTTGGAGGTGCCCCACATGACCAGCCTCACGCCGGGTGGCCCGGCGCCCTACACCACGGCGCAATCCCTCATTACGGTGCTCGACGCATACCGCGACAAGGGGCTTGGGTCGCCCGTCACGCCCGATGTGCTGACCCGCGCCGGCGTAGCCGAGTCGATTGCAGCTCGCACCCTGAACAGCGCCAAGATGCTGGGACTGATCGGGGATGACGGAATACCCAGCCCCCAGTTCGAGGATCTACGGAAGATCCGAGACGACGAGGAGTATCGCAAGCGGATTGAAGAGTGGTTGCGAGGCGTGTATGCCGACGTGTTGCAGTACACCGACCCGTCCGCGGACAGCGTCGGCAAGGTTGCGGGGGCTTTCCGCACCTACGAGCCTGCTGGGCGGCGGCCCCAGATGGCAGCGTTGCTCATCGGACTCTGGCGCTACGCCGGTCTGCCTGTTGTCGAGAACGCGCCGCCGACCAAGCCCCGCCGCCAGTCGCCACGGCCCGCCAAGGCCACCACCAAGCAGGGCACGAGCGACGGCAAGGGCCGCGGGCGGCTGCGAGAGGAGGATGGGGGTATCGGCGCACCTACCCCCGGCTTGCCTCCCGCCCTGCTTGGGCTGATTCAGCAGATCCCGACTGGCGGCGAATCGTGGACAGAGGGGCGCCGCAAAGCCTTCCTCGACGCGTTCGTCGCAGTGCTCGACTACACGGTCCCGGTCGGAGCACCCCCATCCGACCGGGATGAGGAGGAGGTTGGTTCGTCATGAGGAGGTGAACTGCCCCCGGACCCTCTGACGGGCTGGACCTCTTTGCGGATGACCTTGCCGCGGTCCGGGGGCGCTCCACCAGGGGCACGTCTTGGTCGACCATCGGGGCCTTGGAAGTCGCCGGTGTCGGGTCCGATCCCCGAGTGCTCCACTCGAAGATGTAGTACAAGACGCGTCCAGGCATGGATTGTACCGTTGACCGGCAATTCGTCAACACCCTGTTCGCTCAGCTTCTCGGACGGGCGTAGACTTGTGGCATGCCCGAAGAGAAGCCCTCTGATCCAACGCCTGAGAAGTTCGAGGAGTTCGTCGCGGCTGCCCTGAAGGTCGACCCCAAGGGTCTGTCGGGGAAGCACCGACGAGAAGCGGAGGGTGGCGAAGCTCCAGCTAGACGCGAACCAGATGGTCCGCGCCGTCCCGCTCGCGATTGAACGTGTTGCCATCGACGGCCAGCTCTACCAGCTCAGACGCTGCGTCGACCGAGATCACGGTCGCTT
>JBEKWB010000231.1:0-2952 GCA_049513455.1 Acidimicrobiales bacterium
CTGGCTGTCGGTCCCGATTCTGTTCGTGGGAGTCGGCACGGCAGCGCTCCGAGGCGACCTGAGGTCGGTACTGAAGCGAGGACTCGGCGCCCCGGTGATCATGGCCGTGGGCACCGCGGTGGCGTTGCCGGTGACGGCCGGGGTCCTCACGTTGGTGAACGGCTGCTGCGGCCTGCTGGTCGACGTGTCCATCGGTGGCAACCAGGGATTCGGGCAGGGACTCGGCCATCTGTCCGACTTCGCCTTGTCGGCAACGGTGGTCTCAGGCGGCAGTGGGCTACCTGGGTTGGCCGCGGCGCTGATCGTGGCGCTGGCCGGGTTGGCGGCGCTCATCATCTGGTTCGTGCTCGCCCTGCGGGGCGCGCTCCTCTACCTGGAGGTGCTCGCCATCCCGCTCGCGCTGTGCGGCCTGTACTGGGGTGGGACGGCGCATTGGATCAAGCGGCTGGTGGATCTGATCGTGGCGACGATCCTGTCCCAGCTGGTGATCACCATGCTGATGGTGCTCGCCGCCGCCGATCTGAACAACGGCCAGCTCTCTTTGTCGGATTCGGTAGGTGCGGACATGACGACGCTGTTTCTAGCGGTGGCGTTCTTGCTCCTCGGGTCGCTGGCCTTACCGATGGCACTCAAGCACGTGCCCGCTGCCACCGAGCACGCGGCGGCGGCTGCATCCCAGATCGGCGGACCGGGCCGGATGACCTACATGGGGAGCCGGGTCGCCGGCACAGCCCGGATGATGGGCCGCTCCGGTAGTAGTCAGCAGGCGATCGTCCGCCAAGCCGGGGTGGCAGCCGGCCCGGTCGGTGTGGCTGGCGCGGTGGGGGTCGGTGCGGCCACGACGGCGGCCCGGGCCGGTGTGGGCACAGCCGCCGATGCCAACGGTGCCAGCTCTCCTGGGGGTGGTTCTTCTGCAGGTGCTGGGTCCCCCGCGAACGGCGCGGCGGGTACCCCCGGACCAGGTGAGTCAGTTGGGGACAACAGTGGCCGGGGTCACGCTGAAGGGAAAGGTGGCAGCAGGGGAGGAGCGGCCAGTCAGGCCGCCGCCAGGCATGTGGGAAGCGACGGCTTGGGTGTCGGTGAGTCTTCGGGCCGACCGGCATCGCCTGCCCCTGGGACTCCGGGTGGTCCCGGGCAGTCGACCGCGCTACGGGGCGCATCGGGAGGATCTCGTGGCTGACGGCGAGGTGCTCTACAACTTCGGTGTCCTGACCAAGCGCTACGAGCTGGTCAGCCGGACCGCCGCCCAGCTCGCCCCGGGGATCGTCGGTGTGGCGATCGGGTTGGTGATGCTCCTGGTGGGTGTCCCTGCGCCGGTGCCGTTCGTCCCGGTGTCGGTGGGCTTCTGGTTCGCCCTCGGGAAGGTGCCCTTCGGTGCGCACCGGGGGACTCGGGTCCGGGCGATGGTCGGACCGCTTCTCCGATACGGGATGCTGCGACTCGGCGGCAAGTCCCACTGGGAGATGCCACAGACATGGCTCACGGTCGCTGTGAACCCAGCGATGACCGCCCGCTCGGTCGTCCCGGCATCCAACGAAGGCCCCGAGAGGTCCACGGCGCCTCGGCGGGGACGAACCCGGCGCTCGCGTAGAGGAGTGCCCGAGCAGCTACCGCCGGAGCTCGGTCGGTTGCGGTGGTTGGCGACGACGGTCGATGGTGCCGAGGCAGGGCTCCTGGCCGAGCGCGTCGGACGCCGAAGCCTGCTCACCGCGGTGGTGTCGGTGTCGGGCGGGGACCGGTTCGTGTTCTCCGGACCCGACGAGCAGGCCGCCCAGATCCTCCAGTGGGGTGAGGTGCTGAAGACCATGGCCGCAGACGGTCCGGGTCTTCGGCGTCTGCAGTGGGTGGAGAGGGCTACTCCACAGCCCTCGACCGTTCAAGCGGACTGGTCTGCGGCGGCGATGCGCGGTGTGAACGCCGAGGAGAGGGCGGACTACCAGTACCTTCAGGCCGCGATCGGCACGGCCGCCATCCACCACGACGTCTACGTGGGCGCCCAGGTGGAGACCGAGGCGGCACCAGGGCCTGACGCGTTGTCCGAAGCGACTACCGAGGTGGCCCAGCTGTGCGAGCACCTGACGTCAATCGGCTTGCGGCCAAAGGTGCTTTCCCGCCGCGCTATCGGGGCAACGCTCCGTCAATGGGCGGACCCGACCGCTCAGGAGCGTGTGGCGCTGTGGGGAGAGGGGTCGATCCCTGTGTCCCAAGCCGGGCCGGCGTCGCGCAAGGTCGGCTACGAAACGCTTCGGACCGACGGATATGTCCACCGGGTGGGGCAGATCGCCGCTTGGCCGCGCATCGACGTGGGCACGGAGTGGATGTATCCGCTTCTCGCCACCGCGTTGGCAGGTTCGGTGCGAACGGTGTCCATGCATTTCGAGGCTGTTTCCACCGAACAGGCGTTCCAAGAGGTGCGAGACGCTCGGACGACCGGTGGGATGGCACAACGCAAGCGGGACGAGAAGGGGATCATCACCACCGAGGAGGAGGAGAGGCGTGTCGACGAAGCACGTTCCCGGGAGCGGGAGCTGACCCGGGGGTTCCGTCAACACAAGGTCGCCGGTCTGGTGATGGTCTCGAGCCCTGAAGCTCCAACGGCCGAACGCGCGTGGCGCCAGGCGCAGCGCAAGGCGGTCGAGTGCCACCTGGACCTCCGAGAGATGCACGCCCGAGGACATGAGTCGTGGGCGGCGACGTTGCCGCTGTGCCGGCTGCGCTTCTCCCGGGGGTTGCTCTGATGCTGCGCCTTCCTTCCATGTCGGTGACGACCCGCCACTCGGCGTCCGCGTATCCGTTCCAGTGCCAAGCCGGCCTGCCGTTGTTCGGTCCAATCATCGGCCAGGAGGTCCTCGGCCAGGGGATGTTCTGCTACGACCCGTTCCGCCTATATGACACCGAGACGTTGCTCTCCCCGTGCATGTTGGTGTCGGGCAACAAGGGTTACGGCAAGTC
>JBEKWB010000232.1:0-2896 GCA_049513455.1 Acidimicrobiales bacterium
CCGGCCGCCACGGCTTCGTTGAGCAATCCCGCCCGGTCCTTCATTCGGACCGCCTCATTGAAGGCGGGGATGACAATGCTCAGATTGAGGGCCTCATCCCGCATCCGGCCGCCCTCCGGAAGGGCTGGTTGCGATGCCCACCCTGAGCGTGCGCGCCCCTATTCGGGACGATACGGCCAGTTGGCCCCCCATGAATGGCCTGCCCCAGACTCGCATGATTCCCCTAGAACACGTTACATCGCGGCGCGATACGGACCAATCGAACGAACCCGCGCCAGTACCCGATTTGCGGCAGGCTAACACCTGGGCCCCCGCCGTAACCCAATCGGGGACCTACACTGCCACGGTGGGTGACGAGCAGGTCGGAAGATCGTCCCCCGCGGCCAGCGGCAGGGTGCCGAGCTGAGCACCGGAGGCTCGTCGGGCCCCGGGCAAGAGAGAACCCGTGGCAAGAGAGTAATGGCGATCCCCGATCATGAAACTCGTCCCTGACCTCGGTCGTGGCACCCGACAGGCTGCCAAGGTCCCCCGGTCTCGGGCCACCACCGGAGGGTTGCTCCTGTGGGCCGGGACCACCTCGATCGGGGTGTCGACGGTGCTCATCCTGGCCGTGCTCTCGCGCCACCACCATCAGGGTTTCTCCGGGCTCTCCACGTTCTTCTCACTGTTCTTCATCGCCTCGCTGATCCCCGCTGGTATCCCGCTCCGGGCGGCGGCCCTCGCCGTCGACGGCGCTCAACCGCCGCGGATGACCGCGCGGCACCTGGGCGCCCTGGTGCTGGCGGGGATCGTCGTCTCCCCTCTGGTCGCCCTCGTGCTCCACCTCCCGGTCCTGGCCGTGGGATTCGTCTCGGCCCAGGTGATCGTGGCCATCCAGTTGGCCATCCGCCGGGGTCCTCTCATCGCCGCCCGGCGATTCTCCGCCCTGGGGGGGAACCTCTTCCTCGAGGCGGCGACCCGCGTCGGTCCTGTGCACCGCGGCCGGTCTGCTCTGGGGATTGATCGGCCTGTCCGCCGGGTTGTTGGCGGGCACGGCGGTGGCATGGGTGACCATGCCGGGGCGCTCTCCGGCGACCGAGGTCACCCAGCGGCCGATGACGACCATGTTCCACACCTGGATCGCCCTGGCCCTTCTCGGCCTGCTGGTCCAGCTCGACATTCTTCTCGCCCCGAGCGGCCTCTCCAAGGATGCCGCCACCCGCTACGACCTGGCCGCGGTGCCTTCCAAGGGCGTCTATCTGGTCCTCGCCGCCCGGCATGTTCATCTTCCCCTACGTGCGGGTCCGGGCCCAGAGGAAGACCGTGATCGCGGCGGCGCTGGCCACGCTGACCCTGGGACTGATGGTCACCGCCAGCCTGGTGCCGCTGCGCCGGGTCATCGCGGACATTCTCGGCCAGCACCCGGCCACGCCCTTCCTCCTGATCACCCTCGGGGTGGCCATGTCGATCGGGGGCGCCACGGGCATCATCATCAACGGGGGCGTCGCGCTCGGCGTTGCCCGCCTCTGGCCGGCGCTGGTGCCGGGCATTCTGGGGCTGCTCGTGGCGTGGGCCTTGCGGCCGAGCGCCACTGTCTTCGCCAGCGTCGTGCTCGGCACCCAGGCCGGCACCCTGTTGATCTCCACCTGGTTCTTCTTGCGGAGACGACGGACCGTCACGCGGCCCGTCCGCGAACCGGCACGCCCGGGCGATCTCACGCCGCAACCGGGCATTCTCAGCGCCTGAGCGGGACCGCCGCCGGCTCCGTCAGCCCCGGCAGCCCTCCGGCCAACCCCCGCAACCCCCACATACAGAGCGTTAGAGTCGGGCATGAGCCCTTTGACGCACCTCCAGTCGTTGGAGGCGGAGAGCATCCATATTCTGCGTGTCGCTGTGGCGGAGAGCGACCGCCCGGTGATGTTGTACTCCATGGGCAAGGACAGCTCGGTCATGCTGCACCTCGCCCTCAAGGCTTTCTACCCGTCCACGCCGCCGTTCCCTCTACTCCACGTGGACACGACGTGGAAGTTCAGGGAGATGTACGAGTTCCGGGACACGTTCGCACAGGACCTGGGCGTGGACCTCCTCGTCTACCAGAACCCCGAATGCCTGGCGCAGGGGATCAACCCGTTCACCCACGGTTCAGCCGTCCACACCCACATGTGGAAGACGGAGGGACTGAAGAAGGCCCTGGACGAGTATGGCTTCGACGTGGCGTTCGGAGGGGCCCGGCGGGACGAGGAGAAATCCCGGGCCAAAGAGAGGGTGTTCTCGGTTCGCTCGGCCCAGCATCGGTGGGACCCCAAAGCGCAACGACCCGAACTGTGGCGGCTGTTCAACGTGCGGCGGAGCCCGGGAGAGAGCATCCGGGTGTTCCCGTTGTCGAACTGGACCGAGCTCGATATCTGGCAGTACATCCGGCTGGAGAACATCCCCATCGTGCCGCTGTATTTCGCGGCGAAGCGACCCGTGGTCGAGCGCGAGGGCAGCTTGATCATGGTCGACGACGATCGCATGCCGCTCGAGCCCGGCGAGGTGCCGGTCGAGCGGATGGTGCGATTCCGGACGCTCGGCTGTTACCCGCTCACCGGCGCCACGGAGAGCAAGGCCGACACGCTGTCCGCGATCATTCAGGAGATGTTGCTCACCACCAGCTCGGAGCGCGTGGGCCGGGTCATCGATCGTGACTCGAACGCCTCCATGGAGGACAAGAAGGCGGAGGGGTATTTCTGATGTCGCACGCCGCCAACGATCTCCTCGTCTCCGACATCGACGCCTACCTGCAGCGCCACGATACCAAGACGATGCTCCGGTTCCTCACCTGCGGGAGTGTCGACGACGGGAAGAGCACGCTGATCGGCCGGCTCCTCTACGACTCACGACTGGTCTTCGAGGACCACCTGGCGGCACTGGAAGC
>JBEKWB010000233.1:0-2891 GCA_049513455.1 Acidimicrobiales bacterium
CCTGTCGACGCCTGCCGGCGGACTCGTGATTGCCGGGGCACAGCCCTGCCCACGATGCGAGATGCCCGGGGGTCGGGAAACGGTTCATGTCCGCGCCGGTTTCAGCGACGAGGACTTCGATGGTTCGTCGATCGATGCCCGGAATCGGAAGCAGGAGATCGATGACGCTCTGATAGGCGTTCATGCGAACGCCTATCTGTTCGTTCAGCGCCGCGACCGTGTCGTCCAGAAAGTCGATGTGATCGAGGATACGCCGCGCCGCCACGGCGTGGTGCGCCCCAAAGTGCCCGGCAAGTGCCTCTTCGAGTTCGGCGATCCTCGGACGTAGCTTGCCCTTCGCCAGGTTTGCCAGTGCACCCGAGTCGCGCACACCGGAGATGAGCGCTTCGACCATCGCCCGACCGGACTGGGTGAGTACTCTCGAGGCGACCGAGGTGAGCTTCACCCCGGCGTCTTGGAGCACCTTCTCGAGTCGGGCAATCTCTGAGCTGCGGGCAACGACCTGGGTTTGTCGATAGCGAGTGAGCTCACGAAGCTCCCGGATCGGTCGTGGTGGGACGAAGCTCGGACGCACCATCCCGTGCGCGGCGACATCGGCGAGCCACTCGGCATCGGACATATCGGTCTTGCGACCAGGGACGTTCTTCACGTGGTGGGCGTTGCACAGCCAGCACGTGAAGTGATCCTCGAGCGCGTAATACACCGGTTTCCAATAGACGCCGGTCGCTTCCATGGCAACGAGCACGACGGCTCGATCGGCGAGCCAACCCCTCAGCTCCAAAAGCCCGGCGCTCGTCGTCTTGAAGCGCGCCTTCTCAGTCACCGTGCCACCACGTGGACCTGGTGCTCGAACACAAGCTGCGATGGCATCCCGGTGCACATCGAGCCCGGCCACTCGATCATGAATCTGGTCCATGGTCTCTCCTTTCAACGGGTTAATGACCGCCGGGGAGGGACCGACAGTGAAGAGAATCTGGGGTTCGTGCTCGTGGCGACAATCCCAGGTCCCTCGGGCCCCGCGCCAAACTTGTCTCGGGCTCACACGCACCATGATCGAAACGGCGACCACGCCCGGCTGGTCGCCGTCAGCATTTCATTGCTCCGTGGTGACCGCTCCGGTCATGCCTACTTGTCGGTCTTGCACGCCAGTGGGGCCAAACCCTTCACCTTCTGGGCGTCGGCGATGTCGACGTCCCAGCCTTGGAGCTCCAAGGTGTCGTGGACGAAGCGGGCGCCGGTCATCGACTCGATGACCGCATGGACCGGCCCGCCGTAGGCGGCCGTTCTCCTCACCAGTTCGCGAAGACCATCTGCGTCCGGCGGGGCCGCGGTGACGGCGAGCCGCTCACCGCGCTCGTCGAGCACGCAGACATCCAGTCTTTTTCTGCTTAGGTCGAGTCCAAGGTGCAACATGGTGGGTGGGGGCCTCCTTGGTGGTTGGTTCCGATGAGAACCCAAGTGTTGTTCTCACCGGGGAGGCCCCTCTTCATGACTGTGAGGATCCACGGTGCAGCGCAGCGTCGCTGCTGTGCTGCTAACCGGTGATCGCGAGCGTGACTCTCTTCATGACTGGCTCCGTGCCTTTGAATGGACTTGTCCGCTCGTGGTCGCCGGTCCCGGCTCGGTCGGAGTGCTGGCCTGATCAGGAGCTTGACCGCCCCGGTGAAGCTGGGCGTGTCCCATCACAGTCCTGCCGTCTCCTTCCGAACCGGACCGACAACGTCCCTCCGGAGATAGGAGATGAACGCATGACCATGCTGGCAGAGATCGTCGACGTCGTCATTGGCGTCGACACCCACAAACACACCCACACCGCAGCCGTCATCATCGCGGGCACTGGGTCGGCGGTGGCGGAGGCCACTGTCGCGGCTGATCCTGAGGGGTATCGGACCCTGCTGGAACTGGCCGAATCCCATGAAGGGCCCCGAGCGTGGGCGATCGAGGGCACGGGCGGCTATGGAGCCGGACTAACCCGGTTCCTCCTCGAGGCCGGCGAGCAGGTCATCGAGCTCGACCGGCCTGAGCGAGCCCGTCGCCGGGGAGGGGCCAAGTCCGACCTGCTCGACGCGCTGCGAGCAGCCCGGGAAGCCCTGTCGAGGACCCAACTGGCCCAACCGCGCGCACGAGGCAAGCGCGCCGCGCTGTCGGTGCTGCTGGCGGCCCGGCGCTCCGCAGTCGAGGCTTCAGGCGACGCCCAGCGTCAGCTGGACGCACTGGTGGTCACCGCCCCCGAGATCCTCCGCAGCCGATTCCGCGGCAAGTCGACGCTCCAGATGATCTCGACCGCGACCCGGCTTCGCATCGACGGGAACTGGGACCACGAGACCAAGGTGACCGCAGGGGTCTTGCGTGCCCTGGCCCGACGATCAAAGGAGTTGGCCAAGGAGGCCCAGACTCACGAGGCCGCCATCTTGGCTGTCGTGCGCTCCTGGCGCCCCGACCTCCTCGCTGAGCTGGGTGTCGGCCCCATCGTGGCCGCCACGGTGCTCTGTGCCTGGTCGCATCCGGGCCGCTGCCGCAACGACGGCGCGTTCGCCAAGCTCGGCGGGGCCGCCCCGATCCCCGCGTCGTCGGGAATGACCAACCGACACCGGCTGAACCGCTATGGCGACCGCCAGCTCAACCGGGCGCTTCACACCGTCGTCGTGTGCCGGCTTCGGCATGACCCGGCAACACGGGCCTACGTGGAGCGGCGGCTCAAGGAAGGCAAGAGTCACCGCGAGATCAAGCGATGCCTCAAGCGCCACGTCGCTCGCCAGCTCTATCGGCTCCTGGAGAATCCAGTGGGGCTTGACACTGCATAGGAGCGTCCATTCAGCCACTTACTGCTTGTAGGGCATTTGTAGGGGAATCCCCGTCGACCAACCCCAGATGTTGGCTCTGTATTGGCT
>JBEKWB010000234.1:0-2800 GCA_049513455.1 Acidimicrobiales bacterium
GGTCGACCTCCCCGAAACGATCCGGGTCGCCATCCGTGAAGACCTGGCATCTGGCGCCTACCAGCAGGCGGTAGGAGAAGCCGTCGCAGGGGACCCCGACTTGGTCCAGGGCTGAAGGCCCGCATTTCACGACGTGGTGATTGTCGACGACGCCCTGTTGCTGGGCCTATTGGCTGAGCAGGAGGGCGTCTCGGAGGCGCTCTTGCTCACCGGTGCAGAAAACGGCGAAGTGTTCACCACCGGGGCGTGGTACTGGCGGTTGGCCCGGGTCCTGGCTCGGCCTGGTCGGGGCGCACTATCCCGTGCACTCGCGTCAAGCTCCGAGGACGAGCGACGTCGGGTGGGTCACGCCTTGGATCAGCTGCCGGCCGGAATCGGCTTGTTGAGCATGCGAAGACTGGTCCCCGTCATGGCTGCGCTGCCCGGCCAACTCAATCTTCTTACCGCCGAGGCGGTTGCTGCCGCCGTGGTTCTCGGTGCGAGGATCGCCGTTTCCACAGCATCACCGCTTCTCGCCGCCGCGGCCAGCTCGGTCGACGTAGTCGTCGACGTCGTCGCTCTCGACTGACAGCTCGGAGCCGGCTCGCCCTCACTGCTCTAACGCGGCCAGCCACTGTTCGTACCAGTCGCGCCTCACGCGAATATCCCCGTTGTGTAGGCGAATGCTGCGGGGGAACCACGGCATTCCCCGGGCCGACCACTTGTAGGCCGTCGAACTGGACACACCAAGGTCGCCGGCAATCTGACGGATGCTGAGCCAGCGGGCGTCAGAAGCAATCCCGCGCCTGTCGCCCGCGGTTGGCACCATCTCGCGAGTCTGGGTCACCGTCACCTCCCTTCGGCCTCGTTGTCGGCCCCGCTACAGGGTTGGCGGGATAGCAGCCACCAAACGCCCCATCCCTCGCGCCGCGGCGATTCGCTTCCCATGGCCACTCGTGACGACGCGAAGGAGATCGGCTCATGCGACGGACTATGAGCGCTCGCGACTACGCCCCGTACGGCACTTATCGGGGATACCCCTAACGGTGCCCAGGAACCCGTACTCCGGTGATCACCCACGACCACTGTCGGGACCTTCGGCTCTACGGAGGCTGTGCCCTTATCGATACGGTGAAACTGTGATTGAACGACGTTTCGGGGTTGCCGCAGTGCTCGTGGCGCTCTCGGTGGGGGCTATCGGGTGCAGCAACAACACTTCGACCTCATCGTCGACCTCGACGACCGTCTCGTCAACGACGAGCACCACGTCGCCTCAAGCAGCCACGCGGACAGCAGTGTGGCCGACAGCGTCGAGCGGCACCCGCTACCGGACGCCAGAGGCAGCCGCCACGGGGTTTGCGACCGACTACCTCCATATGGTCCATCCCATGATCGGCCAGTTCCAGCAGGGCGATGCCCGCTCGGGGGAGATATCCGTCCAGCCGAGCGCCAGTGGACCCGTGACGACCGTTTTGGTGAGGGAGCTCGGCTCCGACAACTCATGGTGGGTCCTCGGAGCGGGATCAGCCGCCATCGCTCTGACCGATCCGACCTGGAATGCCTCCATCACGTCTCCGGTCACTTTGAAAGGGACCGCCATGGCGTACGAGGGCACGGTCCAGACGCAGGTGCGCGAGGATGACAACAGCAAGCCCCTGGGTGAGGGCTACGTCACCGGCGGGAGCACGTCGATGGGTCCGTTCAGCGGGTCACTCGCGTTCACAAAGGCCACAACGAAGTACGGAGCAGTCATGCTCTACACGACCTCCGCCGAGAATGGGGCGGTTATGGAGGCATCGGTCATCCGAGTCCGGTTCGGCTGACCAGATTTAGCCCACACGATCCCCAAGCATCGCATCGCTGGTTCGAGCAGAGGCATCTCGCGTGCTCAGTCAGGGCAATGGCCCGAGGGGGTATCTCAGTACGCGGGACGGTGAGGCACTTCGGCACGATGGGGATCAGCCAGAATGTGGCTCGTCGTGGAAGAGAATGCGCTGATCGCAGAACTACGCACGTTCCCGGTCGAGAAGTGGCCGAGCATCGTCAAGTGCTGGCAGGTTTCAGGGCGCGCGACGGGCACTGAGCTTCAATCGGTTCTCGCTCTTGCGTGGGTAACGCCAGTGGCCAGTCCCGTCGCCCTACTCCCGCAGGCTGAGTGGCTCACCCTGTTTCGCATTGCGGGATTCCACGTGTACGCACACCCGTGGACCGACCCGCCTTCGAGCGAACGGAACGACGCGATTGTGTGGCGGGTTGCCCGAGATGCAACCGAGACTTGGCGGCTGTCGTGGTTCGAGCACGAGCGATCTGCCCGCCGATATTTAGCAATGTTCGCAAACACGGTCGTGCGGCCGTGCTTGTTCCGTGCATTGGCTCCAGCAACGGCAGTCCTTGCCCGATACTCGGTCCCGCCAGAATGGGACGAACTCGTGCTTGATCCAGATCTGCTCACCGACATTGAGCAGATCGAACCCTGACGCGCATGCCGAGCCTGGGTCATCGCGCCTTACGAACACCGTGCAACGAGCCATCATGACAGCGGCCGTCAGTCGCCCATAACGTTCAACGTTTCAGGCAACGGCCCCTCGCCCAGAGCGCCGGATCGGTGGGGGACATCCCGGCTCACCTTGCGCCGGGTGCTTGCTATGGCGGTCGCCCGTCCCCGTTGAGATCCGAAGGCCCGGATAAGCTCGCGAGGTAAGGGGCTGACGAGAGGAGAGCAATGACATGAAAGGTCTAGATGGTCGTCATCGGGATCGGGACGGCCGGATCCAGAAGAAGCGAAGTGACACCAAGATGAAGAATCTGAAGCCTGACTATC
>JBEKWB010000235.1:0-2788 GCA_049513455.1 Acidimicrobiales bacterium
AGCGGTTGGACTGTCCCCTCGCTAGACCATTCTTCAGAGCGACTTCTCGGTGGCGTTGGTGCCCCAAGGGCGCCCCAAGACACGCGGGCAAGTCCTCGAACAAAAGTGTCCCCGTCCGCCGGTTTCCGGCGACCCGTTCGGATCAAGGGGACCTGGGGCCGAAGTAGGATTACAACCGTGGCGGCATACGATCCCGATGCCAACATCGTCGCCCAACTGGGAGAGTTGAATCTCTCGCAGGATTTGCTTTTTCCTGATGTGGTGGTGCTCTCCGAGCAGGTCGATGACCTATCCATTGAGATCGCTCTCCAGTGGACGAAGGGCGTCACCGAACAAATCTGCTCCTACGCAAACGGCAGCCCCACCACCCAGGGCGGAATGCATGTGGAGGGGTTCAGCAAGGCGCTCACGGAGGTGGTGAAGGCTCACGCGAGTTCCCGTGGACTCCCTGATTCAACCAGCGTCTCTCTATTGGGTGGGGACATCCGGGAGGGTCTCAGGGCCATCATCAGGATGCGTTGTGACGACCCCTGCTTTGAGCCAATCAACGACGACGGCATCAACGGTCGCAGGCTGGGCAGCGTCAGAATCCGGGAGTTCGTCTACTGGGCCACTAGCAAGCATCTGTCCTCCTGGTTGGATGAACATCCGTCCGAAGCGACCCTGATCGTTCACAAGTCGATCTCAGCGGCTCATGATCGAGTGTTGCCTCGTTCACAATGGGATCAAGGTCGGGGAAGGTAGTCCCGACCGCCGGCACCGAACGGCCCCATGTGGCACCGTTCCGCGGTCTAAAAGTATGGGACCATGACCCTCCTTCTAATCTCGGGGCGCCCAGGCGCCGGCAAGTCCGAGTTCTGTCGATGGCTCGCTGCCCACCGCGACTTTGTCCATATCGAGACAGATGTGGAGTGGTCCCCCTGGGGTCAGCTCGCCGCTGCGGCCGGCGCTGACACAGCCGCCACGCTTCGGGATATGGCGCTGGCTGCAGGACCGAATGTCGCGCTTGAGTGGGGAATGCGAATGGAGTATCTCGGGAGAGTTCTCGATCTCAAAGAAGTTGGGTTTGAACCGTGGTGGTTCGATGGTGATGAGCCAGCAGCTCGAATCGGTTGGGTTCGGGCACACAGCGAGGCGGGCATACGAGCCTACGAGATCCAGCGAGATTCGATTGCGGCACATGCCGCGGCGATCGAGACCGTTTTTGGTGATCGAACCATCCGTACTATCTCGAGTGGGGCCAGTTACCTTCCGCCCGAGCAAATCGCCCAAATCATCCTCGGCTGACCTCAATCCAACCCTGAGCAACCGATCGAATGAAGACGATGCCGAGGGGTTCCAATGCGTCCATATCGCCGGATTTGAGCGCGGCGGACCGGACGCCTTCGAGCATTCCAGCGAGACAACGCCGAGTCAGGTCCCGGCCGTAGAGTTGCTATATGGCCACGGTCTCCGACGAAGGAATGACCTCATATCTCGAGGCATTCCATGAAACCTATCGGAGCACGGTAAAGGACAGGATTCCCGCTGACCTTCGTGACTCACTGGCACGAGAGCGCTGGCTTTCGCATGGCCTCGTCGGCTACATCTCCACGCAATTCGGCGCCGGCTTCGAGTACGTGACGAGGGCTGGGATCTTCATTAGGAAAGGGAGCCGACGGATCGAGGACTTGGTATTTGACGCTCCGGGTGCGGTGCGGGGGATTGGCCCAATGATTCGGGTCGGAGGTGCGAACAGCGGCGTTGCAGGTGTGACGATCGATGGCGCATTTCCGGTGCGACTTTCATCCGAAGAGGCCTCCGTCAAGCTGGTTGATTTGAGAGCCAGGGCGGGGCGATGGCAGCGTACGGTTGAGTGGGCCGAACTCTATGGTGATCGCTCTGCTGAATTCTGGTCGGTGGGTAACGGAGTGCGCCGAGCATTGGAAGAGGTTCTTGTGGCAGTGGTCGACGCTCGGCAAATGGAACAGAGGCAGCTGGATCTAGGGGATTTCCTCATTCGCTTTCGTGAACGGAGAGTTCTCTTGTTGGGCGACTTCGCCAATGACAGAGAGCGGCTCAGATCCCTGTCTGTGGAAGTCGAGCAATTGGGTTACCTTCCAATCCTGGCTGACGAAATTCCTGACATTCGTGAGCTTGATCTCCGTCAGAAGATTCTCATGCTTTCGCTGGCGTGCCGCTTCGTGATAATCGAAGACTCGGTGCCAGCGGGACAGATGACTGAGATTCCACTGGTCGAGTTTTCTCGGGCGGTCGTAATTGTGCTCCGGCGCACTGATTCCCACTCCTCTTGGATGACTCAAGGCGTGTCCGCAACCTCGAACGTCATCTTGGAGCGAGAATACGACGACGGCAACGCTGGTCAAGTGCTCGGCGAAGGGGTGGCGTGGGCTGAGCAACAGATCGAAAGATTAGGACGGCATTTTGACGATCAACTGCCGTGGAGAACGCAGTCGTAACGGCGTGACTGAAAATCTCGATGGGGTGGCGCCCCGACCGCCGGCTCGGTGCGTGCTTTTGTACTCCGAACCAGACGAACACGTCCATGACGAAGGGGTAGGGCCTCGAGGGCAAAAGCGACCCGATTAAAACCGGATAGCAACCCCCGCTCTCCGCTCGACTCGACCTTCGGGCATACGCTTCGTCCTGTGAGCGGTCATCAAGAACGTAAGCAAAGGGTCCGGTCTCTAATCGCCCTCGCCGGTTTGGTGTGCGTCGCCCTCGCAGGGTTCGCCGTCGCCCTGTCGAGAAGCTCAAGTTCAAGTTCTCCGGTCATCGCGGGTCTCAC
>JBEKWB010000236.1:0-2787 GCA_049513455.1 Acidimicrobiales bacterium
TGCTCCTCGGCCGCGGCCGCGACCCGCGTCAGATCGTCCCGGAGCGCCGGCGACCCTCCCGGCCAGGTGAAGCTCGATACGTGCAAGCCGATCTGCATCGACGACCCTCCTTGCTTTGTGTGCTGTGGTGCAACTAAGCCTCAATCCACGTGCGTCCAGTAGCTCGGGACGCCATGAGCACGAAGGAGTGATCATGACCTAACCGAGCGCAAGTTCTCGTCAGCCAGCCGGTGAGAGACCGGTCCGGGGAGACGCCAAGGTCCCCGGTAGTGGAGCCTCCGGGTCCGGTCGAGAGGCCGGGGTCGAAGCGGGGCCGAGCAACTGGCCGGTCCGTAGCATGAAGCGAAGCCTGCAGCGTCGTCAAGACTTCCCGCCTTTGGCGGGGCAAGAGGGTGCCGAGCCTGTGTGGATTTGGCGAAGGCCATGGAAGCCACCTGGGATCTTGGAGCGGGTGGTGATGGACCCTCCGGCGTAGGGGGAGTGGAACGGTCAGAAGGGTGGCGAGGGAACTGGAGAGGCCCTACTCGGCCCCGAATCTGCGGAGATCGGGAGCGAGCTTGCCTATAACCGGTGACCCCGGGAAATGGTCGGCAGCCGAGAGGGAGTCGGAGGGGGTCGTAGTAGTGATGACGGGCAGGACAACACAACCTGCCCCGAGCGAAGGGCCCCTGCTTCATCGGTGCACGACAATGTTGGGAGGAACGCTGATGAGTGCCGAGAACTCGGCTAGATCCGTCAGACAGGCCGACGGCCTGGACCCCGTTCGAGCCCTTCAACGCGTGCTCTATCGCAGCGCCAAGCAGGACCGAACACGTCGCTTTCATGCCCTCTTCGACAAGCTCACCCGCAGTGATGTGATGTGGCGGGCATGGGTTGACGTGGCCACCAACCAAGGAGCCCCCGGCGTCGACGGTGTAACCATCGCTGACGTGCAAGGCGGGGGCACCGAGTCGGTGCGGGCCTTCCTCGACGGCCTCGCCGCAGAACTTCGAACCGGTTCTTATCGGCCGAAACCACTGCGGCGGGTCAACATCCCAAAGCCGGGCAAGCCGGGGGAGACCCGGCCACTCGGCATTCCGACGGTCCCCGCATAGGGCCCGTCCATTCCGGTCGAGTCCAACTTCGGAATCGATCGTCGTCACCCATCCGTTCCACCCGCTCACCGGCCAGCGCCTGGTGGTCATCTTGGAGCGCCGCCGCCCGGGAGCCGAACTGGTGCTCGTCTGCGAGGGAGGCCTGGCCGGACGGGTGACCCTTCCGGCCGCCTGGACTGACCGGACGCCAGCGGCCCTGAGTCATCGTCTCGGAGTCGAGGGGTTGGCGGCCTTGGCCGAGTTGACTGCGGCGTTGCACCATCCGCGAGTTGCACGGCGGGGTGAGGCATGATCTTGTATAGCAATGACAGACAAGATCGATCTCACAGCGAAGACCACCCGCCAACTGAAGGCACGCCGCCGGCGTCTTGCTCGCTCGCTTCCCGATGTGGAGGCGGCGATCTCAGGTTCAGTGGTCGATCAAGGGCGGCGTTGTGGCAAGGAGGGATGCAAGTGCGCGAGCGGCGAACTGCACGGGCCCTACACCTATGTGGTGCTGCCACGGGACGGGGGTCGCTCCCGCACGGTGTACGTGCCGGCATGGGCGGCCGAGGCTGTGCGCGACGGTTCGAGGATCACGGCCGACGTGCGCGACGCGATGGAGGAGATCTCGGTTATCAATATCGAGCTGTTGTCGCGAGGGGAGCTCGCCTGAGTGACGCTCGTCACCGAGGCCGTGGCGGTGGTGGCCAACATGGCGGCGGCCGCATTGGAGGCCGGTCATGAGAGGCTCGGAGAAGATCACGACCAGCCACCTCGATCGGACGGTGCTGATCTACGTCCGCCAGTCGTCGATGGCTCAGGTGCGCGAGAACACCGAGTCGACCGCCCGCCAGTATGCGCTGGCCGACGAGGCCGTTCTTCTGGGCTGGCCCCGGTCCCAGGTCGAGGTGATCGACGCCGACCTGGGCCTGTCCGGCCGCTCGACGGAGGGCCGCTCGGGGTTCAAGGAACTGGTCGGCCGGGTGTGCATCGGCGAGGTCGGGGCGATCTTCGGACTGGAGATCTCGCGCCTGGCCCGGTCCTCGGCGGATCTCTCGCGCCTGCTGGAGCTGGCCCGCCTGACCGACACGCTGGTCGTCGATGCCGACGGCATCTACGACCTGGCGAACTTCAACGACCGCCTCTTGTTGGGGCTGAAGAACCAGATGTCCGAGGCCGAGCTGCACTTTTTGGCCGGCCGGCTCCAGGGTGCCAAGCGGGCAGCGGCGGAACGTGGAGAGCTGCGGGTCACGCTGCCCGTCGGCTTCGTCTACGACGACGAGGGAAGCACTGTCGTCGACCCCGACGAGGAAGTCCGAGCGGCGATCACTGATCTCTTCGCCGCGTTCCGTGCCGGCGGGTCGGCCTATCAGGTGGTGGCGGCATTCAAAGGGCGGAGATTCCCATTGCGGGCCTATGGCGGGGTATGGGCCGGCCAGCTGCGCTGGGGACGGCTTACCCACTCCCGCGTTCTCGGAGTACTGAGTAACCCCGCCTACGCCGGCACGTACGTGTTCGGCCGCTACCACTCGCACCGCGTCGTCGACCCCGACGCGACAGTGCACAACAAGGTAACCAAGCTCGCCATGGACGAGTGGCCGGTCGTGATCCACGACCATCACCACGGCTACATCACCTGGGAGGACTACCTGGCCAACAAGGCCCGCCTGGCAGCCAACACCACCAACAGTGGGGCGCGTCCGGTGCGCGA
>JBEKWB010000237.1:0-2767 GCA_049513455.1 Acidimicrobiales bacterium
GGGGCCGCCAGCGGCATCGGAGCGAGCGTTGCGGCGGTACTCGCTGCGGCGGGCGCGGACGTCGTACTGGCTGACCGCGACTCTAAAGGTCTCGCTGGCACTGCTGAAAACATCGCGCAGTTCGATCGCCAAGCTGTGTCGTCGATCGTAGACGTGCGGTCCCGGGACGAAGTCGAAGAACTGGGTCGTCTGGTCGTAGCTCAGTTTGGCCGCCTGGACGTATGGGTCAACGTCGCAGGAATTCTGCGAAGATCGGCGATCGTCGACACGTCGCAGAGCGATCTCGATGATATTCTGGACGTCAACCTCAAGGGCACTTACTGGGGTTGCGCGACCGCAGCCCGAATCATGATGCCTGCGGGACGGGGTTCCATTATCAATTTCGCATCAGCGGGAGGCGAGATGCCCGCACCAGAGCTCTCCGTGTATTCCCTCACAAAGGCCGCGGTGATCATGCTGACCAGGACACTGGCGGTGGAGGCTGGTCCGAGTGGAGTGCGAGCAAATGCGGTCTCGCCAGGTTTCACCGATACACCGATGGTCAGCGGTCCATTTGCTCGGGCAGACGGTTCGATCGACGAGGCTCAGCGGGACGAAGTTTATGCCAGGCGAGCGGAGCAAGCCGCTCTCCGGATGATTGCTGAGCCGATGGACATCGCACTAACTGTGCAATACCTCGCTTCGGACGCCTCGCGGTTCGTGACCGGACAAAACCTTAGAGTTAACGGTGGAGTCCACATGGCGTAGAAGACTCTTGTGGGCCCTAACGGGTATATCGGAGCGGGATATCGCGGAGTCGGCCACTTTTTTGAGGATTCCATCGGTGCTTTCCAGCCCCCGCCTATCACTCGAATGAACACACACCGCGATTGCGGGAGGTTGCTACATCTTGACGCAGAACCTCGCCCGACTCCTACCGAAGCGCGTAGACTCTCAACTTTCAATTAAACCCAGGCCTCTGCGTCAGGCGGCCTTCTTGACGGCCGGATAGCGTTTTCTGGGTGCTTTTCGCGTCCCTTTGGGGCGTCCGGGACCGGGTGTGATTGATTTCGGTGGACTGGCCGGCGTGCCGATGGCTGCACCAAGTCGACGAAACCCTCGGCGCACCCGTGCCGGGGTGAGCTTGTCCTGATCAAGGGGTCGTTCCCAGGGAAGACGTAGGTCTTCAATTAGCCCCCGGGCTAATCGCAGTTGGGTGTAGGCGGCGGCGATCAGCCAACTCCAGCGGTCAGCCTGTTCGGGCATGCACAGCGACGGGGTGGTCCATCCGAGCGTGCCCTTCTTGAACCGGAAGGCGTGCTCGATGTCAAAGCGGCGCAGGTAGGCCCGCCAGCACTTGTCGAGATCGGGTTCACCATCTCCGGACCAGAACAACCACAGGGTCTTCTTCGAACGCGCGGTCGCCTTGGGGAGGTGTTCGACATCGACCCGGATCACGCTGCCGCGCACGTTCGGGATCGTGCTCTCATCCTTCCAGTGCCCGCGACGTGTCAGTCTCGGGTGCAGGTTGTGCCAAGCCTGCACCGTGACGGTGCCATAGCGGGGATCAGAGGCAACGAGGCTCGCCGACGGCGTGGTCCATGTGCTGCGATCCGCGCATTTGAACTGTCTGCCATGGCGCGGGGGACGCCCGCCGGTTCCATGCGGGCGATTGGGGCGAGGAGGAGGATCGGCGTAGAAGACCCGGTCGTCTCTGATGCGAGTGAGCACCTCGCAGCGCACGTCAGCCAGGTCGTGCCCGAGCGCAATGGGGTCATAGCCGGCGTCGAAGACGAAGAGCGGGACTTCTCCCTTATCGGGGAGCAGCCCGACGAGACGGCGTACCTGCTCGACGGTCGAGTTCGTGGCGTCGGTGCTCGGTGGGATCCGCATCACGTCAAGGGGCGCCGTCCAAGAGTCGGACGCCCAGCTCAGCTGGCTGATCCACTGGTAACTCCAGCCGGCCACGATGGGCTGGCCGGCCGAGTGTTTGGAGGCCGAGTAGTAAAAGCCCCGCTCGGGACTGCACTCGGCGTCACAGCGAGGCCAGGTCGAGGCGTCGACGGCGAAGATAAGTGGCCAGTTCGCCGCCCGGTGCGCCACGAGCAGCGCGCGCAGTCGGTCCTCCTCGATACGACCGCGACCCAGGGCCTTATAGAGGCTGCCGTGGCTCCTTCGAAACACCGGCTCCAAGGAGAGGCCGGGCACCGACGAGATCGGTCCGGTCGCACACAACGCGGCGTCGCAGAGCTCGAAGAGGGCGTCACCCCAGTTGGGCAAGGCGCGGTAGAAGCCCTCTCGGAACGCAACCAGTTCGCTGACCCCCTCCGCACCGGCCTGCTGTCTTGGCATGTCCGATAGTATTACTACTATCGGGCAGGAAAGTTGGGATACTCAGAGGCAGCCATGGCGACCAAAAGGACCATCACCCGACTCGAGAGCTATGAACAGCGCTACCGCGAACTGGCGCGTCAGCTGGCCGACATCGGCTACATCGCGGCGGGCAGTGTGGCGCCTCGCTATAACCGGTGCGGCAAGGAGAGCTGTGGTTGTCATGCCGACCCACCCCGGCTCCACGGTCCCTACTTCCAGTGGACGGCAAAGGTGAACGGCAAGACGGTGAACCGGCGGCTCAACCCACGCGAGGCCGCTCTCTACGGTGAATGGATCGGCAACGATCGCCAGGTCCGCGCGCTGTTGGCCGAGATGCGCGAGGTAGCAGCGAAGGCCCAGCAACTCATGCTTGAAGAAGTCCCCGACTAGCCCGCCCTGGGTTTAATTGAAAGCT
>JBEKWB010000238.1:0-4100 GCA_049513455.1 Acidimicrobiales bacterium
CCGCTGGGGACAGCAGACGGCTACGTCGGAGATACAGAGAAGCACCAAAATGACGACCCGTCGCCGGGCCACCGTCAGTCGCCGACATAGTCAGTGGCTCAACCAGCGGCCTACCTCACCGATGAAGTAGCCGAATAGTAGGGCGCGTATCCGCGGAAAGTGCCTCCCTGCTTGGGAAAATAGCGGTGTTCGAAGTCGCTGTTGTCCCAGCACCAGGAGGCACTTTCTGTGAAGCCAGTATCGCGCGGAATCGACCGGATCGCCGTGACCTTCGACGAGCCCAATCTGGTGGGCAATGCCGGTCTGTTGCTTGTGGCGACGTTGACTTGTCGCCTCGGTCTCGAGCGCCTGATCAATGCCACGGTGCGCTTGTCGGGACGAGTCGGCGGCGCCAATCCGGGCCGCAAAGTGCTCACCTTGGTCCACGCCATGGCGGCCGGTGCCAGCCACATCGACCACGCCGACATGCTGCGTTCGGGTGCGACGTCCGCCGTGCTGGCGCACCGGGTCATGGCGCCGTCGACGCTCGGCACGTTTCTGCGCGCCTTTACCTTCGGTCATGTCCGCCAACTCGATGCCGTGCTCGGCGAGGTGCTGCGCCGCGCCTGGTCCCTCGGGGCGGGCCCGGGGAGCAACCAGCTCGTGGTCGAATACGACATTGCTGGGGTTCGTTTTTAGACCGAGAGAGGCTGTTTGCCCCTGGCCAGGGTATCCCCTCGCAATTGAGGCATCCGCGTCTTGGTGATGAGAGTTCGGTATTCTTGAGACAAGTTCATGGAGATTGTTCTTTTTGCACCTGAGGTGAAGGTGAGTGGCTTGAGTTGACGCTGGCGGCGGTTCGTGACCTGCGGGAGTATCGGGCCCCTGCCTCGCCCGAGGAGCTTGAGCAGTTCGAGGTCGACGTGCTGGCCGGGTTCGTGTTGGCTCGGGCCTCTTCGGGAGTGACCGACGCCACCATCCGCGGCGAAGTTGGGCACCTCGAGCATGTGCGGACCTGGTTCGAGCGTGCGCTGTGGGAGATGGAACCCACCGACGCGGACCGCTACTTCGGAGAAGTGCTGCGTCACTCCTCGAGCGGTACCCGCCAGGCCAAGTCTCTGGCTCTGCGCACCTACTTCGAGTTCATGGGGCTGCGCCACCAGGCCGAGATCCATGCCCTGACCGGCCGAGTGCTCGTATGCCCGATCGACGAGCTGAACCGGCCGCGAGGCAACAAAGAGGCCAAGCTCCGCATCCCACCGTGCCGAGACGAACTCGCTGTTCTGTTCTCGGGTTGGGCCGCCGATCTGGCCACGTGCCGCAAGTTCGCTCCGAGCGCCCGCAACTACACCGCCGCCAAGCTGATGGCCGACGTGGGGCTGCGGGTCAACGAGGTCCGCCACCTTGACCTGGCCGACGTGAAGTGGGAGCTCGGCCGTTTCGGCAAGCTCCACGTCCGCTATGGCAAAGGGTCGCGGGGATCGGGGCCCAACGCGGGGATCGGGGCCCAAAGAGCGCATGGTGCCCCTCGTCAATGATGCGGGGAGGACGTTGCGCTGGTTCATCGAAGATGTCTGGGGGCAGTTCGACGGCGATCACACCCGCCACGGCGCCCCGCTCTTCCCTTCTGAACGCAAGAACACCGACGGTTCGTGCGCCCGGGTCGGTTACGACGCGCTGCGCTCGGGCCTCGCGAGCGCGACAGATGAGCATCTGGCGGCGTGGTCGGACCGCCTGACTCCCCACATGCTGCGCCACTACTGCGCTTCCCAGCTCTACCTCGATGGGATGGACCTGGTGTCGATCCAAGAGCTGCTCGGGCATTCCTGGGTAGCCACCACGATGCGCTACGTCCACGTGCACCGCACGCGCATCGAAGACGCGTGGATCAGCGGACAGGCACGGGCCGCCAAGCGACTGGAGGGACTCATCGCATGAAGTGGAACCTACGTCTCGCCGCCGCGCAGCGTGAGATTTGGATGGCGTCGGACCTCAAGCGCCTGCTGGCTGAGCGCGGATTGGTGATCTCGGCCGGAAAGATGTCGGGACTGTGGTCCGGACGGCCCGTCTCCTTGAAGCTCGACGACCTCGACGTCATCTGTGCCGTGCTCGGCTGCGAGGTCGGAGAGTTGCTCATCCCTGAGCCCGACAAGGTCCCCTCGTTCGGGCAGAACTCTTCAGGGCCCGACGCTGCCGTGGCGTCGATCACCGGCGCCGTCCCCCGTCGCCGTGACGGCCGAACCCTCCCACCGACCTGAGAGGTCGTGGCGCTCCGTGCCGGCACTGCGCCAAGAGCGCCCAGAACCCAGGCGAACTGTCGATCGTGCTTGGCCTGGGGACTGACCTACTGCCGAGAACTCTGCGCGCCCTGCTACACCTTCGCCCGGGAGAATCTGACCGAGGGCGCCTGTGGGGCCTGCGGCCGCACCCAACACTTGAAGAAGCGTTACTGCCGACTGTGCTGGTGCCAGGCCGTGCTCGATCGCCCGGGCGGGCCCGACAAGTCGCTCACCCCCTACCTCAAGGCGGTCCGCCATCACCAGCTCTTCTTCGCCCTCATGTTTCAGCATCTCGGCACGCCACGCGCAGCGCCGCGCCGGCCCGGCGCCAACGGCCGGGCCCCCAAACCGGCACCGCCGGTGGCGGGTCGCCCACGTGTGGACTGGGTCCAGTTGGCCCTCTTCGAGGACACCTCCGCTCGCCTCTATCACTGGGGCCGCATCGACCTGCGGAACGGCCCGGCCCCCGATAACCCGTGGCTGGCCTGGGGACTGCACCTGGCGCACACCATGGCCGAGACCCGCGGGTTCGGGTCGGTCAAGTTCAGTTCGTTGAACCAGGCTCTGGTCATGCTGCTCGTCGGGCACGCCGACGGGGACATGATCCGGACCTCGGACTTCAAAGAGATCGTGCGCCGCCACAGTGGGAGTGTCAGGCACACCGTTGAGCTCCTCGGCACCATGGGCATCCTCATCGACGACCGGACCCCGACGTTCGACAGTTGGTTGGAGAAGAAGCTCGACGGCCTTGCTCCGGGCATCGGGGCTGAGGTGGGCCGGTGGGTGCGCGTCCTTCATGAAGGCGGTCCGCGCAGCGGTGCGCACCAAGTAATAGCCCACAAGTATCTCTGCACCGCCCGCCCGGTCCTGATCGAATGGTCCAGTCGCCACACTCATCTGCGCGAGGTCACCCGAGACGACGTTCTCGCCCACGCGGACACGCTGGTCGGCAACGAGCGCAAGAGGACAATGGTGGCGCTGCGATCCCTATTCGCCTGGGCCACGAAGAACGACGTTGTCTTTGCCGATCCAACCCGTCGCATCCGAGTCGGCCAGGCCGCGGACCCCGTCTGGCAGCCCCTGTCGCCCCAGCAGATCGCCCGCAGCGTCGCGGTGGCCACGACGACCGAGGCCCGTCTCGTCGTCGCCCTGGCGAGCGTCCATGCCGCCCGCAGCGGAGCGATCCGCCGGTTGCTCGTTGATGATGTCGACCTCGCCAACCACCGCCTCACCATCGCGGGCCGGAGCCGACCACTCGATGATCTCACCGGACAGCTTCTCATCGAGTGGCTCGAATATCGCCGAGAACGCTGGCCGAATACGGCCAACCGCCATTTACTGCTCACCCGAGAGAGCGCCGTCAACTTCGGGCCTATCTGCTACTCCCAAATCGTCAAGATCTTGCGCGGACTGCCCGGGACCATCGAGCGGCTGCGGATAGACCGTCAACTCGAAGAGGCTCTTGTCCACGGCGCCGATCCGCTCCATCTCGCGGCGGTCTTCAAGATCAGCGAAAGCACGGCCATTCGTTACGCGAGCTCCGCGCGTCAGCTGATGGAGCGCCCCGGCGAGTCTCAACCCGTGAGTTCGTCACGAACCCAAGTGTCCGTTGAGCGTGATGGACCCCGCTGAACACTTGGGTTCGTGCTGAAGATGCTTCAGTTTGGCTGAACTCACGGAAGTTACATCGACTCGACGATCCGCGAAGTGTTCGGCCAGCTCAAGGCTGATGCCGCCTACGGCTATACCAAGGTGCTTGGTTACCACCCGATCCTCGCCACCAGAGCCGACACCGGCGAGATCCTCCATGCCCGGCTGCGCAAGGGCTCGGCCAACACCCAA
>JBEKWB010000239.1:0-2687 GCA_049513455.1 Acidimicrobiales bacterium
AAGGGGGCGTTCCGAGATAAAGATGCAACTGACCGGTGATGGATCGAGTCGGGGACTGGTATCTACTAATATCTTGACTTAGTCCAGTATTATGGCTAGTCTGTGATCGTGCCCATGGAGACATTCGTCGACAAAGCTGCCCTTCTCCGCAGGCACGGTGTGCAAGTCACGGCCCAGCGTCTGGCTGTCCTGCGGGCGGTGTCCGAGCGACCGCACAGCACCGCGGACGACATCGAGAGGGTCGTACGGGCCGAGATCGGTGCCATCTCACGTCAGGCGGTGTACGACGCCCTCGGGACCCTCACCGACAAGGGCCTCCTCCGGCGCATCCAGCCCGCCGGGTCGTCGGCCCGCTACGAGGACCGGGTCGGGGACAACCACCACCATCTCATCTGCCGAACCTGCAACCGAATGGTCGACGTCGCCTGTGCGGTCGGCTACACCCCCTGCCTGACGGCCGCCGACGACTCGGGCTACGAGATCGACGAAGCCGAGGTCATCTACTGGGGCCGATGTCCCGAGTGTGTCGCGGCAAGTTCTGTCTCGGCCGGCGACTGATCGCAGACACCCAGCGTGCAACACCAACAGAGCAACCAATCAGAATGAGAGTGGAGGGACCGAAGTGTCTACCAGCGATAGCGAAAGCAAGTGCCCAGTGCCACACACGGCGATTGGGAGCAGGTCGAACCGGGACTGGTGGCCGAATCAGCTGAACCTGAAGGTTCTCCACCAGCACTCGCCCCTGTCCAATCCGATGGGCAAGGACTTCAACTACGCAGAAGAGTTCAAGACTCTCGACCTTGATGCGCTGAAGCGGGACATCATCGAGGTAATGACGACGTCGCAGGAGTGGTGGCCGGCCGACTACGGCCACTATGGGCCGCTCTTCATCCGCATGGCGTGGCACAGCGCAGGCACGTACCGCATCGCCGATGGCCGGGGCGGCGCCGGCCACGCCGCCCAGCGCTTTGCCCCCCTCAATAGTTGGCCCGACAACGCGAACCTCGACAAGGCGCGCAGGTTGCTCTGGCCGATCAAGCAGAAGTACGGCCGGAAACTCTCCTGGGCCGACCTGATGAACTTCACTGGCAACTGTGCCCTCGAATCGATGGGGTTCAAGACGTTCGGCTTCGGTGGCGGGCGGGAGGACATCTGGGAGCCCGAAGAGGACATTTACTGGGGGCCTGAGGACACGTGGCTTGGGGATGAGCGCTACAGCGGCGACAGGGAACTCGACGATCCTTTCGGAGCCGTGCAGATGGGCCTGATCTACGTGAATCCGCAGGGGCCGAACGGCAACCCAGATCCGCTTGCTGCAGCCAGGGACATTCGAGAGACGTTCGCTCGCATGGCGATGAACGACGAGGAGACGGTTGCGCTCATCGCCGGCGGACACACGTTCGGCAAGACCCACGGCGCGAACCCTGAGGTCCCGTACGTCGGTCCCCCACCCGAGGGTGCGGGCCTCGAGGAGCAGGGCCTTGGATGGAGGAACACCTTTGGCAGCGGCAAGGGAGATGATACGTACACCAGCGGGTTGGAGGGCGCATGGACCAACGACCCGGTGAAGTGGGACAACGGTTTCTTCGACAACCTCTTCGAGTACGAGTGGGAGCTGACAACGAGCCCTGCCGGTGCGAAGCAGTGGACTCCCAAGGACCCATCTGCCCAGGGCACTGTGCCCGACGCTCACGATCCGTCGAAGAGGCACGCCCCCGTGATGCTGACGACGGACCTCTCGCTGAAACTGGATCCGATCTACGCGCCGATTTCGAAGCGCTTCCACGAGAACCCGGACCAGCTCGCAGAGGCGTTCGCCAAGGCGTGGTACAAGCTGTTGCACCGCGACATGGGACCCGTCTCGCGCTACCTCGGCCCGTTGGTTCCCTCGGAGCCGCAGCTGTGGCAGGACCCCGTCCCCGAGGTCGATCATGAACTGATTGGGGACGAGGACATCGCGGCCCTCAAGGGCAAGATCCTCGCATCAGGACTGTCCATTTCCCAGCTGGTCTCAACCGCATGGGCGTCGGCGGCAACTTTCCGCGGCACCGACAAGCGCGGCGGGGCAAACGGGGCGCGGATTCGCCTTGCGCCACAAAAGGACTGGGAGGTCAACAGCCCGGCCGAACTGGCCAGTGCGCTGCAGACCCTGGCTGAGATCCAGCAGGACTTCAACAGCTCACACTCCGGGGGAAAGAAGGTCTCGCTCGCTGACCTGATCGTTCTGGGCGGGTGCGCTGGCGTCGAGCAAGCGGCGAAGAACGCCGGGCACGACGTAACGGTTCCTTTCGCGCCGGGGCGCACGGACGCTTTGCAGGAGCAAACCGACGTGGAGTCGTTTGCCGTGCTCGAACCGACCGCAGATGGGTTCCGCAACTACCTCCAAGCCGGACAGAAGTTGCCGGCGGAGCACCTGCTGGTGGAGCGGGCCAACCTGTTGACGTTGACCGCTCCCGAGATGACGGTTCTCATCGGCGGTATGCGTGCCCTGAACGCCAACTTCGGGCAGTCCGAAAACGGCGTCTTCACCGACCGACCCGAGACGTTGACCAACGACTTCTTCGTGAACCTGCTTGACATGAGCACGGAGTGGAAGGCATCCGCCTCATCTGAAAACGTGTTTGAGGGTCGCGATCGCGCTACGGGCGAGGTCAAGTGGACCGGCACCGCCGTCGACCTCGTCTTCG
>JBEKWB010000240.1:0-2658 GCA_049513455.1 Acidimicrobiales bacterium
GCCGCCGTGCCGGCGACCGTGGTGAATTGGGGCGGGGACGAAGCCGTCCGGCTGCAGGAGTGGTGCGCGCTCATGGGCGAGCTGATCGGCGCCGAACCGGTCTACCGGACCAGCGAGCGGGCTTTCCGGGGTGCGCCGGTGGATCCGGCCAGCCGGATGTCGATCACCGGGCCGACCGGGGTTCCCTGGCGCGAGGGTATGACGGCCCTGGTCGCAGAGTGGCTGGCGCTCCGCGCGAAGGACGGGGGCGCGCCCACTTGAGCCCGGCGACCCGTCGGCGCTCGAGCTGCCACATCCGTGTGGGTCGGCGCGAATGTGAGTATGTTCCCCTACCTTCACCTGAAAGGAGAGCTGGTACGCATGGCTACGAATCTGATGTTGGTCTTCTCGAATCCCGCCGAAGGCAAGGAGGCCGCCTTCAACGCGTGGTACGAGGGGACGCACATTCCCGAGATGCTCGGCACGCCGGGTGTGGTGGCAGCCCGACGCTACGAGGTGGCGCAGCCCGAAGGCCTGCCGACGCCTCCCCAGAAGTACCTGGCCGTGTACGAGCTCGACGGCGACCTGGGGCAGGTGTTCGCCGCCATCAACGAGCGGGGAAAGTCCGGTGCGATAAGTCCCGGTGAGAACACCGACCGGGAGTCGGTCGCCATGTGGGTCTACGCCCCCCGAACGGACCGGATCACCGAGTAGTCCCGCCAGGCGGGAGGAGGGGTGCACGTGGGAACAGAGGAAGAGCTGTTCGGAGGGAAGACGGCGGTCATCACCGGCGCCGGAAGTGGGATCGGTGCCGCGCTGGCCCGGCACGCGGCCGGTCTGGGCATGCGCCTCGTTCTGGCCGACGTGGCGGAGGAACGGCTGGAGCAGGTGGCAGGCGAACTGGCCGGGACGGCCGAGGTTCTCGCCGTCCCCACGGACGTCACGAATGCGGCGGCCGTCGAGCGGCTGGCGGCGCGCGCGTACGCCGAGCTCGGACCGGTCCGGCTGCTCTTCAACAACGCCGGTATCGAGTCGACCGGTCCGCTGTGGGAACTCACACCCGAGCGGTGGGATCTGATGATCAAGGTCAACGTCTACGGGGTGTTCCACGGGATCCACGCCTTCGTCCCGCGCATGCTGGCGGACGGGGGGCCGGCCGGCATCGTCAACACGTCCTCCATCGGGGGACTCTCCGTCGGGCCATTCCAGGGCGCCTACATCGCCAGTAAGTTCTCCGTGCAGGCACTGACCGAATGCCTGTTCATGGAACTGCAGGCGCAGGGAGCCGCCATTGCGGTCTCTGTCGTGACACCGGGCCCGGTGGCCACACGGATCTTCGAGGACGCGGTCGCGCTGGAAGGTGCCCCCGGCGCCGACGGGTACCGGACCATCATGCGATCCATGTTGCGGGATCAGGGGCTCACGCCGGAGCAGGCGGCGGCGATCATTTTCGAGGGGGTCGCCGAGGAGCGGTTCTGGATCTTCACCCACCCCGAGATGGTCCAGGAAGCGGTCAGGCGGCGCGCCGACATGATCCTCAACCAGAAGCCGCCGACGCCCCGCCTCGCCAACTGATGATCCAGACCAGCGGCGCGGTGTGGGACGGCGTCGACCTGGTTGTCACCGACGAATTGGAAGTCCGCGAGCCCGGTCCCGGGGAGGTGTCGCTCCGGGTGCTCGCCTCGGGAATCTGCCACAGCGACCTGAACGTGCTCGATGGTCAGAGCCCGGTGTCGTTGCCGGTGGTGCTCGGCCACGAGGCGGCCGGGATCGTCGACCGGGTGGGGGAGGGTGTCACCTCGGTCAGTCCCGGTGATGCCGTGGTCGTCGGATCCACGGTCCCCTGCGGGACGTGCCGCTTCTGCTCCGCGGGGCGGGGTAGCGAGTGTCCCGACGCCTTTCGTGCCGGGCCGCCCCCTTTCCGCTGGCGGGGACAGCCGGTCCGCGCCTTCGCCAACACCTCGTCGTGGGCGGGGACCACAACGGTGCGGGCGAGCCAACTCGTGCACGCGCCGGGGATCCCGGCCACCTCGGCCGCCCTGATCGGCTGCGCGGTGTCGACCGGGTACGGCGTGGTGCGCAACGTGGCCCGGGTGCGCCCGGGCGACGCCGTGGTGGTCTTCGGGGTGGGCGGCATCGGGGTGAACGTGCTCCAGACGGCGCGGCTCAGCGGCGCGGCCCGGGTCCTGGCGGTGGACGTCAACCCCGCCAAGGCGGAGGTGGCGGCCCGGTTCGGTGCCCACGACACCCTCATCGCCAAGCCGTCCGACACCGGGGACGTGCTGGCCGAGCTCATCGGGACACAGATCGGTGTGCCGGTCGATGTGGCGGTCGAGTGCAGCGGCGCCCCCGCCGCGATCGATGCGGCCATCGCCTGCACCGCCTGGGGTGGCACGACGGCGCTGGTGGGCATCCCCCGGGCAGGTACCCGGGCGTCGTTCGCCGTGGACGACCTGTTGCGTAACCGGCGCATCGCCGGGAGTCTCAACGGCTCGGTCGACCTCCATCGTGACTTCACCGCGATCGTCGAGCATGTGCACAACGGCGACCTCGAGGTCGACGCACAGGTGTCACGCGTCTGGCCCCTGCGCGACATCGACGAGGCTCTGGCCGCCGTTCGGGCGGGGTCGGTCGTCCGGGCGGTGCTCACCCACACGAACTGAAGGCCGCCCGTTCGCC
>JBEKWB010000241.1:0-2649 GCA_049513455.1 Acidimicrobiales bacterium
TTTCGACTTGCTGCAACGGCGTGATGCTGCACGGTTGTTGGACCTAAGTCAATGCATTGCCGTCATAGCGGGCCTCCTACCACCCGCTGGCAACCGGGGCGCAATGGAAGCAATGGAAAAGGCGGCGCACCCCCGAACCAGGTGCATCCGTGCTGAACCCCGGCGGGGTTCGTCAGGCCGACCGGCGATCGCTGACGGAGACGGAGACGGCTTCGCCGTAGGTGACCGAAACCGCCCTGTCCACCGAGGCGCACTGGGTCTCGGCCTCTTCGTAATCGCCCGATCCAGAGACCTGGACGACGAAGTCTCGATAACCCTGCCGGCAGTCGACCGCCTCGCCGGTGCCCCCATTTGACGATGACATGGTCGACGCCAGGTGACCCCTCCGGTCTCGGCGAACCCGATCGAGGCGATCACTGGCCTCGAGAAGCCGAAGCACCTGCCGGGCCAGCCGATCCGGAGTAACGAGGCCGCACGTGGCGGGGTACGCCCGCGCCGGCTCCATGGCCAATCTCAGGATTGACTCGTTCCCGCCGGCGAGTTCCGCCATTTCGGGGATACCCCGCCGATCCTCCCATTGACCTCGATGATGCGGGGGCCCTCGGGTGTGAACTTCATCTCTGTATGGAAGCAACCGTAGGTTGCGCCGAGGGCGACGATCGCCGCCGCCGCGGTCGCCTCGGCTGTGCGGGCCAGCTCAGCAGGGAGATCGCTCGGGAACAGTCGGGCCAGATCGTCGCGATCACGCTCGCGATATGCGTCCCGGCTGGCGCTGCCCTGACGGGGCTTTAGGACTGCGGGAAACCCGACGTGAGCGGCGAACGCCTCGATGTCCGCGGAGTCGGCGCCGGCCCAGACCCCCGCGAACGCCTAGATCCCGTCACTGAACGCTTCGATTTTTCTGCAAACTGTCCGAAAGTTGTGTCGCTATTGGGTTTGAGTGGGCGGCTCATTGACATCTGTTTGCGACGCTGGACCTTCTACGCACCGCAGGCCGCGACGGCTCACAACGGCTGCCGTAGGCGCTCCGGAGAGTTTCCGGGGCCGAGGCGCCAACAGATCGACGAAATGGGAGGCGGGGAAGTGAGCGAGAGCGACACCAACGGCAAGGCACACGAAGACTGGTTCGAGCAGCGCGACACTGACGGCGCGCCCGTTCGCTTTGTCGAGCGCCGCCAGGGGGGCCGCCGCCACGGCGACCTGCGCATCGTGGGAGAGATGCCGCCGTCGGCCCTGCCCACGCAGAGTGTCAGTCTCATCATCCCGACGATGAACGAAGCTCGCAACGTCGGGGATGTCCTCGATCGCCTTCCCGCCATGGTCACCGAGGTCGTGCTCGTGGACGCGAGCTCCGACGTGACGAAGCTGATGGCCCGCAACTCCCGCCCCGACATCCGCATCATCGGCGAGCCCGCCCCGGGGAAGGGAAACGCCCTCCGGGCCGGACTGGCCGCCGCACGGGGCGACATCCTGGTGGCGATGGATGCCGACGGAAGCATGTCCCCCGAGGAGATCCCGCGGTTCGTCCACCCGCTCGCCCACGGTTTCGACTTCACCAAGGGCTCCCGCTTCATGGCCGGAGGTGGATCGCTCGACATCACGCCGGTCCGCCGTCTGGGCAACCGGGCGCTGGTCGAAGCGGCCAATTTGCTTCTCGGCGTCCACTACACCGACCTGTGCTACGGGTTCTTCGCGCTGCGCCGGCTCTTCCTGGAGTCCCTCGACCTCCGTTCGACGGGATTCGAGATCGAAACCGAGATCATCGTGCGGGCCCAACTCGTCGGCTTGCGCATCGCCGAGGTGCCGAGCGTCGAGCTTCCCCGGCGCAACGGGGTATCGAACCTGCGCACCGTGCGCGACGGGACGCGGGTCCTCCGGACACTGCTCACCGAGCGACGCGTGCAGCGTGCCGCCGGCGGATCGACCGGCTCGTTGTTCGAATCCGCCGACGACCAGCGCCAGCCGGGGTTGCCCGCCTCCCCGGCCCACCGCCCGGGAGGCGGGGAACGCGCGGCGCGGAACGTGGAGCGAATCGAGACGGCTCGCCCGACGACCCGCTCTACGGCCGAGCGCTGACGCCGTAGTCCGGCGCGGTCTCCCCGGGACGGGGCCCCGGACCCGGGGGACTCGGTCCCCTGCCACCTGTGCGGCCGGCCCCCGTCCGGAGTCCGGGCGGAGCGGGGAATGCACGCGAATCCTCAGGCCATCCGGCGTGGCTCTCGCGCGCCGCGATCTCTGACAAAGTGACCTTGTGCTCTAGTCGACCGCGTCCTCGATTTCGCAAAATGGCAGGGCATCGACGGTTTTCTCGAAATCACCAGGACCGGGTTGGTCCTCAGCGCCGAGGCGGGACGATATGTGACTGGGTAGGAACGTGGGGGGAACACCGCACGGGGGTCAGGACCACCTGCCATGTAACGCGTCATGGCAGGTGGTCCTGGGTGCGATGGAGAAGGGGGCAGCACGGAATCGAAAGGCAGGTTGATTTGACTCTTACCCGCATCAACGGAGGATCCTCCAGCAAGCCCGGGACCCACAAGGCCGAGCCGACCGTCAGCATCGTGATCCCGGCCAAGAACGAGGCGCTCAACCTGCCCCATGTCTTCGCCACGCTCGATACCGAGCGCTACGAGGTGATCCTGGTCGACG
>JBEKWB010000242.1:0-3180 GCA_049513455.1 Acidimicrobiales bacterium
TCGCGGCTCCCCTGGTCGAGCTGCAGGTAGGTGAACGTGTAGTTCGAACAGCAGTTGTCCAGCCGCCGCGTGAGGGCCGGCGTGAAGATGACGGTCGTGGGGCCGTTGGCATCGATCTCGTCCTGCACGACGGCGTTGTTGAGGACGACGGTCCCGACGAGGGTCAGTCTTTCGTGCAGCGCGGGAGGTGCGTTCGCCGACTCGAACTGGGAGTTGGCATAGGTACCCCAGGTGACGGTCTGCCCGACGTGGAGGTCCAGGGAGTCGGCGGCACCCACGGTCATCATGATTTCGTTGGCCCGCTTGGGGTCGGCCATCCGTCCCTGCAGGACCGTGACCCGGTCCTGGTTGAAGTAGAGCCCGTCGACGCTTCCGTTGACGTCGAAGTTGGCCTTCTCCGCCGCCGCCGTCGGTTGCCCGTTCGCTCCGATCGGCTCGCTGTAGATGGCGGCGTAACTCTCGGCTCGTCGGACATGGGGCAGGCGGGCGATGGCGGCTACGAGGGGGGCGTTGTAGCCGGTGGTGTAGCCGAGCGCGGGATTCCACAGCGCCGTGCCGAGGCTCAGGTTGGACGGGTTGGTACTGGCCAGGAAGGTGGGGAAGGAGGACTCGGTGCGCCGGGCTGCGGCGGCTGCGGCGAGGGCGCCCATGGAGAGGCCGCCCACCAGCCCGATTAGCAAGACGAGCGACAAGTAGGCGCCGCGGCGCTGCCGGAACGTGCGCTGGAAGCGGTACCGCGAGAACCGGAGTAGCTGTCCCGTCGCCGACCCAGCCCGCTTCACTGGTGGAGCCTCACGTCATCGCCCATGCCTCGTGTCAACTTGACCCTCCGGTTGCAGTCTGCCCGAGGGCCGCATGGGGGCCAAGGTGGCTACCCCCATGCCGTGGCGTCGTACCACCACCCCACCGGCGGCCTCCGCGTCTCCGGGCAGATCCCAGACGTAGAACTCGTCATGGCGGAAAGCACCTGTCCCATGCCGGTACCGTGGGGGCACCTTTGATGTCCCGTTATCGGAAATGCTGCCTGTTGCGAGCAGAACCGCCGCTCACCTCGCCGGCCACCGAACTCCAAACGATTCCCGCAAGCGGAACCGTGTCCGGCGCAGCCAAGCCCTTCCTTCAGAGCACCATCCGGGTGACCGCAGAGGATCGGTGAGCGGCCCCTTGTGACGATCGCACGGGTCCAGCAAGCCGACCTCACCGCGAGGCGGTGAGGGGTGGCCCGAGCTGGACGGACATCAGGTCGCCCCCGCCGGTCCGTTCGGGGTGACCGGGAGCTCACGCTCGACGACTGGGAGGTAGATCCGGGCGCCTTCGCGCAGGAACTCCGCTGATTTCTGCCGCATGCCCAGCTCTAACGCGTCGGCGTCCTCGACGCCATGCTCAGCGGCGTACTTGCGGACGTCCTGGCTGATCCGCATGGAGCAGAAATGAGGGCCGCACATCGAGCAGAAGTGGGCCGTCTTTGCGGCACCGGCCGGCAGTGTCTCATCGTGGTAGTCACGGGCCGTCGTCGGATCCAATGAGAGGTTGAACTGATCCTCCCACCGGAACTCGAAGCGCGCGTCACTCAAGGCGTCGTCCCAAGCCTGCGCGCCCGGATGTCCCTTGGCGAGGTCGGCAGCGTGCGCGGCGATCTTGTAGGTGATGACGCCGTCTTTGACGTCGTCGCGGTCCGGCAGACCCAAGTGTTCCTTGGGCGTGACATAGCAAAGCATCGCGGTGCCGTACCAGCCGATCATCGCCGCACCGATGGCGCTGGTGATGTGGTCGTAGCCCGGTGCGATGTCGGTGGTGAGCGGGCCGAGCGTATAAAACGGTGCTTCATGGCATACCTCGAGCTGGAGGTCCATGTTCTCCTTGATCTTGTGCATGGGGACGTGGCCAGGACCCTCCACCATGACCTGCACGTCGTGTTCCCAGGCGACCTTCGTCAGCTCGCCAAGGGTACGCAGTTCGGAGAACTGCGCCTCGTCGTTGGCGTCCGCGATGCAGCCCGGCCGCAACCCGTCACCGAGCGATAAAGTCACGTCGTATTGCGCCATCAGCTCGCACATCTCACCGAAGTGCGTGTAGAGGAAGCTCTCCTCGTGGTGGGCCAGACACCACGCGGCCATGATCGACCCGCCGCGGCTGACGATGCCGGTCTTGCGCGTGGCAGCCATCGGCACGTAGCGCAGCAGCACCCCGGCGTGCACGGTGATGTAGTCAACGCCCTGCTCGAACTGCTCGATCAGTGTGTCGCGGTAGATCTCCCAGGTCAGGTCCTCGGACTTTCCGTTGACCTTCTCCAGTGCCTGGTAGATGGGTACGGTTCCCACGGGCACCGCGCTGTTGCGGATAATCCACTCACGCGTCGTGTGGATGTTTCGCCCAGTTGACAAGTCCATCACGGTGTCCGCACCCCAGCGGGTGGCCCACGTCATTTTCTCGACCTCTTCTTCGATCGAGGACGCCACCGCCGAGTTGCCGATATTGGCGTTGATCTTGACCAAGAAACGCCGACCGATCACCATTGGTTCAGCCTCGGGGTGGTTGCAGTTCAACGGGATCACTGCCCGCCCCACCGCCACCTCGTCGCGGACCAGTTCGGGGGCGACTCCTTCTCGCAGGCCGACGAACTCCATTTCCGGAGTGATCTCCCCCCGGCGGGCATAGGCCAGCTGGGTGACGGCGCCGCCCTCGACGGCACGCCGGGTGCGTCGGGTGGAGCCGGCGAAGACCTCGTCGAGATTGCTCCCGCCGGCCCGTGTGCGCCCGTTGTCTTTCGGCCGTATCGACCGCCCCTCATAGTCCTCGGTGTCACCGCGCTCGACGATCCACGCATCCCGCAACGCCGGCAGCCCACGACGGACATCAGCCTGGTAGTCGGAGTCGGTGTACGGGCCGCTCGTGTCATAGAGGACCACCGCGTCCCCCGTCGACAGCGGTATCTCCCGCATCGGCACCCGCAGATCCGGCCGGGAACCCACTAGGTAGATTTTGCGGCTACCGGCGATGGGGCCAGTTGGCACCGGCGACGAGTCGGACCCACCGGAGGAGGTGGAACGATGGTCTGCAGCAGTCATACGAAACGCTCCCTACGCCGGCATTACCCGGTCAGGTTCAGTCGGTCGACGGCCCTAGCCGTCCTCTCAGCCCGCTTGGTGCGAACTCCCGATGCAAGTCCGATACTAGCGG
>JBEKWB010000243.1:0-2591 GCA_049513455.1 Acidimicrobiales bacterium
CGGGAATCGGTATTATCCCCGCAAAAGGGAAGGGGAGGTCCTTGTGGCTTCGGTACGAAGAGGTCGCTTCAATAGAGCTTCGGCCAGGTTCGACAGCCCGAATGGTGATGATGACACCAAGTACTGCGAGCAAGATTGGGGAGGTCTCGATCGTGACCAAGCAACATAGGAGGGCGGAACTTTCCGGCATTCCCAACGGAGGATTGTACGATCTGCTGACGGTTCTTGGTGCATGGGAAAGTTGTGAGACATCGCCGAGTTGATCTATTACCGATTCAGCCTCGAAGGGGCGTGAATCACATGTCCACCCGACGCCCTCTGAGGCCGGTCCGAGCTGAGAATACCGGGTGAACTTATGAGCTACATACCCTTGCCGTATTATTGAGCATGTCCAGTTCCGAGTTCCCAATTCGGCCGATTCGACCCTTTCAGCCGCTCCCCCAATCCGTATCTCGGCAAATCATGGATCATGCGTCATCGCCGAGACTTGAGGTGTTCCTCAGCCATGCATCTAGCGACCAAGTTCAGGTCGCCCTCGTTCGCCAGCAGATCGAGGCTCTGAGCATCTCGGTCTAACTTTCCCAGCACGATCCGAAACTAGGGACGGTGCTTGCGGAGAAGGTCCGTGACGCAATACGCCGCAGTCAGGCCGTCCAAGCTGCTGCACAACGAGCAAGTGAAGGGTGCTCCGCTGTCGGGGATATTGCCATGGCGGCTGACCGGCGGTCAATGCAGCGGGCTTGCGCAGCATTCGGATGGGCAGTGAAATCAGCGCCCGATAGTCGGTTCGCACACTCCAAACCGATGACACTTTCATGGATCGTTTGTTATGCCCTGCATGCCCAGAACGGACTTGCTGCGCCGTTCCCCTCCCCTCCTGGCGACAAACCGGTGACAAGCGCTACCAAGGGTCATTGCTGGAATCGCATCCAGTGGCGCTGACCTGCGATTTCGAGTCGGGCTGCCGGGATTTGAACCCGGGACCTCTTGACCCCCAGTGACCCCCAGGCACGAATTGCCTTGTCGTGTCTCACCTGCGATATCAGCTATTTCCCCAGGTGAAGTCCGATTTTTGACTTACCGTTAGTGACCGTTGATTCACACTGATATTCGTCGCGGCGCGGGGAAAACGCGGGGACGGATCCCGCTCTGGCTTCGAGCACGGGCGGCGATTTTCAGGCCGTTGGCTTCAGCTCCACATTTACCTCGAGCCCTAATGCGGTGGCGACCCGTTGGAGCGTCGTGAGAGTCGCTCCGACTCCTCCCGACTCGAGGCGGTCGATGGCTGCTTGGCTCGTGCCCATCCGGCGAGCCAGTTCACGCTGACTAAGGCCGGCCGCCTCTCTGGCGGCATGGATCCGCTCACCGACGTCGGCTGCGAGCTGAGCCTCGGCATAGGCCTGGTCGTACTCCTTCCGCTCCTCGATCGTCATGGAGCTGAGCTTCTTCGACTGCAGATCTTTCCAACTCGTCCTCGTCATGCGTCCTCACCTTCTGCGGTGTGTCCTTCTTGAATACACAGCCGCATCGCCTGCCGGGCTCTCTCCACTTCAAGTCGCTCGTTCGATCTTTGCTTGTGAAATGTCGTCAGCAAGACAATTCGCTCCTCTCCCGGGAAGAAGAACGTGATCCGCTGGGCATTGCGTCCGAGGGCCAATCGCAGCTCGAAGAGACCCTCGCCCAACGATCTCGAATGAGGCATGCGGAGTGACGCACCGAGATCACTAAGTCGCTCGATGCGGGCAGCGACTACGGCGAACATCCCAGGAGCGAGCGAATCCAGCCATCGGGTTACCTCCGGCTCCAGTTCGATCGTCCAGATTGACACCACAAATGATATCATACTTGCGGGGGTGGATCATCGGTGGACGAGCTTCGGAGGGTGTCTGGGCTACCGACATTTGCCGTTGGCTAACCCGCTTCAACCGGCACTTCGGAGGCAGGGGTGTCGCACGACGTTAGGCAGTCGCTCCCCTTGTGACATTGGTGATTTCGCCGGAGCTGAGGTCAATCGTCAGCGTCCTCGACCAGGACTCTGGCGGCTCCCAATAGTGGGCGTGATGGAACTCGATCCGTAACCAAGCTGCTGACGGGGGGATGCCGTTTCCCAGGTTCTCATCGCCCCGACGCACGATTCCGTCGGCATCAGCCCCCCAACCACCCGCACCTTGGTGGTCGTAGTCCGTTCCCATGTCGTCCATCACCTTGCCGAGTCCCCAAGAAGTGTCGAGTGCTCGGTCTGTTTGCGAAAACCCAGGGACGAAGGCGTAGCGGAGCACCGATCCCCACGGCGTTCTTAGCGTGATTCCCTTCAGGACAACGTGCTGACCGGAAATGAGTTGCCCGAGATCCACGTCCATGGGGATGTCGATCTTTTCAAAAAGTTCGGCCAACTCAGTTACATGCGCTGGTCCGTACACCGTACGGTGACTCTTCCCGCAATCCGGGCATGTGTATGACCAGGATCCGGACGCCCGGTCGGCATCCGTCGGACCCCGCTCCAAGACCAGACGTTTCCCGCTCGTCAGGCAGTGAGTTCTATAGGACCTGGCAAGTGCGTCATGGGCCATCAAACAGACTTTAGGGTCGTC
>JBEKWB010000244.1:0-2574 GCA_049513455.1 Acidimicrobiales bacterium
CGCCGAAGAGCAGCACGACGACCACAATGAGGACGATGACGCCATCGACTCCGAACACTTCTGCCAGCATGTGACTCTCCTTTGCCCGGTCCACGAGGTAGTGGTCCGTGAAGTATTCGGAGTCACCGCGGCGCCCGGATGCCGAAAATGGCCATCCGAATCGTCTCCCTGCGGCGAATAGAGAGGGCATGCTCAATCTCGACCCCGCCAAGCTCCTCGTCATTGCCGTCGTCGCCGTCATCCTTCTGGGACCGGACCGACTCCCCCACGTGGCCCGCCAGGTCGGTGGCTACTGGCGCACGTTAAACGACTACCGCATGCGCATGGAGAGCCATGTGCGCGACTCCATGCCCGATCTCCCTTCGAGCACCGAGATCGCCCGCCTGGCCCGATCACCGTCGGCCCTACTCGACCATCTCTCCGCCATGGGTACCGACACCGACACGGAGACCGCAGATGTGGAGCAATACGCAGCGCGACCTGAGTCTCCGTTGTCCGAGCCCGCGCTCCCGGGCGATCCGGGCTTGAACTGACTTCACGTAATTCGTGGGCCGCTCCGTAGCTCACGCTGACCTTCCTTTGTTGCGTGTCCGCAATATTTCTGACATCCGCTCGAGGCGTCACGCCGAACTACTGGTGGTGTCGACCTCATATGACGCGGCGGACGTTCGAGCATCGATCGACGGCCGTCGAATGGAAACGCTCTCCGACGTCGAACTGTCCCGACAACTGCGGGAGCGGATTCCCGAAGCGCATGCGTTCGTGTTCCGGGAGGGGGAGCGCGTGGTGCGCTCCGCGAGCTACCGGATCCTGCGGTCGCTCGATTCGGTCGACGACGTCGTCCAGCGGGTCTTCGAAGAGCTCTGGAGACACCCCGGGCGCTACAATCCGGCCCGGGGACCCCTCCTGCAGTATCTCGCCATGCAGGGACGTTCGCGCAGTATCGACCTGGTGCGCTCGGAGATCTCGCGAATCCGCCGTGAGAGCGCCCACCAGGCCGCCCGGGACAGGTCCTCCGGCGCGCTCGACCAGACGGGCGAACTGTGTTCCTGGCTCGAACGCCTCCCCACGGGTGAACGCGAAGCGATCACCCTCGCCTACCTGGGACAGCTGACCTACAAGGAGGTGTCGCTCCAGCTCGAGCTTCCCCCGGGCACGGTGAAAAGCCGCATCCGCAAGGGACTCACCCGGTTGCGCTCGGAGGTCTCCAGCGAGGAGCACGACCGGATCGTGACGCTGCTCGTGGAGCCCTGAACCGGGTTCTGTGGCGGCTATGGCATAAAGATCGGGAAGGCGGGTAAGAACCCGGGCATGAGTATCTCCCGCCGCATCGCCCGTCCCCTGTTGGCCTCCATGTTCATTTCCGGAGGAGTGGATGCGATCCAATCACCTGAAGGCAAGGTCAAATCCGCCGCCGCCGTCACCGGGCCGCTCAAGGCCCGTTTCGCCTTTCTCCCGGAGGACCCGGCCACCCTGATCCGATTCAACGGAATGGTCCAGGTGGGAGCGGGCGGATTGCTCGCCCTCGGGAAGTTCCGCCGCCTGGCCTCGTGGGCGCTGGTGGCGTCGGTCATCCCCACGACGTACGCCGGGCACCGGTTCTGGGACGAGGTCGACGATGACGCCCGGACCCAGCAGCGGGTGCACTTCTTGAAGAACCTCGGTCTGCTCGGAGGCCTGATCCTGGCGGCGACCGACACCGAGGGCGCTCCGTCGCTGGGCTGGAGGGCCCGCCGCCGCGCGGGCCAGGTCACGACGGCCATCGGTGCGGGTCGCGCGGCCACTGGGGCGCGGGCCCATCAGACGTCGGCCACCCTGTCGGAAGCCGGCCGCAAGGCCGGAAGGCGCGCCAATGCGGCAGCCGGAAAGGGTCGGAGGGCGGGACGCAAGGCCAACAAGACCGCACAGCGGGCCGGGCATCGGGTCAATCGCGCGGTCTCCAATGCGGCGAAGTCGGGTGTGACGTTCGCCACCCCGTACGCGCGCCATGCCAACGAGAGCGCGGCCGGTGCGGCCCGGGTGGCATTCGACAGCGCGGCGCCGTACGTGTCGGCGGGTGTGGAGCGAGCCAGTGAAGTGATCGCCAAGGCGTCTGAGCATCTGCCGAGCTGAGCGAGTAGCCACCTCACTCGAGGTGACGGGCCCGCAAAATTGTGACGAGATCGGCGAGCGCAAAGGCAGCGCCGAAGCGCAACTCGTTCGGCATCCCGCCCCGCGACTCGTTCTGTATCCGGTCATGCAACTCCTGTACGACCGCGGGGAACGGATTGAATCCGAGGAAGTGGAGGAACGGCTTGTCGAGATCCAAAAGGACGGCACCGGTCATGGCCGCCACGGTGGCCGCACGGGCCGGTTGCTCGACGGCGAGGGCCACCGAGGCCATCGCCGCCAACCCGAGCACGCCGTCCCGTTTGGCCACGGTCAGGAAGTCTGCTCTTCCCGGTTGAGGGGGGCTGCAGCCCCAGTGGGGTATGGCATCGAGGACGAGGTGCGATGCGACCCCGGCCAGCAGTGCCGCCCCGGGTCGCCTCTTCAGCAGGCGGCCGATGAGCACCCCGGAGAGCACGTGGTTCG
>JBEKWB010000245.1:0-2561 GCA_049513455.1 Acidimicrobiales bacterium
CTGCGCAACGACTTGGGTCTCCTCTTCCTCGTGACTTTCAGGGACTGTCGGCCGATCCGGGTCGAGGCCGTCCCGCTCGCCTTGGACTACTGCTTCACACGCCTCGCAAACCGCGACGAGACCGCGTGGATCACGGCGCGGTTCCGTCGCTCCTGCGCCGATCTCGGCACCTCCGTCGACACCCGAGGGGGGCGACTCGTCATCGACTGGCCGGACCGATGACTCCGTCCACGCAGGCTCCATCTTGCAATCGCTGTCCATCCGGTTCTTTCGGGCTGCGATATTTTGAGGATCCGACGACCGGATGTCCCCAAATGCTGCCGGGTTGATGTCCTGTCGCTCGTCGCAGAACGTGATGGTCGTCAACAGGGCACCCGCGCCATTCGCTTGGCATTGCGAGAGCCCACGATCGGACGTGACGACCGATCCGTGAAGAGGCTCGACAAGGACGTGTCCGGCGTGACCGTACGTGACCTTATCGAGAGGGAAGTGGAGGGATCGTGAGGGGAGCTGAGGGGATCGCAACGCTGCTATCAGGAAAGTCCTCGGAAAGGGCCTGCTCAAAACACTGAGAACCACACTTTCGCAATGTAGAGGCCGTGGGTTCGAATCCCATCACCTCCACCAAGAAAGTCCAGGTCAACGGGCTAACGGTGGGACTCCTGCAAGGACATCACCCCGAAAATCGGGGTCGAGTGTCTTTAAGTGTCTTTACGACCGATTTTGCTGCAGCCAAACCGGTCGATTGTGGCTGTTCGGTGGACGAGGTTCACCATGGCTAAGAGGAAAAGGACTCGGGGCGTCCGGGGGGCCGGCACGATTACCCAGTTGCCCGGCGGCCAGTGGCGCCTTCGGGTGACTCTGGGTGGTCGCCAGGTCGATTATGGGTTTTACTCCACCGAGGAGCTGGCCGGTGATGCCCAGGCCCGCTGGCGCCTGACTCACCTGCTGCCGCATGACGACCCCCAATGCGCAGTCGAGTTCCCGGCCAGCGTGGCCGTGGGGGTGTCCGCTGTGACGAGTGGTTCGCCTGTTGGCAGGACGCGAAGAGGGCGCGACGATAGCGGGTGCGGGTCAACAACAAGCGCGGAGGCGCGGATTCTACGGCGGCCCGCGACCGGGCCTACTGGTCGAAGTGGTGGGAGCCTGCCATTGGTGCGGAGCTGCCGCACGTAGTTACCCAACGGGACATCATCGCCGTGATTGACGCAATGGAGCGGGCGGGGTTGGGTCCGTTGACGATCAAGTCCCATTGGTCAGTCGCGTCGGGAAGTCACCAGCCCCTCTCCAACTCGACCAGAGGCACTTCGCTTCCGGTGGTCTGGCATGCCGCCGTCTTGTAGGTGGCGTGGTCGAACAGCTGAGGATCGGTTCCCATGCATTTCGGTTCGCCTTCGCCTATCCTGTGCGCGGCACCCCCGCTTCGGTTGGGGTCATAGTTGAGCGATCCGATCACAAGGGGAGGGTGTGAGGATGTTCTGCAAGCGGCTGATCCAGCTTCGAAAGTCCGCGCTGCCGCTGGCAATGGCGGCAGTGATCTTCGCCGGGACATCCATCGCACTCTCGTCGACCACCGCGGCGGCGACGGCGGTATCGAGTTCGAGCGGCGTGTGGCCCGGGGTCGGCAAAATATGCGAGCCGGGGCCGGGCGGTGCCTCCTCGGTCCGCGGTGTGGGCGATAAGACCATCAACATCGCCGTCTTCAACGACGCCTCCAATACCATCACTCCGGGACTCGAGGTGGAGTTCCCCGAGCAGGCCACTGCCTTCGCGGACTGGTGTAACGCCGCGGGGGGAATTGATGGCCGCAAAATCGTGATCGACAATCGGGACGCCGCGCTGTTCAACGCGGCGCAGCAAACGACCGCGGCCTGTCAGATCGACTTCATGGCGGTGGGCGGCGGCATGGCCCTCGACCAGCCGGCCGTCCCGATCCGTGAGAAGTGCGGGCTGGGACAGATCACCGGCTACGTCGTCTCGAACGCGTCAGTTCTTGCCTCCGACCAAGTCGACCCGGGCGGAGGCAACACAGACTCGATTACTGCGGGGTATTTCGGGGCGCTGACCAAGGCCTACCCGAAGGCGGTCAAGGCGGCCGGCATGGGCGCGGGCGACACCCCCTCGGTACTCCAGCCCGAAACGAAGGCCGAATTTGCCGCCGAGGCGCAGGGTTGGAAGGTCGTCGATTTCCTCGAGCCCCCGGTTTCCGTGGAGAACTGGGCACCCTACGTCGAGCAGTACCAGCAAAAGGGGGTCACCGCCCTGTGGCCCGCCGACGATTCCAACTTCACCCCCTTCGCCCAGGCGATGACGACCGCCGGCTACCACCCCGCCTTCGTTCTACTGGGGACCCAGTTCGACAACACCCAGACGCAGAAAGACGTGGCCGACAACCCCAGCCTGCCCCCGGTCTACATCGAGACGGGATGGTGGCCCCTCGCGCAGGCCTCGCAGAACCCCTCGACCGAAGAGCTCGTCACCATCATGCACAAGTACGCCAAGGGTGACCCGATCGACTTCGACGACGAGGAGGGGGCCGAGTCGTGGCTCCTGTGGGCGAA
>JBEKWB010000246.1:0-2539 GCA_049513455.1 Acidimicrobiales bacterium
CTGGGCCCGGTGCGTCCCTACTATCCCGACCCCGGAGTCGCCTTCGACTGGACCGTGCTCGGCCTCGGGGTGGCGGTGCTCGTCGCGGTGCTGGGGTCCGTGGCGATCGTGATGGCCGTGCAGTGGGCGCCGCAGCGTACCGAGGCGCGCCGCCGTCTCCGCGCACCTTCGCGCATTGAAGCCGCCGCGTCCACGGTCGGCCTGCCGGTCTCGGCGGTTACCGGCATCCGCTTCGCGCTCGAACCGGGGGCGGAGAGCGAGGCCGTACCGGTGCGCTCGGCCATCCTCGGGACGACCCTGGCCGTAGTGGTCATCATCGCCACCGTCACATTCGGCTCGAGCCTCAACTCCCTCGTATCGCACCCTCGCCTCTACGGATGGAACTGGAACTACGCCCTGATCGCCGGAGGCGGGGTCGGCGACATCCCCGCCACGCAGTCGGCGACGCTGCTCGACCACGATCCGAGCGTGGCGGCCTGGTCCGGGTACTGGTTCGGCAACTTGCAGATCGACGGCCTCACGGTGCCCGTCCTCGGTGGGTCACCCGGTGCATCGGTGGCGCCACCGATCCTGACCGGCCACGGTTTCGACCGGCCGGGCCAGATCGTGCTCGGTCCAGGCACGCTGGCCCAGATCCACAAGTCGGTCGGGGACTCCGTCACGGTGCGCTACGGGACCACTACCCCGCACCTCCTCCGCATCGTCGGCACGGCCACCATGCCCGCAGTGGGCGTCGGCGGCGTGACCGGCCACGCGTCCATGGGGACGGGAGCGGTCGTGCCCTACCAGCTCCTCCCCGCCTCGGTACGCAACCAGTTCAACCTCTCCCCGGCCGGCCCTAACGCCGAATTCGTGCGCCTCAAGCCCGGGGCAAACGCCAAGACCGCACTCCGGTCGCTGAATCGCATCGCGGCGGAGGTGACGCACCCGGGGAACAACGGCAGCTACGTGCTGGGGGTCGAGAGGCCGGCCGAGATCGTCAACTACCACTCGATGGGTGCCACCCCGCTGATCCTCGGCCTCGGCTTGACGGTCGGGGCGGTGACCGCGCTGGGTCTGACCCTCGTCGCCTCGGTCCGGCGCCGCCGCCGCTCCATGGCCATGCTGCGGACGCTCGGCTTCACGGGCCGCCAGCTAAGAGCGAGCGTCGCCTGGCAATCCAGCATCGCCGTGGTGATCGGGCTCGTGGTCGGAGTGCCGCTCGGGATCGTCGCCGGGAGGTACTTGTGGGATCTGTTCGCCACCAACATCTACGTGGTGCCCAGCCCGACCGTACCTGCCCTGGCGATCGTGGCCATCGCGCTCGGTGCCCTGGGGCTCGGCAACCTGGTCGCCGCCATTCCGGGACGTATCGCGGCCCGCACCCCGGCGGCGCTGCTACTACGGACCGAGTGAAGAATGACCAGCCGACCTCATCTGGCGCGAGGCGCCGTGAACGGCTCTAGGGGAAAACGGCGGCGCGACCAGGGTAGCTCTGTCCGGCGACGAGGTTGCCGAACTCGACGCATCGGCGTACCCGGCAAACCGCTACAACGACTTTGACATGGGGCTATCGGAGGGTGAATCGATACATAATTCACCTTCGCAGTGAACAGAGAAGGGTCACCCTACGGCGAACCAATCCGGAATCGTCTCGACGTTTGAATCGTTGACACGCTGGGCTTGACCTGCCCAAACAAGACACGCAGGAGATCAGACTGTCTGCCGAGATAGTTGCGGGCACCGAAGGGGCGCATCTCTAGACAACTCGGCCGCCGCACCCGGCATACAGCCCGAGTTCGGCTAAAAGGTTCCGCGAAGGGTGGAGGTGACTCCACCTGAGGTGCTGGTGACGGTCCACGTGTCGCCCGGCGCTACGCGGGTAGCGCCGGAAGCCTGCCATTGGATGGCGACCCAATACCAGTGGTCGCGTCCCGAAGCCGAACGCTCTGCGATTACGTCGAATGGCTCTGCGCACGCTGTTCGAGCACGACCGTAAGCGGATCCTCTGCGGGCGCCCGGCTGACGTCCCGGATAACGGGCCGAGGTGTGTCGGACGCCGTTCCTCATCCGCGATCGGGATGCCAAGTTCACCGCTAGCTTCAACGAGGTCTTCGCCTCGATCGGCGTCGAGACGATTCGCACCCCGGTCCGCTCGCCCCGTGCGAACGCGTTCGCCGAGCGATTCGTGCGCACCGTCCGCAACGAGTGCCTCGACCATCTCCTCATCGTCTCACAACGACATCTCGAATCCGTGCTCGACGCGTACGTCCGCCACTACAACGAAGCGAGACCACATCGTGGGTTGCAGCTGACCCAGCCGATTCCCCGCCCGCTTACCGCGCCCGACGTTGGTGCCATTACTCGTCGTTACATCCTCGGCGGCATCGTTCACGAGTACGACCGCGCTGCCTGACCACGTGTCGCTTTGAATTTTCGTAACTGTTCAGGTGCCCCCGGGCAGCCAGACCCTTCCCTGGAACAACTCCCGTAGGCCATCGAGGACGTTGTAATCGTGCTTCTTCATCGTGGAGACGTAGCTGCGGATAGCGCAGAAGTG
>JBEKWB010000247.1:0-2505 GCA_049513455.1 Acidimicrobiales bacterium
TCGCCCCCTCATCCTGCTGCCAGAGACGGGTTTCGTGGCCGCTCAGGCCGTTCGGCACATCGGGGCTAGGGGACCGACCGGGGGCGGGGACCGGCGGGGCGGGGGGTGTCCCCAGGGTGCCGTACGGGGCGGGTCAGCAGGCAGGTAGCGTCGGACTCAAATCTCCTCACATTTCGATCGCTCGCGAAGTCTCGACCCGTGGTTCCAGGGCGTGATTGATTGGCTGGTCCACTGCGGGTTTGCTGATCGCCCTCGCCCACTTCCCTGCCGCGAGCGCCTTCTCGCGTTGGGCTGTCTGTTCCAGGTCTTTTCGATCCGGTTCCGGGCCGAGGGGACGTTGACCCTCGATGTGCCAGCGGTCCCGGTAGGCCGCGACGGTCGACACCTCTCGCAACCAGCGCTCCCGCTCGGCCGGTCCGCTCGGCGGAGCTCCGAGCGGCCGTAGCCAGGCGTGCCCGGCCGCAATCGCCTCTTCGGCCAACGATCGGGCTCGTTGTTCCATGGCGTGGTCCCTTTCGGAAAGGGCCCGGGCCATGTCCGGATCCGTCACACCCTGGACTCTCGGGATGAGCCCGGCAATCAGGTGTCCAGTGGGGCGGCGTCTGCCCCCGGCGGCCTGGGACCAGCGGTCGACCCGGCCGTGGAGAACGGAGGCGACATCGGCTGCGTCGGCCAGGGACTTTCCCGCCACGAGCCTCGGCAGCGCCGATTCCACGTCGAGGCCACGGCCTTCGGCGTCGCGCAATCCGGCGAACAGCGGGCCCCTTGCCGCACTGGCCGCCACGCTGTCCAAATCGTCATCGGAGAGTCCAGAGCGCGCCAGGAGGGCATCCCATCGTTCGCCTTGTGCCTCGGTGGCCAACGTCAGGTACTCGGCTGAGAGCCGCTCAATGCCCTCTGCCTCGTGCTGTTCGCGACGGATCGCCTCGTGTGCGGCCGTCTCGGCCCCCTCGTTGCGCAGCACACCGACGAGGATCTCCCTGGCCGTCTTAGCCTCCACGGCTTCGTCATGGGACGTCTGAGGGTCGGGGTCGAAGTGGGTGTCCACATAGAGGCGGTTGGCCTCCTTGCCCCGGGTGGCCGAGACGTAGAGGACCTCTCTGGTGGTCGCCGGACCGACCATGGCATGCGCCGTGTCGACCGTCCTCCCCTGCGCCCGATGGGCGGTCGAGGCATAGGCGAGCTCCACGTGTTCACGCACGTAGTCCGCCGGCACGTGGACCTTCCCGGTGCCATTACGTCGTTGCAGGGTCAGCGAGCCGTCGTCATGTGAGCCGGTGACGCGCCATTGATCGCCGTTGCGGACCCACTGCTTTCCGGTGCTCAGGCGTCGGTTGTTCTGGCGGGTCACCACCTGGTCCCCCACCCCTGCCGTCGCCCCACCGGACACCGTCACCCCGTCACCCGAGACGACTCCGGCGGCAATCCGATCGGCCTGGGCCCGGGCGTTGAGTTCGCTCACCGTACCGAGATCGACCGCGATCATCAGGCTGGTCTTTCCCGCTTCCACATCCTGCTTCCATGCCTCATAGAGGGCGTCAAGCATCTCGTCTCGGCTCCCTCCGACCACCCGTCCGTTGGACTCATAGGCGTCGACGGCGTCAGGGACTCCGGCTCGCAGCTCGACACTGGCCGCCTTCTCCCAGGGATTGACGAACCGTCGAACGTCGGTCAGTTCGGCCGCCAGGCCACCCCGGTCGCCAACCAAGGCGGCGAACATCCCGCCGGCATCGATTGCGCTCAATTGGGCCGGATCCCCAACAAGGACCACCTTGGCCCGGGCGTCTCGGGTGGCGGAAACAAGCTCGTCCAGGGCGAACGTCCCGAGCAGGCTGGCTTCGTCCACGATCACCAACTGGCCCGGCCGAAGCTGCCACCGGGCCGCTTGTCGCTCCAGACGGGCCAGCTCGACCCGCAGCGCGGATCGTCGCCGCGGGTCTCCGGGGGGCCGTAACGCGGCCCGCAGATTGGCAATTTTCTCCAGCCGTTCGGCTTGCTGACGGTGCTCGTGGAGCCACTTGGCCGTGTTCTCCGTCTCGATATCCAGTGCTTCGGCCAACACCTCCGCTGCCGCGGCCGAGGGGGCCAGGCCGAGCACCGAGCCCGCCCCGTGCTCGGCTTCCCAGGCAGCCCGCAACCCGGCCATCGTGGTCGACTTGCCGGTGCCAGCGGGTCCGACCAACACGTCGAGCCTGCGCCCGGAGGTGGCAATCTGCTCCACCGCGAGGGTCTGATCGATGGCAAGGGGGTGGTCCCGCCCGGGTACGGTGACTGACGTGACGGCGGCTACCGTGCCGGCGGCAAGGGCCGGGCCATCTGTCTCTCGACCGGCCTTGAGCAGGCGGGCTTCGGCCTCGATGAGGCTGGCGGTGGTGTAGATCTCGTGCCCCTTGGCCCGGAACCGGCGGGTCCCGTCGGCCTGGCGCAACCGTTCCGGCGTGAAGTGCATTTCAGGCGCCGAGATAAGCAGGGACTGCCCTGTGGCCAGGTCGGCAGTGCGCTCGG
>JBEKWB010000248.1:0-3055 GCA_049513455.1 Acidimicrobiales bacterium
GTCGACACTGTCGGCTCCGGAGGTGAATCTGAGTTTGCCTTCGGTCACGATGAAGCTCTCGTCATGATCACGGTGAAGGTGCTGGGGCGGTCCGGTCGGGCTTGGCGGCACCGTCGCCTCGATGAGGCCCAGCCGGTGCTGGGTGTGGGTGCCGTCCTCGATGATGCGGCAGCGGATCGGCCCGCCGCCTGACGGCTCGCCGTCGTGCGGTCCTACGACAAAGATGGACATAGCTTGATCCTTGGTCAGATGGATATTCCTGAAACTGCTGCTATACCGCGGGTTGTTGATTGAGGGCGTACTCGTAGGAAGCGCGGACCAGTCCGAGGACCACGTCCTGCTCGGCGCGGTCGCGGGGGGCGTAGAGCATGACGATGGTCGCGGGCGCTTGGCCGGTGTGGGCGAGGAAGTGGGGTTCGGCCCATCCGGAATGCTCGGCGGCAGCTGCTAGCGGGAGCGGCAAGGCGGCGTGCAGGCTGAAGTCACCTTGGGCGTGCACGTGGCAGAACTCTTGGCCGACCATGAACGCCTCTTTCGGTCCCGCTGCGGTGCCGGCGTCCAACATCAGTGCGCGGGCGCCCTCCACCGAGATCGCCGATGGCCCTGCGAGCACCGACGGCCATCTCGACGCCTCGGCGAGGATGGCGTCGACGTGCCGGCTGTCTTCGGGTTGCTGATCCAGTTGGCAGTGCGGGAGCTCGGTGCTGGTACGTGGCCGGGACCCGGCCCGCAGCGGCAGGTGCGGTTGGCCGGCCGTGCGCAGCGGGCTGAACATTTCCCGGTCGGCGTCGGGATGGTGGTCAAGGCCCACGAACAGTCCGGTGCTCGGATGGGTCATCACAACCGCGTAGCCCTCGCCGGTTGCGTGCGGTTCGACAAAGGCTCGGACCAGTCCCAAAACGTTCGTGTACCAAGCCTCGCTGGCGACGATGTCGCGGACCGTGAGACCAATGTGTTGGAGTCCCGTCAGCGCCGGGGCGGTCAGGGTGGATGGGTGGGTTTCGACGGCGGTGGTCATGGCGGCCCTCCTTGTGGGTGTCCTTGGACTCGTTAAGACTTAGCCTCTCATAGTGAGAGAATGCGTCTTATTGTGAGACTTCGAGTATCATGCGCCCCAGACTTCGTCTTGTCAAGGAGGAGGGTTCGTGGAGCATCGAGGCGACACGAGGGATTTATCCGGTCCGAAGGAACGCACCATGCGTCTGCTGAGGGAAGCGGCGCGAGAGCTGCTGCGCACCGGCGGTCCGCTCACGGTCCCGGCCGCGGCTGAGCTCGCGGGCGTGTCCCGGGCAACCGCCTACCGCTACTTCCCGAACAACGACGCCGTGGTGCTCCACGCGACCATGTCGCTGTCCGACAACCCGCTCAACGACGCCGACTGGGCGCGCTCGGCGGCAACGTCTCCCGGCGAGCTCGGCGCCCGGTCGGCCGACGTTGTGCGAGCGACCGCAGCGTGGGCTTTCGAGCATGAGACCGAGCTACGCACCATGCTCCGCCTCTCGCTGGACCCTGAGAGGGAACACGAGAAGCCCCGCCGAGGACTGACCAACCGCGGTCGCTGGATCGCAGCCCTCCTCGAAGGCCTGCCCAGCGATGTACCGCAACCTGCTCGAGATCGCCTCGCCAACGCGCTCATCCCGCTGTTCGGATCCGACGCCATCGTCTGGACCACCGACATCGCCCAACTACCACGCGACCAGGCAATTGACCTCCTCGCGTGGATGGCGCAAGCCCTCGTCAAGGCCACCCTGGCCGGCTGGTAGCACCCCAACATCCGCCCGCCGGTCCTGATGGGAGCGACCTCCTCTCACCGCGCCGCCCTCCTGGGCGATGGGTGACCAAGTCGCTGGTCGCGGCTGCCCCATGACAGCGAAGGCCAGACAGGTACCCCCGAATACCGACCGATAACCGATTGGGAGATCACCCGTGCAAGTGCGGTTCGGGGCGCAGGCAACTTTCTCGAACACCTGTGCGAGTGGGCCACCAGACCCGCGCAGATCCGAGGTGCCAATTTGATCAAGCGGGTCAAGCGCGCCGCGTTCGGGTTCAGGACGTTCCGCAACTTCCGGGTCCGTGCCCTCCTCTACGCCGGCAAGCCCCGCTGGTCACTGCTGGCGACGATCGCACCCCGTTGAAATCCGAAGACCCCTGAATCGGACTGGATCATGTTCTCCCTGGTAGAGGCGACGCAAGCGTTCGCTGAGTCCACCCAGTGACTTGAATCCCACTGAAAAGATGGACAAATGGATGGACTACCACGGTCCTCAAATTTCGAATCCTCGGCCCGTATCTCTCAGTCCTCGAACAGCACCCGGTAGAACGCGTCGACGGCGATGACCGCGTCGGCGGCCGTGACCGCACCATCGAGATCGGGGTAGTCGAGCGCCATCTGGCTTCGGTACGCTGCCGAACCCTGAGCGTCAGGATCGGCGAAGTTGGTGAGAAGGTCATCGAGCGCCGTGCGTACCTCGCCCTTGAGTTCAACCCCGAACTTGGCGCGTACGATGTCGGCTGCGGCTTCGGGACCCCCCGCGTCGTTATGGATCAGCACGTATGCCGTGTCGTACCAATCCTTCGGCAATCGGCGGGATCGTGCGGCCGAGATCTTCGCCAGCAAATAGCCGGCCAGTCCGGTGACGTTGATTTCGGCCGTCTGCTCTATACCCTGATGACGGTCGGTGAGCCTCCGAATCTCGATGTCCCGAACAGCAAAACCGGTACCCCGCAAATTGACTGCCCCCAAGCGATCGGCGCCATCGAAGCGGATCAGCGCCTGGGCGGGCTGATCGGCCAGATCGGCCAGCAGCTCGAACTTCACGACGGTCCTCGGCGAGGGTCCCTCGACCGTCCAGCGCCACACCCGCTCTGCGTCGGGCGCGAACTCCGCATTGCGGAGCGCTTGTTCGAGGCGGGCGCCGTTGACCGCTCCGGCAGCGATCTCAAGGTTCACTTGGACGTCCACATCGGTGGTCCCCGCATGCTCCTAATCGCTGCTCGAGCACAACAACGCCGGAACCAGTCCGCCCAGGACGACAAACTCCGGACGGGAGCCGTA
>JBEKWB010000249.1:0-4138 GCA_049513455.1 Acidimicrobiales bacterium
CCAAGAATGTGGCGTCGAGCTCGCTGCCCGGCGCATATTGGCCCATAACCTGCTCGGCGGAACCCAATTCTGGTGACATCCACATTTCCTGCCTTACGCGAAGGTGAACTGGAGGCAAACCATTCGACTCTGGTTGGTGGATCGAGCAGGGAGATCGCTAGTATTGAACCATATGGACACCAGCCCAATTGATCCGGTGTTCGGCCCGTCGTCATATCCCCGGGAAGAGCAGGAACACCCCACCGGTAACGGGAACAGGACGAGTCCGCCCGTGCGCAACGACGCGGCCGTCGAATCGGCCTCCTCGGAAATCGGAGCCATCGCCGGCGCAATCGAGGAACTCCAGAGTCGACTGGAACGAGCAAACGAGCAACTGGGCCAGGTTGCGGCGGTGCAGACCACCGAGTTCGAAATTGGTCGACTCTTTATGGAGGCGCAGCGATTCTCCGAAGCAACGTTGTCCAGACTCGAGATGCAGATACAGGAGATCCTCGTAGAGGCCGAAGCGAAAGCGGCTGAGATTCTTCGTGAGGCAAATGAGGACGCCGAGAAGATCCGGCGGGAAGCCCAACAGTCGTCGTTCATTCCCGCACGCACGGCACAGGAATTGCAGTCCGCCATCGCGGGCTTTGCCAGCGTCAACAATGAGTTGATCAGGGAGTTGAACGCGCTGAACGCGATGCTGGCGCCGTCGAACAACCGGATGGCCCCGCCAATGGACCGGTCGGTCGACCGGATGCGTTCGCTGTAGCCGGGCATCGCCCCGTCACGTTTTCCCGTACTCGTCGGCAACCAAGGGGTACAGACCACTCCAGCATGGAAATCCACTCCACTACGAGCTCTTCGACTTCAGAGCCAGAGGTCGTGGCAGATTGCGATCTTGCTCGCCAGTTCATTGAGCATCTCTTCAATCGGGAAGAAGCGCTAGCTTCATCTAACCGCTCAATCCGTACGGAGGATTGGCAAGCGATTCAAGAAGCCGTCGTCGGTTCCAGCTCGGTAGAGCAGGCGATCGGGCGGTCGGTTGTCACCGCTGATCTGATTTCCCGGGGCAAATACCGAAGCAGGATCGCCGGCTCCCCCCAATCGGAATCAGGAGCCACGCTCAGAGGAAGACTCTCTGCCCATAAGGGTGCAGCCTCGCTCTTCCTCGCCACGTCAATCGTCTTGATCACCGTGATCGCTGCGATAGCGAGCACTGTTGGCGGCTCAGCGCCCCAGACAGCAAAGACACCTAAACACTCCAACTTCCAGACGGTCCAGGGCAACAGCCAGTTGCTCACGGGTGCCTCTCTCACGGCTGCAGTGCCCGTCACGACGACCACCGTCAGCCTTCCGGCGGCAACCACCCCACCTGCGCCTGCGCCACCTTCCCTGGCCGATGCCCCTCCGCTTCGCCCTCATGAGGTCTTTGGTTTCGCTCCTTACTGGACGCTCTCGCAAAGTGCCGGATTCGACCTCAGCCAAATTTCGACCATTGCCTACTTCAGCATCGGCGTCAATGCGGATGGAAGCCTCGACGAATCGGGCCCGGGCTGGGACGGCTACCAGAGCCAGGCGCTGGCCAGCCTGATCACCCAAGCCCACGCCGCTGGTGATCGCGTGGTCCTCACAGTGAATGACTTCGATCAGAGTTCGCTGGACCAACTCACGTCATCGCCCACCGCTCCTGCGACCCTCGCCGCGGCACTCATCGGGGCCATACAAGCCAAGAATATGGATGGAGTGAACCTTGACTTCGAAGGTCAAGGAAGCGGGGATCAGGCTGGGCTCACCAATCTCGTCACGCAGGTTTCCGCGGCGATTCACCACGTCAACCCCGACTACCAAGTCACGATGGACACCTACGCCAGCGCGGCTGGCGACACGAGCGGCTTTTACAACATCGGCGCTCTGGCCCCCGCCGTCAATGCGTTCTTTGTCATGGCGTACCAACTGAACCTGCAGTCGGGCCCTTCATCGGTCTCGCCGCTCACGAGCACGGCGTTCAGTGAGAAGACCGCCATCGACCAGTACACAGCAGTTGTGCCGGCGGCCAAGGTCATTCTGGGCTTGCCCTATTTCGGCATCGACTGGCCTACGAGCGACGGGACCCTCACGGCACAGGCAACGGGTCCGGCCACCACCCTCTCCGACGCGCAGGTGGCGGCCAGTGGGAACCCGATCTACTGGGATGCCACGACCGATACCGCCTGGACGTCGTACGAAGTAGGGACCCAGTGGCATGAGACCTTCTTCGAAGTGCCGGCATCCCTTTACGATGCGGCGCAACTGGCTACCGCCAATGGACTGGGCGGCGTGGGGATATGGGCGCTCGGCATGGACGGGAACGACACCAGCATGTCGGCCGCACTCCTGGGGTACTCGCCAGCGGTCAAGGACTACACGGCCGGCCCGACTTCCACGTCGACGTCCACGTCGACTTCAACCTCCACGTCGACCTCCGACGTCCACGTCGACTTCAACCTCCACGTCGACCTCGACGACTTCAACATCGACGACGGATCCCACAACCACCACGTCAACCTCGACGACTTCAACATCGACATCGGATCCCACAACCACCACATCGACCTCTACCTCGTCGACCATTCCCACTTCTTCGACCTCGACGACTTCATCTACCTCGACCTCAACGACGACTACGCCGACTTCGTCCACCGGGGACCTTCCTCAGCAAAAGCGGGCCTCGACAACCTCCACGTCGTCATCTGATCCCTGAGCGTGGGTGAGAGTCATGGTTGAACTCGACGGGCGCAACTGACGGTGGAGCATCACTCGACGGCCACTCTCCTCCATCCCGATGTTGCGGATCTGGACGACAGTTCCGATACGGGAACCCACCGTTTGCTCGGTGACCCATCGACAACCTCAGAGCCGAGCAGAGCAAGAACGAGAGGGCGCGTCGTTCGGCGATTGGTGTCCGAAGGCACCATTGTCTTTCTTCTGTCGCTCAGTGTCTACCTGACCGTCGCGGTCCTGCTGGACTTCCACTACTTGAGCTTCAACGGCGACGCCGTTTCGCGTATGGCCAACGGGTTCTACGTCCTCTACTCGCGCGACCCACACCTGGCGGCAATCGGGTTCGTTTGGAATCCCGGAACGTCCATAGCGGACATGGTGCCGTTGCTCTTTTATCATCTGTGGACACCGTTGGCCTCCCACATGTTTGCGGGGAGCATCGTCAGCTCGCTCGCCATGGCCGGCGCGGTCTACCAAGTGCTCAAGACGCTCGACGAGTGGGGGGTGCCGAAAGCTCCGAGACTGATCCTCGTCACCATTCTCGCCCTGAACGCCATGATCGTTTACTACGGCGGCAACGGAATGAGCGAGGGTCTCTACCTCTTCACACTGCTTGCGTCGTGCCGGTACTTCCTTCGATGGATCCGCCGCAATGACCTGACCTCACTGGTCTATTCGGCGATCGCTCTCGCCTTTTGCTATCTCGTTCGCAACGAGGCCGTCGGTCCCGCGTTTCTGGGTGGCCTGGTGGTAATCGGAATCGGATGGAAGCGTCGTTCCGACCTGCAGGCGGGCCGCATACGGGGTGCCCTGAACGATTTTGTGATCTTTGAGATACCGGTTGTGACTGCTCTTGCCGGATGGGCTGTGGCCAGCTTCGTCATAACCGGTCAGCCCTTTCAACAGTTCACATCGGTTTACGGGACAACCTCACAGATAAAGGTGGCTGGGCATGCCGCGCTGCGCAATCGGATCCTCCAGGACGTACATGACGTCCTCTATCTGGCTCCGGCGATCGCCCTCTTCGTCATCGTTGCCCTCTACCTGGCCTGGCGCCGCCGCGACTTCGGTGTTCTTGCACCACTGGCGATCGTCGGGGGCGCTTTGGGCTTCGACATCCTGGCCTACATCGATGACTCGATTCAACCGTGGTTTCGCTACTTCATAACGACCGTGCCTCTCGAGGTCCTATTGGTCGGAGCCTTTTTTGCAACGGCTCCGGCCTTGGTCGGCGCTGCTCCGCGCCCACCAATTGAACGCAGTTCGAGGCGCCGTTGGGTCATTGCGTCGGTAAGCTCAGCGGTTGCGCTCGCTATCCTCGTCCCCTCAGAAATCACGACGATTATGGGCATGGCCAATCCCACAATCGGCTATGAGGAGACGCAACACCTCGGCT
>JBEKWB010000250.1:0-3900 GCA_049513455.1 Acidimicrobiales bacterium
GCTAACTCTCGTTCCAGCCGGAAGTACTTGGAGCGGGTCAGGAGGCGACGAATGGCCTGAAGCACTTCAAGAAAAGGCCCCTTATGGGGGTCAACGGTCCGCGCGGGCCGCAACGTGAGTGAACACTGAGCAGGCCTCGAAAAGCTGTCGTGGGAGCCGACCCGCCCGAATAACGGGGAAGGCCGTTGTCGCCAGGGAAGCGAACGAGAAACGCACCTGTCGATCCCACCGGGGTAATGGTGGCAGCACGCGCGGGAGATGGATGGTGGGCAACAAGGGAAGTCTGCCGTGGCGGAGGGGTGCAAGCCCTGATCCAACGACGAACCCGCGAGGGCCAGCGTCGGCGACGACAGATGGCGGATGGGTCCGTACTACCTGTGAGGCCGGGTAACGCCGGCGGAGGGAAGGGGCCCTGTCTTGTCCCAAGCGAGTATGAGAGCGGAGAGCAGGCGATTGACCAAAAGTCTAGCAACACCGAAGTTAAAAGTTCAGAAGCTCCAGATCTCGCTACAGGCGAAAGCTAAGACCGAACCGGATTACCGCTTCTACTCCCTGTGGGATAAGATCTGCCGACCGGACGTGATCGAGGAAGCTTACCGACGCTGCCGATCAAACGGCGGCGCACCGGGGGCGGACGGGGTTACGTTCAAGGCGATCGAGGCCGCGGGACGGAAGCAGTGGCTGGAAAGTGTCAGGAAGGAGCTGACGGACGGAACCTACCGCCCCCAGCCCCTCCTGAGAGTGTGGATACCCAAGAGCAATGGCGGACGCCGACCGCTCGGCATTCCATGCCTGAAAGACCGCCTGGTCATGATGGCTACGGTGCTGGTGATCGGTCCCATCTTCGAGGCGGACCTGCTGGACAACCAGTATGGTTTCCGTCAGGGGAAGGACGCCAAGATGGCCGTGCGCCAAGTGTTCTGGCACATCAAGGACCATGGCCGAAGCGAGGTGGTCGATGCGGATTTGCGAGACTACTTCACGTCGATTCCCCATGGCCCCTTGATGCAATGCCTGACACGCCGCATCGCCGACGGACGGGTCCTCTCGACCATCAAGAGCTGGCTTACAGCGACGGTGATCGAACGGGACGGCCGACGGACGATACGCACAGCAGATGCGCAAAAGTACAAGAAGGGGACCCCTCAAGGGTCTCCGATTAGCCCACTGTTGGCTAATATTTACTTCCGACGTTTTCTACTGGCGTGGCGCAACCACGGACACCAAGACCAACTCGACGCCCACGTCGTCAACTACGCGGATGATCACGTGATCTGCTGCCGCCCCGGCGAAGCCGAGGCGGCCCAGACCCGTATGAAGACGCTGATGACAAGGCTGGGGTTGGAGGTGAACGAGACCAAGACCCGGATCGCTCGTCTCCCTGAGGATCAGTTTACGTTCCTTGGCTACACGATAGGCCGGTTCTACGGGAAGGACGGCAAGCCCCATCTGGGCACGAAGCCGTCCAAGAAAGCGGTCAGCAGTTTGCTCAGGCGCGTTCACGACCAGACGACGCCGCAGTGGCACGGGAAGAGTCCCGAAGAGATGGTGGCCGAGATCAACCCGCTCCTGCGAGGTTGGTGCGGCTACTTCGACCAAGGACCCGTTATGAAGTCTTACGACCTCATCCGACGCTATGTGGATCGCCGTCTACGACACTGGTTGGTGCGCCGAACGGGCGGCCGAGGACGGGGGTTCAAGCAATACACGCAGGATTATCTGCATGACACGCTGGCCTCTTCCCCATTCCCATGAAGCGCACCGACCGATCGAGCGCGAAGGCTTGATGGAGCAAGAGAAAGCCGGGTGCGGTAGCTCCGCATGCCCGGTTTGATGAGCGGCGGCTGGAAACGGAACTAGGGTGCGAACTGCGACACCGGCACGGGCGAAAGCCTCCGGCAAACGGATAAGCCTCGCCACCTACGGTCACCGCGCCAGCCGTCGACTCTACTGGGGGGTAGGTCGGGGTCGTGTACGAAGGCGGTGATGGCTTCCCAGTCATTGAGGACTTCGCGGGCCAGAGCGCGGGCCTTTTCGCCGTCGGCGTCCTGATTGAGGAGACAGGCTCGCTTGAGACGGGCGAGGATGGGGTTGACTGAGCGGGGCGCAGCGGTGTCTGAGGCCCCGTTTTCCGCAACCGTATGGATCAGAGCGCGCATTTCGCGCACGAGCCACTCGCCGAAGCGGGAAGCCTCATACTGATAGCCATCGATCAGGGAGATCCCTTTTCGGATCAGGTGTGCGACACACCGTTGACGACGCGGATAGCTGCGATAGGCGCCATAGCCATCGCTCACCAAGACGCCGAGGAAGGCGTCGCCGATGAGATCACGGATCGTCTCGGCATGACGGCTGGAGATGCGATAGATCGCCGTCGTCGAGCTCAGCACCACCCAGAGCCAGCGAGGCTTGTGGCCCTGTTGGGGCCAAGGGGTCTCGTCGGCGTGGATCACGCCCGCGGCGCGGAGCGCATCGATGAGCCCGTCCACGATCGGCTCGCAGGCCAGGCCCGCTTCGCGGATGCACCGATCGATGGCGCCAATGGACAGGCGCACATCCAGCCAGGAGGACAGGAACTCGGCGATCTTCGCGCGCGACATCCGATAGCGCACCGACAGCGCGGCGATGAAGGTCGTCAGGCCTGGCCCCACCAGGCTGGCCTGGCTGGGGCGAAGCTGGTCCTTGCGTCCCTCGAGGATCGAGACGGCGCCTGTGAGCGCTCGCGCGGCCGTCTTGGCGCCGCAGGCGCAGGCGACGGCGAAATAGCAGTGCTTCACGCAGGCCACCCGCACGCCGGCGGCCTGCCGCTCCAGATCGAGCACCAGATGGGCGCTCGCGCCCTCATGGGTGAACCAAAGCTCCAACGCCGCACCGCACCGCTCGCAGTGAGAGGGATAATGATCCTCGGTTCTCTCGGGCGTCAGCGCCTCTGAGCGCCACACGCCCTTGGCCCCGGGCTGCTTGCCCGGCTTGCGCTTGGGATCCGAAGGCGCGGGTCCCGAAGACGGCCCTAAACCGGCCGTGGGCTTGGATGCGCCCGACTTTCCCGGCAGAGGTCCGCCAAGGCCCGGCAGGGGTCCTGAGAAGGGACTGTCTGATGAGGGCGGACGTGAGGAGTTGGTCGAGTTCTGATTAACGCGCTCGGCCAGCTCCACAGTCATCGCGTGCAGGCGGCAAACAAGTTCGACAAGCGCAGCCTGGTCGAGCGTCTCAAAGAACGCCCGATCCATAGACTTCAAATCGATGGGATCTTTGCCCGCCATGGGGCGACGGAATCAAATCCATCCGACCAGCGCGAGCGAAAAAGCCAAGCCGATTCAATCTGACGCACCCTCAGCCCGGGGGGACCTGAACGGTTACCTTCAGGTGAATGGCCCGTCTTCGGAGTGCGTTGCTGTTACACGCTGGAGGAGGAAGGAGACGACCCTCGATCCGTTCCAAGAGGCTCGGTCAACGGGACCGTTCGTGATTATCTGGGACCTCGAGACCGTGCCGGATCTCGCCGCCTTCGCCCGGATGCAGGGGACTCCAGACCTGGAGCCTGCCGAGGCGCAACCGGTCGACTGCGCGCCACGAGCAGTAGGTGGGCAGCGCGATCCATAAACTCCGGGCTTGTCGCATACGCCTCTTCGAGCCGCGCCAGTTCATCGGAAAGCTGACTATCGACTTGCAGGCATGCCGGGTTCCACCGCGGGTCCGGCATGAATCGACTATGAAACAGGTCGAGACCTCGCAAGTCTTCGATGTCGAAGCCGCTCGCGAAATAGCTCCGCAATTCGGCTGCAGTAAACAGGTGAAAGCTGAACGCTATATGTCGGCCGTCGCAGAACTCGATTTCGCACCGGTTCGAGATGTGATCTTGTTTCAATTGGCGGACCTTCTCTATCGAGTCCACGAAAG
>JBEKWB010000251.1:0-3115 GCA_049513455.1 Acidimicrobiales bacterium
GTCTCCCAGGCGAGGTAGCTCAGACATCGGGTACGTACCCCAGGGCCGCAGCCTCGACGCCGCGGTCGCCTTTCGGGGAGGGGATCTCGTGGCCCTGGGACTCGACGGTCACAGGTGGGGATTTCGTCTCCCGACGCGGGCCAGGCGCGAGGAGTTGAGCCTGGTCACACGGGCGCTCGAGGCGGTAGGAGCATGTGAGTATGCGCAGCGGAGGGTCGGGGAGATGTCGGGAGGTGAACGCCAGCGGCTGATGCTGGCGCAGGCGCTCGTGAGCAAGCCCCAGCTCCTCCTCCTCGACGAGCCCTTCGCCAACCTCGATGTGCGTCACCAGGCGGTCATGGCCGCTCTGGTGGCCGAGGTGGCGCGCGAACAGCGGTTGTCGGTGGTGTTGGTGGCTCACGACATCAACCCTCTTCGGCGTGTCATCGATCGGGTCTGCTACGTGGCGGGCGGGGGAGTCGCCATCGGAACCCCGAACGAGGTGGTGACCGGCCCGGTGCTCAGCAGGCTCTACGGGGGCACCGTCGAGGTCCTCACCGATAGCCAGGGGCGGCGCTTCGTCGTCGGGCTGGAAGAAGAGACGGCACATCCGCATGTCACAGCGAGGGTGAGCGTTACCGGAGGACCCGCCCGGTGATCTACGCCGCCCACCACCTCGTCGCGACAGGGAGGCCTGGAATCGGCTTCAGCTGGAACCTGCTCTCGGATCTCCGGCAGATGCTCGGGTACCAATTCATGCGGAACGCCTTCGAAGTCGGTGCGATCGTTGCCGTGGTCGCGGGGGTCGTGGGCTACTTCGTGGTCCTGCGAAGGACCGCCTTCGCCGCTCATGCCCTCTCGCACATCGGCTTCGCAGGAGCGGCCGGAGCCGTTGCACTTGGCGTGATCCCGCTGTGGGGACTCCTCGCGTTCTGCGCTGGCCATCGGGGTGATCACCCTGGCGCTCGTGGCAGCCCTCTACCGTCCGTTGCTGTTCGCCTCGGTCGACGAGGACGTGGCTGAGGCGCGCAGGGTGCCGGTGCGAATGGTCTCGATCGCGTTCATGATGACCTTGGCCCTGGGTGTGGCCATCTCCGTGCAGGTAGTGGGTGTCCTCTTGATATTCGGACTCATGGTGACGCCGGCGGCCATCGCGGAGCGGGTGTGCCGAAGCCCGGGCCGGGCGATGTTGGTGGGAGTCGTCGTCGCGCTCGGGTCGACTTGGTTAGGTCTCGCGATCTCGTGGTACTTCGCGTACCCGGTGAGTTTCTTCATCACCTCGATCTCCTTCGCCGTGTATGCGGCTGTGCGAGCTGGATCGTGGGCGAGACAACGCGCTGGGCGCGTTCCGGCGGTGGCATAGTGGGCAGCGTGGGTACCCCACCACGACGTGACACCCGCCAGCGCCGAGCGGTGCTCGGAGCCTTGGCCGGCGACAACGGCTTCCGATCTGCCCAGGACATACATTTTGCGGTTCGAGACGGCGGTGGGGCCGTCGGCTTGGCGACGGTGTACCGCTCCCTGCAGTTGTTGGCGGATGCAGGCGAGGTGGACGTCGTGCGTGACGATTCCGGGGAACTGCTGTACCGGCGCTGCGCGGCCGGGGGGCATCACCACCACATCGTGTGCCGATCCTGCGGTACGGCCGTGGAGGTGGGGTCGGGTGCCGTGGAGCGTTGGGCCACCACCGTCGCCGAGGACCACGGTTTCACCGACGTCGAGCACTCTGTGGAGGTATTCGGGACCTGCGGTAGGTGCGCCCGCCAAGGGAAGTCATAGGCGCTCGTCGAGCACAGAGCGTCGGTCGACGGAACTCGCCTCGAGCTCCTCGGCCAGAGCGAGAGTACGGGGTCCGAGCCAAGGCGCCACGCGCCGCAAGTCTTCGGGGCAGAGGCTGTCCAGGAACGACCAGCAGACGAGCTCGTCCGCATCGTCTGACTCGCGCGCCACCCGCTCGACGCAGGCGAGGCAACGTGACAGCACCCCGTGAGAGGGACTTCGTCTCGAGAGCAGGGTGGCGACGAAATCGGCCAGCTCGGTGAAGGCGGCAGGCCCCCCGGGGTCGCCGTCCGCTGCCTCTGTCAGGTCCAGGAAACGGTCGACGAACTCGGGCACCGTTTCGAGCAGGGTGGCGACCTCGGGAGCGATCACCACCGGATACTATGAGAGTGAATGAAATATAGTCAAGTGTAGCGCAGTGAAGGCAGCGCAACTCTCACGCGATCGGAACGCCGCGATCGTGGGTCGTTGCGCGGCGAGGTCCTTCGTGGGGCGCGTCTGGTCACGTGCGACGCGGACGTCGACCACAGACCGGGGTCGGCACGAGTTCGTGGGGCCGTGTGCGTTCGCAAAACACCTGCTCAGAGGCCCTAAATCACGATTTGCCCTGTGCAAAAGGCCAGTTTCTTGGGTCCTTTCTTGCATATTTTCTGCGTATTCGCAGGTGGGTAGCGTGTCTGAGGACTCGGCACGCCTGCCCCGTAGGCTTGGAGGGTCATGCCTCGACAACGCCACCGCCCCCGCAGGCCCGATTTGGACGAGCGATTCAGTCTCCCCTCAGACACGGACCCCGACGAAGTGCTGCGGCGGCTGCTAGGCACCCCTGGGCCAGTGGAGAGCCACGAAGAGGCCGAGGACCCCGCCAGGGAGCAGGACGAGACACCGGACGGCGCCTAGCCTCCCGAGGGTGGCAGGGGTATCAACAACTACGACCACGTTGGCGTACCACGTTCATACAACGGGCATCCATTGGGACGCAGCCACAATCGCCACTATTTGCGTCGCGGTGTTTACGGGAACCACTGCGTTGATTTCTTATCTCGCCTACCAACATGGTCGTTCTCGGGCGGGTCACCGAAAGCCAGTCAGGGCCTCTCGTCCAATCTTCCCAGGTCATGTCGACAGAGGGATATGGCCCAGTCCCCCCCACATCACTGGATATGGCGATATAAGGTCCGCTCTTTTTGTTGTCCTCCTCTCGCTGTTCAATCAGTCGGACTTTCCCCAAAACGTCACAATCGAGGCGGCGAAGTGCCGATTTGTTTGGCCACGGCGCAAAGACTGGAAATGGGGAGAAGGGATCATTGAGTTACCAGCACATGGCGGCGGGATTGTCGGGGTGTGGGTCACCACCCCA
>JBEKWB010000252.1:0-2536 GCA_049513455.1 Acidimicrobiales bacterium
CCACCGCGGGACGGTCCACCGCGGGACGGTCCACCGCGGGACGGTCCCTCACGGCCGAGCCCCCCGTTGCGCGAGTCGCCGTCGAAGGACCTTGCACCGGAGGGTCGGGCACTCGACGGTCGGTCGGGAGCGCTCGAACGGGGAGACGAAGGCCGGGCGGAGGGGCGGCCGGACGAGGGTCGGGCGGGTCCGCGGGGTGGCCCTGCATCCTCCCGATCGCCTCGATACGCCGGACGATCCCGACGCGGCGCACCACTCGTTCCCGATGTCCGCGATGGGCGCCCTGCTGGCGCCCCCGGCCGCGCCGACCGAGCCGGCCGGTCCTGCCCAGCAGGCCGAGCGGGGCGGCTGGAGCGATCCGATGACGTCCCATCGGTTCGAGTTGTCCGGACCGGTCGCCTTGTTGAGGACGTCCGAGTCGTTGAGTTCGTCCGAGTCGTTGAGTTCGTCCGGCTCGCCGAAGCCGGTCGGGCCGGTCGCCCGGTCGTGCTGCGCGCTGGCCGAGCGCCCTTCTTGGGGTCTTCCTCGTCGGCGCGCCACGTTCCCGCCGCCCGTCTCGGGGAGGCGCCAATCGCCCGGCCCTTGGGGGCTCCGGGCCGCGGGGGACGACCTTTCCCACCGGCGGCTCGACCGCCGGTTCCACCACCGGCTCCACCGCCGGTCGCGGACCCACCGCGCGCCGACGGGGCGCGACGGGAGGGTCGGGGGGAATCAGCAGGCATTTTGGGAAGTTTAGGCGCGGGAGGGAGTCGACGGTTCGTCAACCACCCGATGGAGCGCCGGCGCCAGTCGGTCCAGCAGGACGAGGCCCACGACGATCAAACCCAGGACGGGCAGGGCGAACCCGATGGAGAGAGCGCGGGCACTCCAGCTGGCGATCAGGATCACCACGGCGAACGGGATGATGAAGCGCGTCTTGAGGACGCCGGTCGGGTTCAGCCGCACCTGCACCGAACCGGTGACCACGAGGTACACCGCCACCGAGATGGCGACCGCCGCTCCCGCCGTCGTAGGCGATACCCCACTCCCCCGCCGGGTGCTCTCCACGGCGACTTCGAGCCCGGCGCCCAGGGCGGCGACGCAAGCGAAGACGGCGTAGTGGGCGTAGCCCCACAAGAACGCCGAATTCCTCGATTCCCGCAGGCCCTCCTCGGACGGATGCTCGAAGTACCACCACCACAGCCCGAAGATGAGGAGCAGGCCGCCGGCCGCCACGCCGGGGCCGAGAGGCCCGACGACGTGGCGGACTGCATGGCCACGGTCGCCGCCGCGACGCACTCACCCAGCACGATCAGCGTGAAGAGGCCGTAACGCTCGCTGATGTGCTGGGGATGCCAGGACGTGCCCCTCCCGCTTCGCTCCGCCCAGGCCGGGACGAGCATCTCGGCCAGCGCCAGCAAGGGGAACGCCACCTCACCCCCGACGTGCGGCAGGAACAGGCGGGCTATCCAGCCGATCTGCACCGCGGTGACGGCCGCGGCGTAGCGGCGCGCGGCAGACCGGCCCGAGGGGTCACCAGTGGCCGCCCGCAACCACTGGGTCACCAACGCGACCCGCATCACGACATAGCCGATGGTTATGACCGTGAAGTCACTATGGACGAACGCCGCCGGAACCCCGGCGGCCAGGATGAGCACGCCGACGATCTGCACGAAGGTCAGAAGCCGGTAGGCCACGTCGTCCGTGTCATAGGCCGAGGCGAACCAGGTGAAGTTCACCCAGGCCCACCAGATGGCGAAGGACACCGTGATGTAGCCGACGATGCCCGAACCGAAGTGATTGCGGGAAAGGCTGACGTTCAGCTCCCGGGCGGCTTGCGAGACAGCGACCACGAAGCAGAGATCGAAGAGCAGCTCGAGGGGAGTCGAGGCCCGATGCGGCTCCTCCGTGTTGCGGGCGACCATCGGGCGGAGCCGGCGTCGGGTCTGTCGTGCCACCGGGGGCTCCGGCGTTTCGCCGGTCTCCGGCGTCTCCCGGGACTCCCCTTTAGGGGGTATCTCCTTCGGCCCCGGACCCGACATACGCCGCAGTATGAACGACAAATGCCGGTAGACGACAGAAGCCCCCCGAGCGAACTCGAGGGGCTTCTGTCTTAGAAATCCCGGCGGCGACCTACTCTCCCAGGGGGCCTCCCCCCAAGTACCATCGGCGCGGGCGGGCTTAACTGCCGTGTTCGGAATGGCCTCATCTGCGGCGCACTGAAGCACGGCAGACGAGGCCAGAGAGTTGCGTTACCGCAACCCCTGAGCGTTCCAAAGCGAGCACGAGCAAGTTCCCAAGCCCTCGGCCGATTAGTACCGGTCGGCTGAATGCGTTGCCGCACTTACACCTCCGGCCTATCAACGTGGTCGTCTAGCCACGGGCCTTACCAGGTTAACCCTGTGGGAGATTTCATCTCGAAACGGGCTTCGCACTTAGATGCTTTCAGCGCTTATCCCACCCGTAGGTCGCAAACCAGCCGTGCCCTTGGCAGGACAACTGGCACACGAGAGCTACGTCCGTCCCGGTCCTCTCGTACTAGGGACAGCCTTTCTCA
>JBEKWB010000253.1:0-4140 GCA_049513455.1 Acidimicrobiales bacterium
GACGCCCGGTCGGCATCCGTCGGACCCCGCTCCAAGACCAGACGTTTCCCGCTCGTCAGGCAGTGAGTTCTATAGGACCTGGCAAGTGCGTCATGGGCCATCAAACAGACTTTAGGGTCGTCGCAGCGGGAACTAGCCCAGTCCATTTACAGTGACGCGACGGACTTCCCTTGAGGATCCACTGTTTTGTTGCTGGTCCCAAATAGGTTCGGAAGCACCAGAACGATCGGCCTGACTCGAATTCGTGAGACGCCTCTCGGGCGTCGTCGGCCGAGCTCTTCTGGCAACAGCAACGAATACGGCACGTCCCGTCCCAGAGAGGGTGATGGACCGGCTTGCGACAACAAGCCGGACCGCCCGTCATTCCGATCCGGGGCGGCCGTGCCACCCCTCAACCGATTAGAGAGGAAGGGATGGCCATGACCATCGTAGAAGCTGCGCGTGGTGTGACGGGTGGCGTCGATACCCACCTGGACGTTCACGTCGCCGCGGCACTTGATCCGTTGGGGGCACTGCTCGGATCAGAGCCCTTTGCCACCACACCCTCGGGCTACAAGGAACTGCTGGCCTGGCTCGAAGGGTTCGGAGACGTCGCCAAGATCGGCGTGGAGGGCACCGGTTCCTATGGGGCTGGACTGGCACGGTTCCTGCGTCGCAGCGGAGTCCAGGTCATCGAAGTCGACCGGCTCAACCGAGCCGCTCGGCGCCGAAGCGGCAAGTCCGACCCCCTCGACGCCATCGAAGCGGCCCGGGCGGCACTGGGTGGCCGAGCCCAGGGCCAGGCCAAGACCAAAGACGGTGCGGTAGAGGCCATCCGGGTCCTCGTCGTCGCCAAGCGTTCGGCCCGCCAGTCCCGCGTCAAGGCCCTCACCCAGATCCGCAACCTGGGACTCACCGCCCCTGACCAGCTACGTTGTCGACTCAAAGGGCTCACGGTCCCCGCGCTCGTCTCCGAGGGGACCAAACTGCGACCGGGGCGATCGACCGATCCGGTGACGGCTGCCACCAAGGCTGCCGTCTCGAGTTTGGCGCACCGGATCCAATCATTGGAACGTGAGATTGCCGACCTTGACGAGTTGCTCGCTCCTCTTCTCGCCGCCACCGCACCCGAGCTACTGGGTCTCTTCGGCGTCGGTCCCGACACGGCCGCCGCTCTCTTGGTGGCAGCCGGTGACAACCCCGAACGGCTCCATTCAGAGGCCGCCTGGGCCCATCTGTGCGGTGTGTCCCCGCTACAGGCGTCCTCGGGCAAGGTGACGCGTCACCGACTCGACCGGGGCGGTGACCGTCAGGCCAACAGCGCGCTGTGGCGCATTGCCATGGTCCGCATCGCTTCGAACGCCGCGTGAAAGAGGGACGCTCCAAGCCCGAAGTCATCCGCATCTTGAAGCGCTACATCGCCCGCGAGGTCTACCGATACTTGCCTCGCCGCTAATTCCTTGGCCGTGGGTCTGACTCACCCCAGTACTGTCGCCCATACGGGTTGACTTTCCAGCGACACGTCGACCCACGGCCGGGGTTCACATTCATCGAAACGCGCGGCCTGATAAGAGCTTGCCCTCAAGTTCGAGTGGCTCATAAATGTACTGCCCGCTGTTTTCACTCCAGGACTCCAAGAAAGGACTTGACAACTGATAGGAGCGTTGCCGGTAATGGAGCACAGACAATCCGATTGAAACCGAATGGCAACCGCTGACTCTTCAATCGGTTCGCCACTTCCGCTTACGCTTAGTTTTATGGACGAAGCGGATGTGGTCGCAGGACAGACCTCCGACACCAAGGTCTGGCGGGTTACGAGTGCCGGGCGAATCGGCGGATCCGCCCTTGGCACTTGCTGGCTGGCCCTCGTTGTCGGTATTACCGTGGGCGGGAGTGTCGCATCGGGAGTAATAGCCCTCTTGTGGATCACGCTCGCCATCGTCATTGTGGGCATCTGGCGATGGGCGTTCGTCCCGTTTATTGCCCTTACTCACGATGGTGTGATCGTTCAGAACCGGTTGACCAAGCGATCCGTCCCTTACGCCGCCATTGCTGAAGTCAAAGCGGGGTTCTACGGACTCAGGCTCGTTACTAAGGACCACGACGTCGTTACCGCTTGGGCTGTGCAGAAATCCAACGCGTCGAAATGGACGCACAAAAGCACACGGGCCGATGAGGTCGCCGCAGCCATTACGACGAGGGTAAGCCCGCTGTAGCCCTTTCGCCGAGCGGACCCTGCCCCCGAACGCCGGGAGAGTCGCACCACTCGGCCATTTGAGCCCGCAGTTTCTGGAACGATGTTTTCCAGGGAGGGCGGCGCAACTTCGAGGCGCTGCATCCGGTTGCCGATCCAACTGCGGGCGCTTCAAGCCGTGATCAAGGAAATCACCTTGTAGGACCTCCGTGCGGTGGATGCACAAATCGTCGAAAGAATCGCCGCTCCTGAAAGTACGACGACCATCGGGACCCAGATGTCTTGGCGCGAGTTGACGAGGGTGGTGAAGTTCCCATGTGCCGCCTGATGGGTTTGCATGGCGAGCCCGATACCCCAACACAAATAGGCCGCGAGGAGCAGCGAGAGAAGACCGGCCACCAAGAGGGACACGGTCCGGCCGTACCGAAGATCCGAAGGTGCAACCTCGGCCCTTCGGGCTGCCAGCGCCACGCAGAGGATCGAGACCAACCATCCCACGCCGGCGACGATAGAGAGGACGGTACCGAGAACGAGTACGGCATGGGGGTTCCCATTGATGGCTCTGTCCCCTACGTAGCGGGTCGGACGTTCGGGGTCCTGGGCGATGATCAGGGCCAGGTCAGCCAAGAGAGAGAAGACGGGTGCCCACGCCAGAAGCACCACCAATCGGCGGTGTGGGGTGGCCGACCGCCTGATTGCACCGGTAAGACTGCTCCAACCGCCGATCAGCACCACAAAGGTGACCAAGAACAACACGAGGATGGCGACTACGGCATCGTTGACTATCGATACTGCGGGAGCCAGGGGCGGTGCCGCAACGAATCCATGCTTGGTGATAATCAGGAGATCGGCGCCACCAGCTCCGAAGAAGGGAAGCGAAGGCGGTGTGACGCGGCCGGCCGATGAGTGAAGCGACGAATTGCCCATGGCGACGAGCACCAGTGGAGCCATGAGGAGCGCCGGCAGCGTTGCGGCGGCGATGGAGATTCTGGTGCGTACCGCCCAGAGCTCATAGATCTTGGGCATGCCTGTTGCCCGGGTCCGGATCCGAACTGCCCCCCACAACAGGTTGAGGGAGACCCCAAGGGGCGAACGGCCCTCGGCGAGGAGATCTTCAGCCACGGATCGCACTTCTTGTTCGAATCGTGCTCGCCACCACGTGGGGTAGCAGCGAAGGACCAGCTCGACAACAGCATCGCGTTTCACGCGCCGAGTGTCCCTAGGCGCTTGAAACCGATCTGAGCGACCACCACGTTCGCTTCGAGCCGTTGTCGGAGCACCGTCGCCCCAGTTGCCGTTATTCGATAAGGACGTCGAGGCCCCTCGGCGGCCAGCGTCTCAATCAGCCCCTCTTCCTCTAGGCGAGCAAGTACTCCGTAAAGCGTGCCAGGGCCAAAGGAAACGCCGCTGATGGCCTCGATGTCCTTGATAATGGCGTACCCGTGCTTCGGTCCGCCGGAGAGGCTTGTCAGAACCAGGATGGTTGCGTCCTGCGTTCGCCCTAATCGTTTTGACGCCATCAATGTCCGATCGCTCGCTTATGTGCATACTATTACGGAAGTCGTAATAGTCAAGAGCAAGACTCGTTCTCACAACGCTGCTTCACGGTCGAAGGATTCCGCTTCGATTGCCGTAAGCCGATACTCGCGGACAGCGACTCGGGGCCGCGACAAGTGTTCCCAAATGTTCGGCGGCACTCGGTCACGACCCGGCCGTGTTTTTGCGTACGTATGCGCACTTGTATCCGGGCGACCTTAAAGCCGTCGCCGACGCAATGGATCTGGCCCGTGGGGCCGCCCGTTCAGCAGCTAAAGACGTTGTCGGTGGAGGTGGATCACCTCGAGTGTCACGCGTGGATTTCGCGGGGATGGCTCGTCAGGCCAATGACGGCGCGAATCCGCACCCGTCTGAACTGCACTTTCGAGTCGGGCTGCCGGGATTTGAACCCGGGACCTCTTGACCCCCAG
>JBEKWB010000254.1:0-2660 GCA_049513455.1 Acidimicrobiales bacterium
GGACGGGTCAGGACTTCGGGGACATGCTGCCGAGCCAGCTGTTCAAGGAGCGCATCATCACCTGCTTCATCGACGACGCGTTCGGCATCGACAACCGGCGTTACCTCAACATCGACAACATCACCTGGGAGTGTGACTACCCGCACTCGGACTCGACCTGGCCCACGTCACCCGAAGCGGCGATGAAGTACCTGGAGGACGTGCCCGACGACGAGATCAACAAGATCACCCATCTCAACGCGATGAAGCATTTCCAGTACGACCCGTTCGCGGTGCGTCCACGGGACTCCTGCACAGTGGGCGCCCTGCGCGCCGAAGCCTCCGACGTGGACACTTCCCTGGTCTCGCGCGCCACGGGCGCCACGCCTGTCGGGGAGGACGGCATCGTCAGCCTGGCCTCGGTGGCCAAGGCGTTCGGCCTGCGCAACTGAATCAGCGCGGCCCGATGGTCGGCGGTGTCCGGCGCAGCGCGAAGAGTGAGGGGAAACCCACGGCCAGGGTCTGGAACGCCCATCCCCGGGCCGGCAGGCCCCGCCGTTTGGCGTAGCGCCCGGCCGCCACGGCCTCGACGACGTGGATGACCGCGGTTGCAGCCAGGATCGCGCGCAACACACGGCGCGGCGGGAGGGGTACGGGACTGTGCGCGGCGACGGCCTCACGGGCCATGGGCCTGATCAGATCGGAGCCCGCCGCCCCAGGGTTACCGACGCGGCCAGTTGCCCGCAGGCGGCGTCGATCTCGGCACCGCGGGTCATGCGCACGGTGGCGTTGACGCCGAGGCTTTCCAGTTGGTCACGGAACTCGCGCACCCGGCGGGCCGAACTTCCCCGCACGGCGTAACCCGGGGTCGGGTTGAGCGGGATGAGGTTGACGTGGGCGGCGAGCGGTCGGGCGAACTGGGCCAGCTCGGCCGCATCCGCACCCTGGTCGTTGACGTCGTGGATCATCGCCCATTCGATCGAGAGCCGCCGCCCCGTCGCAGCCACGTACTCGGCACACGCCTCGGCCAACATCGCCAACGGATAGCGCCGGTTGAGGGGAACGAGGACGTCACGCTTGGCATCGTTGGCCGCGTGCAGCGACACGGCGAGGTTGACCGGCAACGCCTCGGCCGCCAGGCGGCGGATGCCCGGCACCACGCCCACGGTCGACAGGGTCAGGTGCCGCGCGGAGAGGCCCATGTCGCCGTGCAGCTTGACGACGGCGCTCCAGACCCGGTCGTAGTTGGCCAGCGGCTCACCCATCCCCATGAACACCACGTTGGAGAGCCGCCGTGGCCGGGCCGCTCTGATCGCCTCGGCCACCTGCTCGACGATCTCCCCCGCGCTGAGCTGGCGCTGGAACCCGGCCTGTCCCGTGGCGCAGAACTGGCAGGCCATGGCGCAGCCGGCCTGGGTGGAGACGCAGACGGTGACCCGGTCGGGGTAGTGCATGAGAACGGTCTCGACCTGTGCGCCATCGCGGAGCGCCCAGAGCCATTTGGTCGTCTGCCCATCGTCGGCGGATCGGCGCGAGACCTCCCGGAGCGCCCGGGGGAGCGCATCGCCGAGCCTGGTGCGCAACGCCACGGGCAGATCGGTCATCTCCTCGGGGTGCAGCACGCGCTCGTGCAGGCCGTCCCAGACCTGGCGGGCCCGAAATGCCGGCTGGTCACCGAGAAGCAGATCCAACTCCCCACGTGTCAGGTCGTAGGGAGAGGGCATTGGTCCAGGTTACGGCCCGCCGGTGCTCGGTCCGGCCACACCCCGCCCGGTGGAGTGCGCCGGCCGGGCACAGCTCACGGCGATTTCGTGCCCGGAACCGTCGTGGTGGTCGTGGCGGAGGAGGGTGACGTCGTGCCGGTGGATCCGACGCCGGTCGTCGACGTGCCGCTCCCCCCGACCGAGGTCGTGGTGCTCGAAGAGGGGACAGTCGTGGACGTCGAAGTCGTGGTCGATGTCGATGTCGTGGTGGTGGTGGTGGTCGTCGTCGTCGGGGGCGGGAGTGTCGTCGGTGGGTTCTCGAAGATCCTCTCCACCGTGGTGCCCCCGCCACCGTTCCCGAAGAGATCCGCCAGCGGTCGGCCGGCGATGAGCTCGACGACCGTGACGAAGAGGAGCGACACGACGAAGACGCCGAACACCGCAAGGACCACGACCGGCCAGCGGATGCCTCCGGACCGGGATTCGGCCGGCTTGGCCGGCTCGGCCGGATCTGGCGGCTCTGGCGGCTCCGAGGGCGACGCCATCTGCTGGGTCACGGCGGGCTCGGCAGGCGCCGCCTGTCTCGCGCCGTCGGGCGCCGCGGCCGCGCTCGTGGCGGTCTCCTCGGTCGGTGCCGAGGACTCCCCCGGAGTCGACTCGGTGACGCCCGCCGCGTTGGTCCCACCCAGGCGACGGAGCAACGAGCGCTCCGGTGCCCGTACGACGACCTGCTTGACGGCCTTGTGCGTCCGCTCTATCGACTGGAAGGCGAGAGCCGTTCCCGTGGTGGCGGCGATGGAGCCGATGGCCACGCCGACGATCGTGCCCTTGACCCCGAAGACGGACGCGATGACGGCGGACAGCACCGCGCCTGCAGCGGACGCCAGGATCTGCCGGTAGGAGAACTTCACTGCGACGAGCCTCTTCTTCGATCACTCACGACGTCACGGCGCGCTTCTCTGCGCACCGGAGACGCGC
>JBEKWB010000255.1:0-2581 GCA_049513455.1 Acidimicrobiales bacterium
GGAGGTGGCGATCTGCTCCACCGCCACGGCCTGGTCGAGGGCAACTCCATGGTCCCGCCCGGGCAGGGCGGCGGCGGTGACGGCCGCCACGGTGCACCTGGCGACGACCGGGCCGTCAGTCCGTCGACCCGCCTCGAGCAGGCGACCCTCGGCCTCCAGCAGGGTGGCCGTGGTGTAGACCTCATGACCCTTGGCCCGGAATCGACTCGTCCCATCGGCCCGGCGGAGCCGTTCGGGCGTGTGGTGCAGCTCAGGTGCCGAGATCAAGAGCGACTGGGCCAAAGCCAGATCGGCCGTCCTCTCGGCTACGGCGATCCGCTCCTCCGGGGAGGCGAAGCGAACCCCCTGGAGTTGGCGGTGCACCTCGGCCAAGATGTTGGCCCGGGAGAACGTGGCCCGGCGCTCAGCCACCCGCTGTACCGCCACGCCGGCCGCGTCATCCAAGATGCCATCGGCCAGGTCGCCGGCATGCAGGAGAGGCAGGTCGTTGCGGTCTGCGAGTCCGGCGACCCAGGAGACCTGGTCGACTCCGATGTAACTCTCCGCCCGCCGCCGCCAGGACTCAGTCATCTCGGCCAAGCTGTAGTGCACCTTATCCGGGCGGGTCTCCAAAGTGGCCCGGCGGCGGAGCTCGAGTACCTCCACACTGGTTGGTTGGCGCCCATAGGCCAGGGCGAACCGGGTGATCAACTCCGTCTTGCGTTCCTCGATGGCAACCGAGCGCTGTGAGAACTCGGCCATCAGGGCCTCGGAGACGCCCGTCACTTCGAAGCGGAGCTGCTCAGAATGGCGCCGCGTTCGCCCGTCCCAGCCCCACCCCAACGACTCGGTCAACAGATCGCTGAGTACGCCCTGGTGTAGTTCGGAGAGGGCGACGAGCGACTTGAACAAGCCTCGGGAATCGAGCGTGCGCCAGGTGCCATCGGAAGCGGAACGGGCCCGGTTGGCCACCACCACATGATCGTGCAGCTGGGGATCCCCGGCCCGAGAATCCCAATGAGTGAAGGCGGCGGCCACTACACCTCTGATGTCTTCTTGGACCACCCCGTTGGCGCCCGAACGCGAGTGGAACACCTCGCGCTCGGCGTAGGAGAGCACCACCTCGATAGCGTGCCGATGGCAGCCGTAGATCTGTTCCTTGGTGTCTCGGTCGGCCACCGCCCACGCGGTGGAGACTGACTTGGACAGGGAAAAGGTCAGGTCGAACCCGGCCACCGGGATGCGGAAGGTGCCTCCCTTGCATCGTTCCTCGGCCTCGATCCGGGCCGACTGCTCGGCCCGTTCAGTGTCGGTGAGCGTCGCCGGAATGGCGGCCATGCGTTGGGCCACCCGCTTGGACAACGAGAGATGAGCGCGGTTGGGCTGGCGCCCCAGGGACTGGCCGGTGATCGGGTCGGCGCACATCCCCAGGAGATTGAACAGGTGCTCCTCGGTCACCGCCGACCCGTGTTCGACCCCTCGACTGTCGTCGAGGCCGGGCAGACCGGCACCCAAGAACACGCCGGGCGGGGTCCCGGACTCGGCGTAATAGCGGGTCATGTTCGAGGACTGTCCTGGCGCCCCGTCCCCTACGGCGACGGACTCCATCAGGTAGCGGTAACCGGACCCCAGGGTCATCCTGCGTAGCGAGATCACTGCCCTATCCAGTCCTTTGGACGGTCCCGGGAACGCCCCTCGCCCCGCATCTTTCAGAGGACGAACGACCATCATCGCCCCCCTTTTTTTGGCAAGACCAGCTGTTGCATCTGACGCAGTAATGCTCACTATTCCCTCGAATGCCACACGTGTGAAGCAGATTGGCTGTGTGGTGGGGAAGTGCGATGGTCGAGGTGGTCGTGACTGCTGCGAGCTGATGGGGTCGGTACTGGTCGGGCGCGAGCGGGAATGACTGGTTGAGATTGCGAGCGGAAGACTTGATGGCGTGAGAGCCTTGATGGCGTGAGAGCGGTGTAGCCAGATCGACCACGAAGGGTGCAATGGGGCCGATGGCACAGTCGTTGCGGACGCTCGCAGCAACGATTTCCAGCCGACCGTCCTGTGAACTGGCGTACCAAAGGTTGGTTGAGAGGGCCGGGAGTGCCGATGGAAGGAATCAGGCCGACGCGGTCACGATGAGCTCGCAGGGCGTTGTTTGGGTTGTCGACCAGCATCGCCGGTGCCCCGGGTCGGGCCACCGGGACGACCCGGTGACCCTGCTCGGGACGCCGACTCAGACCGAGGGCACCTCGGTGTCGTCCGATCCGGTGGAGTCCTGCTCCCCTGGAGCGGTGCGCAGCGTCCGGCGCACGTCGGCGGTGGCGAAGCGCAGCGACGGACCGATCTCGTCGGCCACGATCTCGACCTTGGAACGGTGCTCACCGTCGTCGGTCTCCCAGCTGCGCTGCTCGATGCGGCCGGTGACCACGACGCGCATTCCCTTGGAGAGGCTGAGCGCCACGTTCTCGGCCAGGTCACGCCAGCACACGACGTCGAAGAACGATGTCGCCTCCTGCCATTCCTGGGTGCTGCGGTCCTGCCAGCGCCGGTTGACGGCCACGCCCAACTGGGCCGTAGCCTGGCCTTCGCGGGTGTATCGGATTTC
>JBEKWB010000256.1:0-3623 GCA_049513455.1 Acidimicrobiales bacterium
TATCTATAAACATTAACCCCGACCCTTGACGAGTCCTCGTGATCTGACTGCGCCCCCCAGCGACAGACCCTTCCATCCCGGAGACTGGAGTGGTAAGACAACCGCAACCTGACGCTATTTGGCATCCGATCAGGACCGGAGCTCAGATGGCGACCTCCGTAGACGAAACCTGCCGCGGACCATTGTTGGATCGCCTTCGGCGGCGTTTGATCCTCACCGGTAGCGGATCCCGATGCCCTCCTCAGAGAGAGCGGTTGCCGGCTCGCCAAAGTCAAACTAGCCGGTCAGTAGATCGTGGGCGCCGGTATCCGATGACGGGTGACGCAGTTTGGACATGGCTCTGGCCTCGATCTGACGAATTCGCTCGCGGGTCAAATCGAAGTGCTCGCCGACCTCTTGGAGGGTTCGCGGTTCACCACGATCGAGACCGAAACGCAGACGAAGGATGGTCGCTTCGCGCTCGTCGAGCGGTGCGAGCAGCCGACTGATTTCGTCACCGAGCAGCGCCTCGGCTGCGTGATCGAATGGCGACTGGGCATTGGCGTCGGCCACCACATCACCTAGGTCGGCATCTCCGTCCTCGCTCAGCGGCTCGGAAAGCGACAGGGGCTCGGAGCGCCACCGAAGGACATCGGTCAGGGTCTGATACGACAGCGAGGTCTCCGCCGCCAGCTCGTCCATGGTGGGCTGGCGGCCGAGCTTCGACTCGAGGTGGCCCTGGGCCTTTTGGACCCCGCTCAACATGTCTCCGGCATGTACCGGCAGGCGGATGGTGCGGCCCGTGTTGGCGATGCCGCGGGTGATGGCCTGGCGTATCCACCACGTGGCGTAGGTGGAGAACTTGAACCCCTTGCGCCAGTCGAACTTCGCCACCGCGTGGATGAGACCGAGGTTCCCCTCCTGAACCAGGTCGAGAAGCGGAAGACCCGACGCCTGGTACCTCTTGGCGATAGAGACCACCAGGCGCAGGTTGGATGACACGAAGCTCTGCTCGGCGGCGGCGGCGGCGGCTTGGACCCGGCGTAGCTCGCGCTTCTTGGCCGGTGTCAGCTTGGTCCCCGGATCGGCGAGAGCCATCTCCGCCTCGCGGCCAGCCTCCATGGCTTGTGCCAATTGGGCCTCGCCATCCTTCGTGAGAAGCGGATACCGCCCGATGTCTCTCAGGTACAGTCTGACGAGGTCCGCATCGTCACCACTACCACGCTTCATGGCCATCACCATCGTCGTCTCCTTCGAGACATCACGACGGCTGTGCGGTCGCCTGGGTGTAGGGCCGCGTACGTGTCGCTCTGTAGCAACCAGACTAGTGCGGCAAAGTCCGCGGTCGTGCAGACGCACTGCGAGAGCAACCCCGAACGGTCCAGGTCCAAGACCAACGGCACGCAGGTCGCCACCCGGTTCCGGCAACCAGCCGGTAGGAAGTGACGGCTCGGCTCGGGACCGGAGCATGGCTGGTCTCCGCAATCAACTAACGGGTCTCGTCAGAGCTTGAACGCGAGGTGACAGTCCTCCACCAAAAGGGCTTCGGTCTCATGAATTGACCACGGGAACTGTCCCAGTTCGCTCGGGGATCGATATTTTCTACGGCGCTGGGGTACGTGCGTACTCCAGCAAGCGGTTGAGATCGGTCATTGTGCCCGTAAGGGGAACCCCATGCGGCAACGGCCCATGTCAGCCAGGCTCGCTGCCCAAAGGCGTCCCGTATGCCCCGCCCGATGATGAATCTCGCTGGCGAACGTCAACCGGGACAGCAGGTGTCCCCGATCCGCGAGCAGAACGTCGCCCAGGGGTCGCCCCGATCGCCGGATGCAGGGCGCGACGTTATGCCGCTCGCTGGCCATCGTGCCCAGACGAATCAGTGGACATCCACCTTCATGTGATCAAGTCTGTTACCCATGGCGACAGCGGTTCGGAGCAAGCTCGAATCGTGACTGCGATTGACGTACTGATAGGGGTTGGATGGCTGACAACACCCCAGGTCGATCGGTGGCATCAGGGGCGTGTCGACTATCTGGAGCGCCTGGTCACGGCCAATCTCTCGAAGATATCGACCGCCATGGCCGCCTTCCGCCAGTGGGCGCAGAAGGAGGGGCTGAACCCGAGCGAGACCGCGTACCTCTCGCAAGCGCGGGATCATCATCCATTGAGATTCTCGAAGAGCGGCGATGCCCGAATCGAAGCCGCCTACAGAACCCATTGGGTCTCCCCTACGCTCCCCGAAGCCAAGAGGGAGCGACTGGCCGAGGAGCAGAACAGAGCTCCCGATCTGGTCGTCATCTCACCGCTCAAGGAGTGGAACTGTGAGGAGTGCGGCAGCACCGGTGATTTCCTGTTCATGGAGGGCGACGGACCCCTGTGCCTCGAGTGCGCTGATCTCGACCAACTGGTCTTCTTGGCTTCCGGCGACGCTGCACTCACCCGGCGAGCGAAGAAGGCGAGCGGACTGGCCGCAGTCGTGGTGCGATTCAGCCGCTCGAGGCGCCGCTACGAGCGCCAAGGGATTCTCGTCGAAGAAGAGGCACTCGCCCAAGCGGAAGCAGCCTGCCTGGCGGACGAAGAAGTGCGGGCGAGGCGCCGCTTTCGCCAAGCCGAGCACCGGTCGATTGAGGACGACGCCTTGAAGGACTCTCTTGGCAAGGAGATCATTCGTCTCTTCCCGGGCTGTCCGCAGGGGAGGGCCGAGGACATCGCGGCCCATGCGGGAACCCGGGGGAGCGGACGAGTCGGCCGGAGCGCAGCTGGCCGGACGCTCGATCCCGACGCCGTGACGCTGGCCGTCGTGGCCGCGGTGCGGCACAGCGAGACTGCCTATGACCAACTCCTCATGTCCGGAGTCCCACGCGCCGAGGCCCGCACTCGAGTGCGGCCCGACATCCAAGCCGTTCTCGATGCTTGGCGCGCGCTTGACAGCGCAGCTGATCGACCCTGAAAGTACGCCACCCACCGCCGACACCGAGACCCAAGTCTATTGATTGCCCTTCCGGCCTACATTGTCAGATCCCCCGGGGGCCGACGGCGCCGTCGTGTTGCCGGATCTTCCGGGCGATGCCGGACCCGCTCTCGCCGAAGCATTCGCCAGAGACGCGAGCACACTTCGTTCGCTCCTTGGCGAGAACGACAGCTGAGGGCTCTGAACCGGCGGCCAAGGGCGGGCGGGCGTGCACTAGTGTATCACGCGTGATACACTGCCCAGGTGACTGAAATATCGATTCGAGAACTACGCAACCACGGTGGGGACATGGTCGACCGTGTCGCTCATGGTGAACGAATGACCGTGACTCGAGACGGTAGGCCGGTCGCTCTCCTCGTGCCCCTTGGGCGAGAGTCCCTCTCGGTCGACGTGCTCATCGAACGGTGGTCGCAGCTGCCGGCGATGGACCCGGAATCCCTCCGCCGAGACATTGACGCTGTGATTGACCCCTCGCTGTGAGCACCTCAGATCGCGGCATCCTCGACACCAGCACGGTGGTTCTGCTCGAGCGGATCGATGACCCCCGGACCCTCCCGCCTGAACCACTCATCACGGCCGTCACTCTCGCAGAGCTCTCCGTCGGTCCCCTCGTGGCGGCTGATCCTAGCGAGCGGGCGACGCGCCAGCTTCGTTTGCAGCAGGCGGAGGCCGA
>JBEKWB010000257.1:0-2661 GCA_049513455.1 Acidimicrobiales bacterium
GCTCGCACAGCGTCGCCACGGTGGCCACGCGGTCGTCGAAGCTCAGGATGGGATCGATCCCGAACCGGTCCATCCCGATGAAGGACCCACGTTGCATGATCTCTTCGAGGTAGGCCAGGTCGGTTGTGTCCCCGGAATGACCGATCACCACCCGGGTGAGGTCCACCCCTTCGGACTCGAACACGTCCTGCTGCTCGAGTCCCCGCTTGCTGCGCGCGTGGGTGTGGGTGCTGATCGGTACGCCCGTCGCTCGCTGGGCCCGGGCCACGGCGCGGAGCACGAGCTCCACGTCAGGTGTCACCCCCTGCTCGTCGGTAGCGCATTTGAGGATGGCGGCGCGCACGCCGGTGCCGGCGATTCCTTCGGTAATGTCGCCCACGAACATTTCCGTGAGCAGCGCGGCAGCGCCACCCGGGTACGACAGGCCGCGGATGTGGACGACGTGGGGCACCTCGTTGAACGTGTACAGGCCGGTCGCAACGAGGATCTGCAGGTCCGTTTCGGCCTGGACCGTCTGTATCCGCCGGATGTTCCGGCCGATGCCCAGCACGGTCAGGTCGACGATGGTGTCGATCCCGCCCGACTTGAGCTCGTTCAGCCTGACGATGGCGTCCGGGACGTGCCGGGCCTCGTCGAAACCGTCCAGCTTGCATCAGGACCCGTCCGAGTTGCTGTGCCTCGAGCGGTCCGCTCACGGATTGAATGGTCGTCATCGGTCCCCCTTGCGTTTGCCTGCGGATCCGTCCCGGACGCTATCAGCGCCCCGGTCCGCCCGCCCCCCCGTCAGCCCTCCTCGTCGACGAATGCACTGGCCGACGTTCCGGCGAGCACGTGTTTCATCACCTTTCCGGTGGCGTTGCGCGGGAGCGGGGTCGTGCCGATCTCCAGGTCGGCGGGAACCTTGTACGAGGAGAGGGTCTCGGCGCAGAAACCGAGCAGGGCATCGGGGTCGAGCACGGTTCCCTCGCGCACCACGACGACCGCTTTGACGGTCTGCCCGTGCGTGGCGTCATCGATCCCGAACACGGCCGCCTCCACCACGTCGGGGTGCTCCTCCAGGCGGTCTTCGATCTCGAAGGGATAGATGTTTTCGCCCCCACGGATGATGAGGTCGCGCCGGCGCGAGGCAATGGTGAGGATTCCGTCCTCGAGGCGCCCGAAGTCACCCGAAGCGACCCACCTTCCCGGCCGTATCGTTTCCTTGTTGGCGGCGTCGTTGCGCCAGTAGCCGAGCATGGTGAGTGCGCTGCGGATCTCTATGTTCCCCTCCGCCCCGTCGGGCAACACCGCACCCCGGTCGTCGGTGATGCGCGCCGCGACCGTCGGGAGCAGCGGTCCGACACAGCCGGGGACGGCCCGGAGCATCCAGTTGGGGGCCCAGCTGGCGATGCCGCCGGTCTCGGTCGACCCGTACCCGGTCGACGTCGACATCGACAGGTGCGGGAAGCGGACCGCGATCCTCCGCATGATGTCCGGAGTGGTGGCCGATCCACCCACCCCGATCCCGAGAATTTGGGAGGGCGCCACCCTCTCGATCTCCGGGCTGTCCAAGAGGCGCGCGATGTGGGTGGTCCCCCCGCTCCAGAACGCGACGTTCTCCCGCAGCGTCAGGTCGACCACCCGCGAGGGCTCGAAGCGACCCAGGGGCCAGACGGTCTTGGCGCCCGTCATCACCGTCGAGACCGCGGTACCCATGCCCGAGACATGGAAGAGCGGAAAGGGGGACAGGCGCACCGACGGCGGCGCCCCGCCTCGGGTCACACCGGCCATGACCATGCTCCGGTCCTGGATGAACAGCTGCAGCTGCACGTAGCCGATGACCGTTCGGTTGGAAAGCGTGGCCGCCTTGGGCCGGCCGGTCGTTCCACTGGTGAAGATCAACATGAACGGGTCGTCCTCGGCAATGGCGGGGTCGGGCAGCGGAACGTCCGGGCGCGTCGTCAGTTCGGCGAAATCACGCTCGACGCGGATCACCGGCACGCCGACGTCGCCCTCCAGACGGGCGAGGCGCTTCTCGTCCATGAGCAGCACGGACGGCTCGGTCAGGGCGATGGCGTTGCGCATCTCGGTTCCGGTCCACCAGCCGTTCATCGCCACGACGACCGCATTGAGACTGGCCACGGCCCAAAAGGTCAACAGCCACTCCGGGCAGTTGGCGGCGCAGATCGCCACCCGGTCGCCGGTCGCGTAGGGAGGTGGCGACGGAGGCGACCACTTCTTCGAGCCGGGCGAACGTGATGCGCTCGCCGTCATCGAATATGTAGCAATCGTCCCCGCCGTATGCCGCGCACCCGTCGACGAGCACCTGCCGCAGGGAGCGCGGCCGCCGGCAAAGCACGGCGACGCGCTCACCGAGGACCGTCTCCTGGGTCATCTCGTAGGGCTGACCGGGGGCGGTCAGCACCTCCTCGGCTTGCACCATCTGGAGGTAGCGGGGATCGTCCGCGATGGAAAGGGACATATGCACGTTCTACTCGTTCGAACGCCGCCGGACACGTCTGGACGGCTCGGTCCGAACGCACGAAAGGGCCGGCGACATCACCCACGAGTACCATCCCCAGTCGTGAGAATCCTCGTCATCGGTGGCACCGGCCCGAGTGGGATCCCGATCGTGGCCCGGCTGGTCGCCCACGGTCACGACGTGACGATCCTCCACCGCGG
>JBEKWB010000258.1:0-3765 GCA_049513455.1 Acidimicrobiales bacterium
TCAGAGGGCCAGATGTACCTGTACGGAGCGGAGTGGCGCACCAGTCGACCGTCAACCTCGACCCAGTGATGTGACCATGCGACCTGGCCCACGGGATCGTCGAACGTCTCGATGCCGACGTGGTCGGGGTCCAGTCTGAAGACCCGGGCGATCTCCGACGGAGGCACGCGGCGAAGTTGGGGGACGATCAGCTCGACCACGAATCGCCCACCGACGCCGAGGTGGCTTGCCGCGTTCGAGAACACGGAGATCTGTTCCTCTTGGGTCGTCAGGTTCATGATGGAGTTAGCGACCACGTAGACGAGGTCGAAGGTCTCGGACAGGCGCGTGGTTGCCATGTCGCCGATCGTCACCGGGACCGCGTCGGCGCCTGGCTTGCCGCGTAACTGTTCGACCATCGCGGGCGAGAGCTCGATCCCATGGACAAGGACCCCCCGGGCGCTAAGTGCCAGGGCAATCCGCCCCGTGCCGACGGCAAACTCGAGGGCGGCACCATCGCCGACCAGTTGGGCGAGCAAGTCCACCATCGGAGCCACCACTGCCGGCTCCTCCATCTCGGCGTAGGTCGCGTCGTAGACGCTTGCGATCTCTCTGTCCCATACGATGCGTCCCACGAGCCAAGTCTGCCATTGGCACGCACCAGCCACCACCAGAAAGTGGGATCGCCAGCTCCCCTCGAACTATTAGTTAGCCTCGATCATTCTTCCGACCTCTGACGAGCGTCCCCGGGTACTACAAGTTGGTTCTCTGACCCGCTGATTGCATCAGGAACGCACTGGGGACGTCAAGGTTCCCGGTCGCTCGTTTGATCTGGTGATGTCGCGCCCTGCGGAATTGCTTCGGGGTCGGGCGCCGGGACCCATCTCTCTATGGGAAGGCGGCGCGTAGACGCGCAAAGGCAGTGGCGAGTTCACTGGCCCAGGGCCAGGTCTCGTCGAGCCGCATGATGAGGTCACGCCCGCGGTGGACCAGCACGGCGGCTACGTGGAGGACCCGATAACGCATGGTCTTGGGGGCGATCACCGACACCGCCACCCAGGCTTCGTTGGCGCAGTACCCATCGAAGGGCAGGTTGGCCAGTCCGCATGCCTTCCAGCATCGCACCCGGTCCTCGACGCGGGCATGGCCGCGGTGACGCAACTCCAACGCGGCGATGTCGTCACCTTGCGTGTTGGTGATGAAGCAGGTGTGCCGCCAGCCGGCGCAGGTGTCGAAGAGGGAGAGCTGGGCGCCCGGGTGCGGGCGTTCGCGGCGACAGATCACCCGCATGTCATCGGGCCATCCCTTGAGCTCAATGATCTCGGTCAGCTCAATGACCTCGGCACCGTCTCGGGTTCCTCCATCGAGCTCTGTCGCTCGTACCCAGTCCTCTTCTTGGGCCAAAAGGAGGACGTCACGCACAGAACCGCTGATGGGGAAGCCAATCGAGTAGTCGAAGTTGGCGATGCTGAGGGAGTGGACGAAGCGGTGCGAGGCCCCGGCCGAGTCGACCCGGACCAAGATGGGATGGACCACCAGTGCAGGGTCGTCGTCTTCTTCGTGGCCGAGCGCGTACTCGGGCGGCACCGAGCGCACCACCTGTTCGAGGAGTTCGAGGTGATCGTCGGTGTTGTGGGGCGCGGCGTTGCCCGGCCGCAGCATGGCGCCCAGGGGCTCCTTGGTGTTGTCACACCAGGCGGCGAGCGGGTTGAACCCGTAGCCGCGCTTGTACGTGGCGGCGGCGTCCTCTTTCTCTGAGTGCACGTTGACCAAGGTGGAGTCGAAGTCCCAGATCATCGGGCCGACCGGTGGTTCCGCCGCCCAGACGCGCTCGCGGGCTTGGGCCAGGGCAATCGGGATCGCCCGCAGCTCGAAGACGGCGGTGGCATGCACGGCCCGCCAGGCTGTCGCCACAGACGCCACCGGACCGAAGAGATCCTCTTGTTCTTTGAGAGCGGCGATGTCGGCCAAACAGTCCGCCCCGTCCGCGATGGCGATCGCCAGATGGGTGAGCACGACACCGGGATCGTGGGTGTGCCAGGAGATCCCACAGTCCTCCATGGCTCCCGACATCGCTTCGGTCAGCCCACTCCGATCGGCCAACTCGGCCAACAGCGCAGCACCGGCATGGCTGACCAAGTTCTTCCCGTCAGGTATCACTTTGGCCCGACGGACCGAGCGACTACGGTGCACTTTCAAGGAGCTCTCCTCCTGGTTGATGGACCTGTTGTGGTGACAGTCATTCTTCCAGGAAGGAGAGCTTTTTACGCGGACGCGCGCACCACCCGTTCGGTGGTCGGACGAATTATCGAGGTAGTGACATAGCGAAGCGAGGAGCGGCATTGACCCTGAACCGGCAGCTTGCGCTCGTCGTGATTGTCTTGCTGTTTGCCAGCGGATGGTTCTCTTCAGCAACTGGGGCGACGCCGTCGCCCGGCAACTTGGGAACGCTGGCGCAGTACCTTCGCCCGGTGAGCAAAATCGAGGTCACAAGATGTGAAGATGCCGCAAGGTCTGTCAACCTAGACGTACTTTGCCCCCTTGTTATGCCCAAGGGGCAGTACGACAATCCGTGGTGTGAGGAGGGCAAGGCGACCTCTTGTGGTTATCCATGTGTGCTTGGCGCCTGTTTCCTCGCGCAGATCGTGTATGCGGCTCCACATGGTTATGTAGGAATGGCTCCCGGGATCGGTCACTTCGTGGTGTGGGCCACCACACAGGGTCGCCGCGTCATCGTCCCGTGTCTCATCGGTCGGAAAGTAGGCTCCGTCGAAAATGGCGGCAGGAAGTGGGACATTTGGCACTGTGGCGAGCAGTCTGCCAATGACCCCGGTATTCAACATCGAGATGGTCGCACGATCATTGACGGCGGGGAAGTAATGCAGGGCCACATTGTGTTCGTTACCATTGCCAACAACACCAACGTCGAAGTGAGTCTGCACCGAGTATCTGCTCTAAACAGAAGGCTTCTCATGCGCATTACAGCTGATATGGCACCAAGCGAGTGAGCTTTCACAACCAGCGTCCGGCGATCTCTGAACGCTGATCTCCTTCGCAGCCGGTTGCGCTCCCGACCGGCGTACGGGGCGAGTCGCCCTCATGTGAATGAAATGTGGCATTCGATAGGCTCGGTGAATGGCGATCCGAGACACGCTCAGAAGGAACGCTGCTCCCTTTGTAGAAAACGATGAGGTCGTTCAAGTGGCCTTTTCTGCCCAAACACACAGCCAATATCTGCTCCTCCTCCTTCCCTTGCTGAACTCGTACCGAGTTGTCGTCGTGACAAACCGTCGAATCCTCGTCCTTCGAGGTGGTAAGTGGAGGTTGACGAGGATCTTGGGCGAGGTGCGCGAACTGCCCCGAACAACGATCATCGGTCCAGCACATGGGCTGTGGTACCGATTCGACGCGCTGGGGGAACGGCTCTACGTTCACAAGCGATTCCACAAGGACATTGCGGCTGCTGATAGCTCGCTTCCACCCGTCAGCGCGTAGTCGGTTGCCACTCTCCGATCCGGCGTTGTTTAGGGACAGGGAGTCCGACGCATCGGCAGTCACATCAACTTCGGCTTGAATAGGGAAGTGCCCAAGACCTCGCTGCGTCTCAAGCTCTCCATCTGGGGCACCAATGTGGACCCGGATTCTCTGACCAGACAATTCGGCGTCTCGTCGTGGGGGTTCCATATTGGCGAAAGTAAAGGGCGGTGGGCAAGAGAAAGGGCCGGTTGGGGATGGGTAAGCGAAGAGACCGGGGCGGACATAGAGGAGGCGCTGACAGCCTTCCTG
>JBEKWB010000259.1:0-2995 GCA_049513455.1 Acidimicrobiales bacterium
GATGCCAAGAACCCGGTCCCGAGAGGCAGGGAAGCGAGAAGGCTCTCCTCTGGCGAGCGCAACGGCTTGCTCGCGCACGTGGCACGCCGTCCGAGACAGCGATCAGCCCTGCGAGTTCGAGAGCCCCAGCGACTTCCTCGTGCGTTGGAGGCGGGCGACGTCGTGGCCCTGGTGGGGAGCCTGCGGACCTGGCGGGACCGGGCGATGGCGGGATTGATGGTCTTTTGCGGCCTGCGAGCCGGCGAGGTGCTGGCTCTCGATGTCCGCGATGTGGACATCGGCGGACGGTGGCTGCGTGTGAGCGGCAAAGGCTCCAAAGAACGCCGCGTTCCGCTCGATGTGGACGTAGCCGGTGTCATTCAGACCTACTTGCTCGCCGAACGTCCAGAGACCCAGACTTCCCGGCTGTTCGTGGTGGCCAAAGGACCCAACCGTGGTCAGCCGCTGACCCCCGCGGGCTTGCGCACGGTCTTTCGCTACCACCGGTCGGCGGCCGGTGTCCCAGGCGGCCACCCTCACGCACTCCGGCACACCTTGGCCATGCCCACATCGACACGACCGCCCGTTATGTCCACCTCGCTCCTGCTCACGTAAAGGCCGAGTTCGATGCTGCCCGAGACCGACAGCGTTCGCGCGGCTGACGCCTCGGCGAGGGATTACCTCGCCGAGTATGCGCGCCACCAGATGCGCACCGGCCGGGGCAACAGCAGCACCACCCAAGGGGCCAAGACCTTCATGCGGCAGTGGCCACATCCACAGGACTGGGCCTCGCAGCCGCTTGCCCACAGACTGGCCGAGGGCCCTCAGACGAACTCGTTTCTGATCTTTTTGATGGTCCACGGTTGGCTCCAGCCCGGCTACGACTACCTGGTTTCTCGCAAACTTTCGAGCTTTTGGCGAGAAATCGCGGCCAGTCCACTGGCCGCCGACATGGAGCGCTTCCGCCAAGGTGCCGAAGCGATCGGGTTCACCTCGATTAGCAGCCTGCGCATGGCTTCGCAGTCCATCGGTCGTCTGCTCATCGAGACCAACGTATGCCTCGAGCAGTTGACCCTCGACGACTTCGACAAATTGACCCAAGCATGTCGACGCCGTGGGCTCGAGACCGGGAAGGGATGGCGTCACTACCGGGGCGCCCTCAATGGCGCTCACCGAGTGTTGTTCCATTTGGGCATTCTTGACGCTCCGCCACCTCATTGGCAGCAGCCGAAGTCCTTCGCTGATCGCGTCGTTGACGTCCATCCCGCACTCCAGTCGTCATTCATCGCCTATCTGGAGCGCAAGACCGGCACGTGCCAACCCGACACTGTGACTTGCATGGCGACGCGCTTGGTTCACTTCGGCCGTTTCCTCGCCGACCACGACCCCGAGTTGACGTCGCTGGCTGATCTCGACCGACAGCGGCACATCGAGCCCTATCTGAACTCGGTGGCCAGTGCGATCAACTCCAAGAACGGTGAGCCGATCACGACCGCCGATCAGTCACGACGGATCTTGACAGTTTCGAGTTTCCTCAATGACGTCACCGAGTGGGGATGGACAGACGCCCCGAAGCGACGCCTCGTGTTCCGCACGGACATCCCGCGTTTGCCAAAACCGCTTCGACGCCGACCGGCGTCTCGGCGAGGCTCTCGGTCGATCCGACTTCCGACTGGCGGCCGACGCGCTGCTCTTGGCCCGGGCCTGCGGGCTGCGTATCGGCGAGCTGCTCGACCTCGAACTCGACTGTGTGCACGAGATTCCCGGCAATGGGGCGTGGCTCAAGGTTCCACTCGGCAAACTCGACACCGAGCGAATGGTGCCCCTTGACGAGGAGACCGTCACCTTGATCGACCGCATCTGCGCCACCCGGTCGGAGGGTCGACCGCTTGTGCACCCGCGCACGGGGCGCCCGGCACAGTTCCTTTTCACCCACCACGGCCGACGGCTGGCCCAACAGGCTCTGCGGATCGAACTCGATCGGGCCGGCGATGCCGCCGGCATCGGCCACGTGAAACCTCATCAGCTCAGACATACCTTCGCCACCGCCATGGTGAATGCCGGGGTGTCACTGCAGGCCCTCATGGCCCTCCTCGGGCACGTCTCGGCGGAAATGAGCCTTCGCTATGGCCGGCTCTTCGACACGACGGTGCGCGCCGAGTACGAGCGGGCACTCGACCTGGCCAAGTCCCGGCTCGGAGAACTGTCACCGGGACGCACTCGCATCCCGGTGACAGGTGACGGTGACTGGCGCCACGTGCCGGCGATCAAGGCCCGGCTCGCTGGCGGTTACTGCCTGCGAGCTCCGGCCCAGGGTTCGTGTCCCTATGCCAACATCTGCGAGCACTGCCCCAACTTCCGCACCGATGCCGCCAGTGTCTCGGTTCTTTCGGCGCAACGAGTCGACGCCGAAGCACTGGCGGCCGACGCCGAGGCACGCGGTTGGATCGACGAGGCCGAACGGCACCGACGCCTCATCACCCGGCTCGACGCCCTCTTGGCCGAAGGTGAGAACCTGGCGGGATGACAGCCCCCGAGACCCTGGCCAGAGTGGAGCGGACGTGCGCGGATCTACTCCAAAAGGGCGACTCCGTGACCTTCACGACGGTCGCCGCCGCCGCCCGCATTAGCCGCACCACGCTCTACAGAGATCCGGCCCTGCGGATGGTGGTCGAGGAGCACCGGACCCATAGTCACGACCCTCGGACCATGTCTGGCCTGTCCTCTGAGATTGGCCATCTGCGCACCGCCGTCGAAGCCTTGGCCGAGCGGGTCCGGCGCCACGAGGAACAACTTCGCCTTCTCGATCCCCCTCGACAGCGGACCCGCAAGGCCAACTAACCGCTGTGACGGGCCATTGGATCCACCGGTCCAGGTCCCGATTAGCCGGTTAAAGTTTTGACAACGCGATGGCGGAATCGGTGATGGGATTGTACAAAACCGAATTGCACAGAAACCCCGCCGCGCTCGCCGCCAACGGTGGGCCCTGGAAGGGGCTCGACGACCTGGAAATCGC
>JBEKWB010000260.1:0-3074 GCA_049513455.1 Acidimicrobiales bacterium
GACGGTGAACTGGTCCTCTTCGCGTCCATCCAGTGTCATCACGGTGACACCGGCGGCGCCATGGCCGGCGGGTACAACGTCTTCGCCAAGGACATCTGGAGCGAAGGCACTCGGTATCCGATCCTGAAGATCCTCGACGCCGGCACGGAGCGTCGGGACGTCGTCTTGATGATGCGGGCGAACAACCGACTAGCCGGCTTCGTCGGCGATCTCCGCTCCCAGGTGGGTGCGGCCCAGCTCGGGGTCGAACGCCTGAAGTCGATCATCGACGACTACGGGGCCGACGTGGTGCGCGCGGCCGTGGACTGGTCGATCGCCGACGCGCGCCGCCGCTTCTCCCAGGAGATCGCCGCCTGGCCCGATGGCACCTACGAGGCGGACGTCTATTTCGATGCCGATCCGGCCGGGAACCGGGACATCCACGTCCACGTGGCCGTCACGGTCGACGGGGACCGGCTGATCATCGACTTCGCGGGTTCGGACAGCCGTCCCGAGATCCAGGCCTGGTCGACGTTCGGGAACACCCGGGGCAACGCGATCGCCCAGCTGGCGAGCATGGTCGACGCCAGTATCCCCAAGAACGAGGGGTTCTTCGACTGCATAGAGCTGCGGGTCCCGGAGGGCTCGTGCCTGAACCCGACCGAGGGGAAGCCGGTCTCGAGTGGGACCCACCACCCCGGAGTGGAGGTCAGCGACGCCATCGCCCTGGCCATGAGCCAGATCATCCCGGACCGCTGTGCTCCACAGAGCTACAAGTACGGCAGCCCGCGCCAAATGTGGGGCGACGTCGACCCGCGCACCGGTGTTCCGTTCTTCGACCACGGTGGTGAGGTCAATGCCGGGTGGGTGAATGCTGTGCGGGGACAGGACGCGTGGGGGGCCCTGGCGGCCGCAAGTGGCAACCTGATCAAGGCCAGCGCGGAAATCAACGAGCACCTCTTTCCGCACATCCTCCGGGGACGGAACTACATCACCGACTCCGGGGGTCCGGGCCAGTGGCGCGGAGGGTGCGGAAGCAATTTCGTCAAGGAGGTCCGGACACCCACCTACGTCAACCAGTACGTGGTGAATCAACGCCACATCCACCCCGGCATAGCCGGTGGTCATCACGGCTCTCCCGATCACTGCATGGTGGGCGATGAGGAGGTGAACCCCTCCGTGGCCAACAAGCTCCTCCAGACCGGCGAGCGTCTCGTGTACCACTTCGGGGGAGGTGGGGGATGGGGCGACCCGTTGGATCGGGAGCCCTCCGCCGTGCTGGACGACGTGTGGGACGAGTACGTCTCGGTCGAGGGAGCGTTCAAGGACTACGGGGTCGTCATCACGGGCTCGCTGGAGGATATGACGCTCGCCGTCGACCTCGATGCGACGAAACTCGAAAGGGAAGCGAGAAGGTGAGCTATCGGATCGGCATCGACGTCGGCGGAACGTTCACCGACTGCGTGTTGGGACGGCCCGACGGGAGCCGGGTCTTGGAGAAGGCTCCGACCACGCCCCAGGACCAGAGCGATGGCGTGCTCGCCGGCCTGGCCCAGCTGGCCGCCGTCGAGGGCCTCGAGCTGGCTGAGCTCCTCGCTCAGACTCGCACCATCGTGCACGGGACGACGACCGGCGACAATGCGCTGATCCAGATGAAGGGGGCCCCGACGGGCCTCCTCGTCACTGAGGGATTTCGCGACGAGATCGAGTTCCGCCGGTGCTTCAAAGAGGACATCTGGGATCCGGCCGCGCCGCCACCCGCTCCCATCGCCCGTCGCCGCGTCCGGCTCGAGATCGCTCAGCGCATGACGGCGGAGGGAGAGGTCGAGACCCCGCTGGACGAGGAGGGTGTGCGCAAGGCCACCGCTCGCCTTCGTGCCTTCGGGGTCACGTCCATCGCGGTCTGCTTCCTCCACTCATTCATCAACCCCGAACACGAGCTGCGAGCCCGCGAGATCATCCTCGACGAATACCCGGATGTCGAGATGGTGTCCCTCTCCCACGAGATACTCCCCAAGCCCCCCGAGTTCGAGCGGACCTCGACGACCTTGGTCAATGCATTCGTCGGCCCACCCATCGCCCGCTATCTGGAGCGGCTGACCGACCGACTGGCCGCGGCCGGGTTCTCGCACGAACTGTTGGTCGCCACCTCGGCCGGCGGGGTGGCGACCGCCGGCGCCGCGGCCCGGCGTGCGGTGGCCACCATCGGTTCCGGGCCGACGGGTGGTGTGATCGCGGCCGCTCGAGCCGGACTCGACGCCGGCCTCGGCGACGTGGTCAGTGTCGACATGGGGGGCACGAGCTACGACGTGTGCCTGATCCGGGGAGGCCGCCCCGAGGTGAAGATGGACTGGAACTGGAGGCACCGCTACTGCATCGGCATTCCGATGGTGGACATCCCGTCGGTCGGGGCCGGGGGAGGATCGATTGCCTGGGAGGAGGCCGGCATCCTCCACGTGGGGCCCCAGTCCGCCGGGTCCGAGCCCGGCCCGGTCAGCTATGGCCGAGGTGGAACGGAACCGACCGTGACCGATGCCGACCTCGTGTTGGGCCGACTCGACACCGAGCGCTTTGCGAGCGGGCGGATGCAGCTCGATCGTGAGGCCGCCGCCGCCGCACTGGCCCGTCTGGGCTCCAAGCTCGGCCTGGACGCGGAGGCGACCGCCGCGGCAACCGTGAGGCTGGTGGACGCCCACATGACCGACGCCATCCGCCGGGTGCTCTCGCTCGCCGGGGCGGACCCGCGCCGGCTCGATCTCGTCGCCTTCGGCGGCATGGGAGGCGTGCACGCCACGACGCAGGCCGCGGCGCTCGGCATGCGGCGGGTGCTCGTGCCCAGCGCCGCCCCCGGCCTGTCCGCCCTGGGTCTGCTCACGGCCGATCACGTCATCGACGACTCCAGGGGGTACATCGTGCCCTGGCAGGAAGCGGACCCGGAGATGCTGCGCCGCCTGGCTCAGGAACTGGAGGACAAGGCCCTCACCGAGCTCGGCAACGCCGGGGTCCCCGCCGATCGGATCCGACTCGAGTGGTCGATCCTCCTCGTGTACCCCGGGCAGACCTTCGATGCCGCCATTCCCGTGGACGCCCCCACG
>JBEKWB010000261.1:0-4322 GCA_049513455.1 Acidimicrobiales bacterium
CATTGGATCAAGGAGCACGGTCTCCGCGGCGGAATCCTCCTCCCCAATATCGCACCCGATGTCACGTGGGTCCGACCCCTCTACGACCCCGCCTATGACCGACTCTGGGAGGTCATCGAGGACCTCGAAATGCCCGTCAACGTCCACGGGGGCACGGGCGTACCGGATTACGGCGACTATCCGTTTGCCATGCTCTTCTACATCAACGAGGCAAGCTTCTACTCACAGCGGCCCTTCGTCCAGTTCGTTCTCGGCGGCATCTTCGAGCGATTCCCGCGGCTGAAGTTTGCGATCACGGAAGCCCAGTGCTCTTGGGTGCCGAAACTGCTGAGAGATCTCGACGCCACCATTCACCGCATCCGCACGACTGGACAGACCGGGGAGATCCGCTACGGCGACGAGCACAAGCTCGGGCATCTCGCGAGTGAGTACTTCGCCCAGAACGTTTGGATGGGGGTCAGTCAACCCCGACCCGGCGACATGGCAGTTCGGGCACAGATCGGTGCCGACCGGTTCATGTGGGGCAGCGACTACCCCCACGACGAAGGGACCCACCCCTTCACCCGCGAAACGCTGCGCCAGGTGATGTCCGGGATCGGTCCGGACGAGAAGCAGAGGATCCTGGGGGAGAATTGCGCCAATCTCTACGACTTCGATCTAGCGAAGTTGGCGCCGCTTGCGGCGAAGCTCGGCCCCACAGTCCAGGAGCTGGTGGAGCCTCTCGACCGGCTGCCCGAGAACGCGAACGACGCGCTCCTCAGGTCAGCGTTGGAACTCGAAGCGCGCGCTGTTTGAGGCATCGCGTCTCGCTGGCCCCTTCGGTGTGGACCGGACGAAAGGGCGGCGCCTTCTTCAGCGCGAACCATCCCTCGAGGCCCGGCGTTTCCTAGTGCTCTCGCGCGTTAATCATTGTGACTTACGCGACTCGTAAAGGTTTGCCGTCGTAGGTCCAGCGGAACGGGGCGGCTCTTCGGTTGTAGTCCTTGATGAAGGTGATGACGCGATCGGCCAGCTCTTCGACGGAAGCGAACTCGCCCCTGCGTATGAGCCGGCGCTCAAGGATCGAGAAGAACAACTCGACCTGGTTGAGCCAGCTGGCGTGGGTGGGTGTGTAGTGGATGTGCACATGAGGGTTCTTGTCCAAGAAGCTAGCGACCACTCCGGTTTTGTGCGCGCTGAGGTTGTCGGCGATGCAGTGCAGGTCAAGTCCTTTGGGTGTCTGGCGCACCAGGTCCCCCAAGAAGTCCACGAAGTTCTCTGATCTGGTCGAGTCGGTGACCCAGCCGGCGATCCCGCCGTCATGGACGTCGAGGGCGGCGAAGAGCACGGCGGTGCCGTTGCGGTTGTACTCGAACTCCCTTCGAGCGGGCTTGCCCGGCACAGCCGGCTTGGTCGGGTTAACCCGGGACTTGGCCTGCATGCCGGATTTCTCATCGACACTCCACACCACGGCGTTTGTGGGCGGATCGAGGTATAGACCGCACACGTCGGACGCCTTGGCCCAAAAGTCCGGATCGACTTGCAGATCCTCCAGGCTTGCGAGGCCGAAATGGCGACGCCGTGATCAGCCATTGCTTGCGCCAGGGCCTCCATCGTCCAGCGCGTCGCACCCTCGGGAGGCTCCTCGGTCACAAGCTTGACCAACAGCAACACGTCGTCGTGGTCATAGACGACCGGACGACCGGGACGCTCTTCGTCTTCGAGGCCGGCCAGTCCGAACTCCTCGTAGCGTTTCCGCCAGATGCCAACCTGGTTGTAGTGCAAATCCACCAGCTCACCAATGGTTCGATTCGACTCGCCATCGGCCATAAGCAGGATCATGCGGGCTCGTTTGGCCGCTCGGGCCTCGATGGTGTTCGACCGAACGCGCGCCTCGAGCTCGGCACGGTCACCTCGGCGGAGTTTGAGTGGAGGGAGTCGCATCCCTCCATGAAATCACATCAGTGTTATTATCGCGAGTATGCACTAGAGGACCTTCTCGAACTGGTCCCGGCGGTGCGTCACCGAGATACCGTCCCAGTACCGTCCGCCGTAATAGAACTGATCGCGGATGCGTCCCTCCACGGTGAAGTAGCCGGCCTCTTCGCCTCTGGCAAAGTTCTCGAAGGCGATGCCGACCGCCTCCATGATGATCATGCGGAAGTCCCAGCCGTAGTAGACGTAGCGGGCCAGCCCCATGAATGCCTTGATGCCGAGCCCGCGGCGGTGCAGGCGCGGGTGCATGACAACGGCGGCATGGCAGAAACGGCGCCGGAAGTCCGCGTTGTAGGCGACGACGAGCCCAGGGACCTCCGGGGAGCCGTGCGAGCTCACGACGAGCTGGCGGAGCACGCCCGGATTCAGCTGCTTGAGGAATTCGTCGTAGCTCGGTGTGGTCCCCCGGAAGCGCCACTGGAACGTGACGTCGGGGTCACTGGAGAGCCGATACAGCGGCGCGTGGTCCTCGTGGTCAGCATTCGCAGATGAAGCCGCCACGTCTGCAGGCTGGGGGACAGCCGGGCCGCGTTGTGCCCGGTGATCGGCCCGCTCCCCGGGGGACGTCGCTCTCGTAGGGCAGGTGGGCGAGCGCGCAGTACTGGAGGTAGGCGTCGGGCACGGTGGTGATCTGGAGGAGCAGCTCCGTCGGCATGATCACGCTCATGACGAGACTCATGCCCGGCCGACAGTACCGTCTCCACTCAGGCCAGCCGCCCGGTCGCGCTGCGCACCGTGCGGGGTACCCTCCCCAGAAGAGATCGGGAGGACGACATGCAACTCGACATCCATGTGCCGCGTTTCACCTGGCCCGGGGGCCCCGAGGCCATCGGGCCCACATTCGCATCGTTGGCCCGGACGGCGGAGGCAATCGGGGTGCGCACGCTGTCGGTGATGGACCACTGGTTCCAGATGGACATGCTGTGGCCGGCCGAGGAACCGATGCTCGAGGGGTACACCGCCCTCTCGTTCGCCGCCGCCAAGACGGAGCGCCTGCGCTTCCGGCTCCTCGTGGGCGGAGTGACGTACCGCCATCCGGGGTTGCTCGCCAAGACGGTCACCACGCTGGACGTGCTCTCGGGTGGGCGGGCGGAGCTGGGACTCGGTGCGGCATGGTACGAGCGGGAGCATCGAGGACTGGGTGTTCCCTTCCCGCCGCTCAGTGAGCGGTACGAGCGGCTCGAGGAGACGCTCCAGATCTGCTTCCAGATGTGGAGCGACGACAACGGCCCCTACGAGGGCACGCACTACCAGTTCGGGTCGTGGCGAAGTATGCCGATGCCTGCAATTTCATCGGGGACTCCGCCACCGTCGCCCACAAGGTGGACGTGCTGCGACACCACTGCCACGAGGTCGGCCGCAACCCGGAGGAGATCGAGGTGACGGCGCTCATCGCCGTAGCCGAGGACGCCCACCGCGACACCATCATGCGCGAGGTGGAGGCGCTCGCTGCCGCGGGCGCGCATGCCATCGTGGTCCGCTCGACGGGACCCGAGCCGTCGAAATGGCTCGAGGAGACATGGGGGCCGGTCGTGCCGGCCCTCTCCGGGGTCGGCTGAGCGATCGGGCTGCCATCGGGTATTTCTCCCGGGAGCCCTGACGTCAATTAACTTGCAGTCGCGGGCCGCTAGCTCATCCGGAAGAGCAGGGGACTTTTAATCCCAAGGTGCCGGGATCGAGACCCGGGCGGCCCACTTGCTCGCTCAGCAGATCGCCGTGGCTGGGTCATCCGCCGAGGGCCCTTGGCAGGCGACCTGAGCGTCAAGGCAGCCAGGCCGCCCCGGCCAGGCTGAGCCGGCCGTCGATGCAATGCTCTCGTCACGTTCGAGACCCCGGGGGTGTTCGTCATGGCAAAGACCGTGTTCGGTGGAAAGATCGGCGACGACTGGCGCACATCGGAGCCGTGGTGGCCTCCCGTCGCCACGCCTCCTGAGGGCGCGGCCAACATCATGCTGGTCGTCCTCGACGATGTGGGGTTCGCACAGCTCGGTTGCTACGGGTCCGACATCGACACCCCCGTGATTGACCGTGTGGCTGCCGAGGGAGTCCGGCTCACAAACTTCCACACGACGGCACTGTGCTCGCCCACCCGCGCCTGTCTCCTCACGGGCCGGAACCACCACCGCAGTGGCATGGGCCGCGTCGCCGACCTGGCGATCGGCTTCCCCGGGTACTGGGGCAGGCCGCCCCGGGAGAACGGTTTCCTCTCCGAGATCCTCAGAGCGAGCGGGTACGCCACCTATGCCGTCGGGAAGTGGCACCTGAGCCCGGAGGGCGAGACCAACATGGCCGCCTCGCGTGATACCTGGCCCCTCGCACGCGGGTTCGACCGCTGGTACGGGTTCCAC